>JANPLN010000015.1:0-255862 GCA_031426555.1 Bdellovibrionales bacterium | reverse complement strand
GCGAATGCCGTTAACGTTCCAAGAAATGATTTTCATGGCAGCAAGCTATCAATTCATCATGATTTTGGGTACGCAGGTATCCAACTTGACGCAGATCTCAACTAAAAGGTACGGCGTACCTTAAACGGTACGGCGTACCTTTTGTCTGTTGGCCTAACTTGACTGGGGTGCGTTTGCCGCGCAATATGGCCTTTCAATTTTATACTCAAAGGAGTTACTCATGCCTATGATCGGACAACCGGCTCCACAATTTACAGCACCCGCTGTTGTTGATGGTGGCGAATTTAAAGACATCAATCTGAGCGATTACAAAGGTAAATGGGTTGTACTTTACTTCTACCCACTTGATTTCACATTTGTCTGCCCTACCGAAATTACGCAATTCCGCGATTATCTTCCAAAATTTAAAGAAGTGAACGCGCAAGTTTTGGGCTGCAGCATCGATTCCGTTCATTCGCACAAGCGCTGGATCAAAGACGATCTTAAAGATCTTGGCTACCCGCTCATTGGCGATGTGACTAAAAGAGTCTCTCGCGACTACGGTGTGCTTTTGGAAGACAAAGGAATTGCCACTCGCGGCACTTACATTATCGATCCAGAAGGAATGATCCAGTACATGGGTATTCATAACCTGAGCGTTGGCCGTGACTGCAACGAAATCCTTCGCGTTCTCAGTGGTCTACAATCAGGAGAGCTTTGCGCTGCCGGTTGGAAGCCAGGTTCTAAGTTTATCAAAGCTTAATGGTTGGTGCCCTCTTGCAAGAGGGCCGCTTCTTGTAGGTTTCACTTCTTGTGAAGTGAAACTTTCATTAGCCTGCCGCTGGGTGGGCTTTTCACTCTGGAATTGAATTCAATGCATGCTTTCTTTTCGCAGTATCAAGCGCACTTGCGCAAAAACTATCCGACACTTTCGGACACCTTGGTCCAATCATTGTCGCCGCAGTTGGCGTCGCCCTTTGTTTTTAAACTGAAACGCCAGCACTTTGAAGACGCACAAAATATTGTGCACGATCTTGCGAAAATCCTTCAACAAACGCCCGAGCCAAAAAATTCTTCCATTATCAACAGCCTCGACGTGCACATCAACAGCGACGACCAACTCAAAATTATCGAAGTCAACACCAACGCCTCTTCCTTTTTAGTCAATGCCGAGCAATACGAGGTTAAAAATCTTCCTGATTTTAAAAATGCGAAGGCAAAGTTTATAGCGAGCTTTCAGCAAGCCTTTGGCGCAAATTTACAACCGGGAAATTTGTTTTTAATCGTCGACGAAAATCCCGAACAGCAAAATATGTATTTTGAGTTTTTGATGTTTTGCGAATTCTTAAAAAAAGAATTTTCCATCGACTGCGAAATCAGTTCTCCGCAAGAGCTAACGATCGACTCTGAACACCAAGTGATTTGGCGGAATAAAAAAGTGCATGGTATCTATAACCGCCACACGGATTTTTATTTCGCTAACATTCCTGCACTTGCAGAGGCTTTCCGCTTTAACAAAACTTTAATTTCGCCAAATCCTTGGACCTATGGTGCCATTGCCGATAAAAATCGCCTGGTCGAATGGTCGCAGAAGGATTTACCCCTTCCGCATTTACAAAAAGCTCTGCTAAAAACTTTTCGTTTTGCAGACTTTAAAGACGCCGAAGACCTCTGGTCGAAGCGCGCCCAGTTTTTTTTCAAACCACCCAACGCCTACGGTAGCCGCTCCGTGTACCGAGGAAAATCCATCAGCCGTACGGTGTTTAACCGAATTTACGCTCCCGACTACTTGGCTCAGCAAATAGTGCCGGCACCTGAGGTGACGTTTAACTACGAAAACCAGGCCCATACTTTTAAATATGATTTGCGCTTTTACTTTTTTGCTCATGCAACTCACGCCGAAATTCATCTTGCCGTGGCTCGCCTTTACCAGGGACAGCTCACCAACTTGCAAACCCCTTTGGGGGGCCTAACTCCGCTTGAAATAGTGTAAGAAACATGTCAGTTTCGTTCTCTATGGAACCACAACAAAACTTTTTATTGCCCTTTGATTATTGCCATCGTTGGATACGAGCCGCGTTCAACATGGTGGAAAAACATTTTTCACTTTTTGCTTTCTTAGGTGTCATTGTTTTTATCACCGAGGCCATGATCAGTGTAATTCCTTACTTGGGTTCTATTGCAAATCCTGTTCTGCGCTTTATCTACTCTTTTGGTGGTTTGAGATTGATGGATGCCCTGATGCAGAAGCAGACTCAAACTGCAGAGCAGACTTATACAGTGGAGTCTTATTTCAAACTTTGTTTCGACGAAAGCCTTTTGAAGCCGTTTAAAAATTATCTTCTCGCCTGTGCTGGAATTGGGTTGGTCGTGGAGATTGGCTTACGCGCCAACATTCCTCACTTCTATTGGCTCACAATTGTCACGACTTTGGGGATCTACCTGATTCCTTTTATGGCCTACTACCAATTTCGAAATCCCGGCATAACCGAAAAACAGGCCATGGATTTTGTCCTCTCTCAGACCTGGAAAAATATCGGCAATCTTCTCTGCCTGATGATCTTTCTTTTAGCATTGGGCCTGGCCGCCATGGCCCTCTGTGTCGTTCCGTTCTTTCTCTATTTCATGCCGTTGACCTTTCCGCTGGTTTATCTCGTTTATATGGGACTTTGCGAACATAAAACCATCGAGGAGCTCAATCTGATCTGGAACTCTCGCGGTGACTCTACTGTCGTTCAGTGATAACAAACAGCGATGATTATTGTAACTGGCGCCACAGGATTTATCGGAAGTGCCCTTGTTTGGGAACTCAATCAACGCGGTCGAGAAGACATCGTTGCTGTGGATGTGATTCGCCCTGATTTGCGCGCAGGAATTTTATCCAAAAGAAAATACGATAAATTTTTAACCCATACAGAGCTTTGGGATTTTTTAAATACCAAACCTAAAGTTGAAGCTATCTTGCACATGGGGGCCTGCTCCTCGACCACCGAACTCAACCGCACCTATTTGCGCACAATCAATACCGAATACACCCAGAGACTTTTTGAATGGTGCACCGAAAACAAGACGCGTTTGATCTACGCAAGCAGCGGCGCTGTTTACGGTGATGGTGCCCAGGGCTTTGATGACCAAACAGACCCGCGTTCTTTTCAACCCTTAAATCCCTACGGCGAATCCAAACTCAACTTCGATATATGGGCTGTTCAGCAAACCAAAACGCCTCCGCTGTGGATGGGCTTGCGCTTTTTTAACGTCTACGGCCCTAACGAATTTTACAAAAAGGATATGTCTAGTGTGGTGTTTAAGGCGTACCGCCAGATTCACGTCAACAACGAGCTCAAACTGTTTCGCTCGCACAACCCGCAGTATGCGGATGGTAAACAACTGCGCGATTTTATCTACGTGAAAGACGTCACTCGCTGGATCGCCGAAATTCTTTTCGAAAACAAAGGTTACTCAGGAATTTTTAATATGGGTTTTGGCGAAGCCCGCACCTGGCTTGATTTAGCTGCGGCCGTTTTTAAAGAGATCGGCAAGCCGATGAAAGTGGAGTGGATGGATGTTCCCGAAAATCTTCGCCCGCGCTACCAATATTTTACGCAAGCAAAAATGGATCGATTTTTAAGCCAAGGATTTTCTCGGCCTGAATGGTCGCTAGAGAAAGGCATAAAGGATTATGTTCACAACTACCTCAACCAGCCCGACCCTTTCTTTTAACAAGGACGAACGGATGAAAAAGTTCAAACAGATTATTGAACAACTTCCTCCTCATCTTAGGCAGTATGTTGTCCAACAAGATTACTCGCACTACACACCCATCGAACAGGCCACCTGGCGCTTCACGCTTCGGCAACTCAAAAGCTATTTGTTAAAAAACGCCCACGAAAGTTATATCGCCGGTCTTTCCAAAACCGGCATCGACACCGAATCCATTCCCCGCATCGAAGTGATATGCGAAAAGTTGCAAGAATTTGGCTGGACGGCCGTTCCCGTAAGTGGCTTTATTCCGCCAGCGGCATTTATGGAACTGCAGAGTCTAAATATCTTGCCCATCGCGTGCGACATGCGCAGCATCGATCACATTCTCTACACGCCGGCTCCCGATATTGTTCACGAAGCTGCTGGGCACGCTCCGATCTTGGTGGACGAGCAGTTTGCTTCTTACCTCAAAGAGTATGCGCAGGTTGCAAAAAAGGCGATCATATCTTCGGAAGATCTTTCGCAGTACGAGGCCATTCGCGACCTTTCGGATATTAAGGAAGACCCTCAGTCGACGCCGGAGCAAGTTCGCGCCGCTGAAGCGCGACTCACTCAGGTCAACGCGTCTATCAGCCACGTTTCAGAGGCCTCACTCCTTGGACGTATGAACTGGTGGACGGCCGAATATGGCCTCATCGGCGATTTGCAAAATCCCAAAATTTTTGGCGCTGGTTTACTTTCGTCGGTGGGTGAATCTCGCCAGTGTCTGCAAGACTCCGTTAAAAAACTTCCGCTCACTGTTGACTGCATTGAAACAAGCTACGATATAACGGAGCAACAGCCCCAACTGTTTGTGGCTAAAAGCTTTGCCGATCTTTCGCTCGTGTTGCGCGAACTTGAGGAGCGCCTTTCGTTTCGTCGCGGTGGTCTTTATGGTTTGCAAACGGCGATCAAAGCAAAAACAGTAAACAGCCTTGTTCTCGACTCTGGTTTGCAAATTTCGGGTGTGGTGAGCGAGGTGATCACCGACGCCGCCAACAACGTTCTTTATTATAAGTTATCGGGCCCCACCCAGCTCTGCGAAAACGACGTGCAGCTGCAAGGACATGATAAAAGTTATCACGGCAGCGGCTTTAGCTCTCCTATTGGCGAGTACAAAACCACTTCGCTTGAGGTGGGCCAGACTGCCGTCTTGGAGTTTACATCCGGTGTTACCGTCGCAGGACGAGTTCAATCGATTCTGCTTGGAAAAAATAAAACGCCAATGATTATCTCTTTCGACGATTGTACTGTGAAACACCAAGGGCGCGTTTTGTTTCAACCAGATTGGGGCACTTTTGATATGGCTGTTGGTACAAAAGTGATCTCTGTTTTTGCCGGCCCGGCGGACCGAGAGAGTTACGGCGCGACTGAAACTTTTGTAAAAAAGGTGATCCCTGCAAAAGATCTTTCAGGCCAGTCCAGGCTCAAAAACGAGCTGTACCAAAAAATTCGCACACTGCGTGAATCGCAAAAGATTTCTTCCAAACAAATCGCGGCACTTTTCCACGAGGCTCACAAGCAGTTGCCCGATCAGTGGTTGGCTTTTGTCGAGCTTCTGGAGCTCTGTGACACTGTCGTCGACGGTGATCTGTGCACTCTCATAGAAACCCATTTATTAGACCTGCAAAAAAAATACCCTGCCAACCAAGAGTATATCTCATTGGGGTTGCAACTTTCGGATCGAATTAAATTATGAACAATTTGAGTGTTGTGCTTGTTCGCCCAAAATATTCAAGAAATGTCGGTATGGTTGCAAGGGCCATGTCCAATTATGGCCTAGAAAAATTAATTTTGATCGAGCCGCGGTGTGAAATCGATCAGGACGCGCGCGAAGGCGCGGCGCACGCGCAGCTGCAGTTGGAAAAATGTCAGATTTATCCTCATTGGCAGCGGTTTTATGATTGGGAGCATGAAGGCATTCGAATTGCTTTTTCTGCTCGCGATGGAAAACGCCGCGACGCTTTTGATTTTGCTTCCAGCCTCAAAAACGACTCAGAGATGAAAGCTGAACTCTTGAATAAAAACACGTATCTTATTTTTGGACCGGAGGATCATGGTCTGGCCGAAAGTGATTTGGATTTTGTTCACCGAGTTTTTCAGATCAAATTACCGGGTGAGAATACCAGTCTTAACTTATCCCATGCCGTTCAGTGTGCTTTAACAATTCTTCATCAAGCCACGGATGACGCCCACCCTATTCCCACGGATAAACAGGAGCGCGAAAACTTTTTTTTTCCAGATCAAACTTTAAAGCGCTGGCTCGAGGCCCTCAACATTGATTTGTCGAGCCACGAAAAAGTGAATTCCTACACCGTTTTGCGCAAGCTGCTTCTCAAGGGGTTTCCCACGAGCAAAGAGTTGCATATGCTGGAAACTGTTTTGCAGCAAACGATTCGAAAACTCAAAGACCGTTCTTTTGTGACGAAAAACCAGCAAAATTCCATTGACTCACAATAGCCGGATCCTATTATGGGCGCATACATTTTAAGGAGATTCCATGCTTTCTAACCGTCTTTTATTGGCCTGTTTATTTTTATCCCTCACTCACTGTTCTTCGATGAATGCCCTTTTGTACAAGAGCTCTTGCACAAGTAACAATTGGGAAGCTGTCGGCGAGAAGGATGGAGAGCGGGCAAACAAAGACGTGGCGGCGTGGACCACTCGCTGCCAACAATTCGGCACGACTCCTGACACTGCGAAATACGAAAAAGGCTATACAAAAGGTCTCAGCAAGTTTTGTCATGTAAAAGGTTTTGAAGCCGGCAAAAAGGGCTCACCTGTCGACGTGGTATCCCAGTGTTCTGAGAAAAGCGACACCACGCGCTTCGAAGAAGGTTACGACCTCGGCCTCCATGAGTTTTGCACTCCAGATACGGGCAAACAACATGCCCTCGCCGGCACCGCTCGCGCCGAGGTTTGCGCCAAGGTCACCCCTTACCAAAATGGCTACGCTCTGGGTTTAAAAGAACTTTGCTCGTCGGCAGTGGCTTTTAAAAATGGCCTGGAAAATAAAGACTTTGAACCAAAGGGCTGTGCGCCAACAATTCGTGGCTCACTCATCGCCGCCCATGCGCGCGGAAAAAGATTAACGGAATCGCGCCAAAAAGCCACAACGCTGGAAGCTGAAATTAACGATCTTACAGCAAAAGTGTACGACGCCAATGTCCCCGCCGACGCAAAAACCCATTACAATTCGATTCTCGGCAGCAAAAAAACAGAGCTGAAGAGCGTGGAAAAAGTTATTTTCGGTCTTGAAGCCGAAGAAAAACGCCGCTAGATGTGACACATGCCGGGGTGCTTATCGAGGTAATCTTGATGGTACTCCTCGGCCGCATAAAAATTTGTAAACTGTGTCACTTCGCTGACAATTGGCTTCGAAAAAACTTTTTTCGCCGTTAAGTCACGGATCACCTTTTCAGAAATTTGTTTTTGCTCGTCGTCCACCACGAACACACCCGATCGATACTGCGTTCCTACATCAGGGCCTTGGCGATTTTTGGTTGTGGGATCATGCAGAGCAAAAAACTCCCGAACAAGGGATTCAAACGAAACAATATTGGGATCAAACACCACTTCGACAATCTCGGCATGGCCGCTAACGCCATCGCAAACTTGTTCGTAGGTGGGGTTTTCTAGATGGCCTCCACCGTAGCCACTCGTCGTATCAACAACGCCTTCAATATCTTTAAAACGGGCTTCCACTCCCCAAAAACATCCAGCGGCGAAATATCCTTTTTGCATAGCTTCCTCCAATGCACAGAACGTACCGTTACCATGTTCCAGGCTTGATCTCTACCCCCGCCATGAGTATTCTGTGCCCATGCAGAATATGGACGTGTTTTTCATAAGTTACGACGAGCCCCAAAAAGATCTTTTTTGGGAAGCGGTCAAAGCACAGATCCCATTTGCCCAAAGGGTGGATGGCATTAAAGGTTTTAATCGCGCGCACCGTGAGTGCGCCGAACGAGCGCGTACGTTGCGTTTTTTTACCATCGACGGCGATAACGTTCTGCACAGCAATTTCTCAAGCTTAAAAATACCAATGAAACTGATCATTACGACGCAAGTTTTATCTTGGTCTGCTAAAAATTCAATCAATGGTCTCGCCTACGGCAATGGTGGAATTAAAAACTGGCCCCGAGAAATCGTCATTAAACTCGAATCCCACGAAGACAGCACCAGCCCGCAAGGCGCGGTGGATTTTTGTTTCGATCTGAACTATTACCAAATGCCAGAAACTCTTTCCACCTCGCACATTCACCACACACCTTTTCAAGCCTTCCGCGCCGGTTTTCGTGAGGGCATTAAAATGTCTCTGGATCGCGGCTTGCCCCTGGATTTCGACCGTAAAAATCCAGCCTCTTTTTTACAGCTTCTGCACCCAGCAAATTTAGAGCGACTCAAAATTTGGTGCTCGGTGGGCGCGGACGTCACCAACGGGCTGTGGGCCATTTTCGGTGCTCGCCTTGGACTCTATGAGTTCTATTTTAACAAATTACCTATCGAAAAAATACGCGACTACGACTGGTTCGAAACTTACTGGCAAGAAACCTTCGCCAAAAAATCACAACTGCCCAGCGAAGTGTTTTTACTCAAAGAGATCGAAAAACTTGGACTCGCGCTCAATAAAAAAATAGCCCTTGGTATTCAACTTTTAGATCCGCAAAGTTCTGAATTTTTTAAATCGGTTTATTTCAACCGTCCTCGACAAGGGCCCATGTTCACCGACGGGTCCGCCTCTCCCACTCATGATGCCAGCGTTTGATATTTTTTTTCTTTCCTATTCCGAGAGCAATGCCGAGAGCAATTGGCTCGAGCTGACCACGCGTTTTCCCCGCGCAAAGCGCCTGCATGGAATCCGCGGTGTCTACAAGGCTCACGCCATTATCGCCGGATGCAGTGATACAGACTTTTACTTCATCGTCGATGGAGACAATCTGGTAAAACATGATTTCGATTTTTCAGTTCCCTTTTCTCCGAACAAAGACTCATTGTATGTTTGGCGCGCACAGAACGCCGTCAACCAACTGGTCTATGGCTTCGGTGGTATTAAACTTTACAACCGCAGTCTCTTTCAAACACCAAAAGCCACAGGCCCCGACGTCGCCACTACCATTGCTCCGAAGTACATTCCGGTTATGACCCTCGCTTCCACAACGTGTTTTAATGCCACTCCTTTGGAAAGTTGGCGCGGGGCCTTTCGCGAATGTGCAAAACTCACACACAACCTTAACAAAGATCCCGACGATGTCCAAAGCCGCGAGCGGCTATCCATTTGGCTTTCGGATGGTTCACACAGCCTGCACGGAAACTGGTGCCTTCTTGGCGCTCAGCAAGGGCGGCAATTTGCTCTCACGGCATTGGAGCGCGGCGAGGATTTACAAACCATCAACGACTTCGGTTGGCTTGATCATGAATTTTTGAAAACTTCGCAAAAAATAACACCTGACTCTCGCACTTTATTAACGCTATAATTTTGCCTGTTATGAAACTTGCAGATCTCATCAAGCAGCGAATTGTTTATCTCGACGGCGCCATGGGCACCATGATTCAACAGCATCCCCTCAGCGAGCAGGACTTTCGCGGGACGCGATTGATCAATCATCCCAAAGATCTCAAGGGTAATAACGATCTACTTTCCATCACCCAGCCCAAAATCATTCGCGATATTCACCTAAAATATCTCGAAGCGGGCGTGGATGTGATTTGCACGAACACCTTTAACGCGACAAAGTACGGACAAATTGAATACGGTACGGAAGGATTAGTGCGCGATCTCAATATTTCGTCTCTTCTTGTGGCGCAAGAAGCTCGCGCCATTTATCAAAACTCCAACCAGCGCCCTGTTTGGATTGCGGGCTCCATTGGCCCAACAAATCGCACAGCGTCTCTCTCTCCTGACGTCAACAACCCCGGTTATCGCGCGACTCACTTTGATGACCTCGTCGAAATTTATCGAGAACAGGTGATCGCTCTTGTGGAAGGCGGAGTGGATCTGTTGTTGCCAGAAACAACTTTCGACACTCTTAATTTGAAGGCGGCGCTGTACGCCATCGATTCTGTCTTGCGCGAAAAAAACGTAGATCTTCCGGTCATAGCCTCTCTTACCATCACCGACAAATCGGGAAGAACGCTTTCAGGGCAAACCATCGAAGCCGCGTGGAATTCCATACAACATGCAAAACCATTAGCGGTGGGAATCAATTGCGCTCTGGGAGCTCGGGATTTAAAGCCGTACATTCAGGAACTGGCAAAAATTTCCACGTCCTATGTTTGTTGCTATCCAAATGCGGGTTTACCAAATCCGCTGGCTCCCACTGGTTACGACGAAACTCCCGACATCACCGCCCAAGCCATTCGCGAAATGTCGTCGGAGGGCTTGCTCAATATCATCGGTGGGTGTTGCGGAACAACGCCGGAGCATATTCGCAAAATTATTGAAATCACAAAAAATGATCCCGCGCGCATAATTCCCGCACCGGAACAAAAAATGCGTTTGAGTGGCCTTGAGCCTCTTAATGTTGTTCCTATTGAAAAGAGCAAAACATTTTTAATGGTGGGCGAACGCACGAATGTTACAGGCTCTCCCCGTTTTTACAAATTAATCAAAGAACAAAATTTTGATGAAGCCCTCAAGGTGGCTCGACAACAGGTCGAAAACGGCGCCAATATTATCGACATTAACTTTGACGAAGGTCTCCTCGACAGCGTCACGTTGATGCGCGAGTTTCTCAACCTCATAGGTTCCGATCCCGATATTTCCCGAGTGCCAATAATGATCGATAGCTCTAAGTGGGACGTGCTCCACGCGGGCCTCAAATGCTTGCAAGGCAAAGGCATCGTCAATTCCATCAGTCTTAAAGAAGGCGAAGCGGGCTTTATTAAGCAAGCCCAGGAAATTTTACGCTATGGCGCTGCTGTGGTGGTGATGGCCTTCGACGAAAATGGACAAGCCGCCAACACCGAGGACAAAGTTCGAATTTGTCAGCGCGCCTATAAAATTCTCACAGAGCGCGTGGGCTTTGCTCCCGAAGATATTATCTTCGATTGCAATGTTCTTACTGTCGCAACGGGCATCGAGGAACACGATAATTACGGCGTCGATTTTATCGAAGCCGTTCGACAAATAAAAAAAACCTGCCCCGGCGCTCTCACGAGCGGTGGCGTGAGCAATATTTCCTTTTCGTTTCGCGGTAACAACGTTGTGCGCGAAGCCATGCACAGTGTATTTCTCTATCATGCTATCCAAGCCGGCTTAGACATGGGTATCGTCAACGCTGGTATGCTGGCCGTTTACGAAAACATCGAGCCCGTGTTACGGGACCGGATCGAAGACGTTATCCTCAACCGTCGAAAAGACTCCACCGAGCGTCTCCTCATTTTTGCCGAACAGTTTAAGGGTCAAAAAGGAGCTACGGACAAAGAAGATCTTTCCTGGCGCGACTGGTCCCTGGAGGAACGCCTCTCCCATTCTTTGGTTTCTGGAATCGTGGACTTTATTGATGTCGACACCTTAGAAGCCCTTAAAAAATATGGAATTCCTTTAAAAGTTATCGAAATTCCTCTGATGAACGGTATGAAAAAAGTGGGGGAGCTCTTCGGCACAGGCCAAATGTTTTTACCGCAGGTTGTAAAGAGTGCGCGAGTGATGAAAAAAGCCGTGGCCGTTCTTGAACCCTACCTTCTTAAAAATTCGGCCGAAGCTCTGGCGCAAGATGTGTTTGTAATTGCCACGGTCAAAGGCGACGTGCACGACATTGGTAAAAATATTGTGTCTGTTGTTCTCGCTTGCAACGGCTACAAGGTGATCGACTTAGGTGTGATGGTTTCGATGCAAAAGATTTACGAGGCCGCTATCGAAAACAACGCCTCGTTTATTGGTCTGAGTGGATTGATCACTCCGTCGTTGGATGAGATGATTTTTAATGCTCAGGAACTCACCAAGAAAAAATGCACAATCCCTCTGCTTATTGGTGGCGCAACTACCAGTAAAATTCATACGGCCGTAAAAATTGCTCCTCACTATACGGGCTCCACAGTTCACATCAGCGATGCCTCGCTGGTTGTCGATGCCTGCCGACAGCTGGGGGGAGACAACGCCGAGGCCTACAAAGAAAAAGTGAGTGCGCAGTACCAAAAACTTCGCGATAATTTTAACGCCAAAGACGACAACTTGATTCCCTATGCAGAGGCGCAAAAAAAATCCACTCGCAACATTGATTTTTCAAAAACCTATACTCCTTCGTTTTATGCCAAACGGATTTTAACTATCAAGCCCAGCGAAGTTATTTCGCTGATTGATTGGTCCCCATTTTTTTGGGCCTGGCAGATGAAGGGGATTTTTCCTGACATTTTAAAAAACGAAAAATATGGTGTTGAATCGCAAAAACTTTTTGATGATGCACAAAAAATACTTCGCGATCTTGTCACCGATCCGCGAGTCACTCTGCGCGGCACTTTTGGCATTTGGCCTGCGCAAAGTGATGGCGACGATGTGATTGTGTACAATCCTTTCCAAACTCAAGAAGAGATCACGCGCTTTAGTTTCTTACGGCAGCAGCAAATCAAAAAAGAGGGTAACGCCCCTTACAAGTGCCTAGCTGATTATGTGGCTCCCAAAACCTCGGAGCACATGGATACGATCGGCGCCTTTGTTGTCACCGCGGGGCCCGAAATCGATGTGATTGCCAACGAATACATCGCTCAGAACGACGATTACACCGCCATCATTATCAAAGCCCTTGGCGATCGCCTGGCAGAGGCCAGCGCCGAATTTATGCATCGAAAAGTCCGTGGAGAGTGGGGTTACCAGCTGCGCGAGTACTTAAGTTTTGCTGAGATTCTGCAAGAAAAGTATCAAGGAATTCGGCCGGCCCCAGGTTATCCCGCGTGCCCCGATCACACCGAAAAAGAAAAGATCTGGAGGCTACTCAACGCCCAGGAAACTCTCGGCGTAGAACTGACAGAAAATTTTGCGATGAATCCGGCAAGTTCGGTCTGCGGATATTATTTTATTCGCCCCGAAGCCTCATACTTTCATGTCGGTAAAATTACGCGGGATCAAGTGGAGCACTATGCTCGCCGCAAAGGATTGACAATCGAAGAGGCGGAACGCTGGCTCCGCCCGTGTTTGGGCTACTAGTAGGGCATTTCCTAATAGCAAACAGTCGAACGTTCATCCGCTGAAATGGCAAATTCTGGATAGGGGTTAAACGATCGGATGATTTCGAGTTGCTTGGCTTTGTTCGCAGCATCCAGGGAGTTATAAATGTTCACTTTGTTCCAGTTCGCCACTGCTTGGTCGTTGCTGATACCGCAAAATTGTTTGAGCGCCATTTGCGCAAAGCTGTTTGAAGCATGAACTCCGTAATAACAGTGCAAATAGATGGGACCTAAAGACCCACCAGCTTTAATCACATTGTAGATACTTTGCATAACCTCTCGAGGGCGGGCGCCGTCTGCTTTAGGCGTGCCAATATGGTTGTAATTTAATTCCCCCTCTGAGCACGAAGCGGCCTTGTCGACTTTTGTATATACGGAATAGGCTTGGGAAAAACCCTCTGAGCAAAGAAGTCCCTGATAATTCGACGACAGGGCTTCGCGCTTCCGGTCGGAGCCGCCAAAGTAAAAAACACCCTTCAGAAGAGCTTTGGGCCGTGTTTCGCCTTGGTTCATTTGCGACTTACTAATTTGTGTTGAATCTGCGGGATTGTTATAAAGATCCTGATAGTAATTTGCCTGCTCGGAAAGTGAGGAAAAACCAAAACCAGTCTCCGCTGCCAGCAAAAAACTAAACAAAACGAGTACTTTCATAAATTCTCCTTAAAACAAACATTTAACAGGGTCGCTCGCCTCGGTAAAGAGGCAAGTACCCCCGGCGAAGCTCACTGAAGAGATTACCTTGAACCCTGCAAATTTTGCCTGTTGTGCTGCGGCGCAGTTCCGTCTAGATTCGCTCTCGTAACGGGTTTGCAAATCTAAAATAGGGGATCCCATGAAAGTTTTAGTTATTCTCTTCTTAAACGGATTTATTGGAAGTTCTTTCGCCAACATTCAAACGCAATTTACGTCTCCTAACGGACTTAAAGAAAACTGTCGCGCCTTGCCCCCGATCGCCGGTGGAAAATATTCGAGTAAAGATGTGGCGGAGGAAATTGAATACTGCTCCCTGGATTTTTACACCACTCCGACCATCGCACTTTGTCCCAAAACGTGGAGCACCAGCCCTGGTACGATGATTTATGACATCAGCGAGTCGGGCCTTACGCAAAATGCTTATGAGGCACAAAAATCCTGTGGCGGTTCAAAAAGCGGTCACGAGACCCTGACGAAATACAAGCAGTCCATGAATCAGAGCGGAACCAGCGGAACCTATTCTCCGAGCTCGCTGTTGTACTATCATCTGTCGCGTTTTTTCGACACCACGGTTGAAGTTCCTGTCGCCGTCTACCGCACCATGGACCGTCAGGCGCATTTCGACCGCGTCACCCGCAAAGCCCACGAAGACAGAATGGGCAAAGGCGAAATGATTCGTAAAGGCTGGGACTGGCTCTATCGCTCAGAAAAAAATCCCGAAGTTTATCAGCCAACATCCGATCTTTTTACGGACGACATGCAGCAAATTTTTGGAGCTCTCGTGCATGCCGGAGGCGAACGCTACGGCGCCGAAATCAACGGCCTTCGCACAAATAATCAAAACACACAATTTCAACAAACCCCTGCTTACTACGCGCTTCGCGAAAATACCGATCTCGCAACAGCCATCCAAGCCGGTATCGAAAAAGCTAAGAAAAACTCCGAAATGAAAAAAGCTTTGGGCCCTCAGCTGAGCAATTTTCAGATGGCTGTTTGGATGAAAGAACTCAGTGAAATTGTCGTTCTTGATTACATCTTTTCGCAACAAGATCGTGTGGGCAATATCGATTACAAATGGTACCTGTACTGGGTGGATGCAAAGGGCAAAGCTAAATCTAAAAAGTGGGAGCCTGAGACAGAGGACACAGATATTTCCCGCAGAAATATGGCCAACTTAAATTACCCTCAGCAGATGGAAGGCGCTGCAGCGCAATTCGTGCAGCGAACACGCATCACCGACAACGATGCTGGCGGTCGATACGCCTACTCGAACCGTGCAAAAAGCAACGAGTGGTTGATTGGGCTTTACCACTTCAGCGCCGACATTTACGAAAAACTTAAATTGTTGGACGCGGACTTAAAATCACAGGGCGAAATCTATAAATTCATCGCCTCAGAGTTTCGTTTAAGCGAAAAAGACGTGGCTAAAATCGTACAAAACACCGCCGAGGTATTGGATATTTTAAAAGCGCAATGCAAAACCGGAAATTTGCGCTTTGATTTGTACGGACCCAAAAAAATCCTCGAAGGAAAAAACGCGCCCGTCGCCTTGAAATGTGACTAGAAGAAACGTCTCATATAAAGACACTGCTCACTATTTTAATCAATTATCATATCAAAGTGAGACGGATGCAAAAAACCCGTCTCAAGTCACCAGTCAAAAAGCCGATGTCTACATATGCGATATCGGCCGCCAAAAACCCGCAGCGAAAAAATCATCCACAGATGTTGTGTCGTCACACTTCTGTTGGCCACTTATTTTTTAGAAAGCACGCAACTCACTTCAGCTTCCTCGTTCCAAGCATCAACCAAAAGTAAATATGCCCGCAGAATGCCGGCAAATATGCTTCAGCAAACGTTCGAATTCGATTGCAAAAAACCCCATGAATTTCAAGAACTCAGCACCCAGCACGAAACAATCCGCCTCACGACAAAAAACTGTTCACAAAAACCCGGGCTGTATGATTTACGTTTCCAACAGGAACTAAAAACTTTTCCACTACCTAACAATCAATTTTCAAGCGAGTACGCCTACCTCTCCAACGGCGACAACCCCTTCGAAATTAAAATGGCCGGCAAAGTCTACAAGGTCCTCATCATCCGCTACTAAGTATTGAGACCGACCTCCAAAACATTCTACAAGACGAAGACCAGACTTTTTTGAATCGAAGGCAGATTTTCAAAACCTTCTTTTTAGGACGCGCCCATCCTGGGCTCAACTCGCAGCTGCCAACATCCTGTTGGCGAGAGGTCCTAAAAAGAAAGTTTTGAAAATCTGCCTTCGATTCAAAAAGTCTGGAGCCCCGTTGTGCATAGCGTTGGTGTGTGTGGCTAGCCGGAGACTCTTCTGGGCTTCTATGATAGCTCTCTACCTTCATGATTAAGGCAACTGCAGATGTTCATATAGAACGTAAATTGGCCCACTTTCTCGGTGTGTTGGGCATGGTTTTGATCCAAGTGCTTTGTCCTGTTTGGTTGGCTTGGGTGATTTTGCTGGGTATTGCTATTCCGCAAATCTCTTTGGATTTTTTACGGCTGCGCAACGAGAAGCTCAACCAGTGGATGCCGAAAATTTTTGGCATGATCATGCGTCGGCGCGAGTTGCATCATATCACTGGGACCACCTATTTATTTCTTGGTACGATTCTTATTTTCTTTTTCTTTCCGCCAACCATCGTGACTCTCTCGCTTCTTTTTTTGGCGACGGCAGACCCTTTGGCCAGCTATTTTGGGATTCGCTTTGGGTCGGTGAAGATCCTTGGTAAAAAAACTTTTGAAGGAACGCTGGCGGCTTTTTTGGTTTGTACCGGCATTTCATTGATTTATTACCATTACAATAAACTCATGCTGGATCATTGGTTTGTAGCAGCTTTGTTTTCGGGACTTATTGGGGCTCTCACGGAGCTTGTTCCTTTGGCTAAAATCGATGATAATTTTACTCAACCTGTTTTAAATTCGCTTTTGCTCTATGGTCTCTTTTCCCTGTACGGGGGCTTCGCATGAACTACAACAAACCCTCAGCCGACGTGAGACAGTTTAAAACTCGTAAAAAATTGCGCGAGCGCGTGGGCGTGCATATTTATGTGCTGCCAAACCTTCTCACCACCGGAAATATGTTCTGCGGCTTTTTTTCGGTGATCTACGCCATGCGGGGCGAATTCACCATTGCGGCTTACGCCATCGTTGCCGCCGCCGTTTTTGATATGCTGGATGGCCGCGTAGCCCGCATGACCCACACGGAGAGTCCTTTTGGAGCTCAGTATGACTCTTTGTCTGATGTGATCAGCTTTGGTGTGGCTCCCTCGTTTTTATTGTATATGTGGGCGCTACAGCCCTTTGGTCGCTTGGGCTGGCTCGCAAGTTTTAGCATCGTGGCCTGCGCAGCACTTCGTCTTGCACGTTTTAATGTGCAAGCTAGCGAAGAAAAAAATTACTTTCAGGGTCTGCCAACTCCCATGGCTGCCGGTATCGTTTCGAGCTCGGTTTTATGCTTTAACGATCTGAGCATCGACGCCTATCATTCATTCTATATTCTCTGCCTCTCGTTCTTATTATCCATCACCATGGTGAGCCAGTTTCGCTATCGCAGTTTTAAGGATTTGGACTTCCGCAAGAAACAGCCGTTTAGTTATCTGGTGGTCGGCGTTCTTGTATTTATTTTAATAGCGCTGCGACCCGAGGTCATGCTCTTTGCACTCTTTTTGTCCTATGCTACACTGGGCGCCGTTTTCGGAATTTTCTTCCACAAACGCAGCGAAAAGGACGGCTATGAAAAAGATTAATTTAGGCATTGTTGGCGCCACAGGGCTCGTCGGTGAAACGTTTTTAAAAATTCTTGAAGAGCACCAAACGCCCGTAGATGAGTTGCGACTCTTCGCCAGCGAACAGTCCTTGGGGAAAAAGATTGCCTTTCGCGGCAAGGAGATTTCTGTTCGCACGCTGACTCCGCAGTGTTTTAAAGGACTCGATGTGGTGTTTTTTTCGTCGGGCGATAACATCAGCGCCGAGTGGGCACCAAAAGCTGTTGAGGACGGCGCCTACGCCATCGACAACTCGGCGGCGTTTCGCATGGACCCAAAAACGGCCCTCGTGGTTCCCGAAATCAATTTTCATCACATCGCTCAGCCACCGCGGCCACAGATTATTGCCAACCCCAACTGTTCAACCATTCAGATGGTTCTTCCGCTGGAGGCCTTAAAGCCACTCGAGCTTGTGAGTGTCCGTGTGGCGTCCTACCAATCTGTGAGTGGCGCTGGTAAAGAGGCTATCGAAGATCTTCGCGTGCAATCACAGGCTGTGCTCGATAACAAAAGTCCGCAGCCAGGTAAAAACTTTAAGCGCTCCATCGCCTTTGATTGCCATCCAATTATCGGCTCCTTAGACGAGGATGGTTTTTGCTCCGAGGAAAACAAAATTGTCGCTGAGACTAAAAAAATTCTTTCCTTACCAAATTTAAAAGTTTCGGCTTTTACAGTTCGCGTTCCAACGCTGAATTCCCATGCGGAAGCGATTTGGTTTGAAACTAAAAAAGCAGCTACTCAAGACGAGATCTACTCACTTCTGAAAAACTTTAAAGGCATTCAGGTGATGGAAGATAAAAAAGATTTTTCATCACTTCAGACGGCGACCGATAAAGATGATGTTTTTGTGAGTCGTCTCAAAAAAGTACGGGATTTCGAAAACACGTGGCAAATTTGGGTGGTCGCTGACAATATCCGTCGCGGCGCTGCTTCAAACGGCCTGTTTATCGCGCAAAAGCTTTTTCAATAGAAGAGCCTTCGATTTGACAACAGCTGCGGAGCATGTCAGCCTTATGCTATGCGTCTGTTAAGTCTACTTCTCCTCGCATTCTGGCAAATTCCTGCACACGCAGAACTTATTTTTAATGGACAGCCCACAGGGCTTTCCGAAATTTATAATTTTAATCAAAATGCACCAGATCTTGGTTTTGATGTGGCTGGCGGACTTGCCGGCGATGCGTGCACGTCAGGAACTGGAACTTGCGACAGTTGCCCCACGAATTGGATTTCGACTCCCGACTCGTGCAACAGAACTCGGATTACACCAAGCACAGAACTCGTTCTTAGTTTCTCTTCGACGTCTAAATTTGGAACACCAAAACTCACAACCACCATAACAACAGAGCAGCCAGTCACTGCCACCGCGTCCCTCTCCCCCACTCTCGCCATTAATCAAATCACCACCCTGCGAGTTTCTTGGGGAACTCTTTGTTCAGCTTTTGATAACGGCACTGCGAATTGCGCTGGTATGGTGGATAATCAACCTTTTCGCGTTGGCATCGACGGAAACAATGATGGCTTTTTGAATGGCTCCGATGACGACTTCATAACATTTACCATTCATGTTGTCGATACGGAGGGAACTGCTTTCACCGGGACCTATACGGATTCTACTTGCGTCAGCGGGGGGTTTTGCAACTACACCCTTACCAAGGGTGATGAAAAGGCGTACCTCAGCGACATTAGTGTGAGCGGCACTGGCTTGGGCACGACTTATAAGTACGTTCTCTTCTTTTGTGCCGAGGGAACTATCTTCAGCGCGATCAACAGTGCCTGTACCGATAAAGTGGCGATCAGCGGAAACGGCCTTGCAGACGATGTTATCGACGGTTTGGGGAACGGAAAAGATTATGTGTTTCGCGCAGCCACTGTCGATATTGCTGGAAACATTGGGCTGTTTTTGAATTTAGACACAGCCAACCAGCAAGTGAGACCAGACGATGTCGTCGGGCTGTTTGATGAAAACTCCTGCTTTATCGCCACGGCTGCATACGGATCACCACTGGAAAAAAATGTAAAAGTTCTGCGCGCGTTCCGCGATCAAATTCTTTTAAAAACTAGCGTGGGTCAGCTCTTTGTGAAGGCGTACTACTTACTCAGTCCGCCGCTTGCAAAATGGGTTGGGCAATCCGCCACTCGTCGATCGGTGGCGCGCACGGTGCTGACTCCGATTGTGCTTCTCACAACATTTTTAATGGAACAGCCACTTCTGTTTTGCTTTTTTGCATTATTAATTTTTAGCGGAATTTTATTTTGGCGACGGCAGCGCAAGGAGCAACTTACATGAGTCGTTGGATCGTTGTGCTTGTTATTGGATTTTCTTTTTTATCGTCTTTCGCTGCTGAGCAAGCACCACCGCCATCGCCGAAACCCGAATCCATCAGTGATGAGGGTGATTATTTTTACAA
Organism: Bdellovibrionales bacterium; assembly: GCA_031426555.1. Lineage (GTDB taxonomy): Bacteria > Bdellovibrionota > Bdellovibrionia > Bdellovibrionales > JAGQZY01 > JANPLN01. The sequence goes on along the minus strand of JANPLN010000015.1, from coordinate 236,076 downwards.
AGGCGAAAAACCTTCCGAGGCTCTCTATTACAAAGTGAGCGATTTACCACCCATCAAGGGCGCATTTTACCTGCGCTTCGGAAGCATCGGTCCCTACGACATCACCGGCGATTCCGGCACCACATTTCAACAAATGTATAGCACCAGTGGAAGCCTGGTGATCGTTGCCGAGTACGAGCGCTATTTGGGAAATCTTTTGGGCAAGTGGACTGTTAAGTTTGGCTCAGGAATTACGACCGAAGAAGGCAACGGCCGCTTTGTTAGCGATCCCGCAACGGTGCCGCGCGAAAAATTTAATTTTGTTATTTTTCCGAACACGGCCATGCTCAATTACAAACTCAAATTTTCCGACGCTCAGATTTTCACCCCCTACGTGGAGGCCGGCGCGGGATATTTTACGTTTGTTGAATATCGCACCGACGGCGATGATCCCACCTTCGGCGGAGCCGGCGTTCTCGCGGCCTCTGGAGGATTGCTCATCTCTATGAATTTACTGGATCGCAACGCCGCCAGCATCATGTACGAAGACTACGGCGTAAACCACTTGTGGTTTGATCTGCAATTTCGCCGCTATCAAGGCATCGACAGCAAAAAAGATTTTTCCTCCAATATGATCACCGGCGGCTTCGGCTTCGCCTTCTAGCATTACGAAAAGGTACGCCGTACCTTTTTGTTGAGATCTGCGTTACAGAAGTGTCATGAATTACCGATTAGTGATGAATTTAACTTACGATGGTGCGGATTATTTTGGGTGGCAGAGGCAAACCAATCAGGAGCCGACGATTCAGGGCGTGCTCGAAGAAAAGATTGGCCAGATCATGAATAAAAAAGTCAGCGTGGTGGCCTCGGGTCGCACCGATCGCGGGGCCCATGCGCTCTCCCAATGGGCCCATGTGGATGTACCCAAGGACCCTGTGGGTGCCAACCTCCTACACAAACTCAACCGCCTCACCCCCGACAGCCTGCGCATCAATCGCCTTTATGTGACCACCCGGGCTTTTCATGCCCAGCAGTCTGTGGAAAAAAAAGAGTATCTCTATAAAATTCAAAATGCGTCGGTTCCCCACCCCTTCAAGCAGAGCTATTACTATCATGTACGCCATGCGATGGACGTGAATTTACTCAATAAATTAGCTACTTATCTTATTGGTCAGCAGGATTTTAAAAGCTTTCAATCCACCGGCACTGACGTGGAAACCACGGTTCGCACTATTTTTGCGGCCTATTGGCTTTTATCCGAGGACAACTTCACTTTTCATATTGTGGGCGATGGTTTTTTAAAACAAATGGTGCGAAACATCGTGGGAACAATGATCTGGTGCACCCAACGGCCGTCGCCAGAACAGGAATTTGCCAGTATTATTGCCTCTTTGGACCGCAGAAAGGCTAAAATGCCGGCCCCGGCCCATGCTCTCTTCCTAAAAAGTGTGCATTATCCAAAAAGTCTTTCAATGTTGCTGAAACCTATCAATTCTTGAGAAACCATTCTTGACAATAAGTGCCGAAAATTATAACACTTTTCCTTCGCAAAACTCGCAAAACTTCGAGGAGATCTCAATGAGTACTTGGATGGCAAAAACTGAAGACGTGGAAAGAAAATGGCACCTTGTTGATGCCAATGGAAAAAGCTTGGGTCGTATCGCAACTCAAATTGCTTCTGTACTTCGCGGAAAAAATAAACCGATCTTTACACCTCACGCCGACACTGGTGATTTTGTTGTTGTGATCAACGCAAAACACGTAACCATGACTGGTAACAAGTGGAGCGATAAAATCTATTACAGACACTCTCGTTACTTTGGTTCACTTCAAGAATTCAAAGCCAAAGATATGAAAGAAAAAGATCCAACGTTTATGTTGATAGATGCTGTGAAAGGCATGCTCCCAAAAAATCGTCTTGGAAAAGTTCTTTTAACAAAACTAAAAGTATACGGCGAAGGGGAACATCCTCACGCCTCACAAAAACCTGAAGCTTTAAACGTTTAATTTAATCGAAGAGGAAGAAGAATGGCCGCTGAAAAAGTTATTTACGCAACTGGAAGAAGAAAAACAAGCGCAGCTCGTGTGTTCCTTAAAAACGGAACTGGTCTCATCACGATCAACGGGAAAAAGCCGGAAGTGTATCTTTGCATGTCCGCCTCGCGCGCCGCTCTAATGCAGCCTCTTATTTTAGTGAGCAAAAACGGTAAAGTTGATTTGCGCATCACTGTTCGCGGTGGTGGTGAATCTGGACAAGCAGGAGCCATGAGACACGCAGTTTCTCGCGCGCTCGTTAGCCTTGATGAAACTCTTCGTCCGACTCTGAAAAAGGCCGGCTACCTCACTCGTGACTCTCGTATGGTTGAAAGAAAAAAATACGGAAAGCACGGAGCTCGTCGCTCAACTCAGTTCTCAAAACGTTAAGAATTGTTCTCAACATTTTGTGTTCCAAAAAAGCCAAACAGAAATGTTTGGCTTTTTTATTTTCAGCGCTCAAAAAACGACTGTCTATTCTTTTGACAGCTGCGAAGCAATCTTCGCCAGCCACCTCCCTCGGAGGGTAAATAGCCCCCCGACTGGCACTTCGTTTGCCTTATAAGGTTGTGAATCAGTTGCAAAATATATTGGAGGCGCAATGTTGAGAGTGTTTTTATCCTTATTAATAGTGCTGTTTATAGTGGCCGGCGCAAAACCTGCGGTTGCGGCAGATTTACTCAGCAGCGTGGCACTTCCCCAACAACTTTTCGATGAGATGGTGGAAGCTGGAATTGGCGAGTGGCGAACGCTCGCTCCTGTAGCTGGGACCAAACTTACCATTGGTCGTCCGGTGATGTGTGAAGCCTGCGGCACGCCATTTTTTTCGCAGCCGAATGCTGCCAATAATACCTGTCCAAACTGCCCACATCCCGTAACCGCAAACTCAAGACGTTTTGTCACTCCCAAACAAATTCTTGCCGATGGCAGTTTAAGAATTTTTACTCCCGTAGCCACAGCCAAGGGGGCATTGAGTCCCCAAGCAAAGGCCGCTTATGCGGCCATTGCCGAATTAATCCCTGAACTTCAACCCTGCAGTTGCGGACGATTAAACAATCCGACCCTCCCTAACAACTCGTGCTGGGGTTGCGGCACGGCGATTGATAAAACTAAAATCCGTCCCGCCCAACAAGTCACAACTCCCATCACGGGCAATGACCACATGCCGACTCAACAAACGGTACAGGATACGATTCGACAAACTCGCACGCGCACGATGAGAGGCGCAGTGACCACAGCACCAGCCGTTGTTGCTCCTCCTCGCGCCACGCGCAGAATCAACCCACGCGTAGTTAAAATAGCCGCCATTGGTGGGGTTTCGACGGTAGCTGTTGCAGGTATCGCTTTAGGCATAGGTTATGTGATGACTGGCGATGATGTGCATATTTCCCGTGGACGAGTTGAAGTTATAAGTCCTGAAGAAGTGATCATCCATGTTCCAGGGTTCGCCCAACCTTTAGTTTTGAAATACGATTCCGACACTCAATACGATAACGACATCTACACAAAAACCACTCTCGATGTTTATCAAAACGTCGACATGGTGGATGTGTGGTGGTCTCGCGATGACGGCGTTATTCAAATTTTACCCATTGATCTGTTTTCAATATCTGGAGACGCCAATGAGTAAAACAATTTCTTTAACAGTACGAATTCTTTTTTTGCTCAGCTGTTTCACCCAGCAAAGTTCACTCGCGCAAACGTTGGATGGCACAGGTAATACCGGAGCGTCCGGAAAAAATGGCACGAGTTATCCTCGGAATGTTCGGGGCAATCCCAGCACAGTGATCCGCCGAGGACAGTGCCAATCTACAAATGGCCGTTCTGGAGGTCATGCCACGAATGCTGGACCGGGTTCACGAGGTGCCGATTTTAATTTGAATATTTCCGATGTGGGACAAATTCTCGTAACGGGTTCTATGACCACTTACGAAACGGGCCGACAGCTCGTCGAAGATATTTATAAAAATGCGACCATCACCAGCGTTTTGCAAATCTCTTCTCGCGGTGGAACCGGTGGTCGCCCTGGGCAAGGCGGCGATGGGGAAGGCGCTCAGGAAGGTCAAGACTCACGCGCCGACGCCACCAATGAATATCAAAATGGTGGCGATGGTTGCGACGCCAGCACGCCTGGCTCTGGTGGCAATTCGGGAGTCCCTGGCGACGGCGGTGCTGGTGGAATCATTCGCGTCCGACTTTCCAGCGAAGACACACATCTTCTTTTAGCCCTTTCTACAGATGTCAGCGGGGGACGCCCGGGTGACATGTTACCTGGTGGACGCCCTGGGGACCGAGCTGGTGGTGGGCAAGGCGCCGCAGGTTTCTACGAAGACCGCTCGGGCGATTATCCCACAGGACGCCAAATTGATGAGCCTGGGTGTACACCTCGAAGCGGAGGCTATTACGGCACCGGTCGCTACAAAGACGAAGACGGCTGCACACCCACATCTAGTAGTTATGAAGAGGGTCCGTGCGAGTGGAGAGGTACAGTCACCGGTGATACCGAGTCTATGGAGTGCGTGGCTACTAGCGTTTACGCTCCTGGAAACTCCTGCCGCCAAGTTGAAGTCGAGGAGTACAGGTCGGAAATTCGCTGTCGCCAAGTGCCAGAGATGGTTTTTCGCCGCGTCATCGTACAAACCTCTGATGGCAGCACAGGACATGCAAGCCCCTCTGCAGGTCCAGGAAATAGTTCGGCAGGATCTGCGAAAGCAGGAGTCGCTGGCACGGCGATCTTTGAAGTTGTCGATGCCAACACCGGCCAAGTTAACAAATATTCAACATCAGATCTGATGAATCTGGAAATGCTCGGCTACGACATGGTGGACGAAGACCGAAATGGCATCTTTGAACCCGGCGAAAAAGTGACTCTAACAAACTTGAGAATCCGCAACCGCGGCGCCATGGACTATAAATTTACCAAAGCGCAAACCTTGGTCTTCTTAAAAACATCATCGTGGATGATTGCCGACCCTCAACAGCTTGAGATTCCGCAAGTCAAAGCCGGAGAAACAATCACCATTCGTCAGCCCGGTTTGACTTTCACCGTTCGCTCAAATTCTTTCAAAGCGAATAGCACGGCTCCCGTTTGGGAAGACACCATCGTGCCGTACAATAGAATTACGCGCATCGAAAAACAATGGGATCGCCTGGCGTTGTCTAAATCGTTCTACATCACGTTTCCGGTAAAACTCACCGCGTTCACAATACCTGCAAACATCGAAGCGGGACAATCAGTTCCGATCTCTTGGAGCGTGCAGAATTTATCGAGCACAAATATTCCGGCATTGGGACCTTACGCACGATCCGTTCTCACCACCTTGGATTATCAGTCTAGCAACATGAGCTCAGACCTTCTCTCACTGCAAATGGGCGGCGAGCAAAAAAATATCGGACAAGGTGTTGTGCAAATGATCAGTGGCTTAAAAGCCAACGAAACGCGCGTTGTTGAGGGCGTGCTCACCGTGAGCTCCAATGCAGAACCTTACTCCACGGCTCGTTTAGGTCTTGGACTTTCTATTAACAAATTTAACAGTCAAGAGATGGTCGCCCTGCAAAGTTTGCAACATGACATTCGCGTGACCCGCGTGTATCGCTCGCGAGCCAGTGATGATGTTTTGTTAGTGCTTACCGAAAGCAACCGCGACATCTATCGCGCTTGGACAGGCCTCTTTCAAACTTTGGGCTTGCAAGGAAATATTTGGGATCTTTCTATTGATGGTGGATTTTCGTTCTTCAACGCCCTCAGTGGCGGCGGGTCTCTCAGTCGAGACTTTAAAGGTAAATCCGTGGTCCTGCCAAAAATTTTCGATCATGGAAGTGTAAACGGTCTTTTAACTCGCGCCCATGGCGAGTTGTTTTCGGCAGCTGCCGAACAAAACAACAGTCTTTATATGATTGGCTATGAGACAAAGGACTTTCAGGCGCTTTTACAAAACTCATTGAGCACAACGAAAATCATTCAGCATCAAGAAAAGGCCCACTTTTTTGCAAAAGCCAAAGCTGGATATGTTTTTGCCGATGGCGAACGCCATGAGATTAAAGTGCAAGAGTCTTACTTTTTTGTACGCACACCGCGCATGGATACGATGATCGAAAGCAAAAACGAAATCGATGGCTATTTAAGAACGACATTCCCTGGTCAATACTTTATGACCTCCATCGTTTTTGACCCCAAGCAGACCGGCTCTGGATTGCGCGCAACCTACGATTTGGGACGCATTCTTGTGCGCAAAGGAATTGATTTAAATAAATCAAAACTTGTTCTCCTTCCAACACAACGCTCGCAAAGCACCACAAATTTTATTGCCAGCGCCGACAATGTTCGGTCTATGTGCTTATCGTTAAATGCCTCGGCTCGATTGAAAGTTCTGAAAGCTGTTTTAGCAAAAAAACAAACCAGCGATCTTTACCTCAGACCCATCCTGAGCTGCATTCAACACGATATCTATCAGGACTGGATAAAAAACTCTGCCGATACATAGAAAACACTGAAGTATCTCGAAGCTCTTAAAGGCTTTTATGCGGCATCAACCCCAGAAGCCCAGGGTAAGTTTCACGAATTTTTGGCAATGCTACTCACCATGGGTGAGGATGGCGGTTTCGCATCGACCATTTCTCAACAGCTAGTACAATCACCATTTATCAAAGGGTTAAATGCGACGGCGCTAAGCTCGGTGAATCAGGTGAAGGAGCGTATTAAGAATCGCGTGCGTGGAGCGATTGGTCGTACCGGAACACAAAAAGCTTTGATGACCAAAAAAGTGATACTCAGTGCTGTGAATCCACGGGCACAAACCAGTGGTGTGGATGCCAATGATATCAGCCGGTAAATTGCTTTCGAGCTGCTTTTTAGTTTTGCTTTGGTGGGCCCCACAGGCCAACGGGCAAAACTTATTAAGCTGCAAAGCAATGACTTGGCAAAGCACCTTAGACACGAAGGATGCTTCTTACTTTCTAGATACGGAAAAACTCCGCGCGCTTCGCGACACAGTGAAGGTGTCTTTTAACGTCGTCAGCGAGTTTCAGCAGTCGCGGGCACAAGAGATTCGCACCGAGACTCAGCGACTGATACAAGATGCAAACTCGCTCAACGCATTTTTGAGTTCTTACTCTGTGTCTCATCATGATCTACGTGTGAGCATGGCCATTGGCTTTCGACCCGCACTGAGTGAAGAGTATTTAAACTCTGATCTTAGGTATTCTATAAACACAAATATGGAAATGGCTTACTTTCGAGCCCTTCCCAACAAAACTGTTGCGCCTCTCACATCGGTAGAAATTCAAAAAGCTGTTGGTATTATGCAAGAATTTTTTACTTTGGAGATGCGCCTTTTCGAAAGCTTGCTCGCTCGAAACAATGTTGGACTGGCCCAGAACCATCCTCTCGTTTATTTACAAACGGAGCTTGGAAATGCAAAAAATCTTGGCGAGAAACTTTTAAACCAAAATCGAACGCTGCAAACCTACATGATTGAAAAATTGAGAGAGTTTCGTTCCCAGCAGAGAGAGCTTTCTCTAATGGCTATTCTGCGATACCCCCCTTTAGCCTACACCGTTGTAAGACATTCGGTGACAGCGCAAAACTATCAGCAAGCTGTGGACCAAGTGATTCAAAATGGGGATCACGAAGTACAAACTCTGCAGAGAGGTTTAGATTTATGGCTCTCTGACAAGCGGTTTGCCACATTAATTTCGCAAGTGCAAAACCGCACGCCAAGCCACAAAAGGGTCACGGTGGCCCATGCACTTTCAAAACTTGAAGCTATTTTTGATTATATTCCTGCGATGGAAGAAGGAACTTTGCTAAATCCAAACTCCTGCGAAGTGATGGAGCGCGCGCTGGCCATTCACTTTAAACGACTTTCCAATCGACAAATCGGTAACATGGTTTTGATGGTTGCGGCTCTGGCGGTGGCGCCCATGATCAGTGGTCCTTTGCTGTTAACCACAACGATCGTTGGTGGAACTGCGCTTTCCATTTACAGCATTCAACAAGAGAGCAATGCCTACAGAGACCTGGTGAGAGCCACATTGACAGAAATTTCACCAATGGATGTGGACCCACAAATCTACGCGGACCTCCAGGCCATCGAGGCCAATATCCTCGCTCAGCAAATATTTCTTCCCACGCTTCTACCATCCATAGGTTTTGGATTAAAATCCATGCTTTCCATGGTTCGCTTAAAAAGCTTGCTTTAATTTTAGCGCGTTACTCGAGAATAAATTTTTCGGGGTTGACGGGAACGCCGCCCAAGCGGACTTCGTAGTGCAAGTGCGGGCCGGTGGAGCGACCCGTAGTCCCCACGGCGCCGATGATGTCTCCGCGGCGAACCTGCTGGCCAACTTTTACGTACATTTGCGAACAGTGCCCAAAACGCGTGACGATGCCATGACCATGGTCGATGGAAATTAATTTGCCGTAGCCTTCATCGAAACTCGCGTAGCTGACGATACCACTCGCGGGTGCAATGATCGGTGTGCCGCTATCGGCGGCAATATCCAAACCTTTATGTTGCGCAAGATCGCCGGAGAAGGGCGAAGCGCGAGTTCCGAAGGTGGACGAAATCCATCCCCCTGTGGGGCGAATACTTGGCGTTGTGAGCAAAATATCGTTTTTGTCGGAAAGGTCTTTCCAAAGTTGCAGAGCCTCTTTTTCGCGAAGCTCCGTTCCGCGCAACACTTTATCCATGCGCACAGAAATCGTGCTGTAATTGCTTTGAATGGCCACACTGTCTCCAGAGTTTTGCACCGGAGAATTGTGAATATCTTTTTCGAAATAACCTTCAATAGGTCCGATGCTGGCGGGCCAGCGCTGTTGTGGCGCGGTCTGTGCCGATGGTCTCGCCATTGGCTCTCCGACCGGAGCGGCGTCAGCGCGCATTGGTAAAGTGAGTTCAAGCTCGCGATCGGCGGAACCCACGTTGGTGATCAATTTTAATTTTTTAGAAAAACTCTCAACGCGCTCTAAACTTGTTTCCAGCGCAACCAGTTTGCCTTCCACGTCTTTAAACTGTTCTTTGAGATATTGATTTTCGGTGCGCAACCAGCGCGTTTGATTTTTTTCGAAAAGAAGCTGAACGTAATCCACCAAAACCGAACTGCCTAAAACAATTAAGACGCCAAGCATAACAACCGCGCATTTGGCAACGGCACCCGGAACTACTACTTTTTTAGGCATCTCAGCGCTGTCGCTAAATAGCAGAATTGTATACGTTTTTTTCGAATTACGATCCATGTCCAAAGCCTACCATTGTTTCGAATTTCTGTTGAGCAGAGTCTTACTAAATCGCCAAAAAGATGGATTAACGTCCCGAGGCGTCAACGATTACCACCGTTATGTTGTCGTCCCCACCGTTCCTCTTTGCTTCTTCAATACACTGACTGGTGGCCTCACGGATGTCCTGGATCTGACAAAGGGCCTGAAGTCGTTCGGGCTTTATCAATCCGCACAATCCATCCGAGCACATCATGTAGCGATCCCCGGGGGACACGCGACGCTCGATCACATCGCAAAGCGCATCGCGCTCAAAACCCACACTGCGCGTGATCACATTTTTTGCCTGAAACTGCGAAACATCCACATCGCGAATAAAGCCCGCGCGAATATGCTCGTTGAGAAGAGAATGGTCTTCGGTCAACTGCCACATTTTTTGGTCGCGCACCAGGTAAGCTCGCGAGTCGCCCACGTTGCCGATATAAATTGAGCCCGAAAAATAAAAGGCCGACACCAGAGTGGTCCCCATGCCTTGCAATTCGGGTTGTTCCAGATGACTTTTATTATAAATTTGCAAACTTGCCTGGGAATAACCATCCATCAGAGCTTCGCGCGGAGAAAACATACTGGGATTTTTTGTTAGATTATGAGACAGCGAGCTGCGCAAAACATCCACGGCCATGGAAGAGGCGAGATCCCCGCCTTTGTGCCCCCCCATACCATCCGCCACCACAAAGAGTTTCAGCTCATCGTCGACTAAAAACGAGTCTTCGTTTTTTAATCGTCTCAGGCCGACGTCGGTTTGTCCGAAAGATGTCAAAGTTATTTCCATATGGGTCCTATTTTAGGGGAGAGTCCGCAATAAAACAAAGAGAAATGTACAATTGTTCCTAGACTCGTCTTGAGTAATCACTGTTCGCCTCCGAATAAGTTTTATGGAAAATGTGAAAACTCAGACACGAACTTCAACCTCTAAAAAACGACTGCGAAGTGTCTCATTTTTAATCATCTCGGCATTGCTCCACATTCTACTCCTTGGGGGATTTTACACTTACCAAGTTTATTTTAAAAACCAACCGCCAATGGTTGTGAAACAAGAGGCAACACCTGATATTCAGTTTCTTGATATCAGCGCTCTGGATAGTGGCAAACTCGTTGAACAGAGCGAAGACGAGAAAGCTAACGAAAAACCGAAAGACGCCAAGTTTGTTAGTAAAGTGGATAAAAGTGTGGAAAAAGAAACCCGCGCTCCGCGCCATGGAGAGTTTCAAAACAAACAAACCCAGGCCGCCACCTCACAACAGTTTGCTCCTCCGCCACCGCCTCAGGCTCCTAGCGAAACTGCAAAAACCGAAAAAACAAATACGTCTTCCGAACCGATGAAAACTTTTGCAAACGGCGACATGCCGGTGGTACAGAACGAGAACAACAAGCAAGAGCCACAAAAAAAGGTCACCAAAGCCAAGACAGTCTCTGATTTGCGGCCCAACACCATGCAAGAGATGTCGGCCAACTCGATGTTGAGTCAAACCAGCGATCACTTAAAAGACGTGGCGATTGGTGCGGAAACCCATCTTAACACTCGCGAGTTTTTGTATTACTCGTATTTCAACCGCATTAAAAAGAAATTGCGCCAGCACTGGGAGCCCATGGTTCACGCCAAGGTGAAATCCATGGTAAAAAAGGGACGGGAAATTGCGTCTGCGGAAACCACCCTGTCAACTCGGGTGATTATCACCTTGGATGAGAGTGGCGTTTTACGACGAGTCCAGGTTTCGACAACCTCAGGCCTTGAGGATTTAGATGACGCCGCCGTTGAAGCCCTTCAAGAGGCCGCCCAATTTCCAAATCCGCCAAAAGATCTCGTCCGCGAGGGTTTTGTAACCCTCAATTGGGACTTTATTTTGGAGTCGTAGGTCAGAAAAGACTATTCACTGTTGCCCTAAGCAGTGCTATAACCGGCCATTATTAAACGACAGGCTTAGCCTAAAATTACGGAGTGCGTTATGAAGGGTGTTTCTAAAGACGTCTTGGATCAGATCTGCTTGCGAGCTCACTACCTGGCAAATCAAATGATTTTTCAGGCGAATCATCGAAAAGATAAACTGCCAGGCGATCCTAAAATTGGCGGCCATTCGTCGGCAAGCTCAAGCTCTCTGCATATTCTCGGCGCCATTCACTTGATTGCGAAATCGGGTTTTGATTACATCGCCAACAAACCCCACGCGTCTCCCGCCGATCACTCCTTTAATTACCTTTTGGATTTATTTTTAAAACCGGATGGCTCTCGCTTGAGCACGGACGAAAAAAACCAAGCCATGATGGGACTTCGCGCCTATGCCACCGAAGAGAACCCCTATGTTTTCCAGTCGTATCACTCGGCTTACGATTCTGATAATCACAATTTTTTGCCGACAGGCACTGTGGGCATTCCGCAGGTGAATGCGGGTTACTTGGCTCTTGCCTATCGATTTGCTAAAAAACACGGCTACAATGTTCCCGAAGCTCACTTCTGGTGTATCCTTGGCGATTCTGAATTTCGTGAAGGCTCGCTGTTTGAAGCCACACCTGATTTTGCTGAGCGCGAAATTGGAAACCTGACTTGGATTGTGGACTACAATCGTCAGAGCTTAGATGGTCACCGCATGGTAAATAAAAACATCATGAACGGTACGGATGCCGATCGCATCGAGCGCACCATGGCGGCCAACGGCTGGGAAGTGATTCAACTTCGTCACGGCCAAAAACGTTTGGCGCTGTTTAAAACCAAAGGTGGCGATGCGTTTCAAAAACTTTTAGAGATGGATATGGACGACTACACTCTGCAGTCTCTGTTGCTCGTGAAAGATAAAAAAGTTTTAAAAACCGAAATACAGAATCGCTTTGCGCAGTTGAAAGACTTTTTAAAGAACACGTCGGAAGAGGATTTATATTTTGCCCTTCGCGATTTTGGCGGCCACGACATCATAGCGGTGGCCGAAGCGCTTGAGAAAAGTAAAAAAACCACGCAGCAGCCAACCATCATCATCGCCCACACCCTCAAGGGCTGGGGTCTAGACATGGCGGCGTCGCAGAGCAACCACTCGGCACTCCCCGATCAAGAAGAAATGGATCTGTTACAAAAAACGCAAGGTTTGAGCGGCACAACTCTGTTTGCAGGCTTCGAAGCTAAAACTCCGGCTGGAAAATTTTTAAGCGAGCGCGGTGAAAAACTGTATAACGAAATCGACGAGCAGAAAAAGTTAAAAGAAAAGAATTGGCAGCAGTTTCAAACGCAAATGGAAAAAGATGGTGGAATTCCGGACTCTTTAAACATCAATTTTAAAATGGCCAATCATCCCCACACGCAGTGGATGCTGGGGCAGTGCACGGCCAAGCTCACACGAATTGCCAACACCCATCGCATGGCTGCTAAAATCAAAGACGGCCAAAAATCTTTAAGTGAAGAAGAAGTTCGTTGGAAACTTCCCGCAGAGATGCTCACCACCATGGCTCCTGATGTGGGCACTAGCACAAACCTGAACCCTGCCATGGACGGAAAAATCTTTGGCGCCCAGGTGGTGCAGGACATTGAAACCGAGCTTGGGGTGAAGGATACAAAGTCGCCAGATTTAATTCCTGGTGAGGACAATTCGGATCGCTTTTTACGTTTCGAAATTGTGGAAGCCAACACCATGTCCTGCGCAGGTTCCTATGGAAAATTGCGGGATCAATTGGGAATTCCAATTCTCCCGCTTATGACCGTGTACGATTTTTTTATTAAGCGTGCGCTCGATCAATACTTTTACAATCTTTATTGGAAATCCAGCTTCATTTTAGTGGGCACACCGTCGGGCGTAACTCTGTCGCCTGAAGGCGCGCAACACGGCTGGAAGTCCGACTTTCAGATTCCCAATCAAATCACGTGGGAGCCGGCATTTTGCCAAGAGCTCGACTGGATTTTGTCGGACGCTGTTCGTCGCCATATGACAGGCGACAACGAAGGGCGCAACGGAGTTTTGATTCGCGGCGTGACTCGCGGAATCGACCAAAAAATTTGGGTGCAAAATCTTAAAAAACAAACACGTTTTAAAACTAACTTCGACGGGCAAACAAAGCTTTGTGTTTCGGCTTACCCTCTTGAGGGAGCGGTGGACGAAGCCACCTTAGAAAGCTTAGGCGAAGCCGAAATTATGCAGTCCATGCGCGCCGATATTTTGCGCGGGGCTTATTATCTGGTGGATTATCGCGGTTATCAAAATTACGAACCTGGCGACAACGTGGTGAATATTTTTTGCATGGGGTCGCTCGTGACCGAAGCCGTCACGGCCTCAGAAAATCTTTTGGCCCGCGGTATTTACGGCAACGTGATTGTGGTGACGTCGTCGGATTTATTGTGCGGAACGCTGGCTCATCAGAACAATTACGCTCTGTTAAAAGCAGAACTCGGTATTTCGGGCGATTTATACTTGCAGCCGGCACTCAACGGACACTCCACTCAAGGAGAAATTATCACTCTGTCGGGCCGTCGAATTCCCATTGTGAGTGTGCACGATGGCGAACCTGGCTTGTTGGATAACCTCGGAAGTATCGTGGGTGTGAAACAAGAAGCCTTGGCTGTGCGGAAGCATTCCAAGTGCGGACGACCGGTGGATATTTATCACTATCATCACATCGACAGTGAAGCGATTTTGGAAGCCTGCGGAAAAGTTCTTTCAGAAACCGCCATGGAATCTGTTCGCCTGACCACGAGTGTTTTGGAACAAACCTCGCAAGCGAGTTTGAATACTGGCGCGAGCGCTGGAACAGATTGGCAACAACTTTGGAACAAAAACTAGAATCGACGGTCGAAAAACGAGTGAGCCGTCGCGGGACCGTGATTTACTTTACGCCAGGTAAAGTGGCCATTGCAGGGTCCCTCGCTCCGCTCGAGATGACTTCGCCAGGCGGTGCGACGCCAACTGTGGTGCTGATTCACAACATGTGGGGCAATCACCGGATTTTGCACCGCCATGTTCAGCTATTTAACGAGCTTGGCTTTCACTGTGTTACTTTTAATCTCTACCGAGCGAGCTCCATTAGGGATCCCCATCCCTTTGGGTTTATTAAGAACTTTCAATTTATGTACCAAGTTTGGGTAGAACAAGTGCATGACGTGCTCGATTCCGTAGAAGGACAAAAAATTATTTTTGCCATGTCGGGTCCCGCCATTGCGGGAATCATCGCGGGCACCCAACGCACAGATGTGACCCATCTGATTTGCGACAGTGGTCCGTTTAAAGAAGTTTGGCAATGTACCTATCGTTTACTTACACAGATTTGGCACATCCCCACCGCCCCACTGCGCGCGCTGTTCACCACGGTGTCGGTTTTTTTATGGGGCCCCAATGCGTTTCGCAGATCGCAAAAAGCTCTGCGCAGTTGGAACAAGACTATTCCCATTCTCTCCATTCGCGGCACGCTGGATCCTTTGGTATTTCCAAAAAACATCAACGGAATTTTTAAAGATCATTCGGAGTTAAATATAAAGGTGTGGACCATCGCGAACGCTCACCACCTGGATGGGCTTAAACTATTTCCAGACGCCTACAAAAAAGAAATAGCTTCTTTTCTGCTGCCACAATAGCTGTTAAATTACGCCGCAATTCATCCACGAGAACTTGGTGCTGCCGGTTTTGCGGTTGCCGATTTTAAACTGCAGGAATTCTTTTTGATTTTTATTAGTAATGCGCACGCGGGACATGAGTTCTTGATCGTCAGACCATGAAAAGTCGCCTTCGTTGCGAAGCTTACAAAGAGAGCTGTTGGCTTTTTGCAAATCGAGCACCAGCACGGCTTGCTCTTTATCTGCCACTGTCAAAACAACCAACAATAACTCCATGGAATTTGTGGAATTGGCTTTTTTAATCGTGAGCTTTTTAAGATCACTGACTGTGTTTTCAAAATTGATCATTTCGCTTTTTTGTGACTGTTGATTTTGCACAATCACCTGCATGGGGTTGCTTGTAGCTACATCGGCTAAAAAGCTATCGCTGGTGCTAGCTCCAATGAGCAAACTGCTTTTTGCAAAACAAACATTCGAGATCAATAAAACAGTGAGTGCAATCATTCGCATAAATAGTCCTTACTTCGCTTTGTTTAAACAGCTTTGAATTTCGGTTCCGATGTTGGTTGCCGTCGCCGACATTTTTCCTCGTAAACAACTGTAACAGGAGGAGATACGCTTTGCATAGGTCGAACTGTAACCGCCGCCATTGTATTTACCTGCCAAGCGGCGGTAGTCGTCGGTCTCACCGCGGCCGCTCATAATTTTAGTTCTTCGTCCGCACGCGGGGGCGTCTCGCCCACCGTTACAATCTTCGTGCAACTTCATTTTTAAAACTAAAAACGACAACTCAACCTGAGCCACCGTGCTATTTCTCATGCTGGTCATGTAGTTTTCGCTGTTCATGCGGTCGAATTCTGGCAACTCAACGCCATATCTCAGAGCACCACGTCCGGTGGCTTTCATCACTTGGAACATTCCGCGTTCGCCGTCGGCACCCTTCGCTCCAGGATTAAAATTGGACTCTCGGTAACCTGTGCAAAGCATGTATCGCCCATCAAAGCGGGTTTCGTGCAAACCATTGATATAATTCACAGCATGCATAATGCGACGGGCGCGATCCACTGTAGACATGGATCTATAACAATCTGGATCAGTTGATCCGCGATTATAAGTACAGCCGCGCATATCATAGAGGCCGGGAGTGCTCGGCGGAGCTGTCTGAGTGGTGAGCCCTGCCGGGCGCGCTTCGGGTCGTTTTGAAGTGCGCACAGCTTGCGGAGACTCCGCGTCTGCCGGTGCTACGGCGGCCGATGCGCTTGTCACCTCAGACACTCCCACCTGGGGAGCGGCCTCAGTGGTTTCACTGGGGCTTGGCAGCATGATAAAGCCGTTGCTTATATAGTTTCTACCGCTGGCAAATGTCGCCAGAGGTAACAAAAGAACAATCAGTTGAATGCAGAATCTATGGAACATGGTATTTCTCCTACTTAGAGAAATAGCAATCACCGTGCTTATAGGAACTCGTACAGCGAACTTGGGTACCCCTTGGCGTCAACTGTGCCAAAGGGCGCGTGACAGCTGTCGAAACTGTTTACAGTCAGATTCTAACTATTGACAGTCATACATCGTAAGCCCGTCGAAACCGAGCTTGTAGATGCTTCCGGACTGATCCTTCAACTCTAGATAGGCAAAGGTATCTAGTAAGTCTGTGGGCAGTCCGGCTCTCAAGGACTCGAGGCTTGAAACATCAATGCCTTTAAACAAAGACAACAGATCCAGCAAATCTAGCCCCTCTTGACTGAGCTCCGAAGGAGCAACCCAATCAGTCACAAACAAGTTTTTATCGCCGTTCGAACTGGAGGCCTTGATGAGGTACAACGGAACCTCACTCTTTAAAACTTTGATTTTCAAGCCCACAACAGGACTTTCTGGGGCCTTTTTCAAACCTGGAATGCTTGCAATAACATCACTCTCGACATCGCACGTAAAATTGTAGTCATCAATGGCGTGCACATTGGCGGCAAAAAATAAAACTAAAGCGAATACATGCTTCATATAACTTCCCTCCCTGGGGGGATTAAAAATCCCAGTTCTTTAAAAATACCTGAGGGGTTATTTATTGCTAGGAATTTGCACCGCATTAGGCTCGGGTGCTTCGAGGCTCTTCTCCGAGACGTACAATTTAAGATAAAGTAAGAAGGTAATAACTCCGATACTCAACGACGAAAACACAGACACCAAATCGCGATACTGGTAAAGACTAGCCACACAAAAGAAAATTAAAAATCCGAGAGCCAGTCGGTGAGGTCGTCGCCACAGCAAGCGCATATAGTAACCGAGAAAACTGAGAATCAAAATCTTAAGAAAAACAAATTGAATCAAGCGGACCATGTTGACTTCCGAATAATCCAAATCCAGTAAAAATTGGACGAGGGCCAAGCCGCGAATGATGACGATAAAGCCAAGAACCCAAACTAAGATCATTGTAAAGAGTCTTGATTTTTCGATGAGAGCTGCCGAAGGCAGAGCCCTTAATTTTGTCCAAATGCCCATGCCCTAAAGCTATCGAAAATATAATGCAGAGTCTATCTCTTCATCAAACGAGAGCGGTAAACATAACGCATTTTGAACACGTAAAAGCTACAGACCGCCAAAATGACTCCACACGCAAAACTCAGAGGAGTCATTTCCCTGGATAAAAATGCGTACAAAGAGAGGGCCGCATAAAACATCGGCCTCGACTCGTACTGCACCTGTTCAAAGTAATTCAGTAGGTCCTCCATGGGACATCCTACTTAATGTTCACTGTTGAATAGCTAAAGAATCTTTTGCGAAGAACGTAAATACAGCAAAAGCTGAGCGCAATTCCACAATACAACAGTATCTCTACGGCTCGATAATTCATAAATGAATAAAGCGCGAGCGCGGCGTACACTATTGGTCGCGTGTCGTATTGCAATTGTTCTAAACTTGTTAATAGTCCGTTCATGATCCCCCCTATGAACTTTTATTACTTAACCAGAATATCTCGACCTGGACCTCTTATAAAGATTTTTTCATCTCGTGCATCAGTCAGAGACACTTGTGTCTCAGAAGCGCACAAATAAAGGCTTTAAGAGCTATAATGACTTATAGCTATGGAGAAGATTAACTAAATCTTCCCGCACCACAGGTTTGGTTAAAAACTCGGTGAAACCCGCCTGGAGGCAACGATCGCGCTCCTCTTTCATGGCATGGGCTGTGAGGGCGATGATGGGTTTTTTGTAATCGTGCTTTCGCAGGTGTTTTACGGCGGTAATACCGTCCATAACTGGCATCTGCACATCCATCAACACAATGTCGTAGTCCTTAGAGGTGGCCATCCTGCAGCCCTCCTCACCGTCGGAAGCGATATCAACACTCGCCCCGGCGCGATGGAGATAAATGGAAATCAATGTTTGATTGTCGGGAGAATCTTCCACCAACAGCACTTGCAAGCTTGCAAGCTGTCCCTGCTTGTCCAAAGGTTTGCTTTCGGCCATGGACTCGGCAAATCCTGAATAGAGACTTGTTCCCACTTGAGTTTTCACCTTCAGATGTACAACAAAGGTGCTGCCGCTGCCCAATTCGCTGTGTTTTAGATCGAAGGTTCCGCCGAGAGCCTCTGCAAGACTGCGAGTGAGAGTGAGGCCCAGGCCCGTACCTCCATACTTTCTGGTGGTCGATGCATCGGCTTGCGTGAAGGGTTGAAAAAGAATTTTTCTTTGCTCTTCTGAAATTCCACGTCCCGTGTCTTGCACTTCGAATTCTAAAAGAGTGTCTGCAAACTTCACTCGCAATTCCACAAATCCTTTATCGGTAAACTTAATGGCGTTTCCCACGACGTTCATCAAAATCTGGCGAAGACGGGTGATGTCGGAAATAATTGTTTGTGGTATGGGAGTTGTTGCTTTGAGCTGAAAGCGAATTCCGCGAGCACTCGCTTTGAAGTTCATTTGGGCAGAGAATTCTCGCAGCATCTCTGGGAGCGAGAACGCGAGATTTTCGATGAGCATCTTGCCCGCTTCTACTTTTGATAAATCTAAAATGTCGTCAATAATCCGTAACAGCTGTGCGGAGTTTCGCTCGATCACCGAAATAAATTCGCTTGTCTGGTTTTGTTCGAGTCCGCGCTCCTTGATCAGCTCCGAAAAGCCGATGATGGCTCCCAGCGGAGTGCGAATTTCGTGACTCATATTTGCCAGAAACTGCGATTTGGCCGAATTCGCCCGCTCGGCGGTCGTGCGAGCCTCGGCTAATTTTTCGGTTAAAATCTTTTGCTCGTGGATGTCGGTGTTGGTTCCGTACCATTTTTTTACTTCGTTGGCTGAAGACTCTTTAAAAATGGCGCGCGCACGAGCCACATGCCAACGATACTCACCCGAACGATGGAGCAAGCGAAATTCATTTTCGTAGGGCTGACTGGTTTGCAAAGAATTTTTCCAGCGCTCGAGGGTTTGGGGCATATCTTCGGGATGAACAAACTGAGCCCATCCCGCCCCTTTGTTGATTTCGTAGGTGGAACCGCTGTAGTCAAACCACACCTTATTGAAATAATCGAGCTGACCTTGTGGATCGGCGCTCCATACAATCTGCGGCATGGAGTCCGCAAGTAAACGAAACTCGCGTTCGCTGGCCTCCAGCTGCAACCGGCTGTTGACCCTCTCGGTGATGTCGAGAGTTGTTCCGGCAAACCGATGGCTATCAATTGTTTTATCGCCGGTGGTTCCACTTTTGGCTTCGATCCAACGAATGCTACCATCCTTGTGTCGCACGCGATATTCAATGCGGTAAGGAGCTCCGGTGGTAAGACTTTTCTGGATTTCTTTTTCAACACGCTCCACGTCGTCGGGATGAATGTGGGTCATAACCGATTGCAACGTTCCATCGAAGTCACCCTCAGCCAAACCAAATTGTTTTTCGAGTTGCTTGCTGATGATTATTTTGTTTGTTTGTTTGTCCAAACTCCAAAATCCCACCATGGCAGTTTCTACCGCTTCGTTTAAATCCGACTGCGCCTGGAGTAAATTGCTTTCTGTTGCCTTGAGCTCCGTGATGTCTTGAAAAATAATCAGCCCCACCGCCGGCCGATTGTGCATTTTTGGAATTTCTCCAGAATAGACTTTGATATTAAATTGGCCGTTGGGCGTCGTTAAAAGAAATTCTTCACCCTCTACTTTTTCTCCACGAGCCACGCGAGCGCTGGGCAGGTTGCCCATGGGGACTAACACGCCGTCGGTGTCGAAAACCGAAAGTTCTTTCCCATAGATTTCGGCAATACTTCGCGTGGCATATTCCAGCCCTAGCATTTGGCGAGCCGCCGCATTGGTAAAGGACACTCGCTTTTGTTGATAGTCCACCAGGAAAAATGGCTTTGGAAATATATCGAGGGTCTTCATCAGCCAAATTTGTCCCTGATCAGCGTCTGTTACAGGCTGAAGCTGATAAAACGACATGATTCGCTTAAGAAGTTCAGAGAACCCCATGCTGCTTAAAAAAACCCTCCTTAAGAGGGTTTCGCTTTGGCGGCCTGAGCGCGGAGGCTGGCCTCTTTTTTAGCATTGATTTCTTCGGGCGAAAGACCCCATGGAGAGGCTTTTGGTCCGCGAGGACGATCTTTTTTGGCGCCGCCGCTGCGACTTACTTTTTCGGTCACTGGCGCTGCTCCCGTTGGCTTGTCGCCAAAGTACTCAGCAACAAAATGAAGCTCTTCCACTTTAACTGCATCTTCAGGAACTTTTTCGCCTTCGTTAAAAGCGAAAATGCGCACGCGATACAGCTTTTCGGTTTTAGGCTCAACAATGCCAACGGCCGTGATAAAGTTTTTCAACTTGCCTTCGCTGTATTTAAACGTTTCGCCAATGGCTGCCGAGATTTCCTCTTCGGTTTTACCTTCGGCCATCAATGCCTTTTTTGCTTCGATGCCTTTTGTCAAAATATGTACCGGAAATTCACCCATTGCTCGCATAATTTGTTCCTCGTTAAAGATTTGGGCCCCATATTGGATAAAAATCCCCTTCTGGTCAATATCTGAGGGTCAAAATGGCAAATTATTTGCTTTAAAACTCGAAAAGACGCCACAGGGTAAGGTTTGAATCGATATCGTAGTAAATAGTTCCAGCGATGACCAGTTTTCCTGCCCCATCACTGATTAAAGAGTTCCAGCCTAAGTCGGCGGTACCACCGTAGGGGTTTGGTATTTGTGGAAACCGGTGGGATCCTTTAAAGACACCTTCCGTTGTAAATCGCGCGATACTTACTGGGTCCGAATAGCTATAGATCGCGAAAATACGATCATCCGGCATCACAACAATATTGGAAACTGAGGATGCTGTGCTCGTGCTTGTCGCAAACGTTAATTGCAAGTTTCCATTTGGATCGAACTTTAGTATTGAAAAATTTGCCGTTACATACGAGTTGTCCGCTGAATCAAGTGCAATGGTCCCTCCCCTAAGCCTTGCGCTCACAAATGCTGTATCGTAGATGTTATCCAAAATGCCGTTTGCACTGAGTCGGAAGTGAGCCATGTAATTTGTGCCCCCGCTCACATACGAACCTAAAACGACGATCCTCCCAGAAGATTCAATGGCAATATCCACTGCCGACTCGTCTCCCAACCCAAGGTCCACAGAAGTAAAACCTGTCCCGTTAAATGTGGAGTCGAGCGTACCATCCGTATTGATTCGCCAAACAGCAAAATCGGGATCACCTCCGGCATCTTTCGAAGTTCCTGCAACAACGATTTTGCCATTACCGTCCACAGAAATTGTCTTTGCGAAATCGTAGTTTCCACCTGCAGCGGAGCTGTGGGTCATGTAGCCTGTTCCATTGAAGGAGGTGTCTAAACTCCCATCCACATTCAGTCGCATCACAAACATCGCATCGCCAACTGCAGATAGTCCGCAAACGAGCATTTTTCCATCGGCGGTCACCAATGTGTCCTCGATGCCTTTTACGATAGCGTTACTTAAGGTGATTATGCCGGTTCCCCCAAAGCTTGTGTCGAGGGCTGCGTTGGGTTTCACTCGCCAAACCTGTTTTTCGCCAAAAGCAAAAAGGCCATTCGCCCCACCGGCATAGTTACCGTCTGGCGTTAAGGAGAAGCCTTGGATAGTTGTGTCGAATATAACTTGGAAAAAAGTTTTATAGCTGGATCCGTTAAAACTTGTGTCCCAAATTGAAACAGAGGTATTGCTCGAACAACCGAAAAGGATCAGCAGGCAAAGGCTTTGAAGTATAATAGCTTTCTTGCAAAAATAAGTTCGATTCACGAATACGTTATCGGAAATATGTGAGAAAAATTAAGTGTGTCCAGCTAAAGGGCCATTAATTTGTTTGTCCTTGGGAACAACTTCGCGGTAAATCTAAAATATGGCGATTGAAACTTGGGTGGATTTTTTCAAATCTGAGGTGCGTAGTGCGGGGCAGGCCTTTGTCAACAAGGGGCAGGTGGCGCTGATGCGTGCTACGGATACCGAGCTTCTGGCTTACATTCGAGCCTCTACGTCGTTAAAAGTGCAGTTAAAAAGCCCCTCCATCGATAGCCCCCTTTTGACGGCTTTTTGCAATTGCCCACTAGGAAAAAAAGGGAATTTGTGCAAACACATTTGGGCCACCATGATGGTGGTGGAAGAAAAAAATCCTGATTTTTTTTCCGGTAAAACCGAACTTACAACTGCGGATGCCACTTCAGCGCCAGAGGCCCTGAGACCAAAGCTTTCGCAAACGCAAATCGACTCCCAGGCGGCTTACAAATTAAAACAAGCCGACTACCGAAAACAGCAATACCAGCTCCAAAAAGAACGGGCGCAAAAATTTAAAAAAACCAAGAACGCCAAAACGCCGATGGCCCCGCTCTTTCCGGACAACGTCGCTGAGGCTTTGCGGTATTTTTCCGAGAATGGTTTTGCATTGGCGGACTCATTGAGTGCCGAGGCTGTGGGTTTGGCGCGAAAAAAATTAGCCCGGGTGTTTCATCCTGACCTGGGCGGTAGCCATGACGAAATCTTAGAACTGAATCGATTTACCGACGTGCTTATCAACTTTTGTGACTCGTGATCGAGGGGACCATGGAAAAACCGGATCCCACCCTATCAGTTTGCACCTACCGTTGGAATTACCCCATCATCAATTTTGACCGTTTGGAATTTAGACATTGCTGCAAAACTCCTGCGCACAAAGTGGATTTTTTAGAGTTGCGCCAAAAAGGCGAAGCTTACTTTAGCAAAAACGATCTGATTCTTAAGCGCCGCCAAGAAATGCTCGATGGCGTTCGCCACCAAGAATGTTCAGCTTGCTGGCAACTTGAAGACAAAGGCATTGCCAGCTTCCGCAATCACGCGAAGAAATTTTCGGATTATATCGATCCCGGCGGACAACGCTTGCACGAATCAGATGCTGACCACCTTCGCCGTTTGCGAAAAGAAAAAGATTTAACGTCCAGCAATGCTCCCTACACTTTAGAGATTGTGCTCGATAACACCTGTAACATGAAGTGCATTTACTGCAGCGAACAGTTCAGCTCGTTATGGGAACAGGAAAATATTCGATTTGGTTTAGGAAAAAAGCAAACCCCCACCCCAGAAAACGTGCAACAGGTTCATGAATTAAAAGATGTTTTTTGGAACTGGCTTGAGCACGGCGCCATCCACGAAATCGATACGATCTCGCTCATTGGTGGAGAGCCTTTTTTGAATAAAGACTTTTATCCGTTAATCTATCGGCTGCTGAACCTCGCGAAAGATAAAAAAGTAAAAAGATACCAAATTGACTTAGCGATCATCACAAATTTGAACTTGAGTCAGAAGCAAATAGACAACTTCAAACAAATTTTGCCAGAGCTCACCGAGTTTTTTAATGTTAAACTTTATCTCAGCATGGATAGCGTTGGCAAAAGGGCGGAGTACATTCGTTTCGGCCTGGACTGGCAGCGCTGGGATGAAAATTTAAACCAACTGTTGAGTTTGAAGACCGAAAATTTTCATATTTCTTTTTTGATTGCTGTGAGCGCCTTGAGCGTTTCTACCTTGAAGGGTTTCTTTGAGTACCTTTATCAAAAGTCTAAACACTTTAACGTACCTATTTACATTAAAAAAATTGTCGTTACCGAACCAGCCGTACATTCCTTTTTGTCTCTTCCGCCGAGCTTTTCGAAGTCTCTTGATGACGCCAGTCACTTTTTAGAAACTGTGGAAGATGAAATGGATTTAGCCACAGCCGTGAATGGATCTTGGAAGAATTTTCGCAAAGATTTAAGTGAAATGAGTCGTGCCCTTGCCTCTCAACAGCCAAATGATATGCAAATGCTTGAGTTTTTTAATTGGTTTTCAGCCAACGACCGCAAGCGTGGGCATTCATTGATCGAAGTGTTTCCCGAACTCGCGGACTTTTGGGTCGCGTGCTCCCACAAAATATCACAGACATCTATGGCTTCATCAGCGGCTATTCCCTGAACGGCTGGAAGTACCCATTAAATCCTTCTTGTATAACATATCTTTGTAAGCTTTCGCTTTGGCCGCTTGAGAGATTCGAGCTGCTGCTGCTGCTCTTGCTAAATCGGCAACCCTTGCAGCTTCTACCGCTTCTTGTGCAACTCGAGCCGCCTCGGCCGCTTGCGCTGCTTCCTCAGCGTTTCGTTGGGCTTGTGCAGCTTGCTGTTCAATCGCCAACTGCTGTTTGGATTTGACCAATTTTGTTTGTACGGCGATCTCAGTTACAGTGCGACCTTCTATGTTGCAAAAAACGGGAGTCCCTGCAATTTCGGCGTCATTAGGATACAGCGTATAGATTCCAGTTTTCAGATTTTTATCTCTGCGGATCAATTCTCTGCAACTTTTTGCTTTCGCTCTAAAGGCGATAACGTTGCTAATACTTTCTTGGTGCTCCCGTAGCAATCCCTTGCTCGCTTCGCTCCGATTTCTCTTTGTGTTTAGCAATCTTTCAATTTTATTTGATTCTTGGATCAACTCACTCAACGTGCGATCGAAGAGTGTTGCGTTAAAAAATAAGAAAGTTGTACCGGAGATGATTGCAAGGAAGGTGCTTATCATGATTGCTTTTTTAGAAATAGTTTTCATTGGTAGCCCCTCAATTATGGTTTTAAATGTTGTTCAGCATAGGAATTTGTAACGTCGCGCACGAGGCCCAAAGCTGGGCTCTCACTTAAAATCTGGGCGATTTCTCGCGCCTCTTGCTGAGTCAGCCCCGAATTGCTCGTCATAGACAGTCGCTCCGCGAGATCCTCGACCGGTACATTTGGTTGACTAAAATAAGATTCCATCTCGTTCAGCCGCATATAATACTCGTCCTTCACCAAAAAATCGGGATTCACGGCCGCGATTCGGCGGGCGGTGTCTTCAGTAACAACCACGCCGTTTTCGATGGTTACATTTTCAATTTGTGAAACCAGCGTTCGATTGGTCAAGGCGGTAGTTAAAGCGTGGGCTTCTTCTGCCAACTGAAGATCTCGTGCTGTCACCCCTGGAACTCGTCCGTCGAGGACAGCTCTTGAATGGGCGCGAATGGCATGGTCGGCGGCGTGATCCAGTTCATGATAAAGTGTATCCTGAACAAACTCTCGCCGCGTCCGCGAAGTAAAGTTAAGACTTGTCTGGTTAACAACAACAAGACCGCCAGTGGCCGCCCTTGAAAACACGGATCCTGATGAATACCCATTGGCTCCAGTGAGCTGGACGCTTTCCATGAGAAACTGACCATCACCGACGACCACCACCGAATTTTGCAGAGCAAATCGTTGGGCTGGAGCGAGATCGTTTAACAGTGCTCCATCAAATGTTCGACCTGGCACCGAAATGGAAACCAACCCACGTCGGTACCCGTCGTCCAGTGCTCTCGCAAACTGCGCGTCATACGGCGTAACGTTGGTTCCGTGGACGCTCAGCATGTCTTGCAGCGGTCCGCTAGCCACTTGTTGTTGTGTGGGGTCCACACCGGCCCGCGTGTAGTGCTGGTGCACACCTCGATAAAATGATCGTTGATAATCGTTCAAGTGACCAGTTCCCGAAAATAAATCAGTACCGGCTGCAGGACCTCTATAGCTTGCCTCCGCATTTCTAAACCCCGACAGCACAGCGGCTTGATTGGCTCTGCGAACACCCTCGGGGGTTCCCGCATAACTCATTGCCGATGTATACCCCTGCGCCTGGGCGCGCGTCATGGTTGGCGCAGTTGTTCTTGCCGTTCCCGTCGAGACTGATGATGTGTATCTCTGCGCTTCTGCGCGAGTCATGGAAGTCGAACTTCCTGAGCTTGATGAACTTCGAGTGCCGCCGTTATAACCTGCAGCGTTGTTATTGCCTGGGTTGTTACCGGTGTTGCTTCGCGAAGAACTTGAAGTACTTGTAGAGCCAGAGCGCGTAGAGCCTGTGCTGCTTGAACTTCGTGATGAGCCACCACCGTTGTAACCTGAAGCATTGTTGTTGCCCGGATTGTTACCGGTGTTTCTTCGCGAGGAACTTGAAGTACTCGTAGAGCCAGA
This sequence comes from Bdellovibrionales bacterium, assembly GCA_031426555.1. Lineage (GTDB taxonomy): Bacteria > Bdellovibrionota > Bdellovibrionia > Bdellovibrionales > JAGQZY01 > JANPLN01. The sequence goes on along the minus strand of JANPLN010000015.1, from coordinate 209,805 downwards.
GCGCGTAGAGCCTGTGCTGCTTGAACTCCGAGATGTCCCACCATTGTAACCTGCAGCATTGTTATTGCCAGGGTTGTTACCGGTGTTGCTTCGCGAGGAACTTGAAGTGCTCGTAGAGCCAGAGCGCGTAGAGCCTGTGCTGGTGGAACCTCGTGATGAGCCACCACCGTTGTAACCCGAAGCATTGTTGTTGCCAGGGTTGTTACCATTATTTGTGTAAGCAAATGCGGCTTGAGTGAAGAAAGAAAAGACCGTTACCGTACCAAAAAAATAAAATCTCACCAAACCCCCCGGTTTCTTGAGTCCCTAGCTTATCGATAAATAACTTTTATTTCTAAAATTTTTCTATTGAGATTTATTTTGAGACGTGAATAACGATTTAATCGTTGATGAATGTTTCGTCCGACTCAGTTTGATATTTCCCACCATAGGGCGAACATTTAGTTAAAAATTGAACACACCGACTTGATTGATCATTTTCCAGCCGTTGCTGGTTTTAACGTATGTCTTGCCCGTACGGCCAAACCAATGAGATTCCTCACCGTCTTTGGAGCGCCATAGCGTATCAATATCAACAACGGCAAATGCACCATCATTCTCTGTAGTCATCGTGATTTTTCTGGTGATGCGTTCGTTTTTTACAATTTCGAATTTGGAAAACCAATCGGAATAAATTTTAAGATACTTATCGTGATCAAACTTACCCTGAGGCATATTCCACGAAAGAGGATCATAGTTTTTCGTGTCGGTCGGCCACACCCAAACCATATCCGGATGAAATATCGACAAAAGCAAATCCGTCGACTTTTCAGTCCAAGCCCGAGTCTCGCGATCTATAACTTCCCGCACTTCATTTTTAGCCATCATGTTTTACCCCTTCGAGTTTGAAAAAGAGAAACCACAATTGTAATGGTACTTTAATAACCTTTCCAGCTCGAACCCTATGCGCCTGAAAGCCAGATCCTTCACGAAACTCATTATGACAGGGCCGGCAAAGCGACGGCACCGTCAGGATGACGGGACGAAGAGTGGTAGGGGTGCACGTTGTGCCCGCGGGTAAAACGCGGACTATTAAATTTACCGACGGCGCGTTTTAGTGCGGAGCATATGCGTGCGACCCGAAGCGAAGGCGAAGGTGAGCACGCATGATCGCGAAAGCGATCTGTCCGTGCAGGTAAACTAAGAAATGAAAATGGAAAAACGAAAACCACAAAACTAACGATCGAAAGTATGGTAGGGGTGCACGGACTTGAACCGCGGATCCTCCGGTTATGAGCCGGATGCTTTAACCAACTAAGCTACACCCCCGTGAAAATACAGAATCCCGGATACCGTTAACAGTCTCCAGGATTCCGAATTGGTAGTTTAACTATCTATAAACGCTTTGAGTTTGGCAGAGCGGGATGGATGACGAAGCTTGCGCAAAGCCTTCGCTTCAATTTGACGAATTCGTTCGCGTGTTACGTTAAAATCCTGACCCACTTCTTCTAACGTGTGATCGCTCTCTTCGCCGATACCAAAACGCATGCGGAGAACTTTTTCTTCGCGCGCTGTGAGCGTGGAAAGAACTCGGCGTGTTTGTTCGGCCAAGTTTAAGTTCACAATGGCTTCTGCAGGATTGATAACTTTTTTGTCTTCAATAAAATCTCCCAAGTGCGAATCTTCCTCTTCACCCACTGGGGTTTCGAGACTGATTGGCTCTTTGGCGATTTTTAAAACCTTGCGAACTTTATCAACGTGCATATCCATTTTCACTGCGATCTCTTCAGGCTGTGGCTCGCGCCCCAATTCCTGAACAAGGTAGCGCGATGTACGAACAAGCTTGTTGATGGTTTCGATCATGTGCACGGGAATACGAATTGTGCGCGCTTGATCGGCAATGGCGCGAGTAATAGCCTGACGAATCCACCACGTGGCGTACGTAGAAAACTTGTATCCACGACGGTATTCAAACTTATCAACGGCTTTCATCAAACCGATGTTGCCTTCTTGAATCAAATCCAAAAACTGAAGTCCACGGTTGGTGTATTTTTTTGCGATGGAAACCACAAGTCGAAGATTGGCCTCAACGAGCTCTGATTTTGCACGGTCTGCATCGCGCTCACCACGCCAAATGGCTGTGTTGGTTTCGCGAATCCAATTGAAATGCATCTGCGTGTCTTCGGTCAGTGTGGAAACACGCAACTGTGCGTCCGACGCCGACAAATAGTACCCGCGGAATTTGTTAAAATTTAAACCTGTTTCGCGGGTCATAACTGCGATTTCTTTTTCGCTGGATTCCACTTTTGCATAGCGCTCGGCAAGAACCGTAAGATCTTTGGAGAACGTTTTTGCAACGGCTTCTTTCACGCGACCTTGAAGCTGCGACATGCGTTGAACTAAGTTTTTAAACTTAATAACAACCCGGTTGATTGTTTTGCGGTTAAAGTTAATGGATTCAAACTTCACCATCAACTCGTCCACCATTACAGAGATTTCTTGCTCGGCATCTTTTTTGTCTTTTTCGGAAACTTCGACTTGCTCGAGAACTTTAAAAAATCGCTTGGCTTTCTTTTCGTACTTTTTAACTTCGCCAATCAATTCGTGAATTTTATCGATGTACTCTTGCTCGTTGTATTGAGTTTCTTCGTCCTCAAGACCACGGAAAATCGCTTTTACTTTTAAACGGCCTTTGTCCACGCGCTCACCAAGGTTGATGATCTCGCGCGTTCCGATGGGTGTAGTAAGGATGGCGCGCACGATTTGGCGCTCCCCTTTTTCGATTCTCTGGGCAATTTGCACTTCACCTTCGCGAGTTAAAAGCGAAACGCTTCCCATCTTGCGCAAGTACATGCGAACAGGATCACTGCCTTTAACGTCGGTAGCTTCTGCCACGTCTTCTTCTTCGCTGTCATCTATCTCTTCGAGGAAGGCTGTTTCTTCGCCCTCTTCCTCTTCGTGCACATGCTCAGTGATACTCACACCTTGCACCTCGAGGCCATGCATAAGAGAATCTAAAGCCTCGGAAGCTATGATTTCAACAGCGACGGACTCATTGATTTCTTCAACAGTGAGAGAGCCTTTTTTTAACGAAAGCTCCACGAGCTTTCTGAGCTCTTCTTTGATCATCTTTTTTTGTTCGTCGACGGTTATAACGGGAACCTCTTCTTTTTTCGGCTTGTTCATGGCTCTCCTTTTACGGGGCGATTTAATTGAATTCGATTCTTGTGTATATTCATGATCTGTTCCAACTTTTCTAAACTCGTACCTTCCACTCCGTTTTGGAGCTGTCCTGCTATTATTTGGCTTTGGCGCCGAGAATGGTGCGCTTCGACCCTTTTAATACAGCTCAAGGTGGTCTTCATAACCTCGCCATCGGGTCCATCCAGGGACCAAAATTTAAACAAACCTGTAAGTTCTTCAGGGTCCTTTATGCGCGAGACCACTAGCGGCGCCAGCTTATCAAAATCACTTGGATTTTGTCTATATCTCTCGATGACAAGGGACAGTAGTTTTTTCACGGACTCTGAAGAAAATTTCGCTCCCACCTCTGTATCGATCACTTTGACAAGTGATTCTGGTGAGTTAAGGACAACCCCCAGCAGATAAAGCTCCTCCTTTGGAGCGCCTTTGAGCTTCCACTGAGGAGGTTCATTGGGGTCAACAGCGGGTGCCGTTGGTTTTTGTTCAAGCGATGCTGGTTTTTGCGAAACCAGAGGCTTTGGTGCCTCGTCCTGCAGAGAGCGAATCACCCATTTTGTGTCCACAGAAAGTCGCGCGGCCACCTCTTTAACGTAAAGATCTTTGAGACTTCGATCGCTGATCGCGTTGAGAAAGGGTGCGACCTTTTCCATAAAAACGAGTTTTTCGCCCGCCGTAAACTTAGAGTCTTTCAACCAATCGTTGATCATGAGGATAAAAAGCTCCTGAGCCTGATTGATTTTGTTCTGTAAGTCTTCGGCGCCATATTTTTTTACATAGTCGTCGGGATCCAAGGACTCGGGTAAAAAAACGGCCAGCGGACACAATCCTTGGGCAAACATCGGCAGCAAACTGCGCTCGGCGGCCGTCATGCCGGCAAAATCGCCATCAAACATCAGGACAACCTGCGACGTGTACTTGTGAATCACCCGCGCGTGGTCCTCGGTGAGGGCAGTTCCCAAGGTGGCAACCACATTTTTAATCCCGGCTGAATAGAGGGCGATTTGATCCATGTAGCCTTCCACAATCACAACGCGATCGTGTTGGCGAATAGCCTTGGCAGCAAAGTTGAGTCCGTAAAAGGTGCGCCCTTTGTGAAAAACTGGCGACTCGGGACTGTTGAGGTATTTGGGTTTTTGCTCTTTGTCTAGCACCCGTCCGCCAAAGCCCACCACGTCTTCTTGAGTGGAGAGAATGGGAAAGATCAAGCGGTGGTGAAACAAATCAAAATAGCCGTTCTTTTTTGGCTTAATGAGACCGAGGCGTTCGGCTTCTTCGAGAGGCACGCTTTTGTCGCGGAAAAATTCGTAAAGGTCTGACCAATTATCGCCGGCGTAGCCGATTTTCATTTCATCGACCACCTCATCGGTGAGCCCGCGCTGCACGAGATATTTTTTGGCGATGTGATCGTCGGGCAAGGTTTTAAGCTGGCGGTAAAAGAAGGAGGCTGCAAACTTGTTGATGCGGAAAAAAGTAGTTCTATGAGTGCGCTCTTTGTTATCTTCGATGTTCTCGGGCATTGGAATGTTGGCTCTGCGAGCTAGAAACTCAACAGCATCGGTAAAGCTAAGTCCGCTGTGCTCCTGCAAAAAAGTGTAGAGATTGCCTGATCTTTTGCAGCCGAAGCAGTGATAAAGTTGTTTGTCGTCCGAGACTGAAAAGCTGGGGGATTTTTCGTTGTGGGTAGGGAATGGACAGAGCCCCATAAATTGGTGCCCTCGGCCTTTGAGCTCCGTGTACTGACCAATAATATCGACGACGTTATTGGCCTCTCGGACCTGCTCAATAAAGTCTTGGTTAAATTTCAATTGTAGTTCCTATCCCCAAATAAAGAGGAGCTCCCTTGGAAGGGGGCTCCGTTATCTCAACATTAATTATTGGGGCTGAAGTAACTTTTTGACTATTTCGCTGACGATCTTGTTGTCTGCGGTACCGTTAGTTTTCGCTTGAACCGCTTTCATCACGGCTCCCATTTCCTTGGGCGACGTGGCACCGACATCTTTGATAGCCTGTTTTACAACAGCCTCGATTTGATCTGCGCTCATTTGCTTGGGTAAGTATCCCTCGATAATCGATAACTCCATTTTTTCTTTGTCGGCGAGGTCTGTTCGCCCCGCAGACACATACTGTTCGATCGAGTCCTGTCGTTGTTTGACGGACTTTCTAAGGACCGTCACCACGTCTTCATCGGTTAAAGCGTTGGGACGGATTTCGATTTCCTTATTTTTAACAGCAGCTTGTAAAAAGCGAAGAGTGCTAACCTTGTCAGCATCCCTCGCCTTCATAGCGTCTTTGGTGTCATCTGATATCTGTTGCTTAAGCGACATGACTAATAAATCTCCAAGTTAGTAATCTACTGGCTAGTAATCTCCAAAGCGGCGTACTTTTTTTAACGAACGTTTACGAGCCGACATCGATTTTTTCTTTTTTCGAACGCCAGGTTTTTCGTAATGTTCGCGCTTTTTAACTTCGGATAATACGCCTGATTTTTCGCAGGATTTCTTAAAACGACGGAAAGCCTGTTCAAAGCTCTCGCCATCGCGCAATCTTACTAATGACATAGTCAATCACCTGCCCTTCAACGGATGGTCTTAACAAAAGTACTTTAGGCTGTCATCTTTAATGACATTGGGCGAAACGCCTTATAAATTGGCGGACTATGGATGCCGTGAATCTTTCCGAAAATCATGAAAACTGGATGCGTTTGGCCCTGGATGAGGCTCGTATTGCCGCTGGCAAAGACGAGGTGCCGGTGGGGGCCTTGGTGATCAAGGATGACCGAGTTATTGCACGTGCCCATAATTTACGCGAAGCTCTACAATCCCCTTCGGCCCATGCCGAACTCCTCGCCCTTCAGGAGGCCAGTCAGCGCCTGGGTTCGTGGCGGTTGGTGGACTGTGTGTTGGTCACCACCCTAGAACCCTGTGCGATGTGTGCTGGGGCCTTGATTCAGGCCCGGATTAAAACATTGGTCTATGGCGCTTCCGATCCCAAGGGTGGGGCCGAAAGTATTTTTGGTCTTCTATCAAATCGCAAACACAACCATCAAGTGGAAGTGGTCGGTGGCATTCTCGAGTCCGAATGCGCTTTGGTTTTAAAAGAATTTTTTAAAGCAAAGCGCGCATTCTAGACTTTTAGCCATTGTCTCAATACGAGACTTTTTACAAAAAAATTTGAATCACTTGTGGAATATGTCGATAGGTATGTTAAGATTTTTTGAGGGGAATTTCGTGATAAAAAAATATATTCTTTTTGTTTCAATGAGCGCACTCACCGCATCCGTTGCATTCGCTCGTTTAAATTCCGCTGACGATCCAAACCTGCGCGCCGGCGGGTCGTCCACTCCCTCATTTGCCGATCAAGTTGCAAATTTTGTGGCCATCGCGGCCTCTCTAAATAGCGGTGGACCGGGAGTGACGTCACTCGATCCTGCATCGAGCGATGTTTCTAAAGACAATGCTCAACTCCAGCTCAGTGGAAATTCGAAACCCTCGCAGGACAGCGATGCGGCCGGCGATACCGACAATACTGAAATTTAAATAAAATCGATATCCTTTGGTAAAAAAGAAAAAAAGTTTTCATTCCTTCTTTCATCCAATATCCGAGTAAATTTTAAAAATTGCGCAGTTTCCTCGCGTTTCGTGGGTATTTGTATTTGCAGTAACCTGCTTACCTCTAGTTCAAGGTGTTTTGATAAAAGCCCATGGTTTTGAAGAATTTCAACATTGTGATCTCTTGCTCGTAAACGGATCGCTAAAGGGAGCACCTTCGGTGCGAGATATGGAGGATCAAAAACATCATACCAATGCGCCTTTCCAACGGCGCCACCAAGATTTTCGTTCAGCCAAATGTAAAGATCTGCAATTCCAAAAGCGCTGTATGCGCTGAGGGCGCAGTTTGCAGAAACCTGAAAGTGGGTGGTGTTTTTAATATTATGAAGATTTTTTTTCGACGTCGGCCAAGGAAAACTTTTCACCACCCCGGATGTATTTATACAAACTTCCAACGGCCTCTATACTCAGTCTGTAATCAACGCGCTCAAACTGTTTTAGCAGGGACAAATGTTTATCTAAAACAATTGTTCCATTTGTTGTCACACGAAGAGAAATATTGGTTCTATTACTACGGATTAAATACTCCAGCACTTCCGCAAACAGTGGTTGAAGAAAAGGCTCACCGCCAAAAAACGTGATGTGCTCCAAATCCTGCAAATCTAAAGAATTTAAAAAATCAAAAAGAGCTTTTTTGTTATTAAAAGCCCGCTCAAGCTTTTCAATTTGTTTTGGTCGAAACGGATCATCGATAATTTTTTCCCTCAGAAAGATCTCATCCTCAATCCATGCACTGCTGGAATCTGAACCGCACATTCTACACTTCAGGTTGCAGAGGTTTGATAAATTCAATTCGAGAACTCGAATTCGATTTAAGTTATCGTAGGTTTTTTCGGAGCGCAGCGACTCCACACCCACCGCTTCTTTTTCCCAGCAGATCCTGCAATGGGGATGGGGAATATCGGCCAATAACGCAGCTTGCAAATTTTTGAAATCCTCGTCGCTGTAGCTGTAGGGTGCCGAAAAATCACAACAAGGTCGGAGCATTCCCGACGGCGCAACAACTCGTCGAACAAACGGAAGAGAACAAAATCGTGAGTTGCCGCCCAGTGCCATATGACTTCGAGAATAAACTAGCCGACAAAGTAGAACAACAATAGATTTAGGTCATGTCGATCGCCTTTGAAAAATTTGATGGTTTCGGGCCATCTCTTACCAATCGAACAACGTTTGAAAATCCATTGCTCTTTGTGAATTGGAACCTCGGCAATCATTGCACTTACAAATGCGCCTATTGTGCCAAGGAATGCCATGATGGAAGTTTCGCTTGGCCCACGCTGAGCGAGGCTGTAAAAACCGTAAAGACCATCGACGAGATCTTTAAAACTCTGCATAAAAAAAAGACCATCTTTTTTGAACTTCTCGGAGGCGAAGTCACGCTTTGGAAAGACTTTGAGCACCTCATCAACGCTATTCACGAAACCAAAAATAAAGTGATGCTGGTCACCAACGGGATTCGCACCCTCGATTGGTGGGAACGACATGCGGAATTCTTTCATCATGTGACTTTAAGTTATCACCCGGAATTTGCCGATCCCAAGCATTTAACGGCGGTTTCCAACATTCTCACTCGCAAGGGAGTGTCGGTTTGCATTCTCCTTTTGATGTACTCGAAAAAATGGGACGAATGCGTCGCTGCCCATGGGTATTTTAAAAAATTTAGCAAAGCGAAAACAATTTCCTTACAAAAACTCACACTCCTCCCGTCGTCGAAGTTTGCTCAAGAAGTCGCTCCCGAAGCAAAAGTAAATCAGGACTGGCCTTATCGTGAGGAACAACTTGAGTGGATGAAATCGAATTCAATTCATGCCAACAAGTTACCTTGGCGTACCATGTTCACAGGGAAGCGAGCCAAAGAATTAAACAATCAGTATTTTAAGAGGAACACGAACGAAACATCGGGAATGATTTCGAACTCGTTTTTAACAACTAATAATTTAAATAATTGGCAGGGCTGGAATTGCTATGTTGGTATCGACACTCTTTACCTCGAACAAAATGGAGACATCAAAAGATCTGTTATGTGCGGAGTGAGCCCACCGTTAGGTTCGTGGCGACGGGTCGAGCATCTTAAAAAAGTGGAAAACTTAGATTCTGTGCAGTGGCCAACGACGCCTGTCATTTGTCCGCACAAGCGATGTTATTGCTCACATGATTTTAAGGCTCGAAAAGAAACTACTTTACACCAATCAACATAAAACGATTGAATTCCGGTAACGCTTTCTCCCCGATGAAATCGGTTCGAGTGAGGGACATCGCCTTCGCAAAGTCTTCGAGACTCTTAAAACAAGCAACATGTTCAGGAATGTGAAATCCATCGTTCGATTGCAAAATCACCCTGGTACCTAAGGGAATTTGCGACCACCACGATGTGATGTCTTGGATGTGTTCGCAGCTGGTGTTGATCACGACATCTGGCATCGTCAAAAGCTCACAAGGGCTTCCATCTTTACGAAGTACCGTGAAAGTTGTTGGAAAGTGCATCGTCGTAATGTCTTGCGAGGATGATTTAAAGGACCAATCGTTTTGAACTTCCGCCTGGTTAAGAAATTCAGAAGCTCTGGTGGCGCTACCGTCGATATCGAAAGAATAGATTTTTGTGGTTGTGATTTTTTTGTCGTAGATCATCCGAGGCAATACGCCAATCCATCCCGCAAGAACGAAAACCGTGCCCCAGTGAGGGCCCCATACTTTTTGCGCTTCTTCGATGAGCCATTTTTTGCTGTCGAGCTGCCCATAGGCAAAGGCTCCAGAAAACTGCGGTGTCTCGGCAAGAACTCGAAACAAGCCTTTAATGGTGTCGCTTTCCTCGAAGTATTGGATACCATGGCGCACGGCAGAAAATACCTCTACCTCCAAAAACGAAGATTGCTCCTTGAGGCGCTTTACCATTGTGAAAAAATCGGGCCATTGGGTGAAATTCAGTTTCTCTGTGAGGTGGCGCACTGTTGTCAGATAGTCCGCCATGGATTCTTCGTTTTCCACGGCAACCATTGCGGCGCTAAAAAAATGATCCCATGATTTAAAATCTTTTTTTTCTGCCAAGAGCTTTGTAGTTTGTAAGAATGCAAACAAATGTCGCGTGTCGTTTCCAACTCGGTGGGCCACATTCAAAAACTTATCCTTATCAACCACCGGATGATGAAGTGCCAACTCCTTAAGGCTTAAGATGTAGAGCCCCACTTCCTGCAGAGATTGGCAAAATGTGAGCCCATCCAGAGCCGCTTTTTTAAAAAACTCTCGGTCGCCTGGTAAAGCCTCAAAAAATTCCACTACATTTAAACAAAAATGCATGGCTTCTTGATTGATGACTTTGTTTTTGTACTCGCTCGTTTCCATGGGATGGCTGTACTCGATTCCTAAACGGATGTGAAGTTGGATTGATATCAGCTAACTCGGCTTGTTAAGTGCGTCTCTCCCTTTGCCTGTTCTAACGTCTCTGACATATTCTTTTGCCCATGGATAAAAAAACCCTCCTACCCCCCAGTAAAACCTACTGCGCTCTGCCGTGGATTCATCTCTCTACGCGGCCCAACGGACACATGCGCGTCTGTTGCACGGCCAACGCGTCTTCCGCCGGGGCCACCAACGACAAAATCTGGGGAGGAGAAGTGGGTATTTTAAAAAACGACAACGGAAAACCCGCCAACCTGAACCACACTCCCCTTTTGGAAGGCTGGAACAACGGATACATGCGTGATGTGCGACTGAAAATGCTGGCAGGTGAAATTCCTGCGTCGTGTACAAAATGCTTTAAAGAGGAAGCTGCTGGCCACCGCTCGAAAAGAAATTGGGAGACCGAATATTGGAGTTCACGAATTGATTTGCAAAAATTGATCGATGAGACCTCCACGGACGGCTCTGTGCCCGCGCGAATTTATTATGTGGATTTGCGTCTCGGTACGAAATGTAATTTGAAATGCATCATGTGTTCACCCCACGACAGTTCGCTTTGGGTCTCAGACTGGAAAAAGCTTTCCCCACAGATCCAAAATGCGGAACTGAAGCAAGTTATGGTCTGGGATAATAGCGGTCGCGTGGATGGCGCAAGTTACGATTGGCATCGCGACAATCCCATTTTTTGGGAAGAGCTCTACGAGCAAATTCCGCACATGCAACAGTTGTACTTTGCCGGGGGCGAAAGCACCATCATTGAAGAGCATTACGAACTTCTCGAGGAATGCGTGCGAAGAGGCTACGCAAAAAATATTGAACTTCGCTACAACAGCAACGGCATTGAACTTCCCGAAAGACTGTTCACTTTATGGGAAAAATTTCGCCGTGTCCGTTTTCACTTTAGTATCGATAGCGTCCACGAAATGAATTCGTACATTCGTTATCCCGCTAACTGGGAAACCATCGAAAAACATTTGCGCCTGCTCGATGAAACTCCAGACCATGTGGAAGTCACCATCGCTTGTGCTGTGCAGATGCTGAACATGTATTACATACCCGACTTTATTCGATGGAAATTAGAACAAAATTTTAAAAAAATAAATGCATGGCCTCTGGGCGCTGGTTTGATTAATTACCATTTTGTCTATCACCCCGCCCATTTGAACGTAAAAGTTTTTCCTAAAGAGTTTAAACGAAAAATTCGCTGTAAGTACGAAGGTTTTTATTCGTGGCTTCTTAAGAATTACCGAAATGATCCAGAATTTGTAAATAACGATTACGGGATTAAACGCCTCGAGGGAATGCTTAAGTTTATGGAATCTGAAGACTGGTCTAACAGAATGCCGCAATTCCGTGAGTACATCACGCGCATGGATTCTATCAGGGGGACGTCGTTCGCTTCGGTTTTCCCCGATATGGGTGAGCTTTTAAACCAAGATGATTCTTCGACCCGATCTGAAGTCTATGTGGACTCGATTTAATTTTCGCCGTTTAAAAAATTCGCCTCGTCCATCGCCGAAAAGTTTTTCTTATTTTTCCGCCATTTTATCAATCGTTATCTTTTGCCTTGCTCCCCACCCGTGGGGACTCAGTTGCTTACTATTGATTCCAGCTGTTTTCCATCAAGGCTACTCGTCTTTTTTAAATACCCTATGGTTTTATGTCGGAATTGTCTTAGCTTGGTTGCTTCAGCCCGTTTTTTTGCTCCTTTTTTATTTTCTAATCATAACTCCCCTGGGATTAAGTTTACGTCTTGTGCGATCGAGAACCACAACCCATGGGTGGCATAAGAGCCGCAGCAGTCAACGCTTTGATCGAATGTTTTGAGGCGGCATGAATATACTTGGTGTCTCTTGTTACTATCACGATAGTGCTGCAGCCTTCCTGCAAAATGGCAGACCGGTTTTTGCGATGCAAGAGGAGCGATTCTCAAGGATAAAAAATGATTCAAAATTCCCACGTCGCTCAGTTTTAGCGGGTTTAGCCCACAGCAAATTAAAGCTGCACGAGCTTGACGCTGTTGTGTTTTACGAAAAACCACTCCTAAAACTAGACCGGCAGATCGAGAGCTTTCTTCGCGATGCACCCTGGAAACCTGTCTCGTTTGTTGAAACCTTTTCAGAATCTTTTACCAAAACTTTGTTTCTACGAAATGATCTTCTAAAAGCCCTACGCGAGATTGACGCTGGATTTGACGAAAAGAAGCTGCTCTTTTCGGAGCATCACCTCAGTCATGCGGCCAGTGCTTTCTTTCCTTCTCCATTTTCTGAGGCGGTGATTCTCACCTTGGATGGACTGGGGGAGTGGTCGACGTCGACCGTTTCTGTGGGACAGAATAATCGAATCGAAATGCAAAAGGAGATCCATTTCCCACATTCACTCGGACTCTTTTATTCCACGATGACGACTTTTTGCGGATTCAAAGTGAATTCAGGGGAATACAAACTCATGGGTCTTGCGCCCTATGGGCAGCCACGATTTTTTGATGCGATATTAAAAAATCTTGTCTGTATGAAAGATGACGGTTCCTTTGAGATCAATCTTCAGTATTTTGACTTTGCCTCAACACGGAACATGTTTAGTGAAAAACTTTCTGAGCTTTTTGGCGCACCTCCAAGGCTTCCAGAATCTTTTATTGAGCAGGTTTACATGGATATTGCTGCGTCTACACAGGCTGCACTCAATCATCTTTTGCTTTGCCTAACGCGCTCTTTGCATAAAGAATTTTCGCTTCCCTCGCTGTGCCTCTCTGGTGGTGTGGCTCTTAACTGTGTGAGTAATAGCCAAATCCTCCGCGATGGATCTTTTAAAGAGATATGGATTCAGCCCGCGGCAGGAGACGCCGGAAGTGCTCTCGGTGCAGCGCTGGCTGCCCATTCCCTACATTTTCAAAAGCCTCGGTACACATTGAGAAATAGTGACAGCATGTTTAATGCTTTGTTAGGCACTGAGTACACAGATGATGAAATTCAAAAATGTCTCGACGAAATGGGGCTCGTTTATGAAATGCACGACGAAGCTTCTCTTTTCGAAAAAACCTGCGACTCCTTAGTTAAAGGAGATGCGGTGGGTTGGTTTCAGGGCCGATCGGAGTATGGTCCGAGAGCTTTAGGGTCGCGTTCGATTCTTGCGGACTCCCGTTCACCGGAGATGCAGGAAAAATTAAATTTGAAAATTAAATTTCGCGAATCCTTTCGGCCTTTTGCTCCGATTGTGATGGCAGAAAAAGCCCATGAATGGTTTTTCGGATGTCCCTCGGAAAGCCCTTATATGTTATTTGTTGCCGATCTATTGCCAAAGCATCGGCTTGAGCCTTCCAGTCATTTTTTCACCTCTCAAGAACGAATAAAAGCCGTGCGGTCCGCGATTCCCGCAGTGACCCACTTAGATTACTCCGCTCGACTTCAGACGGTAACACGGGAACAAAACCCTTTGCTTTACCGGCTTCTCCAGATGTTTGAACAGCGCACCGGCGTGCCAATGCTTGTAAATACGAGTTTTAATGTTCGCGGCGAACCGATTGTAGAGTCCCCCCGTGATGCCATTTTATGTTTTTTAAAAACGGACCTGGATTTGTTAGTCTTGGGGAACTTTATATTGGAAAAGAAAAAAAATATGCATAGACTTATAATAATAGAGGCAAAAAAATGAAGCTAATTCTAGAACTTTGGCAGTTTGCCGTCGAAAATAAAAAATGGTGGCTGATTCCGTTTTTTCTAGTTCTTGTTTCGCTTTCAGCACTTCTCTACTTAGGAAGCGGGACTGTTGCCACACCGTTTATCTACACGATTTTTTAATTAGAAATTTTTAGGCTGTTCTCCTGCAAAGTAAGATCGTGCGTAATTTGTTGCCCCAAGATTCTATTATACTCTTTTGAGGGATGCCCTTCGTGAGGAATAGTTAATGATTCCGTGGCAAACTTTTTGAGCAGTAAATTGGAATAGTCCAGATAATAAATTCCATATTTTTCTAAAAATGGGATTATCCTTCTCGCTTGCTCCTCGCCAGGATGAAGGTAAACAACCAGTTGGTTGCTGGAACGAGTTTTTTGCTGATATTTTAGCTTCAAAAAAAGAAGAACCCTTGCGTAGTTTTCTAAAGCTCTATCATCGATGGGGGGCCAATCAAATTCGATGGCCTTTAAAAAATTCGATTGCGCCATTACCATACCGATACCCGTTCGAAACGGTTGGTTTTTTGCGTACAGTCCTCCAAACCGAAAATGGCCAGAGTTCTTTGGATCCTCCTCAAGAAAGGCTCCAAACTGATTCCACCGACCGATACTCATCAACGTGCCTAAAAATCTAACCATATGCAAATTTATCGAAAAATGCGCGAGGACCATGCCAGACGAAGGCTCCACTGTATCCCATGCCTGGGTTGTTTGCATCAACGCAACAGCATCCACGACAGACGCTCCTGATCGGCTTAAATTATAAACTTTCCCAGGGAAGCGTTTTTGTAACTGAGCTGCCAATGTTTCGTTGTCCTGAAGCCCTTCTCCAAAGTCAAATGAACAGCCTGAAAGTATAAGGTGTCGTGAACTCAAAAAAGGATTTTCAGGTTCGAAAGGCAGTTTTCGACGCCCATGTTCATCGAAATTATATTCGACATCAAATATTATTTGCCCATCCTGTAGAGCACGCCCAACGTGCCGAAAGGTTTCATTTGGCGCATTGAAAACATAACCAGAAGTGTTCTTACGCAAATATCGATAGTCTTTGACGAGGGGTTTAAGTTCATAGACGGGTTGGTCGAACTGCGTTTGTGGAAGATAGTCCAAATCCATAGTTAAACGATATAGCGGTGAAATATCTAAATTCGAATTACTGTTAATTTTTTTTTGTAACTGAAGGCCATTCCAGAAGTCCGTAGGAAGAATCCAGCGAGTTGCGCCTTCTAAGGCAAATAACATTAATAAGGGCGACAATAACAGGCTAAATATAACAATTAAAATTCTCACTAGCGAAACTGCTCGCTAAAGGGATCAAATTCCCGCCCACAGGTTTTCGCACAAGGTTTCAGCTTGCCGAGTTTAGTGCTGGGCAATGACCAGCTGTCTTTGATTTTTGCAAAAAGCTCCCCTTCGACGATCTTTGACAATGGCTGTTTGAGCGCCGAAATTTCTTGTTCTTGTTCTGGCAGTGAACGAATGATATCCCAAACCTGTGAAGATCTTTTTTCCAAATACCAAGGGTACAATTGATTCGCCGTCCAACAACAGGGGAAAATGAAACCTTCCGCCGAAACATACACACTTTTTTCTGCGTCTACTTTACAGTCGATAAGCGTTTGATCTAAATATTTTTCGAGATGCCCATACTTCTTCACCAGCTCGTCCTCTTTGACCAGCGCTGCGTTGTGATACTTTGGATTGAGAGGCAGCTCTAAGAAATAATCAATCTCACCGTCCAAGTTGTAGACGGCTTGCTGCGACTTTACCTCGGTTTTGGTGTTGCTAAAAAATCTGCCGGTTTTTTTTAAATTGAATTTATGAAAGCCCATTTTTTTTGCAAGCTCTTGCGCTTCTTCGATTTGGTGTTCGTTATGTCTAAAAACAATATAATCCCAAATGGCGCGGCCACCGGCATCAATAAAAGCCTGTGCATTTCGCATAATGACCTCCCACTGGGTACCACGGCGGTAAATCGAATTGGTGTCGGAGAGCCCATCAATTGCAAAATGCACATCCTTGGTCAGGGTCGCGAGCTCGCGCCACCAAACCGCGGCGCGTGCCGATGCATTTGAAAACAGGGACAGTTGAATTTGCGGATTGGTCTCCTTAAAATATTTTAGAGACTCTAGCGTATCTTGTGCCGCTACAGGATCCCCATAATTTCCACATAAATAGATTCTGTCGAGCTGCTGAACGAAATCAGTAGTGAAGATTTTTTTTAAATCAAAAAGCGAAAGTTCTGTAAGGGGCAGCTGGGGGTTTACCTTGCCACCACATACATTTCGCAAACACATTGGGCACGAGGCATTGCATTTGCTGGTTATTTCGAGGTGAACGACCCGTATTTCATACGCCTTATACACTCGCGGTGTCCCCAGGCCAAAGAGGCCACTTGGACCCCGCTTTACGTTTTGGAATTTTACTGTCCGCACTACTTACGCAGCTCTGAGTAATACATGGCATTGCTGTTGGAAAAAGTTCGAAGCCGGTTTCAATAAAGCCAAGGGGTTTGTCATTGCAGCTGTAACTTCTTTTAATGGCGCCATCGGGCTCACGAATGATAATACTGCGATAACCCGCGCTACATTCCCAGCCACGGAATTGATTAAAATTAAAGGCGTTAAAGCGTTCGGCTTGGTCCATAAACCACTTCTTTCCCAGCTTATCATTAAACTCCACTTGCATGATCTGAGGAATATCATCGCCAGTTTCATCTTTTTCTGGCAGTGCTGCGAGACGCGGCTTTGGTCTTTGCGAAGTTTTCATTTTCGACTCTAATCGTTTTGTCGTGTAATCCCTTTGTGGCATTCCGTTGCGTAAACGTTTTAACATCTCATCAGAATATCCTGAAACTACCGCCGTAGCCGTTGGATTGCTTTGCGGCTTGAGGGTAACGTTAATACCCTGCTCGTGAAAATAGAGAGCCTCTTCCCACAAAAGCTCAAAGCGCTCAGGAACCATGACCATGTTGATGGTGACGTTGATGTCTTGCTCTTGTAAAAAAATTAATTTTTCTGCAAAAGGTTCTTTCGTTGTCATTTCTTTGTGATAGCTGGCAGTGATACTCACGCGATTTATATTTTTGGTAACTTCGGCATACTTTTTAAAGTAACCCAAACCAGCACTGATGTTGCTTGTCATGTGCAATGATTGATAATTACACTGAGGTTGATCTTCCGAATATGTTTTTAGTATGTCCAGATATCCTGGGTGAAGTGTTGGCTCACCGCCGCTGAACGAAAAATGAAAAGAGTTAAAATTTCTCGCCCGCGCTTGACGTTTGATTTCGCTGAGCGTTTTCAAAACTAATTCTGTGGGGCGGTGATCTCTTGTGTCGGAGCGAGCGTAGGGCCAACAATAGGAGCATTTATAATTGCAAAAACGACCCAGCAGCCAACTGACGCAAAACAAATCTCGATAAAGGAGAGTTCGCTGCCCTACTGACTCTATATCTGCAAAGGGGATTTTGGTGAAATCATATGAGGACCAGTAATTAGCCATACCCCTAATTACATATCTAAGTCCCCATCAGTCCACAAGCTGTAAATCGACGTCGCTGACCATATATTTCTGATGGCGGTTTGCATCTAGTTGCGACGTGTATTTGATAAACTCTGGCCAGTAAGACTCCGACCAATCCTCGGCCAGCATGTACGAAATCACTTCGCCCACTCCCTTTTCATTGGCCCAAGGATGCAGTCTTTGCAGCGCAACGTCTTTTAAGGTCTGCGGCATAGACCGTATATTTAAACAGGCAGGGTGATTGAGAATATTAAAATACGGAGTCAGGCCGTAATTTTCTCTAAAGTATTGAAGGATTTTTGCGAGCTCTAAAATATTACAAATTTGTACGGTTGTATGCACGCTGATTTCCAAGGGAACGCCCGCTTTTTTTAATTCAAAAAAGCTTTTTAAATTTTTTTCTACCGAGGCCCATTTTGCAGGAAAACGAATATAATCGTTCGTAGCGCCCACGCCATCGATACTTAAATTGAGTCGAACCGTCTTAAAATTTGCCCAAAGAGCGACGATTTTTTCTGGGAAGATCGTCACATTGGTATTGTATTTAATAACCACTTCGCGCGAGCGCCCGCTATCTACCAGTTTTTGCAAAAGATCGATTTGCTTCAAAGATAAAAATGGCTCGCCACCGGTAAGATATATTTCTTCGACGGTGTTGAGAATTGGCAATAAATGGACCCAGGTTTTTTCGTCCTCGGGCCAGTCCATTTTTTGCAGGCGCTCCGCTTCTGCGGGAGACAGCGAGCTGTCTGGCACTAAACCTTTAACTCCAGCAACCGAGTTCCACTCTTCGACCCACTTACTGCTGGAGTAGGGATTGCACATTCTGCATTTTAAGTTACACAGATTTCCTAAGCGCAAATCCACATACTTAACTGCAGGAGCTGCCCCTTCTGCTTTCTGCTGAAGCGCCGGCTCGGGCCAGCGGCGATTCCATCTTTGCCGTGCACTTTCAACTCCGGCGTCCTCCTCACGAAAACAGCGAGTGCACATTTCCGGACGAACAGAGGACTGCATCTCTTTGCGAATTTGGAGGTACGTCGGCGCGTTCCATGCCTCTTCGAAGGTATTTTTGTAAACTGTTAAAACTTTTCCCTGCCCATCGCGAACAAGATTCTTCACGGGCAGCGCATTGCAACACACTCGATAGTAACCTGACGAGTTCGTCGCAAGCTGCGTCCAAGGCACGGAACAAAAAGTCGAAGATTGTTGAGTCGCCATGGGGGAATCCTAGCCCAATCAGCGCAAGGTGGCAACGGTCAAGATATCTTGCTCCCTTCATCTTCTTCTCAGTAAGATACGATATGGCTCCGAGCGTGCGATCTTTGCGTCGTAAAATGTTTTTATTTTGTCTTTCGTTATGTATTTGCGCGTTCTTGGCCGAGCTTGGTTGTCGGTTTTTTTTAGAGCCTCGCCTGGACAAAAAGCTACAGCTGCTTCTCAATGACCTGAGCGAGGGCAGTCCTGCCGAGGAGCTTTTTGACAAGTTGGGAGACGCTACAAACCTCAATCGCCAAAGTCCCAAATACCCCCATCCTTTTTTTGGTTACTCCCGCCCTCTTACTCAAGAAAACCAATCTTTAGAAACCCTCGTTTACGGCTTTGTGGAAAGACCCGAACTTTGGAATCTTGAAAAACAACCCGACACCCTTTACGTGGGAATTTTTGGCGGATCAGTGGCAACGCAAGCGCACTACTTTGAGGAAAAAAATAACGTTTTTAAAAACAACCTCAATCGACTGCTCAAACGTTCTAAAAAAATCAAGATCCTCAACTTCGCCTATTCTGGCTACAGACAACCTCAGCAGTTTGTCATCGCGTCGTTTTTTTTAGACAAGCTCGACGTTTCAATCAATATCGAAGGCGTCAATGAAGCGCATCCCCGGGCTTCTTCCATTTATCCGCCTTATTTTCCAACATCCTTGGTTTCAGGACTCTATTTTTCCAACGATCACTACGAGACAAAAAGGAAACAGCTGCATCTTTTTAGCGATTATTTGGAAATTTCCCAAAAACAGAAAGCGCTACAAAACTATGGCGCAGGGTTTTCTGTTGTGAGCACCATCCTTAAAACGCAAATTTTAAAACGCTGGCAAAGAATTTTTTTGACCTTGCAAGAAATCAATAAACCCAGGGACGGTCTATGGAAGTCAGCTCATTCATCGCAACTCAAAAAGACGAACCTACAGCTTTGGTCTAAGTTTATACGGCAACAAGAAACCATGGCTCGGTCGTTGAACGTCACATCCATTTATGCGCTCCAGCCAGCACCCTATCTGGTCGAAAAAATACTGACGGCAGAAGAATTGGGTTTTTTAGCCAAGACGGATACCAATGAACTCAATGAACGAAAAACCAACTACCTGTTATTGCATAAAAAAGCGCGGGAGCTTCAACAAGCTGGTTTACCAGTCATTAACCTTGCGTCGATTTTTAAAAACACAGCCGAATCGGTTTTTACAGATGATTGTTGTCATCTCAACGACAAAGGCCACACCGTATTGTGGGAGCATCTCGCTCAGAGAACCGCAGAGAAAGTAAATCGGAAATGAAAAACTGGAACCTTCGCCAAATTTCTCCCGCCTTAACTTTTGTTAGTTTTGTTTTCATGGCGCAAGTAGTACTGCCCTGGAAAAATACGTCTGAATGGGGGCCCTTTTTTGATTGGTCGTTGTTTTCCAAAAGTTCCGTTCATTGGAATTTTTATGATTTGGAAGTCCAGGGGACCCGCGGCCTGGAACTCTACAGCTCTTCCTCCTTAAAAAAATCTGAGACTTGGTATAACTTGCAAAGATTGGCCTCGCAAGTTGCACAAGGGGAGCCTATCACCGAGAAAGATTTTTTATTTTCGCATCTAAAGAGTCAGGGTCTAACGCCTTTACGAATCTACAAAATAAAATTACCACTTGCAGGATATATTCTTTTAAATCCAAAAGAGAAATATGAAAATGTTGACGAAATTTTTAGATTTTAAAACAACGAGTTTGCACGAACGGTGTTTATCCATATTCTACACCTTGGGGTTTTTAGTTTTGCTGACTTTGCGGTCGCAAATTTACGAAAAAGCCCAAATGACTATTGCTGAACCCCCTTCTTTAAAAGTTTTTTATTTTCTGGCGCTCGGTCTACAGCTCATCACCGCCTTCGTACCAAGACTTCTCGTTTTTCGTACAATGACTGCCTCTGCCTGGTTGCTTTTGATCTACTCGACGTATTCATTTGGCGACTTTAGCCACGATCACTTCGGCTGGCTAGCAGCGCATTTTATTTTGATAATACCCTTATCAGTTTTGAACTCTGCCCAGATTTTTTTATGTTTGCGAGCGTTCTGTTTGAGTATTTATTGTAGCTCTGGCATGTGGAAATTAAGAGGACTTTTTTTAAATCATGCCGACCACTGGTTTCAAGATGTTTCCTCCACGCTGCCCAGTCATATCGCTCGCACCTATTGTGAGGGTGTCATGGCCAATATCGACCTCATGATATTTCTGCAAAATCACTATTACCTGTCGGGACTTCTTTGGCTGGCGCTCATCGGTCTTCAGCTTTCTACGGTTGGTATTTTATTTATGCCAAAGTTCGATTTCTTTTGGGGGTGGCTGCTAATCTTTTTTCATCTGGGGACAGCCTTTATTTTGGGGGTCGACTTTCAAATGCAGCTGCAATTGATTACTTTTATTTTTCTAATTGTCCCTGCCATCGCTGCGCAAGAAGATCGCTCAACAGCTTATTAAAATCACTATTGGGATGATCCTCCAATACACTATCGATGGCCCATTGCTCTCTGCTCCCAGGCATTTTAATTTCGATGAGCTCGACCTGCGGAGAAAAACATTCCTTGGCGCCCGAAAGAAATTCACTCCACATTTTTTCGTGATCAAAAGAGGGATGTATTATTTTTAATCCTTTAAATTCGCGGCCAATCTTTTCTTGCAAAAGTTCCTGGGTTTTGTTCACCATACCGCAAAAAAGAAGTTGATCGTCTTTGGTTACGCGATCGTTACCCCATATCTGAGGAAGGTAATGCAGCAAATGAAGCTTATTAAACAGGTTTATAAACCACATCTTAACTGGTTGCGCTTCGGCAAAACGGCCTTGATAGGAGATCGCATTGGTCGTCGGATCCAATTTATAGAAGGGATGGTTCCCTCCCATTTTTGCAACCCATCCAATTCCACCAGTGGCTCGACGCCATTGGAAGCCATAAAATACATAGGCCGCAGAGACCGACGAGTAGGTCGAAGGAATTTGCTCACCCAGGGGTAAAACCTCCACCTGGCGAAGCAGTCCATGGGGGCCGTAGGCCGGCAAGGCGTAATTCAGAGAATCAATTTGCGTCGTTTTGCTAAATTGATAGGGCAAGGTTTCGTGCTGCTGAAGGCCTGACCCGAATGTATAGGAGCAACCAAAAAATAGAACAAGGGATTTTGAATTCCTAGGTCCGTAGGATTTTCGTCGCCCCCACTCATCCGTCTCGATCTCTTGTCGATAAACAAATTTGCCCTCATGGAGGAAATCAAATTTATGGTGAGTATTTTTTTCGAGTTGCACCCGCAAGTCTTCGGGCTGTGAAGAACGCTTTAGGTGCATTGTGATATCAAACCTGTCTCTGCCAAAAATTCTGAAATAGCTTTCAAGCAAAGCAATTGCTAAGACCAGTGATGCCACGAGCAAAAAAGCTCGCATTAATTGCTTTTTCATACCTCTTCCGTTTTATATCGTGAGCTGGCTCCATGCATCTAAAAAGAAGATGTCGAGCAAACTCCTTGTCAGGGCTTCGGAAAGCTGAGACTTTTTGGGGATGCTGCAAACACCAGACGCCACTGCTACAGAAGTGAATTCGGTTTTGAAGGACGCCGAAAAAAGCGCCACCTTTTGCATTTATCCCTTCACCCACCTTGCGACCAAAACAGAGGGCACCTTTAAACTTTGCTGCCGCAGCGAACCCATATCCAATGTACGAGACTCTTCGGCTGTGGAGTTATGGAACAGCCCGCAGTACAAAGAGATTAGAAAACAGCTTCTGAACGGAGAAAAGCCCGAGGCGTGCCAAGACTGCTGGACTCTGGAAAGCATGGGCACACGCTCCATGCGACAGCGCGCTTTGCGCACGTTTCCGGGAAGTCGATGGTCCAATTATTCGCAGTTGTTAAAACAGGTAGATCCCTCTGGACATGTTCCCTACTTGCCTAAGACCATCGAACTCAAGCTGAGTAACTTGTGTAACCTTAAGTGTCGAATGTGCCACCCCGTGGACTCAAGCTCCTGGGCCTCAGAGTGGAACGAAGTTTCTGATCTTATGAAAAAGTATAATCAGTGGGCTTATTCATCGGCCGAAAAACAAAATGTAACCAAAAAACCGCTCATTTCTGGTTTTCAGGATCAAGAGCAATGGTGGATTGATTTTGCTAAAATGGCTGAATCTTTGGATCTCATTGAATTTGCTGGTGGAGAACCGTTGATGGATCCACTTCATTACCGCATTTTAGACCTGCTTTCGGAACGCGCTCCGCACATTCGTTTAAAGTACAGTACAAATTTAACGACATTAAATTTTAAAGGTGTCTCGGTTTTTGACTATTGGAAGAAATTTAAATCGGTGTCGATTTACGCGAGCATTGATGGAATTCACGATGTTTATAATTATATTCGCACGGGTGCGCAGTTTTCCACCATTGAGAGGCACCTCGATGAGGTCCAATCGCGAAGCGATATCGTGTTCGAAGAAATTGCTGTGGCCTGCACGATTCAGGTCTACAATGTATTCCAGCTCCCAAAAATCATCGACTACTTTACCAACAGGGGTGTTCGGTTCCACTCCCACAGAGTCACCGCGCCGGCGTTTTTAAATACGCAGGTCCTTACGCAAAATTTAAAAAATCAGGCAGAGTCGGAAATTCTCGCTTATCAGGAAAAGATACTTTCCGAAAAAAAATGGCCCCAAGCGACTCTCAACAATATTCAGAATCATATAAAAGATCATTTGCAACATATGCAAGGCAGAGACTGGTCGCACCTCATTCCTGCTTTTCGGGACTACACCGACAGACTTGATCGAAAACGACAGACACGTCTTTTAGATGCCGCTCCGGAACTCGGTGAACTCTTCATTTAGTGAGCTCGAGACAATTTGAAAAAGCTCTGGAAATACCTTAGCAAAGGATTCATTCCGCGCTTTATCTAA
The DNA here is from genome assembly GCA_031426555.1 of Bdellovibrionales bacterium. Lineage (GTDB taxonomy): Bacteria > Bdellovibrionota > Bdellovibrionia > Bdellovibrionales > JAGQZY01 > JANPLN01. The sequence continues at coordinate 186,236 of JANPLN010000015.1, read as the reverse complement.
TGCAAGGGTTTCTTGCCAAAACTGTTCGCTGACGTTTTTTTGTTCGATGGCAGATTCTAACATTTTTTCGATGGTCCCGATCCTTTTTGCAAGCGTCGCGTTTACGACATGGGTTGCGAAGAAGGTTTCTTTTTGCTGTAAGAATTTCGACTGAATCGTTTTCCGAATGAGCAACGGCCAATGGGACACATTTAAGTGAGTTGGGTCCTGTACATTTTGAATAATGATCCCCGGTTGGTTTGTTTCTATCTTGTAGAGCCAATTGAATAATTCGAAGAGACTTAAAATATTAAAAACCGAAACCGTGACTGCGAATTGAACTTTCAGTGCTGTCTGGCTGCTCCTGAGAGCACGCCAAAAATCGACGCTTTTTTCGATGTCCTTCCACCGACTTGGATGGCGAAGATATGTATTCGTAGCTCCCAAACCGTCGATGCTGAGAGTCATCGTTACTGAGCGAAAACGCTTCAAGGCTTCCACAAAAACCTCGACAGGAACTTTCGTAGCGTTGCTAAATATTTCGATGTCAATATTTGCGGACAGTCCCTCTTGAACCAGGCGATGAATGAGCGTCTCAAAAGCCGGATGATAAAAAGGCTCACCACCAGTGATCTTCAAAAATCGCGTATTTCTAAAAAATTGTACATCGAGAGCATCGAGATCCACATCCAATGCCTTGTCGGGGATGGGCTTATTGGCGACCAACGCATCGGCCTCCCACTTTGTACTAAAGTAAGGATCACAAGTTCTACATTTCAAATTACAAATTCGACCCACGCCTAGCTCGATCATAGAAATTTTGAGGGTTCCATCATAGTTGTTTGCAGCATCTCCTGGAAAATCTTTTTGCCGCATGCTTTTAATCCCTAAATCCTCCTCACGGTAACAACGGTGGCAACCGGCCACGGGCTGGCCGCTTCGGCTTTGTTGTCGAATCGTTTTGTATTGCGCGCTTGTATAAAATTCTTCGAGGGGTTTTTTATGATCCCAGGTGAAATCTTTAACATCATAGCGACTCACATCAAAACGACAGCACGGACGCACTTCGGAGGTGGGCAAAAGCGTTAGCGATTTTTCTAAATAGTGACAGGAATAATCTTTCGACACGTCAATAATCCGCTAAGTACTTGTCGAGCAGAGAATGAAAGCCGAAACTGACGGAATATTTGCTTTCCAATTCTTGCGTATAATTACAAAGAGCAGTCCAATACGAAGCCTCTGGTGTGGATTTTTGGAGAACCGCAATCACGTTGTTAATGTCAGCTCTCCGGCTCTGCAGTTTGTGAATCAGACGTTCTCGAATAGCCGGTGGGTAAACATCCACCATCATCATTTTGGGTGAATGCAGTAGATGGGTGGTGATCGAGTTTCGCGGCACTATTTTTTCGAAATACTCGAGAAATTCTGGGAGCTGAAATACATTGTACGCTTGAGTCGTAAAACCGATGCTCAGCTGCAGGTTTGGGAGCTGAAAGTCTTGCAGTCGTTTGATATTTTCCACAACTTTTTCAAAATGACCACCAACACGAATGTAGTCGTAGACGTCGTTAACACCATCGATGCTCACCTTCACATGGACCTTTTGGAAATTTTTCCAGATGTCGGGATAGCTTGTTTTCTTATAGCTCAGATGAGTCAAATTTGTTGAGTAGCGCAAATGAATTTTTCCAGGATCAAATTGCATTAATTTTTGCGTCAACTCGAGCTGCTCGTCGCTGATAAGAGGCTCGCCACCCGAGTATTGAACAACTGATAATTTTTCAAAAAATGCATCCCCTTCAGAAATTAGCGCCCCCACAGTCTGACCCGAGCTCAACACAGTTTGCGACCAAGGTAGGTTCTTTCTGTACTTCACAATGATTTCTTTATCTTCTCCCACGCGATGACTGCTTTCGGGATGGCACATTCGGCACTTGAGATTGCAGAGGTTATTGGTTTTGATCTCGATGGCCGCCGGTGTTTCGCTCACCAAAAAATCTTCTTGCACTGCGAGGCTCGGATCACCAAAAAGACCATTTTCGAGATCGCGCCACATATCCTCTCTATTGGAAGGCATTCCGATCTCTTCATTGGACCAACATTTACGGCACACTTCGGGTTTTTCACCGCGCAAAAGCGACTGACGCAAATTTTTATAATTCTGCGAGTTCCACATCGCCTGAAAGTTGTTGATTGACGGCGACAAAATACTTTCCTGTGACTCACAACAGGCTACGGCTGAACCATTCGCCGTAATGTAGGTGTGCATAAACGGTAACGGACATATTGTTGGGCTGGTTTGACGAGTGACCTGCATGGCCTTCATTTATTCAGCTTGTACGCGATTCAGCAACTTAATCGCGTCGCGCAAATTAATTCGCTGGATCACTCCATCGCGGCTAAACTCTCGCCAGCGGTCCTCTTTGGAGGTGGCAATATGCACACAGGGGCTGGGTTCTAGGGAAAAACGCTCGCACACTTTCATTTGCGCCGTTCGATATTTATGAAACTGGGTATCTGGACCAAACTTTTTCATCAACTCGCGGCCAATCTTTAGATTGAGATGTACGCTGTGATTCCACTCCTGTTGCAGCAATAAGCGATCTGTGGTGGAAAGGTCGGTTTTTTTTCGTGTCCATCGAACACCTGATCGATAGTTGCCACAGGTCAGACCTTTGGTGAGTGAAAATGCGACATGGGTGATGGCCGGGTGCCGCAAATCGAAAACCAGATCACCGCAGGTTCCAAACCAAGCCAGATCTAAAAATACCGGCACTTCCAAACGCAAACAACTATCAAGAATTTCAGTCAGCCGCGGCGGTTCGTTTCCGCTGGCACTGAAAGGAAAACTGATGATCACCGCGTCCCCCGGAGTGAGAGCTGCATCGTCAATAAAATCTGTTTCAAAACAGAATGGGTGCACGTCGCGGTGATAAGGATACTCGCCCCGCAGCAGGCGCAAGCGACGCCCACTTTGTAAAATATCATAATGAAATTGATCGAGGGCTTGTGTGACGCCGAGACTAACGCAGCCCACCTCAAAGTCTTCAAGACCAAGCACTGTGCAGCTTTGGCTCGAACGAATCCACGTCTTCATTTCGCAAATATAGCTCTCGGTGTCCACCATAGAGCCAAACTGCTCGTCGTTGGAAAACCAGTTCGCAATATTTTTGCCGAGGAACACTCGAACATCATCGTTATAAACAGCGTTACCTGTTTTAGTCAGAAGGCGCTCGTGAAGTGGCTCGGTAACGCTCGAGGTCAAGCCTTGTTCTGGTGATCTTATCATGGGACTTAAATTAGCATACTGTTGTTACTTTTCAACCGGTGGGGACGGATTTGGATTTAAATAATTCTATTAAAATATGGATTGAAACACGGCTGTCTTCACCGTTGTCTTTCCTCGGCAACATTCCGCCGTGCCCCTTCGCGCGCGATGCATTTTTTAAAAATAAAATTCAAATAGCCGAAGCGACCTCGCAAACTTTTAAAGACGCTCTCCATCTGCAGCTGATGAACTTTAATAAAGATAGCACCACAGAGGTTTCCATCCTCGCGGTGGCGGATTGGCAAAATTGTGACCCCATCGAAGTGCAACTCATTATTTCCAGTCTGCGCGAAAAATTTTATAGTCAAAACCTTTGGACTCTTTACGATCATCCCTCGCTCCCCGAGGTCATCGATGGGTTTTCTCTGAATCACGGGCAATTGCTGATCTTTATGATTCAGCGGCTTTCCAGCCTTGTAGCGGCATCTGCAGAGTTAAAAATCCGAGGGTACTATGATCACTGGCCGCAGGATTATTATAACGAAGTGGTTGGCCGCAGAGGGGAATACTACCAACGCTACTTGGCTGGGGCCGCCGCAGAAAATACGCTTTCACCATGACCACAAACTGTCCTATTTCTATTTTCTCAGAATTTCAGCCTCTGGAGGAAGTTCTTGTCGGCCAAGCCTATCCACCGGGTTCTTTTGCTTATTCCCAAGATAACGAGTTGCGTGACGGAATCGATCGGATTCTTAGTGAAACCGAAGAAGATTTACAGAAGCTCGTTCAGATATTTGAAAGCTTTGGCGTAAAAGTCCGACGCCCATCCACTTTGTTTGAATTGGGCACAAACACCGGCAAAGCGCGAACTCTAGATCTCAACCTCTTTGATTTTACGTTTCCAAATCATCCCCTCATGCCCAGAGACACCGTGCTAGTGGCCGGAAATCAATTGATCCAAACGTACACGAAAAGCGCCAACCGCTACTTGGAAAATTGGGCTTACTATTCTCTTTTTAAAGACTATTTTGACCAAGGAGCGCGCTGGACGTCGATGCCCGCTCCCTTCTTTACAGAACACCCTTCGACGTACGATCTCTTTGAAGATAAAAAAATTCTTTTTCACGCTGCAAATCTTTTGAAGTGTGGCAAAGACATTTTTTACAGCCACGCGGGTGACGGCGAATGGGTTGAAAAAGGAAAGGGAACTCCCAGCGGCATCCAGTGGCTGCAGCAGGAGTTAGGAGACACCTACCGCTTTCAGGCAGCGCCCTGCGCAGGGCATCTCGACGGAAAAATTGCCCTGCTTAAGCCAGGCCTAGTTATTGCTTGGAACCCAAAACATATTCCAGAAGCTCTTTCTAATTGGGACATCATTCAAGTGAACAGCCCCAATCCATTTCCTGAATATTTTCAGAAGATCAAAAAGCAACGCTTTTACAAAGACTTTGTTCAACAGTGGCTGAAAGAATGGATTGGCTACGTCGACGAAACAGTTTTTGATGTCAACATGTTTAGTGTGTCTGAAAAGTGTGTGATCACCAATGGCTATAACAAGGACGTGTTCGACAAACTTAAACATCATGGGGTCGAAGCTATTCCTTGGAACTTTCGCCATCAGTATTTTTGGGACGGCGCCATTCATTGCGTCACTTTGGATATTCGCCGCACAGGGGGGCTTGAAGATTACACCTCCTAACTCCCTTCCTTGTCTTGCGCCCTGGCTGGCTTTGTCGGTAAAACCCAACGGAGACGTTGGGCCCGATGCCCAGTACGCCAAGCCCTATGGTAATATTTTAACGCAATCTCTAGAAGAAATTCTGTCGGGTTCTGAATTTCAAACCTTGCGCTCGGAGATGCAAGAGCAAAAATTTTCTTCCGCCTGTGGTAACTGTGCAAAAAAAGAGGCAACTCTTGGACATTCTCGGCGGATTTTTTTTGAACACACACTTCGTAGGTTTAACTTAGAACTTCCGCAGAAGAATGATCGTGAAATAAACCTCCAATATCTCGACTTAAATCTTTCCAACAAATGCAATTTAAAATGCCGTATGTGCAACTCCGTCTCATCCACGTCTTGGCTTGCCGAGGACCGTGAACTCATTGCCAAATTTGGCTCCCGCCTCAACAGACCCGATGGTCTACGATCCGAAAAACTAGAACTCGAAAGTATTTTAAAGCTATTTTCCAATCGGCAAATTTTTAAGAATTTGGCGTACGTCGCCCTCCGCGGTGGAGAACCCTTGCTCGAGTCTGAAGGCGTAAAGGTGCTTGAAAAATTGGTTGAATGGGAAATCGCACCGCAAGTGATTTTAGATATTTCCACAAATGGCACAATGGTGACTCCACAGCTGCTAAAGCTTATGTCGCATTTCAAACAGATCGACCTTTACGTGAGTGTCGACGGCGCTGGAGAGCTTTATCGATACATTCGAGGGGGCGATAAGTTTTCTATCGAAGACCTCGAAAAAAATTTGCTACAATTTCGAAAAATTCCGCAGTTAACGGTGATGTTTACAGCCGCAGTGTCAATTTATAACATCTTCAAACTTGATGAGCTATGGGACTGGTTCGAAAAAGTCTACCAACCGCACGATGAAATTACTTTTTCAAATGCAGTTGTCCGCCCCGCTTATCTTAACTTCCAAATTTTACCGCAAAAAATGAAAGAGCTCGCTCTGCAACGGCTCGAAAATTCAAAAATTTTGGAGGGCCCACATCACTCTGGTCGTCGTTTGCTGGGGGATTCGGGAAAGCAATTGATTCGAGCCAGTTTAAAAAAAGAAGTCTTTAGTTCGCAAAAAAAATCATTATTGATTTCGCAGTTTTGCGACTTCAACTCTGAGCTTGATAAAATGCGTGGGACAGCGCTGTTAGACGTCGTCCCCGAGCTTGGGCCGCTCTTTGAACTCAAGGAGACTGTGCTTGATGCACCTTAAAATCGTCGCAAGTGGAACTTCTCTGGTGTTTCACATCTTCTAAAATTCTACTAAAAATTCGTTCTTTTTTTCGAATTTGCTCGGCCGGTATTCTTGTTTCCAAACAAACAGTTTTTTCGCCGTAAACAATGCCATGGGTGATGAGCGACGAATGACTGATCCAAATTGCCCCGGGAGCCAAACGCAAGACGTGTCGGGGAAGATAATGTTCATCGAGCTTCAATTTTTTAAACAAACGACTCTTAATTTCCTGCAGGTAATCTGTTGCGTTCAGATGCTTTAGCTCATCCAGCTTTTCAGAGGAATAGTATTTTGCGATCAAGCTCTCTAAACTTGGCCCGACCTCAATGATTCTTGCTCTGCGACTCAAATTCATAAAGCTCCGCATTTGGTGCTCTTTGTACAAAGGTGGAACATCAAGATGAAGATAGCCCAAATCCATTTGATTCATGCGCCAGCTCCAGTAGCGCCTCTTATATTCGTATCGAGGAAACAGGTTTTTCTGTAATGGCTCCCAACTTTCCTGAAAGAGACGCAGGTGGTGCTGAAAACGACGAATCGTAGGCTCGTGGGGATAAAAAGCCCAGAACGGGTGGGTCGAAAGAATGTTGTCGTTTAAAATTTCATGATCTTCGACCGGGGGAACCCATTCCGAAAAACGCACCGCCGGCTGATCTAAAAAATATTCTAACGATTCGGGGACCAACCCCTCAATAATCAGAATGTTCCCATCTTCGAAGTTATTTTGTAAACTATCTACGAGCTCTCGACTCGGTGCCAAAATATCCGAGTGAGTCAAATCAAACTCGACAAAGGGGTTTTTGAGGTTTGGATTTAATGAAAATTGGCTTAGCAAATACGCTCCCTTCGCTTAAATTTAATATCATTTTTTCTAAAATCGCTCTACTATTTTTCACAGAAACACCGGGGGACGACTTTCAATGCAAGAGATTCTAACTGATTCCGTCAGCGAGCAATTCGTGGTCGATACTTACTTGCCGCTAAACGCCATGACAGAGGCCTTTACAGCGGAACGAATAAAGCTTTTTGCCGATGGCATCTCTGGTCAAGAACTTCATAAAAAATTGCAGATTCCCTTTTTAAAACTTTCTCTTCCCGCTTTTAGCCACGAGCAAATGCTCAAAGAAGCCTTGGAGCTGGAGTCACGCGCCGTGGGTCACCGCTCCAAAGACAACTACGGCTGGAAGAGCTTATGCCTGCATGGCATTGCTTCGGATAAAACGCTTTCCTCAGACCGATATGGCTACTCTTCGGAATTGGAAGCACCTTATCGATGGACAGAAATCAGTGAACAGTGCCCTGAAACAACACGCTTTTTAAAAGACCTCCTGCAAACTGAGCATTTCGAGCGATTTCATCGGGTTCGCTTTATGTACCTTGAACCTGGTGGTCGAATTAACTTCCATCAAGATCGCGATGATCATAACAAATCCTTGGGTCCGCTGAACGTGGCCTTGAATATGCCACCTGAATGCCACTGGGTTTTTAAAAATTGGGGAACAGTTCCCTTTGAACCCGGCAGCGGATATGCTGTCGATATTTCCAATCAACACGGAGTATGGAATTTTTCGAAAGAAACGCGCGTTCATCTTATTTTACACGGACGCTATGGTGCGAATTATTATAACAAAATTGCTGAAAGCGTCAGCCTAAGGCGCCGGGAACTCAGTAAGCACTCGATCGTTAAAACTCCGATGATCAACGAGAAAAAACCAGATCCTACCGCCTTCGCGAATATTCTCTGGAAATACAATCCAGAAATTTCAAACGCAGACCTCTTCAATAAGTGTGCAAATATCACAGAACATTTTATGCGACTGAAAGCCAATCGACAACATCGGCTATCTGCGGGTGTGCAACTTTCAGACTTACTGGCTCGTTGTTCCGAAATGGGCACCAAGTGGGCATTTGTCTGTACACCCGGAACTCTATTAAAAGATCAGTTTTATTCGTGTGCCAGAACTTTTTTGCGCGATCTTTCCGAAAATGTCTTTTTAGTCGGACATCTTCTCGATCGAGCTGACCGATGGTTTGGACTGCATGCGCAGGCCTTTTTTATTAATGTTGAGCTCTGGGAAAAATTGGGACGCCCTCACTTTGGCGGTCCCACTCAGTCTCAAAAATTACCTCTGGCTGAACGAAGCGCCGAAAACGTGCATGATGACTACACTCCTTTGTATTTACGTACAGCACCGGGTTCGCAGACCTTTCGCCCACAACTGTTTGGTTGGAATTGGGTAAGGGCTGCCCTGTCCGCAAATTACGAATTGGTCAATTTTCCCAACGATCTTCGAGAAAAAAAACAGTTTTTATACCCTGAGCAAAATCAAAGTTCACTCCTAGAAAGATTTAACCAAATTCAGCAGCCGTTAGAAGCACTCAGAAATAAAAATAAACTCAGCGATCACCAAGAGGAAATTTTTGAGAGCCTGCATATCGAGGCCTACGGGCTCGATAAAAAAATTTTCTTATTCAACACGGAACAGGCGCGCTCCCCCTACCAGGAAGACCGCATTAAAAAATTTGATTTGTACGTCGGTTTGCCTGCGGGGCAGATGGATATGCATCTCACCCAAAGACATCAGCTTAACGAAAACGCTCAATTTATTTACTTCGACGTTAACCAAAGCATGCTGGAAATAAAAAAAGAATTCTATACTCAGTGGGATGGCAAAGACTTTCCCGCGTTTTGGCGGCAGCTCGAAAGCCGCAGGCCCGAGATATTCGAAAATAAACTTATGACAGTGGATCGAGATCAGTTGCTCTGCAAATGGGAGCAGGAGCTAGAAATTTGGGGGAACGAAACTCTTTTTTTAAAAACTTTCAACCAGATCAAACCCCTTAAAAAAACTTACCTTCAAACCAATATCGTGAGTTCCTCCGAGCTTTTAATGACTGAATTAGAAAAGTACAAAAACCTGCATGTCGCCCTCTGGTACAGCAACTGTTTCAATTATACGCCAAGTCTCGCCATGCTGGGATGGAATATGGATGCATTACGCGCCTCGGGCGTCACCTTTATGAATTCTCTTTTGCGACTTTCGAAAAAAAATAATTTAAAAATTACTGTTTACGGCGAAGATGTTGTTGAGAGCTTTAAGGTGCCAGGCTTTGGTGTCGACATCAATAACGTCTTTTGTTAGGTGCTAAAATGAAAGACCTTAAACGAATAAAGTTTTTCATGGTTTTGTTTGTAGTTTTACAATTAATTTTTTCCATGTTTTTCGAATGGATCACTGGCAACATCAATCTTTACCCCGCCTACACCTGGCGGATTTTTCACACTCAGCCAGACAAGTACCTTGTTAACCGCGAAATCTACATTCATCAAATAGACAACAAAATATTCAACCCTCCTCAAAGAGGATCCATTTTTATCGAAAAAATGTTCCCGCGAATAAGAATTTATGAATTTACGAAAAAAGTGCAGGACTATGCCGGTGACAAAGAGGCTCGAAAGAATGTCGTCCTCGAATTTGATCGACTATTTACTTTAGACCACCCACACGATGTTGTGGTTTGGGAAATCCGTGAGCAGTTATTTAATCCCATAGACTTTTTTTGGAAGAACGAACTCATCGACGAAAAATTTTTAGGAAAACATGAATCCAATCAATAACTACCTAAAAATAATCATACGCTCCTTACGAGGCCAAAAGTTTTTTTATCTCGATGAGGGCCTTTTTGCTGCTCATTCTACCAACTTTCGAAAATTGATTGTTCTCTTACGGGCGTTTTACGGCTACTCATTCATCATCGCCGTAAGCTCCTATCATAACTTTATGTCTCTTTACGGAAACAAAGTGTTCTATAGACCGCTTTGGGTGTTTGGCCCACTCCAGCCGGCACAGCTGCAGTATTTAGTACCGACTATTTTATGGGCGTGGATTTTTAGTTCTCTATTTTTGGTCTTTTTCTTTGAGACCCAATTGGTTCGTCTGCTTCAGGCGATGGCTGTTTTTTTTATGGTCGCGATCATTAATTCCGACGGACATTTTAGTAATAACCACCACGGCTTTCTTTGGATGTCTATGCTGTTTTGCCTGCTACCCCTTTCAGGGCGCGGGCCGCCTTCGCAGAGTCAAAGGATTCATCGCCATAAAATTTTACTCAGTGTCTGGTTTGTCCAGCTGATGGTTTGCACGTTTTATGCGATGAGCGGTTTTTGGAAGGTGACAAGTATTCTTCGTTGCGCTTTCGACTCAAACCTTCAATGCCAACTGGATCGGTGGATACTCACTAATATTTCTGCGCGCGAAGCTATTTTCTACCACCAGTTTGCCCCGTGGCGCGACGCTTTTTATAAATACCCATGGTTAAGCTTTGTTTCTTATATGGCAACGATTTGGATACACCTTGCTTCCTTCCACTTTGCCTTTCGACTTAACTTGCACAGGACATTTGGCTTTTTACGGCTTATCTTTCATCTTGGAACTTTTTTATTTTTTGGAGTTAATTTTTCTGCAATGGCAGCCCCGGTTGCGATCGTCTTCTTCCTCTCCCCCTTCGACCGGCCAAGAAAAGTATTTGCAGCTTTAAAGCAGCTGTTTCGCCTGCCACCCTTTGTTTGGCTGATAAGGACTCCAAAAAATGCATCTTAAACCTCAGGCCCATCTTTTTTTATCCATCTACTTCGCCTTTCTCGCCGGTCATGTGCATTTAGCTACGATCGTGCATTGGAGAAATTTGGCACAGTCTATGATAGACTGGAGAATCCTCAGCCTAAAAATGACTTGTTTTTGGGGCGGTTATTTTTTAGTTGCGCTCTTCCCAGCAAGTCTTTTTTTAAGAATTTTTTCGTGTGCGAGTTTGTTTTTTGTGTGGAAAGAAACCTTTGCCTTCCAAAACTGGAGTCTATTCCTCTATTTTTATGTTCACCTCGTCGTTAGTTTAGCGCCAGAACTTACTCTACGCATGCTTAATAAACTGAAATTATTTTTTACCAATTCAGGTTCTGCCAGACTCATTTGCTTTGGATTTCTCGCAGCCTCCTTTTTTGGGCTTTTAAAATACACGTCTTTCCATATTCATGTTGAATGGCTCTGTCTTTTCGTGAGCCTTTTCGCGGTTCTACTCATGAATTCCGACGTAATGCGGGAGCCCTATGACGCCCATTGAAGACGTAGAAAAATTTTTCTTCAGCAAAAAAGTCGGACCATCCTCATTTGGGGATTTACCTTTTGACCAAAATCTCAAATTAACTCCGCCATCACAAATGCCCTGGTTTGAGTTTTTTATGCGCGATTTCCCGACAGATGAAATTCTACGAGAGGCCAAAAGTATAAAGCATCTTTTTGTTGAGCATCGCGAGACCAGTCAACACAAAGGGTGGAAATCCATTTGCCTGCATGGGATTTCTGCCGAAAAAACAATGTGTCATTTTGATTACAATCTCCAGGAAGACTCCAATACCTACCGCTGGACCGAAATCGCAAAGCTGTGTCCAGTGGCAACCAACTATTTTCAAAACATCTTCCCCGCCGAAAAATACAAACGCATTCGCTTTATGCTGGTAGAGCCGGGTGGATTTGTAGGCCCCCATCGTGACCGTAACACTAAAGGTCTTGGCCCATTGTCCGTTGCCCTAAACGCCCCAAAAGACTGCCGTTTTGCTATGGAAGAGTTTGGAGTGATTCCCATAAAACCCGGGGGATTTTATATTTTGGACTTATCAAATCGCCACTCGGTGTGGAACCAATCCAACGAGGATCGATTTCATATTACTGTAGAGTGCCTGCATGGAAATTTTCACAAAGAGTATATTAGAGAGTTGTTGTCGGCTTTTGAAAACACTCATCCTTTTCGACGCTGGTTTAATTTAGCTTACTTAAAAACCCGAAAGGCTTTCGTTTAGTCTTTTGATGGCCTCAATCGAAGGCTGGCCACTCAAATAGATTTTTTTTGGGCCGACTCTGATTGGATCTTGAAAAAGAGTTACAGAAAGATCTTCGGGAATAGCCTTTTCCAACCATTGTAGCTGCGCTGAAGCAAGCTGTTTTACCCCGTAGAGATGGGCCACATACTCATTGTTCCAGAGGTTACTGTACCATAGAAGCGAACTCTCCGTTTGCTGAAGAATAAATCTCAACTTACCGGGCTCCAACAAAAAATTTATTCTTTCAAAAGTAACAGGGAGATTTCTAAACCAAGACCAGTGCTCGGCGAAATTTTTTTGCCCGCCCCACAACGACAGTTCCCTTTGCCAACTTGCCTGAAAGTGGCTTTCTGTTTTTTCGTAAAAGAAAGGCTGCCCAGCAAAATTCGCTTGAAACCACGCGGGCAGATCAAAGCCATCCCATTCCGTATACATTCTTTTTTTAAATGTTAAGGCGTTTTCGTTCAAATCAACAAAGGTCAATTTAAGACAGGTCTCCCTACTCTTCCAAGCGATCCTATTCAATTTGAAGCCTGATGCAAAGCCAACAACGTGCTCGGCAGAGAGCAACCCTTCAAACTTTTCGATATCATCGTAAGACTCTGTATTAAAGGCAAAACAAACATTGAACCCTTCTTGCAAATGCTTTTTAAGTGCGGTGTCTTCCTGAACAATCACGAGTTGGGTTGCGCCCGCTGCTAAATCAGCTCGAGAGGAGTGAATTTCCCTTTGGGAATTATCCGCAACGGAACAGACGTATTTTTCTACAAGACTACACACAGAGTTCGTTTTTAAATAGCCATCAATTTCCGACGGTTCGCACTGTTCCAAATTCAAGAGAATCGTACCGAAAAGCTTGTGCCCTTTTTTATAACCATAACCGCCACGATGAGGATCCCGATGAACCTGTGCTAGCAACTCTTCCACGGCGCCTTCACATTTTATCAGCGTATCAGGATGGAGGCATAGAACATACGAGTAACCCAGGCCTCGGATCTTGGCAAAAGTTTGATGGCCACTTTTGAACAGATTCACTTTGTCGCTTTTTCCATCGATCATAAAGTAGAGGTGAACCTCTATAAGTGATAAGCAAAGGTCTACCATCTGGGGGTCAGCTTTGTTGCCGTTCGTGTAGGTGTCCCAAATGATAAAGGCGACCTTGGATTTTCGTAATGAATCATTAGTAAATTTTAAAAATTCTGATCGCATGCGGCTTTCCTAGTCAAAGAATACAGACTCTCACTCATTACACCAACCCCTAACGAAAAACGCCACGCATTATGTCGCATCTCCAATTGCTCAAAAAAAGAGAAAGTATCATTATCCAATGATGTCCTCACTTGTTAATGAAAAAACTTTCTGCACTCTGCCGTTTGTTCACATCTGCAACCAAATGGACGGCAAAATGAAAGCCTGTTGCCATGCCGAAGGCATTATTCGTGATGATCAGGGTGAACCCTTCGATATTCTTAAGGGCCATACATTTAAAGATGCTTACGAATCCGAGTATATGCATTCTCTGCGAAGGAATTTGCTCAATGGCATTCAAGACGAACGTTGTAATCTGTGCTGGAAGCATGAATCTTTGGGATTTCGAAGTAAGCGCATACACGACGGAAACCGATACCTTGAAAAAACATTGGACAGAATAAAAACCAACTCGCTTGCCTTTAAACCTCTCTCCTGGGATATCAAGTTGGGCAGCAATTGTAATTTAAAATGCCGAATGTGTGATTCAATCACAAGCACAGCACTTATGGCGGAGTCAATTTCGCAGGGTTGGGAAGATAAAGAAGCTGGGTTAGCTTACTCAAAAGCGACAAGTGACCTACTAAAATTTCCTAAATTTTTCGAAGAGCTCAAAATGATCATCCCGTATGCTGAGGAAATTTATTTTCTAGGTGGCGAACCCACTCTTATTAAATCGCACTTATCCCTACTCGACTTCGCAATAGAGACTAGCGCAGCAAAGAATATGACAGTTCGATGGAGCACAAATCTTTCCTTTTTTGACGATCGCTTTATCGATCGAGCTGCCCAGTTCAAAAATGTTATTATCGACTGCAGCGTCGATGGCTACGCTGAAATCAGTGAATACATTCGCCCACCCTCGAAGTGGGAAAAAACAAATGCCACCATAGATCGAATAAAAGAAAAGCTACCTAACGCCATCATTAAGGTTGTCTGCACTGTACAAATTTACAGCATCTTTGAAATTGAAAAACTTGTGGACTGGTGCTCGCATAAAAAGCTGTGGCTAGTACTTAATTTTCTCGACTCCCCTAAATATTTATCGGCAGAGATCCTTCCGCAAAAAATGAAGCACGCTTTAATTGAAAAATACCGGGAACTACCCGGACTCCATTACAAGAGGTTGATTCAATGGCTGCAGGGCCCGGAAGATCTAGTGCGTTGGAGACATTTTTTAGCTGAGACAAAGAAATTCGATTTAATTCGAAAAAACGATTTTTTTCATCTTGTTCCCGACAACTTTCGCCACTTCTTTTCGGATGATGTCTGATTTCATTCCAAAAAATGCTTACAAATAAATTTCAACGAATCTTTTTTTATCCCTATTCTGTTTGGTTCATCTTGCCGGTTTTGGGATTGCTCAATTCGAGCTGTGAACGAGTCTCACATCAGAAAATGAAGTCAGACTTTGATTTCCTTTACGAAAACCCGACTCTAGAGCAAGTAGAATCCGCGAATAAATTTAAAGACGTATTTCCAAACGAAGTCGATCGTGGTTACGCTTTCCCCTATCAAGGTCAGCCTGAAGAGAGAGTTGATTTCTATTTTATGTTGCAGGAGCCTCAGGAGGACCTGCAGATTGTTAGGTTGTACCCTGAACCCAAGGAAGTCGTCGCAAAGATTACGGCCAACCGAATGAACAACACGTATTCTCAGTGCTCTTACGACAAGGGATGCAATTGGCAATCTGTAGCGTCTATCGAGATTTCTCGACTTTGGAAATCAGGCGTTTATTCTGCCGTTCGAAAAAATGAAAATTCCGTTAAGCCGTTTGGTGCCCCTTTTATTGTTTATGATAAAAATCCTGCAGACGTGCTGTTCGTTTTTGATTGGAATACAATCAATGCCTATAATATCTATGCCGGCGCAAGTCCTTACGCTTACATGTCAAAGAATATCGTTTATAAAATGGGGCGTTTTCCAAACAAAAAAGAGGCGCCTACTGAGTTTTCTTTTAAAAGACCACAAGCAAACTTTCATTTCGATGATAATGGCTTTCGCAAAAAGAACTTTGATTTTACGCTCTCCTGGCTCACGTTATTTGCCAATGAACAATCATCTGCCTCCGTTATTACAAATACGAAGTTCGAAGATTTAAGTGGAGAGCAATTACAGAAGTACAAAGTCGTTTTTCTTAGCGCTGTTCAAGAATATGTTACAAAAAAGTTTATAGATACAATCGAACAATACATTAAGCGTGGAGGTTTTGTTGTTCTTGTTGGCAACGAATTTTCATTTCGCACCATAAGACTATCTAAAAATGAATCTTTCTTCTTTTTCCCTCAACCTTCAATAGACCCAATGAACGGGATTGATAAAAACCAGTTAGCTTCGGATTTATCGCCGCACCGGGATATTGAAAGTTTTTTTGGTGCTTCGATAAAGTATGGAAGGACCTTCATCGCTCGAAAAAACGGTGGCCATCCTTTTCGTTTTGTTAATAAGAAGCATACTTTATTAAAAAACATTGAGTTAGATAGCACGGAAAAGCTGCACTCAGTGACCGATTGGAGTTTAGGAGCCGTATTGAAAAAAGATTCTTACGGTGGTTGGTGTTCCGAATTAATGAACGGTCGATGCCTGCCAGTGGATTTGTTGGGATATGCAGAGATGCAAACCGAAGGTACGTTTTTAGGTTGTTGCCAAGGCCATCAGGATATTGAGCTAAAATCTTATGGCAAAATCGTAAGAACACCACTAAGTATTCCTGAAAAAATTTACGCACCATTAATGATCGTTCAACAACAAAAAGGCAAAATCCTAATCATCCCCCACAGGATTTTTGAGCCTCAGCATCAATCTACCAAAATATTTTGGAAAAATATTAAAGAGACGTATTTGAATCGGAATGGCCACTAGAGCTAAAGCTCTTTGATGTTTTCCCAGCGGGGCTTTCGATTTGGAGTTGGACCATCGTGAATCGACTGTAACATCGCTGGTTTCCCATCTTCTTCTCCAATATGAATCGTAGTTGCCAAAGTCGGCTCTCCGATACATCCATATTTAACAAGGGATGGTTTATAGTTGGCTGGACGAGTTTTTTCTGGGGCCACTGGCGTGCCAAAAGAAAGAATCACTAGCGGATTGTGTTTTGCGTCCAAGCCCAGCTTCTTTTTAAGCTCGGAGTCGCCAACGAGTTGCGAATCGCCACGGAGGGCCGCCGTGAACGTTGTGCCGTAACCAAGTTGCTCCGCTTGCAGCATCATTGCTGTGACCACAATCATGGTGTCTCTTGCCGCTCTCCTTTCAAGTTCATACCAAGGCACGTTTAGCGGGTTTTCTTTCTCTCGGGCTCCGTCCATAAAAAAAAGGACGCTGACTGGCGCAGTTTTAAGAGCGGTTAGATAGTGGTTCATTTTTTGATTGCCCTCGGCAAGGCAATGGTCGTCATAGTATGTGGCCTTTTTGTAAAGATAATCTATGACCGCTTTGCCGTTTGCACTGGATTGTTTGAGAATAAATGCGCGGTAAGGATATAAGAAATTTTTAGAAGGGGATACCAAGCCAGCTTCCAATATCATCTTAAGATCTTTTTCGGAAACATTCTTGTCGGTGTCGTACGACCTCACCGTATAACGGTTCGCCATCAACTCTTTGATGGTTTTAGAGCGATTGCCCGGATCAATTTTACTGCAACCGAACGTCGAAGCAAAAGTAAGCAACATTAAAAAATACGGTATTTTTTTCATAACTCATATTTTTATCCATAATTTTGAGCAAATCAACCGGGAGGCTCGCAAATAATAGTATTCAAGACGCCTTCGCTTCCTTGACCAAGACCCATTTGCTGGGTACTTGTGCAAAGCTCAACCCTATTGAGGAGTAAAAATGGAAAAGGTTAAAGAGACAAAAGAATACAAAGTATTCAAAAAATCGAGTGGCCGTTATTGCGTTTTAGATACCCAAAACAAGTGGATCAACGCAGAGAAAAAAATTGAGATTCTGACGAAGGAAGGCTTATTTAAAGCGCCCCCAAAGAAAAAGGAAGCGCCAGCTGAGGCAGCCCCGGCTGAAAACGCTTAATTCTCCTTTTATAAGTGAAAAAACATGGGTCCCCCGTGGCCCATGTTTCTTTTAGTTGCAGAGGTTGGAATTCTCCTTTAACTGTAAATCATGAGCAAAAAAGACCAAAATTCTCTTCCGTACCTGCATGGCTACTCGCCCCTCGAACAAGATCGGCTCATGCGCCAGGCCGAATTCGCTGAACACACGGTGTATAAGAACGTTGATTTAACCGAAGTGCAAAATTTATTGGAAGTCGGTTGTGGCGTTGGTGCTCAAACCTCCATTCTACTTCGTCGCTTTCCAAAAATTAAAATCACTGGAATTGATCTCAACGAAGAACAGCTAGCCGCGGCAAACGTGACCCTTGAGCAGCTACCGATGGCCAAGGGTCGCTATACGATTCAAAAAATGGACGCACAGAACATGGATTTTAGTGCGCACTCCTTTGACGGGGCCTTTCTCTGTTGGATCTTAGAGCACGTGCCGGATCCCCTGCAGATCTTAAACGAGGTCCGCCGTGTATTGCGTCCCGGTGGCGTTATTTACATCACCGAGGTCGTCAACTCGTCGTTTTTTCTTGATCCCTACTCTCCGAATTTATGGAAGTATTGGATGGCTTTTAACGACTATCAGTTTGACGGTGCTGGGGATCCCTTTGTGGGCGCGAAGCTAGGCAACTTTTTATCCGCCGTGGGGTTTCAGAAGATAAAAACCGAAGTTATTACCTGGCATTTAGACAATCGACAGCCCGAGAAGCGACGAAAAATTATTGAATACTGGGCGGAGTTGTTATTAAGCGCGGCCGATCAATTGGTAAAAGCAGGTTATGTTACGCAAGAGGTTGTGGACGCTGGGATGTTGGAATTAAAAAAAGCGCAGAAAAATCCCAACGCTGTTTTCCTGTACTCATTTATGCAGGCGCAAGCCGTCGCGCCTGTATAATTTTAACTGGTTAAAACTTAGCGCACATAGGGATTTACCACATCCCATGCCACGTCATCCGTCTTTTCAAAAATATTGCCCGGTAGCTTTTTCTTATCCAAATTTGATCCAGTTCCAAAGTAAAAAAGTGAGACCGTGGCTGGATTTTGCTTTAAAAAATGGGCTTCTATAAATTCCTTCATCTGTTGAGCATTGATTTTTTTGACCGCCGCCGCGATATCCTTGCGAATCGTAAAGCGTCCTTCATATTTTACCGCTGCCTGAAAAAACTCAGCTTCGCGCTCGGGAAGAGTGGTCGGCTGCATCAATAGCTCATTTTCGATGGAGCTTAAAATCGGCTTTAACTCTGCATCTGTTAAAGTCCCTATTTTTTGTTGCAGGAACTGCACTAAAAACGCATGGGACTTTTCCTGCAAGGTCACCGACGCCACTTTTGGCGATTGCAACATGGAACTCAACCCCACAAAGCCGCTTTGATGAACGCCGCCAGCGCGAGCCACATAACCTAGCTGCTGATTTGTTCTGAGCTCAGAAAAATAGGGTTGAGACACAAGCTGACTCAGCACAAGAACTCGCGCGTGATTTTCCACGGACCACGGAGCCATATTGTACATTGTGATCATTGCATGATTGTTATTCTGACCCTTGATTGGACCCGAGTAGGTTTTTTGTTCGGGTACAACTCGGTATTTTATTTTTTCCAGCTCCCCCTCTGCCAGCGGCAACAAACTCAGCATGCCCTCAACGCTTTGCAAGTCGATGTTTCCATAGGCAATAGCACGAACAGAAATTTTCGAAAAAAACTTTTTTGCAAAAGCCTTCACTTCGTCGATGCGTGCCTTACGAACTTCTTTTAAAAGCTCTTTCCAATGAACAGACTGGGCATTTTGCATGTGTCTGACTTCGACACTCAAACGATTGGCAGCCACGGCCTCTTCGAGATTTGAAAGGTCGCGCACAAAGCGCAGTTTCATATCTTCGAAGGTAGCATTACTGATATTCATAACTTGCAGTTGGCGATTGGTGCTGGCGCTGCCCACTCCGTCGCGAAAAATTTCCTTCAATCTTTGGCTGTAACCCGAAACCGTGATGACCATTTCGCGGGGAATTTCGCCAGAGCTTAAATCAAAGCGTGCTCCGGCTTCGGAGATTGGATAGGACCATTCACGAAGCTCCTCTTCCTTCCCCATAACGAAAAGAGCCAACAACGCCGCCTCGCGCGCGGTTGTGGCGGCGGCTCCTTGAATTGTAAAGCGAATGGTGGATTTAGCCACACCCAGTTCCGTATCTGTGCGCACGAAGATTTCAGTGCCAGAGGGAGTTTTCTTGGTCTGCGGCTCGGTGACCACGCGTTTTCCGGCAATCAAAGAAAAATCAGTAGGAATGTATTTATTTTCCTCTGGGTATTTTAACGCCAACTGGGTCTTTAGAACCGGAAAGTCGAGTTTTGCCTGCTGATACTCAACCCCAAAGATAGACTCTTTGCGATTGGTCTTTTCGTTTTTACCGAGGATCAGAACGTGTGCTTTTTTAAAATCCAACATATCCAAAAATAACTGAAAATCTTTGGGAGAATATTCTTGAATCAAATAGTTTCTAGCTAAAAAGTCCTTGGCCGGAAAATCGATAAGGCTTTTTGCAAAACTTGCTGCCCGCTGACCCGAAGACGACGGCTCCAGATTGTCCAAGGCGATTTTGCGCACAGCGCTTTCATCTTTAAAAATATATTCAGGATATTTTTGCTCGCGCATATGTTGCATGTACTTTTCGATCACAGAGAGAACTCTCTGGTACTGCTTTCGACCCTTTGGGGTGAGTGTTACATCCACAGAAAGTGTGCGCCAGAAGTCTTGACTCACAGCCATCTCGAGAGCTAAGCCCTCCTTTTTCAGCACCGATAAAACGGAACCGGGGCCCTCATCACCCAAAAGCTTACTGATAATTGCCAATGGCTTTGTTTTCCAAAACTGAGTCTCATCGGGAACGTTGAATAAAATCGTCATTTCCTCTTTATCATTAATGGTCTTAATAAAGTGCAAATGTTGCTGAAGCTTCGCATCGAAAAATGCATCCTGATAAACTGGTTTGGTCGTATTAAAATTGGGAACATCCGAAAAATACTTTGTCACCTGCGCGCGGATCTCCTTGGTAGGAAGTGAACTCATGACCACCAGCTTCATGTTATTTGCGGAGTAGTACTTTTTATAAAAAGTAATTACATTTTCGCGAGTGACAGCCTTCAGTGTTTTGACGTTGCCTGTGCTAAATTTTCGATACGGGTGGGCTTGCCCAGCGAGAGAATTAATATACCGATCCACGCGCCAGCCATCTTGTTTGATGTTCTTTTCGAATTCGCTATTTACCGCATTCTTTTCTCGCTCAAGATACGTAGCATCAAAAAGCGGCGAACTAAAAAACCGAGAAAACCGATGGAGAGCCCCGTTAATGGCTTGGTTGTCCACTTCGAACATGTAGTTGGTTACTTCATCGGAGGTATAGGCATTGTCCCAACCACCGTTGGTTTCCATGAACGTTGAATATTCGTCTGATTTCGGAAATTCTTTGGTGCCCAAAAATAACATGTGCTCTAGATAATGCGCCATACCCTGAGCGTCCTCGGGATCCTCGAGGGAGCCCACGGCAACAGCCATAGCCGCAGACGATTTTTTAAAACGTGCATCAGACACGATCAATACATCCAACTGGTTTGGTAAAACCAAAGAGGAAAATTCCATTCCGTTGATATTTTGCGAATTGACGCTGGGCTGCTTACTTATTGAACATGAACTAACAATGAACACGAGACTGAAACACAAAAATCGAACCATGAAATCCTCCTGAGATATGCATCTAAACTATAACGAGCTCATTTCTTGCTTTCAACGAAAATACTAGCATAGTATGTTTGCCGTGGTGCTAAACAAGGAGTAAGCGTGAGCGTAGTGAAAGAGTTTAAAGAGTTTGCAATGAAGGGCAATGTGGTTGACCTTGCTGTCGGTGTTATCATCGGTGGCGCTTTTGGTAAAATCGTTTCCTCCATGGTCGATAAAATTTTAATGCCAATCATCGGCGTTTTGATGGGCGGCGTGGACTTTACGAGTTTAAAAGCAGTCATCGTTGAAGCCGGTGCTGATGGTAAAGGAGAAGTTGCCATTGGGTATGGTTTTTTTCTGCAAACTGTTCTTGATTTTGTCATCGTGGCTTTTTGCCTCTTCGCCGTCATCAAAATGATGAACCGGATGAAAAAAGCTCCGCCAGTGTCGACACCGACCCCGGCACCAACTCCTGAGGACGTTCTCCTCTTGAGAGAAATTCGTGATTCATTAAAAAAAAACCTCTCGATGTTAGAGAGATAAAAAAGGAGAAAGTAATGTTTAAAAAAGTAGTAGCGCTATTAGCTTTTGTTCCAGCGGTTGCCTTGGCGGCACCTGCACAAAAAATGATTGATACAACAGCCAGCACAATTAATTGGACTGGTGGTAAAGAATTTTTAAGCGATAAGCACTCGGGAACTGTTGCCTTATCTAACGGTTTTTTAACTGTTGATGGCGATAAGATCACCGGCGGTGAGTTTACGGTTGACATGGATTCCATCAAGAACACAGATCTCAGCGACGCTGCAATGAATGCAAAGTTAGTGGGTCATCTAAAGTCTGCAGATTTTTTTGATGTGGCAAACCACAAAGAAGCTAAATTTGTAATCACCAAGGTGACTGCAAAAACGGCCACAGAGCAAACCTTTGAGGGGAATGCCACCATTCGTGGAAAAACTGCAGCAGTGAAAATTCCAGTAACTGTTAAAAAAGATGGTGCTGTTATGATGGCCAGTGGTAAACTTGAATTGGATCGCACGAAGTTTGATGTGAAATATAATTCAAAATCTTTTGTTCCTGATCTTGTAAAATCGGCCAAAGACAAAGTTATTAAAAATAACATCGACCTCGCATTTTCTATCAAGACAAAATCGTAGTCTTATGTTCAGACAGGGTGCCGGGCGTTTCCAGCATCCTCTCTGCAACGGCTGCAAAAAATGTAGTGAAGTAAATCCGTTCTTCCTGCCGAACCAGTTCAAGCTGAGTTTCTGTAATTTTGCCGTTTTCTTTGAGCGCCGTGATCACTTGTTCAAGATGCCCTTCTTCCTCGCGGAATATGGCTCTTAAGGGACCACCCAGTCCAAGGGGAATTAAAAGCTCGTCGTAGAACGGATACAGCTCCTGGGCACGCTCCTCGATCACTAATGTCGTTAATAAATAATTAATCCACGAATTTTTCGGCCCAACAACCGACGCCGCTGCAGAATCAATGGCTTGAATGTAAGCGCGGGCCTCATGACCACAGATGAGGCTGTCTTCGGAGTACGTCTTTACACCGTCACCGCCAACTTTCAGCGCGAGCTTTTTTATAATTTGCGCATGGCGAATTTCTTCGGTCATATGGGCCAGTGTTATGGGCGTGATACGCGCTTCGTCCTGGCTTTTCATAATTTTCCGAGCCCCGATGTACTCGAGAAGGCTCAGCGTGTTTAAAAATCGCCCGTGAATCTCTGGCCGGTTAACGACATCTGTTAAAACCTTTTGCCATCCCGTCATATCAAACCTCTTTCCACATCAAAAAGTGTGTCGCGAATCGCTGTGTAAATTTGTTGAAATTGCCTTTGCGTTGTCGAGTACGGTGGAACACAGTACACCGTGCCGCCGAGGGGCCGCAGTAATACGCCCCGAGCCTCACAGGCTTTTGCAAAGCGCTTAGCAAACAGCCCGCTATGCAAATAATTGCCGGAGTCTTTGATTTCAAATGCACCAATGGTCCCCAGTGCTCGAGCCCCACTCACCATCGGGAGCTCGTGCAAGGCCTTAATTTCGTCCTTCGTCCAACGAACTATATTTTGTACCTGTCGCACAACGTCCGCGTTTTCAAGCAGATCCATGGACGCCACAGCCACCGCACAGGACAAAGGATTGCCCGTATAGGAATGGCCGTGCAAAAATGCTTGAGACATATCGTTGGCCTTAAAAGCCGAAAAAATATGTTCACTGGCCACGGTCACTGCAAGCGGTAAAAAGCCACCGGTTATGCCTTTGGAAAGACACATCACATCTGGCCGAACTCCCGCTGTCTCACACGCAAAATAACTTCCCGTTCGATAAAACCCAGTAAAAATCTCATCGGCCACAATCACCACGCCAGCCTCTCGAGCTTTCGAGCAGAGCTTTTGCAAATACGCCGCTGAGTGAAACTTCATTCCACCAGCCCCCTGCACTAAGGGTTCAAAAATAACTGCCGCATATTTCGAAAAATCTAATCGTTCGAGTTCTTGCAAATCATCGGGCTGTGCAAAGTCCACGGGTGCCATCAACGGTGTGAACACCTGATGGAATCCTTCGCGCTCGCTCACCGACATGGCTGCCAAGGTGTCTCCATGATACGAACCTTTAAGAGCCAAAAATTTTTTACGTGCAGTTTGCCCACTCTGAATTTGAAATTGATACGCCATTTTCAGCGCCACTTCCACGGCGGTGGAACCGTTGTCCGAAAAAAACACGCGCTTCAATTCAGGATTCACTGATTTTAATTTGCCCACGAGTCGTTGAGTTAACTCACTGGCCGGCTGATGGGTGTAGCCCGAAAAGATCACATGCTCTAAGGTGTTGGCTTGCCGAGTGAGCGCGTTTGCCAGCGTCGGATTCGCATGGCCGTGAATGTTGACCCACCATGAAGAAATCCCGTCGATGAGCTCTTCGCCATTTGCTAGCTTGAGCAAGCTGCCGGCACCAGACACCACCACTGGAAAATCGTTGTCAAAGCCATGCTGCGTGAAGGGATGCCAAATGTGCTCACGATCGATGTGACTTATATTGTCTTGTAATTCTGAATCCTTAAAAATATCTAAAATTTTATTTTCCACCGTTTGCAGAAAGTTATCCACAGCTGCAGTCGGAGCTTCGTCGCCGACTTTGTCGTCGCCATCAAACTGAGGAATTGAAAGCAGTATCGAAATACCCTCGCGCTGCAGGACTGCTTCGAGCCCTGGGTCTTCGGGGCCATTGAGGAAGACGCCTAAAACTTGCAAGCCCAAACTCTGCGCCCGCTGCACAGTTAACAAAGTGTGATTAATCGTTCCTAAGCGAGTGGAGGCCACCACCACAACAGGTAGATTTATTTTCTTGATCAACGCCGATAAGCGAGTCGTTTGGTTGAGGGGCACTTCCAAGCCACCTGCGCCTTCCAAAATTAAAAACCGATTTCCCAGCCCCTTAAAATCTTCCAGGATTTTTTTTTCGTCCACAACAATGTTTTCTAATTCTGCGGCCCGATCGGGAGACAAAGGCGCAAGCAAGCGGTACGAGGGCGCACACCACTGGGCTTCAGTCAATTGGGCGCACCCAACAACAGTGGTTGTGTCGTCTGTCGTCTCGTCATCCTCTTGATACCCGCTTTGCACGGGCTTCCAGTAGCAAATCTCTTTATGTTTTTTTAAGACCTGGCATAACAGAGCAGACACAAACGTTTTTCCCACCCCAGTGTCAGTGCCAGTGATAAAAATTCCCCGGGGCTTTAACACGCCAACACCCGTTCGCGGAGGCAGCGAATGAGGTCCTGAATATCATCGGGAGCCTGGCTGGCGTGCAGAGATATTCGCAGGCCGGCTTGCCCCTGCGGAACCGTTGGATAGCGAATGGCGCGCACGTCAAACCCATTGAACTGAAGATACTGGGCCCAGTGAAGAGCTTGCAAATTTTCTCCCAACTGAAAATAGAGGATGGGCCCGTCGCCCGACAGAATCTCAGGATTCATAAACTGTTCTAACTTCTGTTTGAACTCACGCATTTTTTGTAAACACAACTCCGCACGACCCGCACCAACGTCATCCCAATAATCTAAGGCCGTAGTGAGCGCCGAAGCGAGTAACGGCGAAGGCGCCGTGGAGTAAATCAGAGGCCGCGAAAAATTAACCAAATACTCTTTGGTGATCGCATCGCACGCGATCCAAGCCCCACCGACTCCAAGAGATTTTCCGGCGCAATGAATGGTCATCAGCACTTGTGATTGGAGGCTCTGAAGCTGAACCAGTCCCGCTCCGTACAACCCCGTAGCATGGGCTTCATCCACCACCAAGAGAGCATTGTGCTTTTGGCACAGCTCGCTTACCTGCTTGAGCGGTGCGCGGTCGCCCCGCATACTATATAGGCTTTCGATAACAACAATTTTATTTTTAACAGTTTTTACAGAAAGCCTTTCTTCGAGATCCAACAGATCATTGTGCTTGAAAATAATTTTGTCGCTTTTAGACAACCGAATTCCGTCAACGAGAGAAGCGTGATTGCTTTCGTCCGAAAAAACCATGGACTCTTCGTCGAGCAGCGCCGTCATTGCCGCCAAATTGGCTTGGTAGCCCGACGAAAAGTAGATCGCAGTTTCGCGCGACGACCAGTGCGCGAGGCGCGACTCAAGGTCAGTTAACTGCGGGTACTGTCCTCGGATCAACCGCGAGCTGGTGGAGCCGCTGGCTACGGCTGCTAAGTTTTCGTAAATTCTTTTTTGTAAGATGGGATCAGCGACAAAGGATAAATAATCATTGGAGCAAAAATCGACGCCGATGGGCTCTTGCAGCGAGCGCGTGAGATTTTGCTCTTCGTGCTGCTGGAGTTTTTGCAGGAGGTGAATATTCATCGTCTCAAGTTTCCTCGCTATTGTAAAGGTGTCTGCATCGATGCTGATTCAGTAAACTGCACACCAAGATCGGCAAAAAGTTTTTGATCCTCTAACGACTCGGGATTGTCTCGGGTGAGAAGTTTTTCTCCCAGAAAGATCGAATTTGCTCCAGCGAAAAATGCCAGAGCTTGCCCTTCGCGCGACAAATTGATTCGCCCGGCTGATAAACGCACCTTCGATTGTGGCATCAAAATTCGGGCAACCGCAATGCAACGGACCAGATCAAACACATCCACCGGCGCCTGTTGAGCCAGCGGCGTGCCTTCGACGGGAATCAAAAGATTGATGGGCACGGACTCGGGCTGTGGCTGTAAATTCGCGAGCTCCACAAGCATGGCACAACGGTCTGTGTCGGTTTCGCCCATGCCAATAATTCCGCCGCTGCAAATTGTAATTCCAGCTTGTCTCACGTTGCTTAGAGTTTTTAAGCGGTCGTCGTAAGTGCGTGTAGAAATAATTTTGTCGTAAAATTCGCGCGAAGTGTCCAGGTTGTGATTGTAAGCATCCAAACCAGCCTCCTTAAGACGCTGTGCTTGCTGTTCGTTCAACATACCTAAAGTCACACACGCTTCCATCCCCGCAGATTTAACCATGCGAACCATTTCGAGCACCTGTTCAAACTGCGCGCCGTCCTTCACTTCTCTCCAAGCGGCGCCCATGCAAAAGCGCTCAGCCCCTTGAGCCTTGGCATCATCCACCGCCAATTTTACTTCGCCCAAATCCATAAGGCCCTGTTTATCGAGACCCGTTTTGTAGTGAGCTGATTGCGGACAGTAAGAGCAGTCCTCAGGGCAGCCACCGGTTTTGATGGATAACAAACTGCACTTCTGAATTTGGTTTTCAGGTTGAAATTCCTTATGCAGAGAGTGGGCGTGATAAATTAAATCAAATAGCGGTTTTCGATAAAGCGTCAGAGCGTGTTCGACGGTATATTTTTGTGCGACATATTTTGACATGCGTAAGCTATAATTCATGCCCCGTTTCAGAGCAATGCCTGCGAGGCGTTATTTACGAATATGCCCCTCAAAAAGGAGCATATTCTCGCACCTGGTCTTCCCCAACAGAAAATGCCTCCAGGAGGTCTGCGTGTATCGCAATCTCTTCGGGTGTCCAAAGCCATGAAACACCCGCTTCGCGCTTTTTTGGCGATACAAAGCAAATTAATTTCTGATAGCACTTCTTCTCAATAAACAGCTGGTGGGTTTTCGCCCCGCCTTCCACGTATAACGAATAAATGCCTTTGAGATAGAGATCGCGAAGCATGGCTTCGTCCAGCGTGGGGACAAAGAAAACGTTTTCACTTTTTACAGTTTGTGCCAACCGTGATTGAGCAAAGAACGTTTGAGCTCGCCCCCGAGGATCTAAAATGACCACCTTCGGTGGCTTTTTTCCCGCCCACTGGGTGTCACGAAAATCGAGCAGAGGGTTGTCGCGCAAAAACGTTTCGGCGCCGATCATAGTGGCATCATACGTTGCGCGCAGCTCGCGAGCGCGAAAGCGCGCAGCTTCCGAAGTAATGGCGGGATCTGACCCTAGTGGGCCTGCAATCTTTCCGTCCGCGGAAAGTGCCACCTTCAACGTCACATAGGGTTTTTTATTTTGCATGTGCCATAAAAATATCTCTGCGAGTCGGGTTGATTTTTTCGAAAACTCTTCGTCGGTGGCGATTTCGATATTTTCTCGCTTCAGGCGCGCCAGCCCGCGCCCTGCCACAAGTGGATTGGGATCCGTTTGTCCCACCACAACTTTTTTGATACCTTGATTTACGAAAACATCCGTACATGGTGGAGTTTTACCTTGGTGCGAGCAGGGCTCCAGCGTGACGTACACCGTCGTCCCCTGCAGCGCTCCCGGTTCGAGTTTCGCAAAAGCATCTCTTTCCGCATGGGGCCCGCCGTAGTAACCGTGGAAGCCCGAAGCCAAAAACCGCTGGTGTTGGTCCACAACAACACAACCCACCAGAGGATTGGGAGAAACCCAACCAGCCCCTTTGCTCGCCTCGCTAAGAGCTAAATCTTGGGCTTGCTGCGCTGAGAGGACGTCGCCCTTAGCGGGCACCTTTACAATACTCCCCGTTGCGCTTGGTCGCGTTCGATGGCTTCAAACAGAGCTTGAAAATTTCCCTCGCCAAAACCAAAATGATTTTTTCGCTGAATAAATTCAAAGAAAATAGGACCGATTAAATTTTTAGTGAACAGCTGCAATAAATATCCCTCGGGGTCACCATCCACCAGAATTTGCAACTCCTTCAATTCCTCGAGGTCCTCGGTCACTTGGGGCAGACGCTGCGGAATCATTTCGTAGTACGTGCCTGGAATATCCAATACCGGAATTCCATCTTTGCGAAGCTGCGAAATGGACAAACAAATATCCTCAGTGGATAAAGCCACGTGTTGAATCCCAGAGCCATCATACTCTTCCAGGTATTCTTGAATCTGTGATTTCTGATCAGTGGGCTCGTTGATGGGAATGGTGATTTTTCCGCAGGGTGAGCGCATCACTTTGGAGATCAAACCCGTTTTTGCACCTTTGATATCAAAAAAGCGACGCTCTTTAAAATTAAATACATTTTCATAAAAATCACACCACTTTTGCATTTCGCCAACAGGAACATTGTTTGTTAAGTGATCGATCAGATACAAACCTTTACCTTTGGGCTCCATGCTGTTGGGATTGAAATTAAATTCGCTTTGGTAGATTTTTTGTTTTGCAGTTTCGTCGATAAAATATATCAACGAGTCACCGATACCGTAGATCGCAGGAGCAGCGAAGGATTTTTGTGCATCTTGACCAAATGGTTTTCCGCCGCGGTCCACTGCCGCTCTGAAGGCTTTGTCCGCATTTTCTACACGAAATCCCGTAGAGCAAATACTTGGTCCATGGGCCTTGCCAAAGTCCGCTGCAAAGCCGGTAGCGTCTTCGTTAAGGAAAAACTGTATATCGCCTTGCTTGAAAAGTTTGATTTTTTTGCTCTTATGCTGGGCCACCGCAGTCATTCCCAGTCGCACAAAAAGTGCTTCTAGTTCACGGGCTTTCGGGCCACAGTATTCGATAAAATCCATACCGTTCAATCCAACGGGATTAAGTTCCATAAGTCCTCCTCGGCAACCAGTTGAATGGATGACACATCTTTGCATTTGCGTCTATCACAGTGCGCACTTGTTGTGCGCAGCATATCATTTTTAAGATTTTGGTAGGCGACTTCCCTCTTAACGACCATAATCGTCCTCTGGAGGAAGTCATGGAATTTACTTCGAAAAGTGAAAACCCCCATTTCCCTGAAGTGTGGGATTTAGACCCAAAAGAGATCCAAAGCAAAACCGCCGAGCTCACCTTGATTGATGTTCGTCGACCCGACGAATTCGTTGGCGAACTGGGGCACATTCCCGGCGCAACTCTTCTCACTCTCCACCAACTCCCGGCCAAAATCGACTCCCTTCCAAAGGATAAAGCCATCGTTTTTGTTTGTCGGAGTGGCGGTCGCTCCGCGCAGGCCACAAGCTTTGCTCTCGAAAGTGGCTTTAGCGAAGTTTATAATATGCGCGGTGGCATGTTACTTTGGAATGAGTACGGTCTCAAAATCGAAAAATAATAATAAGGAAAGCTGACTTACCTATGGCCAACGTCTTCACAAACAGAACTCTCAATCTCAGAAAAATTAAGCATATTGGCTTTGATATGGATCACACGTTGGTGCGCTACTACAGCCATACTTTCGAAGCTTTGGCTCACCAACACCTTTTAAAAAAGCTTGTACAAGTTCAAGGCTACCCTGAAAAAATATTAAAATTACCTTTTGAGTTTACCTCCGTCATTCGCGGACTGGTGATCGATTCTGCCAAAGGTAATATCCTCAAAGTGAGTCGGCATGGCGCCATTCGCGTAAGTCACCATGGAACAAAACGTATCGATTACCGCCAGCAACAAAAAGATTATCATGGCACCTATGTTGACTTAAGCGATAAAAATTTTGTAGCGGTGGACACCGCTTTCTCGCTTTCCGTTGCCATCCTGTTTGGCCAGTTGGTGGATGTTAAAGACACCACGCCTGAGCACAAGATGCCCGAGTATCCCAAGCTCTTAAGCGACATCATCGAAGCTATGGATATGGCACACAGAGATGATTCGCTAAAAAGTATTGTTCGCAAGGATCTCGCAAAATATATCATTGCCGATCCCAAACTTGTTGAAGGCCTCGAGCGCTACAAAAAACATGGCAAGAGACTCTTTATCGTTACCAACTCCGACTACCACTACTCAAAGGCCCTGCTCGATTTTGCAGTGACCCCATATTTAAAAGAACACAAATCTTGGACGGATCTTTTTGAATATGTGATCACAAGCGCTCGCAAGCCGAGATTTTTTTACGATAACCAAAATTTTCTTAAAGTGAATCCGACAGATGGCTCGCTCACGAATTACGACGCTAAACTCGTTCCCGGCATCTACCAAGGGGGCTGTGCTCCTTTGTTTGAAGAAAGCCTGGACGTGAAGGGCGAAGATATTCTTTATGTGGGCGATCATATCTACGGTGATATTGTTCGCTTAAAAAAAGATAGCAAATGGCGCACAGCTGTTGTTATCGATGAGCTTGAGAGCGAAATCGAAAGTTTACGAAAAGCCAATCCTTGCCAACTGCAAATCCAACAGTTGATGCAGAAAAAATCGCCCCTCGAACACGAAGCGGTTCGCCTGGCGTCCGAAGAGATCGAAACTGGAAAAACGCATACGGAAGAGCTTAAGAAAATTCAGGATGAAACCACCCGCATTGATCAGCAGATCAGTAAACTGATCGAAGAGATCCAAGCGATTTTTAATCCCTACTGGGGACAAACCATGCGTGCCGGAAACGAAGAAAGTTATTTTGCGTATCAAGTGGATCGCTTTGCCGACATCTACATGCCTATACTCACAGATTTGTTGTCGATGTCGCCGCGAACGTATTACCGCGCGATTCGACGCCCACTCCCGCATGAATTAAGCTTAGAGTTCGACGTCGAAAACTACGCGGATACCTAGAGCGTACGCCGATCCTTTTAGATGCAGGATGCGGCTTTGATGTCTACGATGGCGCGCGAGAAGTCGATCAACTGGCGGCGCAATTCCTGGCCCGATGTGGAATAACCAAACTCACAGGCTCCATTTTGCTGACGAAAAACTTGCTCATCGAACAGTGTGCGTCCAGTGGCAGAATCGATCACGCGAATGGTTGAGTAGCGTTCCGGCATCACCGATGCGCAAACCTTGCCATGACTGATCAGAATCTGCTTGGTGAGTTCTTGAGTAATATCTAACGGTTTAAGCCCAGGCATCATTGCGGTGTTCAAAAAAGATCCAGAGCAACGTGTGTAGCGAACTGAAGAGCTGTCCCGCTGAAATACAATATCAATATCACCTTGAGTGCTATTCATTTTCATTTCGGAATTAAAATTAAAGCGGAAGTTGCGATGTGCGGTTTGTTGGTCCACGGAGTCCACGATGAGATCGTAGCGAGGACAAACAATGGGATCTGGATTTACAATAGGGTCTGGATTTACAATGATATCGTCATCATCATCGGTGGGTGTTGGCGGCTGAAAAATATCGTCATCATTAACCGATGGCGATGCCGATTCAAAAGATTTGTCTGCACAGGCCGTAAAACCGCAACCCACTACAAACAGAATTAGTATCTTTAGCTTTAAATTCAATGTCATATTTACCCCAAGTCATCTGTCCAACCTCCTATTGAGCAATTTGAGTGCCACCAAGCGTCCGCCTCCAAATACGCCTGATTGAAACTAATGCTCAGTAGTGTCTAATTTTAATACACTCTCCTTGCAATTTTGAGCCTATCTCGTATTAAAGGAGAGCTTAAAGCCCGTTTATGATTTTAAAAGTGGTCCAATCTTTGCTCAGGATATTGCTATGTCGATAAGAAGTTTTTATCTATTTATATGTTTGGCTACGTTCCCGCTTTTCAGCTTCGCCAGCCCCGCAGACGAATCTCGCGTGGATGTTAGCAGTCTAACAACTGTCGACGGCTCCCATCCCGCAAATTTAGTTCCGCATCCCACCACACCCAACATGTATATCCAAAGAAGCCTTGATCCCATGACGGGAAGGCTCACCGAAGTTTTTTATACCGTTGCCGAAACTGAAAACGGCCGACAATTAATTCCCATCGATATTGCCACCGCCCGAGATTTAAATGCGGCACTGAAACAGGACGGAAACTTTCGCAGAAACTTTACCGGTGCCGTCCGTGGATTTCCCGCAGAGTATGGAAAATTCAATGCGGCCATGATCGTGATGGAGCTTGTGGGCTGTTATGGCATAGGAAACGGCTCTCTTTTTAATGAGTGGACATGGGCCCCAACAACCAACTCCAACACACCTCTTTGTGCGGAACATCTTCTCAAGGCCATGACCACGCTCGAAGGTAACATTGGCTTTTTTAGCTTTGTTTTAGGAAACCGTATTGCTTCATCAAATATTAATAACGCCGTCATTTTTGCCTCCGAACTTCGCGGTAAGCCCATCACGGAAAAAGTGATGCGCAAGTGGCGCCCTCTTATTGGATATGCTGGGATGTCTTTTGGTATGGCGGCTCAACAGGTAGTTTCGCATCTTCTTACCATTCCAACTTTTAAAGAATGCTTCCGTGATCTTGCGAAAATAGATTTTTCTAGCACATTTTGCAAATCTGCACTCAATCACTTTTTATCTGCCGAAAAATTCTGGCTCGATTTCGGTGCCGGCATTCCATCTCTCATCGGCGGTGCCATGATGTCCGCGGGTTCGCAGAAGTTCTTTCAGTGGCTTCTCAATAACGGCAAATTCTTTAACGCTCCCGCGCAAGCTCGCGCTTCTCAAAGCGCCCTCCTGCGCTACATGAACCAAACTCGCACCTTGCGGGTTGCAAAAACCGCCCTCAGAGTTGTGCGCGTTGGCGCTGGTAGCTCCGGTGTTGGTGGCGTGTTTATTATGGTTGGAGAGCTTGTTATTTTTCTGGCGTGGACCAAAGTTCTCGAAATACCAACCATGCAAATGGTGTGGTACCTGTACGATGCACCTGATGTCCGTCGCAATACCCAACAGCTTTTAGCAACGGCGTCCGCCATCGAAAGAGCTCAGGGTTTGTCGCCGGAAAGTGTGGACGTCTCTTGCACCATGCAGAGAACCCGCGGTGGATCTATTCAAAGATGTAAATCGGTGGATTATTTAGCACAATCTCTTAAAGATCTGGATTTCTTTTCTCGTCGGTACCGTGAGCGTGTAACGCTGGCTCGCCTCACACGTTCTTTTCCGGACTACATGATGAAGTGGGAAAAATATGTCTCTTCATTCTTTTCCGCTAAATTTTTATTGCAAGAAATCTACACGCAGCGAAGCGAGAAACCGCCCACATTACTTTCTCTTTATGATACCGCTTTTGCCGTAAAAACCACATGGGAAGAGTACTTTCGCGCCTCAACCGCACCCCTCGTGCAGTCTCATCAAATCTTTTTGCAGAAGGATATGGCTCAGCTCGAAGCCGCTTTCACCGCGTACAAAGATTCATTTAAAGATGCTTCGGTCAGCAATCGCAGCACTCTCGAAACTCAACTCGCAACTCTTCTGGTCGGATTTAAACAAAAAATAACTGCTCAACAGCCTTGGAACTCTGAGCGCATTTGTGGCGGCTTCGATCGTGATCCCTCTTTTTGCCGTGCAATGAAGATTTTGCGATTTATCCCCGCGAGCAAAGACCTCTTCTTCTCTCAAAACAGAAATTCTTTTGTATCTTACAACGTCGAGTGGACACACCTTTTAACTGACACACTTCCCATCGAAAATACACTCCGCCAGGTACTGTGTTCCAACGACTTCATTTTCAAATCCAATGCGAAGATGGATGGTCTTCCAGCGACGCTCGAACTGCCACGCTTGGTCGCTCTTTCAAACGACGCTTTTTACTCAGAAAGCTGTAATTTCGCACGCATCAATCCTTTGTTCTTGGCGAAGGATATGGACGAAAGCGCGGAGTTTTCTGATATCAAACCCGGCGCCGTTTGGTTAACAAACTTTTCTAAATACATTGATCCACTCTCCGTACTCACTGACACTCGAATGCGTTTAACAACTGGAGCCACAGCTGATGATGCACGTAGATGGTGGAACTCACTCATGACGTTCGAAGTTATGTCTTTTTATAAAAAGTTTGTCGCAAGCTATAAACAAATGGTGGACGACAACTTAATTTCGTTTGTCAGTTACGAAAGCCCTTCCTTGCTTGTGGCAAACAACAGTGTCTATCGTGGACCACGAAGCGCGGCAACGCCGACCAACGAAAGCAACGTTCACCATAAAGTTTTAAATCGCGAAAGCGTCAATATGTCATTGATTGGCCAGATGCAAATTTACACTAAAGCCCTCGAAAAAGTGACAGGTGGTTTTTACCCAGGTCCCAATCAGCGAAGAGTTGCACTCAAACAAAAATTAGATCACTTTTTACTGCTTTTTGCCGAACATACGCGCCATATACGGCATGCGAATGATGCGGCCTCGATCAACGATATTCCCCTCGAGAATATTACTAGCCCCAATCCTTTCTTGTTCACCCAGGATGTATCGCGCACTTTATTTGGAAATTCTTTTGAGGAAAAAACCCAACGCATGGGTCAGTTGATGGATCTCAGTGGCGAATTGAGCGCCGATCTCGTAGGTTTAAATTTCGACGATATCGATAATATCGCCACGGAAATTACTTTTACGGCCCAGCAAGTGAGCCAAATGACCCCCGCGGAATATAAAAAATACACAGTCTTGCAGATTGTAAAACACATTAGGCTGCTTTTAGAGGAAACTAACAACTACTATGATTCGTATATATTTTTAGCTGGATTATTTAATTTAACCAAGGAATAATAACCTCACAAAAGCATAAAAGGAGACCCTATGCGTTTAACTGCAAAAATTTTTATTACTCTTTCTCTTCTAACAAGCACTGCATTTGCCGGTCCGACCGGTGGTAAACCCGCAGGAGCTGCAGAAGTTCGCTCAGAAGGCCGAATCTCTCGTGCCGCTCAAACAACAATGAAAACAGATCTCGTCAATTCAGGTATTGCTAAAGATAGCAAAGAAGCTGAACGCTTGGTGGATGGTTATGTTCGCGCTGGATTACCAGAAATGAAAGCTGAAACTATTCGTAATTTAAAAGACAGAAGCCCAGAAGCAAAAGCATCTGTTAGTGCACTCCTTGGAAAAATGACGAACACCGTGGTCAACGCAAAAGCGGTTACGGCTCTTGGTGAAAACGGGAAGCTGGTTTTAGAAGCCGCTTCTAAAATGGCAACGTCTGTTGTTGAAACTATTTCGAACGACACCGCTGGAACAGTTGATCTTGTAAAGATCAATGATGTTGCAACAATGATCGAAAGCGTGTCTTCACGTAGCGATCTTGGTAACGAGGGCGTGTTGTTGGTTAAGATCAACGAAATCAATGCAAAACTCGGCAATGGCCGCACAATTAAAGATCTTAAAGACTGCTTCTAAATTGTGAAAGCCCAATGAAAGCTTTAGTCACTGGAGCCACTGGCTTCATCGGACAGCATCTCGTAAATCAACTCATAAAAGACGGTCACGATGTGACCGTTTTAGTTCGTAGACCCCTCAAAGACACAGAACTCAAAGGTCTCCCGGTTCGCGCCGCCCTCGGCGACGTCACCGATTTTCACTCGTTGCTTACGGCCACCGAAAACCAAGACATCGTTTATCATTTAGCGGGCAAAATTGCCTACAAGCCCTCCGAGCGCAAAGAGATGGAAAAAGTAAACGTGGGTGGCACTCAAAAAGTGGTTGATGCCTGTGTCACGCAAAAAACTCCAGCGTTGGTTTACATGAGCTCTGTGGTGGCCATCGGCGCAAGTTTTAAGCCCTCGTCTCTTACAGAAACGGCTCCCTACAATATTAAACATTTACAGTTAGGCTATTTCGAAACCAAGCACGCCGCCGAAGAGCTTGTGAAGACAGCGGTTCAGCACAATGGTCTTAACGCCTATATACTTAATCCCTCCACGGTGTACGGCGCGGGCGATGCCACCAAGGGCAGTCGCAATGTTCAGCGCAAGGTGGCCATGGGAAAATTTCCCTTTTATACCCCAGGTGGCGTCAATGTGGTTCATATCAACGATGTTGTTTACTGTTTAAAGGTTGTCGCGCAAAAAGGTCGTGTGGGCGAGCGCTACATTGTGGCGGGTGAAAACCTCTTGCTCAAAGACGTGTTTGCCATGATCGCCGCTGTTGCGGGAGTGAAGGCCCCTGGTTTGCTGTTGCCCCGCTGGGCGCTGCACACTTTGGGTGCGCTGGGTGATAACGTTTTAACTCCCCTTGGCCTGAAAGGTCCGTTGAGCCGCGAAACCGCCTGGACCTCGTCCATGTATCATTGGTTTTCTAGCGAAAAAGCACAAAAAGAACTTGGCCTTAAAGTCACTCCTGCTAAACTGGCTATCCAGGACAGCGTGGAGTGGATGATAAAAAATGGCTACCTCTCGTAAAAAATCTTTTCTTTATACATTTTTAATTTTTCTACTCATTTTCACTCTGGTGATGGGTGCTTTTGCCGTGGTTGCTTATCGAAGCATTCCCTCCACCGCAAATATCAACGATTGTTTTACCACCTCTATGTTTCAGGTGGAGCTTTGTCCAAAAAAATCAACCTACGTGCGCTACAACCAGTTGCCGAAACATCTAGTGTCTTCGCTCATCGCCTCGGAAGATGCGAGTTTTTATTTTCATCAAGGTTTCGACTGGGACGAAATCAAAGACAGTTTAGAAAAAAGCATGGATGCCGGCCGCTGGGTGCGTGGGGGTTCCACAATTACGCAGCAGCTGGCTAAAAATTTGTACCTGAGCAAAGAAAAAAGTTTAATCCGCAAAATGAAAGAGTTTTTTGTCTCGCAAGAGATCGAAAAAAAATTAACTAAAACGCAAATCATCGAAAAGTATTTTAACGTGGTGGAGTTTGGAAAAAACATTTACGGAATTCGCAAAGCCTCTCAGCATTACTTTCAAAAATCTCCCAGCGAACTCTCTCCCGCCGAAGGGGCTTATTTGATTTCGCTTTTGCCAAGCCCAGTGAAATACTCCAACTCTTTTCACGCGAACAAAGAGCTCAGCCGCTACAACAAAAGCCGGGTCAATCGCACCTTGAGTTTGTTGTTGTTGCAGGGGAAAATTTCCCAAGAGGACCACGATGCGGAATCAGCACGCGTTGATTACGGCTTATGGAGCCCGGCACCAAATTACGATGATGAAACAGAGCCCAGTGCGGTGGGTATTGAGGAAATACGACGGGATTCGTCCGCCAACTCGCCGACCAACCCGCAGACTGACTCGTCTGACGAATCTGATTCAGCGACAGACGCGCCCTCTGAGGCACCTTCTATGGAATCTGATATCGACAGCAGTAGTAATTTTTAAATCTGAGGATTTTCCAGACAAAAAAAAGCCTCCTGGATCCAGAAGGCTTTTTCTGTTTTTTAGGACATCTTAAGTTTCAGTAGCCGACAGGCTACTAAGTCTGTTTAAGATGTTTTGTACGCATGCGGACAAAGTTTGGCGTGATCTCGATCAACTCGTCGTCTTTAATCCACTCCATGGCTTGTTCGATGGTAAACGGCTTCACAGGAGTTAAACGAATCGCTTCATCAGAGCCCGACGCGCGAACGTTGGTCAGTTTTTTCTCACGAACGGCGTTCACATACATATTATTCTCTTTTGCGTTTTCACCAACGATCATACCTTCATAAACTTCGGTGCTCGCGTTGATAAAAAATCGGCCGCGGTCTTCCAGATGGAAAATCGCATACTGAGTTGTTTTACCTGTGCGATCCGAAATAAGCGCACCGTTCATTCGTGTTGCAATATCACCTTTAAAAACTTCAAAACCTGCGAATTCCCGGTTGAGTAAGCCCATCCCTTTGGTGTCCGTTAAAAATTCAGAACGATAACCAATCAAACCGCGCGATGGAATCATAAATTCCAAACGCATACGTCCACCGTGCATCGGTGTCATGTTCATCATCACACCTTTACGAGGCCCAAGTTTCTCAGAAACAATCCCTGTGTATTGCTCAGGTACATCCACAAAGATTTTTTCCATAGGTTCAAGAACTTTGTCGCCATCTTTCTTCAAAATAACTTGCGGCTTACCTAAAATAAACTCGTATCCTTCACGGCGCATTTGCTCGGCAAGAACCGATAGTTGCAATTCACCGCGACCGAGCAAGCGCCAAACTTCGGGGCGATCGGTAGGGATCATGCGAATGGCCACATTCGTAAGGAGCTCTTTTTCAAGACGCTCTAAAATTTTACGAGATGTGATGTGCTTTCCATCTTTACCCGCAAACGGACTGTCGTTGACAGAAATTGTGATTTCCACAGTGGGCTCATCAACCTTCAAACGTGGAAGTGGCTGTGGATTCGCCGAAGACGTGATGGTGTCGCCGATACCAAAATCTTCAAACCCCGCTACAACCGCGATGTCCCCAGCTGAGATTTCGTTCACTGCAACTTGTTTAAGTCCATCGTACAAATAGAGGGCTGTAACTTTAAATTTCTTAAAGCCATTTTCCGCAGAAAGTGTGACTTCTTCGCCCATCTTGATCGCGCCTTGGCGAACGCGGCCAATGGCCAAGCGTCCAACAAAGTTATTATAGCCGATGTTCGAAATCATGATCTGTAGGGAGCCTTCTAATTTTGCAACTGGCGGTGGAAGTTTTTCGATAATCCAGTCGTACATCATCTCAAGACTTTTCTTCTCTGGAATCACTTCTGGATCCAGAGTGACTAAGCCTTCGCGGGCAATGGCGTAGATGCAATCGTATTCAGCTTGCTCTTCGGGAGCCTCGAGATCGATGAACAGATCGAAAATTTCGTTTTGCACTTCTTGAATTCGCGCATCTTTTCTATCAATTTTATTAATACAAACAAACACCTTGATGTTTTTAGCTAAGGCCTTTGAAAGCACGAAGCGTGTTTGCGGAAGTGGACCTTCGGAGGCATCCACCAAAAGAATCGCTCCATCCACCATATCTAAAATTCGCTCAACCTCACCACCGAAATCCGAGTGCCCGGGCGTATCGACGATATTGATCTTGTAGTCTTTGTAGAGAATGCTCGTGTTTTTCGCAGCAATCGTGATCCCGCGTTCTTTTTCGAGATCCATGGAATCCATGACTCTTTCATCCATGCGTTCGTTGTCGCGGTACATACCGCTTTGACGTAGTAAATGATCGACAAGCGTGGTTTTCCCGTGATCCACGTGTGCTATGATCGCAATGTTTCTGATTTTATCGGGACTTCTTTGCAAGTCGCTCATTATCCGTGTCCTCCCATGAGGAATTCCTCATGACTTGTGTCTTGTTTGTGGCCGAGATCGATTTGTGAATAGTAGTCAGCGATCCTATCATAGGTATCCTGAACTGTGCGAGTGGAAAATATCTCTTTACGAAAGGCTGACGATTCGGGAAATCCCGCCGAATACCACATCGAAAACTTGCGCAATTGAATCATCGCTGCGCGCTCATCGTGGGTTTGCGTCAACAAATCTTTGAGTCGTGCAAAAAGCGGTAAGTAATTGTAATCGATGCCACTTTCAGAGCTTTTTCCCGCGAGCAAATTTGCCGCTTCTTTAAAAATCCACGGATTTTTTAGGCAACCGCGACCAATCATCACTCCGTCGCAGCCCGAAAGTCGCAAACGGTTTTCTGCTTGCTCGGCGCTTAAAATATCACCATTTCCGATAATTGGTAACGGGCTGACGGCTTTGACCGAAGTGATGTACTCCCAGTCCGCCTGCCCCGAATAGCCTTGGCTGCGGGTTCGTCCATGAATGGCGACCCAGGCAATGCCCTCTTCGTGAGCGATTTTTGCCACTTCAACGGCATTGCGCTGCGAGGGCTCCCAGCCTGTTCGAATTTTAATAGTCACAGGAATTTTAACGGCAGCGCGAACGGTTTTTAAAACCAAACGCAGTTGATTGAGGTCTTTTAAAAGCGCCGATCCCGCGCCTTTTGAAACAACTTTTTTTACAGGACAGCCAAAATTAAGATCTACGAAGTCAGCTCCGAGAGCTTCCACTTTTTTCGCCGCTAGAGCCAACGCCTCGAGATCTTCACCAAAGAGTTGTAACCCCACTGGGCGCTCTTTTTCGTTGAAGGCCAAAAGCTGCAGGGTTTTTTCGCCGGCATATTTAATTCCGTTGGCGGAAACAAGCTCGCTAATAACAATGCCGGCTCCGAGCTCTTTCATGAAGAGCCGAAAAGGCATGTCCGTAATGCCCGCCATGGGCGCCAGCACAAATGGATTTTTTTTAAGATGAAGAACAAGTTCAGCGTCAGTCATTTTCCTGGCATTTTCCCTAGCAAAAGCGGCTAATATAGCGATTTCCCTTATTTTCTCAAGCAGAAGCTGTAAAAATCTGCTATTCAAGCCCGATGGGTTTTAAGGGGTTCCTTTTTCTTACATTTTTAGCAGTTTCGTTGCGGGCTCAAGGCAAAATGGCCTGTGCGGACACTTTTATTAAAAAATCGGTGGACCTCACCAATGGCACCTACCATTTGGTCTCTGTGGCGGACACGCAAAGGGAGCTCTTGATCTTCCGGCCCACTCAAGCGACGTCTTCGCCCGCACCGGTGATGATTTACTTCCATGGAACAAACTTTCCCGTCGAGCTCTCACGTCCCCTGAATGCCGCCTATGGACTCGCCCACGAAAATGCTTATATCCAGGCGCTGACCGACGCGGGTTTTGTTGTTATCGCACCCACAGCAAACAGAATTGTGCCTTTTTATGTGGGTCCTTCGGTGCTGGCCTGGGAAGCAAACGTTTCACCCTATTCGTCTCATTTCAAACGCGGCCGCGATTATCAGCTCACTGAATACCTTTTAAAAAACCTCGAAGATTTATCCGACACCCCCATTGATCGCGATCATATTTTTCTTTCCGGGTTTTCCAGCGGTGGCTACATGGCGAGTCGACTGGCGCAAGAGGCACCCATCGCTCAACTCATTCGCGGCATTGTTGTGCACTCTGCCTCCTATGGGGAGTGTTCACCTTGGCAGTGCCACATTCCCGCCCACCTCCCTGCCTATCATCCTCCGACTTTATTAGTCGCCAATAAAGATGACTCCATCGTGCCCTTTAACTCTGTGGAAATGTATCAATCGCGGCTGCGAGAAAATAAAATTCCGCAGCAGGCTGTATTTGCAAATGAAGGCGATCATGCGTGGAAAAAAAACCACGGCGCGCGAGTCGTTGAGTGGTTAAACGAATGGTTGCGCGCAAAATTTAAAAAGCGCTCAAGCCTCTAAATCGCCGGGAACTTCGAACCCCATGGGTTCCGGAAGATCTTTGATGCTCTTGGCACCGAGCTCTTCCATTTTTCGCCCTTGAGGTAACAGTCTCTGATTGAGTCTTTTTAAGCCATCTTCATATTTGTCAGAAGCTAAGCCCAAATACTTTCCAACTGCGATATAAGTTTCGACAAACTCGGCGGCGCGCTTATGGAGTTCTTTTCCCACATCGCGAATTTTTTCGGCGTTGGCTGCAAGACGCTCCTCGTTCCAGCCGTAGCGAATCACCTTCATTAAACCGATGAAAGTTGGTGGCGTGGCGATGAGAATTTTTTTCTCGATGGCAAACTCTACTAAATCAGGTTGCGTTTCGAGAGCGGCATATAAAAAGGATTCGTTGGGCAAAAACATCACCGTGAAATCGGCGCTGTCCTTCAGATGGTCACTGTAGGCTTTGAGCGCGAGTTTTTTGATGTGCTCTTTCACCTGCATGCCATGGCGGCGCATTTCGATATTTTTTTCGTCCTCGGTGGGCGCCTCCAGCGATGCGATGAAGGCGTCGATGGGCGTCTTCGCATCCACAATCACCAAGCGTCCACCGGGCATTTTTACCGTCATGTCTGGAATCAATCGTTGGCCGTCGTCGTCGGTGTTGACGTCTTGAAACTGCACATCCGCATACTCAGACATTCCAGCAAGCTCCACGCAATTTTTTAATTGAACTTCGCCCCACCGCCCGCGGACATGGGGTTTTTTAAGGGCATTTTTAAGAGCGCGGGTTTCGCTGGACAGCGCCACACTGCCCTCCACCACGCGCTTGAGTTCGTTTTCGATGAGCGCGTAGGATTTTTGCCGTTCTATTTCCAACTCCTGCGTTTGCCGTTGCACAGACTCCAGAGCTTTTTGCAGAGGCGAAATGGCGTTCTCGATGGAGGTTTGCCGTTTTTCCAATTCTCCGCGGGCGCTTTCGTTTTGTTTTCCCAAGGACTGCTCGGCGAGCTCTAAAAACTGCCGAGTTTGTGACTGCAAAGTTTGCGATGCAAGAGCCTGAAATGTGTCGCGCATCTGCTGCGAAATTTTGCGATGATAAAAATAAATTGCAACCATGCAGACAAGCACGAGAAGGATGGCGCCAATTATGAATTCCATAAATACTCCGTTACAAGGACCTGTATAAAAAATACACGGTGTGATTCTACTTTGGAGCCGCTTTCCGGCCAAATGCTTTTCGTGGTGCTAACCCTAAAACCCTGAAATGACTAGAACTATCATTGCGCCAATGCGCAGCAGCTGGTCACCGATTTCACAACGATTCATCTTCGCGTAATAGCTGCTATTAAAAAATTGGTCTTTCTTTTTTTGGGGAAGTGTAAAAAACTGATAACAAGCTTCAAAGCGAAGCACTGGGGTAAAGATATTGGGGGGGAGAAGAGATGAACACGCGTCGTTCAGCTCGTCATTTATTGGTATTGGGCGAGAGCGAGACCGCGAGTACGGTTTCGCTATTTATTAAAAACCACACAAGTCCAGAGCACCTTTTGCAACAAATCGAGGGCTTGGCCCATTCGGGGCAAAACTTCGAGGCACAGGCACTCTGCGAACATATCATCAATGCAGAACATATTTTAATCCGCAACGCCGATTTTTTTGTGCTGCAGGCAAAAATTCTTTTCGAGATGCCAAACGAATTGGGCGGGGCTCGGAAAAAAGCCGAGGCCGCGGTCACACAGGCACTCCTCATAGATCCGATCAACACGTCTGCCTTGGAGTTTGATGCCGTGCTAAAGAGCCAGTCCCTCCTGCAGGATGGCTTGTACGCCGACGG
This sequence comes from Bdellovibrionales bacterium, assembly GCA_031426555.1. Taxonomy (GTDB): domain Bacteria; phylum Bdellovibrionota; class Bdellovibrionia; order Bdellovibrionales; family JAGQZY01; genus JANPLN01. Next base: position 143,101 of record JANPLN010000015.1, on the reverse strand, counting down.
CGAGAAGGCATTGCGTGATCTGCTTGCGCTACAGCCTTTAAACCCTTACGCCTCGTACGTGCTGGCTCAGCATCTTCTGTGGAAAAACGGTCCAGAAAATGAGGCGATCTTATGGTTTGAGCATTCTTTGCAGCTTCGTCCACGGTTTTTAGCGGCTCGTTTGGGTTTGGCCCATGCTTATAAAAAAGTGCGAAACTTTGCCAAAGCCGATGTGTGCTTTAAGGACTGTATCAAACTCGACAGAAATCCCGATAATCACTCACTCTATAAGCAGCACCTGCAAAACTTGTAGGGCGCGTTAGAGTTTAAAAGTGATTTACTTGCGATTTGAGGACCTGCTATAAATCTTTGTTCTATGAGCATCGTTCAGGAGTAGCTCAGTGGTAGAGCAAGCGGCTGTTAACCGCTTGGTCGGGGGTTCGAGTCCCTCCTCCTGAGCCAATTTAAATACTCAAATTCAGAATCCAGGATACGGTTAACAGTATCCGGGATACAGGACGGATTGAGCCCGAGGTCAATCCCTCCAAACGCAATCACTTCTTCTTATACGCTATGACAGCCATTACTAAGTTAAGTCCACCCAGAAATAAAACAATTCCATATGCAGTTTTCAAGCGGGTTTCGGGAGCAGTAGCGCTTCCCTCCAAAGCTTGACCATCTTTAAGAATCTGCAATTCGGGCGCGATGCCGTTTTGAGCCAATTTAATCGAAAGCGTGGACCCATCTATTAATTTAAAATCTTTACCAAGTCTAAGCTCCTTTTGGCTTTCAAATCCACCAACTAATTCGCCACCAATATTTATTTTAAAATTTTTCCAAAACATGCCCCATGTAAGTAGCAGTTCTTTTTCCTTGCCAGAAACTGTGATCTTAAATCTGCTAGAAGCAGTCAATTTGCTTTTTGTAAAAGTTTACTGTATTGTAAACAATAACGGAAGCAGGCCAAAATGAAACCCATTACTCTTTATTTCGACGGACTCTGCGTTGTTTGCTCAGCCGAGATCAATCAGTACAAAAAAATGCGTGGAAGTGAAAATATTAACTTTGTCGACATTGCTGGCGCAGACTTTGATGCCAAAAAAGAAAAGTTAGATCCGGTAAAAGTGAACATCGAACTGCACGCCAAAGACAGCGACGGCAAATTACACATTGGCGTGGATGCGTTTATACTGATTTGGTCGCGCCTCGATAAACTCAATTGGCTGTCGCGTTTAGCTAAAAACAGCGTGGTTAACAAATTTCTCCAGCTCAACTATGCTTTGTTTGTCAAAATCCGTCCGTATCTTCCTCGGCGGTCCTGTGAAACCAGCCCGTTCTGCGAAATTAAGGAAAAAAAATGAATTCATGGCCGCTCATCTTGAGTCAAATTTGCGCGACCTATATGTGCGGAGTGATTTGGGTGATCCAATTGATTCACTACCCAAGTTTTGCCTATATAAATCCCGCGCAGTTCGTCGAAGCTCACCAGCGCCACTCCTCATTGATGGGTTTGATTGCCGGACCTGCCATGGTCTTGGAGCTGCTCGCTGGATTATGGCTGGTGAACAATAAAATAACCGACTTTAGTTTGCTCAACCTGGGAATCATTGCGCTGCTTTGGTTTTTTACATTTTTTGTAAGCGTGCCTTTGCACAATCAGCTGGCGGCTGGATTTAATCCCGTGGCGATCCAAAAGCTCGTAACAACAAATTGGCCGAGAACTATTTTGTGGACCGCAAAAGTAGGCCTCACAAGTTATTGGCTTGTGGTCGGATGCCGCGCATGAAAGCGCAACTTGTTTTAGGCAACCAGCTCTTTGAGCCAAAAACGGCCCTTTCCCATCTGGATAAAAAAGCATTTGTGTACATGCGCGAAGATAATGAACTGTGCACACATTTTACCTATCACAAACATAAAATTATATTTTTTTTGGCGGCGATGCGAAAGTATGCTGAAGAAGTCACAGATCTGAGCCTAAAAGTTCATTACGAAAAGTTGGGTACTACAAAATTTAAAAATTTTGATGAGTCCTTGACCCATTTTTTGCAAAAAAATAAAATCAAGCAGCTCAGTTTTTACGAAATCGAAGATAAATTTTTTGAAAAACGTATTTTTAAAATTTGTAAAGACGTGGGCGTCGAAGCGAATGCCTTGCCTTCGTTGATGTTTTTAACTTCGCGCGCCGATTTCGAAGCCTACCTCGCAAAAACCAAACGGCCTTTTATGAAGTCGTTTTACGAAGGTCAGCGCAAAAAATTTAAGATTTTGCTTAACCAAGATGGCACTCCTGTGGGTGGCAAATGGAGTTTCGACGAAGACAATCGAAAGCCGCTGCCAAAAACTTACACCGAAAGTCCCCTTGTTGAGTACACAGCCGATGCCATCGAAAAAGAGGTCATGGCGCTGGTGGAGAAAACTTTTGCTAAACACCCGGGTTCGTCGAAAAACTACTGGCTTCCCACTGGGCGCAGCGACGCTAAGGTTTGGCTTAAAAAGTTTATCAAAGAGCGCTTTAAAGATTTTGGTCCCTTTGAGGACGCCATGACCGAAAAATTTGATTTTGTAAATCACTCCGTTCTAACACCCTACCTGAATACGGGCTTGCTCACTCCTCGCGAAGTGGTGAACGAGGCGATCAAAGCAATCAGTGCCGAAAAAATTCCGCTCAACTCTGCGGAGGGTTTTATCCGCCAAGTGGTGGGTTGGCGAGAATTTATCCGTGGAATTTATCAAAACTTTAGCGAGCAGCAGGACGCCGCAAACTTTTGGAATCATACGCAAAAGCTAACTCCGCACTGGTATAACGGCGAAACCGGAATTCCCCCACTGGATCATGTGATTAAAAAAACAGTTCGTCTGGGCTACGCTCACCACATTGAACGCCTCATGGTAGTGGGCTCATTGATGCTTCTGCTCGAAATTCACCCGCACGAAGCTCATCGTTGGTTTATGGAAATGTTTATTGATTCTTCGGACTGGGTGATGGGCCCCAATGTCTATGGCATGGCCCTATTTAGCGACGGTGGGATTTTTGCCACGAAGCCTTATTTTTGCGGCTCTAACTACTATCGCAAAATGGGTGGCTACAAAACCGGGGACTGGCAAGACGCCGTGGATGGTTTGTATTGGGGCTTTATCGAAAAGCACAAAACGTTTTTCTTAAAAAATCCCCGCCTCTCCATGATGGCAAGAACCGTCGAAAAAATGCCCGCGGATCGAAAAAAGAAAATCTATGCGGCTGCTAAAGAGCTTAAAAAGCGCATCACCGAAAATGCTTAAAATTTATTTGGCCAGTGAATAGAAACAGGTTTCGAAATCGCCCAGCATTTTAGCAGCATGGGAGCCATCGAAAAATCTGTGATCAAAGGTGACACCGATTTGCACCACCTCGCGAACACAAACAGTGTCGTCCACGACGCGAGGTTCTTTTGAAATTTTACCAACCGACACCATCAAAACAGCCCGCGCCATGGGCACTAACGGTAAAAGTGCATTTTTGATTCCTAAAGATCCCACATTGGAGACGATGATGGAGCCAAAGGGTTTAAAGGGCAGAAATCTTAAACCGAAGCGAAAGCCCAGTTCGTAGATCGAGAACTCATAAAGTTTTAAAAAAAACTTTAAAAGTATTCTCGGTATATAGCGAACGAGATTCAACATGGGTCCGAGATGCGGGTCTCGGTATTCTCGCACGGAAATCGCTTTGCTTTCAATTTTACTTTGCAGTTGTTCAAGGGAGACTAAATGAGTGTCTTCGATATTAAGAGCCGATAAATCGTCCATTTTGAGGCCTGGAATATTCACCATTACCGAAATTGTTTTATCGGGACGTTGAACGATCCCGCCCCACTTGATAATGGATGAAAGCTCTTTGTTTCTGCTCATAGTCTCGCCGAGAGATTTCACCACCATGGAAAGCAACTGTGCTTTGCTTTTTAAATGAGTCACATCGAGCTCTACTAAACTGTAGACCGACGGATCTCCGTGCTTATTCCAGAGAGTGAGGGCGATTTTGCGAAACAAGGATTTTTGCTTTATTGGATCCATCTTGCTTAAAAGATTACCATCTATTAAACTCATTGAATAGTGGAGATTATGGAACGCGAAGTAGATTGTCTGATTGTAGGAGCCGGAATTTCTGGCCTGGTTTTAGCTCGCCGACTGGAATCCGCGGGCTTGACCGTATTGATCTTAGAAAAGTCCAAAGGCGTTGGTGGAAGGATTGCCACCCGCAGAGACGGCTCTGCCACCTATGATCACGGGGCTCAATTTTACAAAGTCTCAAATCAAGCCGCCTGGGAGATCGACCATATCTGGAGTCGGGAAAAACTTGCCAAAACCTGGTTTCAAGTTGAGAACTCGATTTTTAAATGCGCAGATGGCGGGATGACTCGTTTGGCAAAACACCTGGCTCAAAATCTAAATATCGTTTTAGAGCAAAAGGTGATTTCTATCTCGAAAACAAATGAAGTGCGTTGCGAGTCGGGCCGAATTTTCAAAAGTAAGCACATCTTTGTCAGCTCTCCACTGCCGCAGACTTTAGACATCCTTCGTGCCTCACAAATTCAGTACCCAAAGGAGTTAGAATCCATTAATTACGCTAGCGCTCTGGTTGGACTTTTTGAAGTCACGAGCACTTCGGGGTTGCTGGAAAAAATAAAATATCTGCAAAATATAAATGGGGATATTTTTTCGATCAGCAATCAGTTGTCGAAAAACGTTTCGCTTTGTCTGGCTTACACCGTGGCCATGCAACCAGCCTGGAGCCAAAAACATTTCGCAGACACAGACGTTGAGAATTTACAAAAAATCGCCGATGCGTTTTCAGGCCATTTAAAAACAATCGACTCTTCGTTTACCATCAAAAAGCAACAGATTAAAAAATGGCGTTTTAGTCACCCTATCACGCACCACTCAACACCCTACACGGTCGTGGGGCCTTCGAAAAATATCTTTTTATTGGGTGATGCCTTTGGTGGTGCAAGTCTTCGCGGAGCCGTCAGCTCGGCCGAAGCAATCCCTATCCCTCTGTAACATCGAACTCAAAAGTCTTCACGGAATTCACCGAGTTTAAAATCATGCAGCTCTGGGAGGTGCGGTCTAAAATTCGCCGTGCGTTTTCCACCTGCGCCGCTCCGCTGAGTTTTACTTTTAAATGAATCCGCGCCATCCAAGGACGTCCCTTTTCGTCGCGGTCTACCTCGAGAGTAGAATCCAAGTGAATGTCTTTAAACAGCAGTCGTGATTTTTCTGCGAACACTTTAAAGGTGGCGATAAAACAGTTTTGCAGTGCCATGGCGTAAAGATCTTCGGGGCTTAAGCCCGTGCCTGGGCCCTCAAACTCTGGGGGAATGGCCATGGGAATTTGCGTGGGGAATTTTTCAGCTTTGGTTGTCCAAGCTGTTTGAATTCCCGAAGGACTTTGTGAGCTAACAGAAAATGCCATTGGATATTGATTCATAGTGAACCTCCTCTTTTAAGTTTTAATCGAATAGGACCCTTTGCCGTGGACGGATCCACGACGTGTCCTTTTTGTGTGATTTCAATGTCGCCTTTAGCGACCAAGCGACGGGCCGCTTGTCGAACCTGCTCCATCACAGCCTTGTCTTGTTTTAAGTCCTCGGAAAGAATTTCGGACGGGCAAATGGTTTTATCGGCCCCGCGTTTTTTTAAAAGTTGTAGTAAATCATTTTCAAAATCAGGACTGTTTTTGGAGCGCCGGCATTTTTCGCCGCAGTACTTTATCTGCTCCCAGTTTAAAGCCCATTTTTTTCGGTATTCGATGACTCTCCCGCAGTGTTCGCAAATTTTTGTGGTTTGGCTTATGGATTTTTGATTCATTGACCGCTCGCAGACGACGTTCCTAGCCACTTGTTTCGGTATCTAAAATCAGGATCATAATGTTCCGCTTGCCGTTGAATGTTAAAATCTCGGTCCCGGGGATCTGTGCCGACTCCCGAGAGATACTGCCAGTTTCCCCAATTACTCTCGATGTCGTAGTCGAGAAGATGTTTTTCGAAGAACTCGGCGCCCCTTGTCCAGTTGAGTCTTAGCTGTTTTGCAAAGTAACTGGCCACATTTTGACGGCCGCGGTTGGACATCCAACCTGTCTGCACTAGCTCCCGCATATTCGCATCGACGAAATCTTCTCCGGTTTGCCCTCTTTGCCAACGCAAAAAAACGTCTTCGTCATCGTTCCAGAATTTTTCTCTTTTTAAAAACCCATCGATATTAAAAAGTTGCTCGCCGATTTTTAACGAATGAAATTTAAAAAAATCTCTCCAAAGAAGTTCAAAGATTAGCCAGTAAGTGGAATCATTCGCGGCGTTGGTTGCCTCGTAGGCCTTGATTTCATGATAAATGCTGCGAGCAGAGATGCAGCCGTTCGCAAGCCAGGGAGAAAATTTTGAGGAATCATTCTTGTCGATCATGCCATTGCGATTGTCTTTGTAGTTATCTATACTTCGAGTCTCCCACAAAAACTCTTTGAGTCTTTGCCAAGCAGCGGTTTCTCCTCCCGCGAAAGAGTATGGAAGGTTTGCGGCCCCATCCATGTTTGTGAGATCCACAAGCTGCGTGCCTAGGGGAATGCTTGGCTCAAAACTTTTTAGATTTGCTAGATCGGTGGTCGCTGCGTCGCGCACAGTCCACGCTTCCTCAACAAGCTTACGAAAAGGCGTAAAGGTTGGCGGTAGCCGATTTAAAACAAATCGAATGTCTTCTGCATGCAACAGAGTGCTTTGATCAAAGGTTTTCAAGTGGGCTGCTGTATTTGCCTTAAGTGCCGTTGCCACGGCGTCGATGGTCTGTTGGTCTCGAGTGTTGTAGGTACTGCTGGCGAAAACAAACTGGATAGAGTTTTCTTGCACCCATTTTATAATTTCCTGTTCGGGTGAACCTTGTATGCAAAACAACTTCATATTTTTTAATGCCAGGTTATTTTGTAAATCGACGACCGATTGACGAAAAAATTCCTGCTGGAAAACGGAGAGGCCATGGGGGCTGAATACCAGGGCGATGGCGGCACTCTGCGATTTATCGAGCCAGTTCAGATACTCGTTGTCTATTGTGCGTAAATCTTTGGTAAACCAAATTAAACTTCGTTCCGCCATTTAGTGCGGGCCCGAGATGACGGAGTTAAACATGGAGAGGGATGGTCCTTCGCCTTCTTGAATGAGAAAGGCATCGAGTAAAAATTTAGCCGAAACCGTTAAATCAAGAACGGACTGGATTTTTTGCTGCTCAAGACCCGCGCTTTCGAGGTCGTGGGCTTTTAATTTTTGCAAGGCTTCGCAAGCTTCTTGCGCTTGGGCAATCATTTTCATTTCGCGAATGCGCAGAACGCCCGTGATCACTTTTAGAATATCTGGATTTGGAACATAAAATGCGCTTCCATGGCGGCCGACATGATCCACTTTTATAACGTCATACTCAACCAGTTCACGCATGGCGAGACTCATCAGTCCCTTTGATACGCGCAACCTTGCCATCAAATCTAAGGAGTCCAGTGGCATCTTTGAAGTGTAGAGGTGGGCCCAGATACGCCCGTGGATGCTTTTAAAGCCCCAGTACTCCATAAATTGACCAATTACTTTTTCAAGCTGGATAAGGTCTTTCGGAAGCTTTTTACCGGTTTTAATAGGTGGCGACTTTTTTTTGGCCATGGCGGGACTCCTTGCTTAAATAAGTAGTTTAACATACACTAAACTACTTAATATGGAAACAAATTTCGCGACCACGATCCGTTGATCGAATGTACCCATTGAGATTTTCGTGCAAAGCACCCCGTCGGTTCGTCAGCGTGGTTTTATCGCACCGACTTTGAGTTGTAATTTGTAAGTGTGGTGGCTGTGGCTCCAGAGTCGATAATGCGATCGTTCGGATCGGGTATCACAAACGGTTCGGACGTAAAAAAACTTCGGCCAGGTAATGTGGGAGCCGAGAGATCGGGCGTTAAGCGACCAATGAACGGATCAAAGTTGAACAGTTGAATCGCACCGTTTAAGTAAACCACCGCCACTGAATTTTTTTGTGCGCTGTAGCCACCAAGAGCATAGGGCTGACTTCGCAACCGCACCGACATTGCCACATTGTAAGCATTCCCCCAAATAGCTGCTGTGTGAGTGTGCCCGACAATCACGCGCGAGTTAGCACTTGCATGAGGAACTAACGAGGCGCCGCCTCGCGCCCCGCCTGCGATTTTGTGACCATGGGGAGCGATGTTCACTGCGCGGTCCACGGGGCCAACAAACAGGGACTCTCCCTCCCGAAGAACTCTCACTCGATCGGGATTTTCCACATAAACGTTTCTTCCCAGCAAACGCATGCGCATATTCATTTCGGGCGTGGCTTCATCAAAATCTTTTTGCCGCCGAAGAAGGTAATCCAAAGGACCAAATCCTTGAAGGTGCATCTCGCGAAGCTTTGCAAGAAACGGCCCATTGATAGGATCGTTGAGTGCGTTCATGTCGTTAAACATTCTGCTTAACCAAATGTGGTGATTGTCGGCCTCTGAAAGGATCGCGATCATTTGCGGCTCTGACACAAGGAGAGAATTTAAGTCGGAACGGCCTCGGTTGATTTCATGTTGTAAATCGAGCTCACCCATAAGATGTTTAATCGCCTTAGAACTTGGAGAGTCGTAAGGACTTACTGATCCAATATCGTAGAAGTCGTGATAGCGCATAAATTCTACAGGGCGTCCCGCACGGCGAGACTCGTCGAGAATTTGCTCTTTAATAGCGCGCAGAAAACGCGGATCCTCAAAACCAGAATGGTAATCGCCAGGCACGACAGCCACAGCAGGAATCGGTCTGGGTTGCGAACCATCTGCTGGATAAAACATAAAATTATCAGCCGTACCGGCGTCCCACGTTCCATACTTGGCGTCCGATGTAGCGTTTTCAAAATCCGCAGCACGAACGTGCCAGCGGCCAGGAGCGCCTCGGTTGTTAGGGCCCGATTGCGCATCGGACTTTTCGGCGATCACCACTGAATTAATTAAGCGCGCACTGGCGAGCGTAGTCACCCGACTTGATCGGTAGTTTGCATACGGAAGCTCTGGATCGTTGAGCGTGCCAGTGGACCAAATATCGTGCGACGAGATATGATTGAGTTCGGTGGCGACGGTTTTCATGGTTCTTTGCGTACCAAAAACGATTTGCGTTTGACCGCGCACCCGCGACTGCCTGCCATCTTGTAGACCGGTAAGAGGGTTTGGATTTGTGGGTATCACCACCAATCCACCTAAAATTCTGAGTTCATCTCCCAGATCCACAGTGTTGGTTAGTATTCTTGTGTGTTCATAATCCAAAATTTCACGTGGGATCAAATCTGTTTCGCCATTCACCTCTTTGACCACAATCAAAAGATTTCTTGCTTTTGCTAACAACTTTAAAGATTCAAACTGCAAACGCCCAATATCCCAGGGAACTCCGCCTAAAATCGAAACAGCAATGACTCCCCGGTACTTGTTTACGATGAGCTTTAAAGTTTCTTTGTTGTAAGCGATTCCAAATCTTGCATCGCGAATCCCCTTGAACGAATTGGGAAACTTTTCCTGTGTGGCTCGGCGCAGGCCTTCCACGCCTTCAAATAGGATTGGGTAAGGAATTTCGCCGGCCTGTCGCACTCGTTCGCCTAAAATACGCTGAACATGCTTCCATTTAAATTCACCGCGACTGCTTTCTTTGTCGAGATAGCGGTAAGTATTCATTAACTGCGCAAAGAATTCTTCGGATGTCGCAGAACGTGGCGTAACTCCTTGGCTTTTGGCGCCTTTGATAAAATCATGGTAGGCCACCATCATCAGCATCCGAGCATCTTCGAGTTTTTTTGGATTCTGCGCAAAAGCATTTTCCCAAAAAAGGTGCCGGTCGCCAATGACTTCATCGACCAGCGACGCCTTAACCTTAAAGTCAGAGTATTTTGCCAACTCCGTGTTCGTTGGAATCCGCAAAAAGTTTGCAAAAAAATCAACTCCTGCTGCCGCTAACTTCTCCCGTTGAGACAACAGTTCCAATTGCGACAAGGTCGATTTTAAAAATACCGAGTCGCAACGTCGCGCCTGGGCCGTGTTTTGCAATATAACCAAAAGAATAACAATTACGATTTTATTCACTTTTAAACCCCCTTAAAATAGAACCGAGCAGGACACGCCAGCTCCCAAAGTCGATACATTTGTTGGCAACTTTTTAGTTTCAGGCTCCGTCTTACTGGACAAAAATTTTACTTCGTTGAGTTCTAACGGCAAAATGAAGGCTCCGAAAATTCTCACCCACCGCGAAGGTAAGCCGCTGCGCGAGACTTCGAAATCTGTTCCCGCATGCAGAAAGATAAAATCAAAATGTTTTTGATAATCTGGTATTCCCATAAGTTCCTGCAGCATTCTTACATAACTTGCCACTGTTCGCGGATCGTTCTCGGCAACCACCACCGTGAATTTTTTCTGCTGCTGCTTTGCCAAAAGCAGGTACTGATTAATAATTTGATCTCTTACCACTTGAATCTTACGCTCTGTGATGGAGTCTCCGTAAAGAAGGCTCAACCCCTCACCCACCCCATAAATATTGATGGCGGCTAAGAGAGAGTAAAGCCGGTCTAAGGTGTACCTTCGACCTTGAATGTTCTTGATAAGACCCTCTCTTTGCCAACTTTGAAACAAAGGTTGAAACTCGATTGCAGATTGGGGCCGCGCCGTCACGATATGGATGTGGTCCACTGACTTTCGAGAATTTGTAAGTAACCGAACCATCGGAAATGAGGGGCCAAATCGGGATTCCCCTGTGGCTCGTTCAAAAATCCGTGCGCGTTCGTTGTCCTCCAAAACATAGTTATTGTTCGGGTCCGGTCGAAAGCGTTCCCAGGTTTCTTCGGTCACACGATAGAGCCCAGGAATAAACGACTGCGGTTGTGATCTTTCGGGAGTTCCTGGGAGGGCCGGAAGCACGTAGAGGCCCGAGGACTTTGGCGTAATTTTACCATTCGCCTCCACCACTGCTAACCGCTCCCCTAAAATTTCGCCAACTTCTCTTGAGGTTACGGCAACCGAATTCGGTAGAGACTCGAATGTCGCATCAGGAATTAATGTCGGAATCGCTGCAATTTGTAAATAAGATTGAATTGACGGAATTTTTTTTAGAAACCAAAGCGTGTTCCAGGCTCGACCGGTGAGAGTTTCATCATAATCAGAAATCAAAACAAGCTGGTTTTCCAGATAGGCTTGCTCAACATTCCCCGACGACACATTCACAAGTAGTAAACTTGCAAAAAATAAAACCAGTTTCCTTTTCATCATAACCCCTAAGTTAACCCGTGTGGTGAAAACTTAATGAGGTTTTTAAAAATAGATAACCCGCAAATTTTTCAGTGAAAAGTTTCTACGAAAAACAAAAATTCCTAACACAAAAACGACGCGCATAAAAAGTGAACGCGCTTGACGCACATAATCAGTTATTCGTAATAAATGTCGCCTAAGTACCACAAAACGTTGCTTGAACACGCTCTTCGGGCTTTGCGGGAAGTTGTAAATCGACAAAATCAGTGGAATTTTGAAACGGGTTCTTAAAAGCTGCTAGTAAGCGTTCGACGGGCGCAAAGTTGTTTTTTTGCGCGGCTGCTTTGATCGCGGCTTCCACAAGATGATTCCGCGGAATGAATAGAGGGTTTGTGAAGTTTAAGTCGTTGAGTGTTTGCTGTAACGTTTTTTTGTTTTCACCGATGCGCGATTTCCACCGTATCGACCACTCCTTGAGATCTTTTTCTTTATGCTCAATTTGCTCACTTAAATTTCGAAATCCCAAAGTAAAATCCATTTCATACTTTTGCAGTAAAGATAAAAAATCTTGAATCAATACGGCATCGCTACTTTTCGCCTCTTCGAGACCAAGTTTTCGCCCCATGCCCGAAAGCCATTTTGCGTCAAATTGATCTTCAAAATTTGCAAGTGTACGCTGTAAAATTTGTGTGGCCTCATCTTGGCTTTCGGAAAACAAGGGCAATAAGCACTGTCCCAAAACAGTGAGATTCCATTTTATAATTTGCGGTTGTCGAGCGTAGGCGTAGCGGCCTTGATGATCGATGGAGCTAAATACTTTGAGGGGATCGTATTCCTCCATAAAAGCGCACGGTCCGTAATCAATTGTCTCGCCGGATATTAAAGTGTTATCGGTGTTCATCACGCCGTGAATAAAACCAACCTGGAGCCAGCGGCAGACAAGCTGAATTTGTTTTTCCATAACTGCTTCGAACAGTGCAAGATAAACATTGGCTTCGATTGTGAGTTGCGGAAACAGCCGTTCGAGCATTTCATCGGCAAGTATTTTTATAGCTGCTGTATTTCCCCGAGAGGCAAAATACTCAAACGTTCCAACGCGCACATGGCTTTTTGCGATGCGCACCTGAATCGCACCGGGATGCTCATTTTCGCGGATCACTTTTTTGCCCGTTCCAAGCACTGCGAGAGTTCGTGTGGTTGGAATTCCAAGAGCGTGCATATCCTCACTGACCAAGAGTTCCCGCAAAACAGCATCCAATGTGGCAAGGCCATCACCTCGTCGCGAAAATTTTGTCGGTCCGGAGCCTTTGAGGTGCACTTCGAACAATCGCCCTTGAGAATCCTGGAACTCGCCGACAAGTCGAGCACGTCCGTCTCCCAGCTGCGGCACAAAGTGACCAAACTGATGTCCAGCATAGGCCTGTGCCACTTGCACCGAGCTGTAAAACAACCGATCCGTCATGCCCAACTCTTTGGCGAGGGCCTCGTTCCAATGGAGAATGGGATTTTGAGAAAACTCAACGGCGTCGAGCTTTTCGAAAAATGTTTCTGGAAAATCGGCGTAACGTGGAGTTAGTACCATCTCCTAGATCTAGCGTTTAATTGGGTTTACAGCAACGGCATTTTATTTTAGACTATTTAAGCTTAGGAGGCCCCATGCATTCATTTCTACTGAGCTTTGTCTTATTTACCGCGAGTCTCTCATTTGCACAGAACGATTCGCCGGCAAATTCACCGACTGAGGTCATTCAAGAGCCGAAACCAAAGTACACTGCTGATGTTGCCAAAGAAGAAAAGAAATTGTCGAAAAAGGAAAAAGCCAAATTAAAAAAATGGCGCGCTCCTCGCAAAGTCGAGCCACAAAAGGCGAATCCCGAAAAAACCACCGAAGATCAGATCAAGGATGAAGATCAGTCGGATCTAACCCCACCGGAGTGATTTATGAAAATTAATATTGGAATTTCTAACGGCGACCGCAAAAAAGTAGCTGATGGACTTGCAAAACTTTTAGCCGACAGTTCTATACTTTATCTAAAAACTCATAACTTTCACTGGAATGTGGAAGGCCTCATGTTTAATACTCTTCATCAAATGTTTATGGAGCAATACACAGAACTTTGGAATGCCTTGGATTTGATTGCCGAACGTATTCGCGCGCTGGGTGAGTACGCGCCTGGCTCTTATAAAAAATACGCAAAGCTCACATCCCTCACTGAATCCGAAGATGTTCCGAATGCCACAGAAATGATTCAACAACTGCTTGAAGGTCACGAAGCTGTGGCGCGCACGGCGCGATCGATTTTTCCCGCTGCCGAAAAGGCTGGCGATGAAGCGTCGTTGGATTTGCTCACCCAGCGAATTCAACTGCACGAAAAAACCGCGTGGATGTTGCGTTCGCTTTTGAGTTAAGAATTTTTTGAAAAATGGTGCGGTCGGCAGGAGTTGAACCTGCGACCACCAGATTCGTAGTCTGGTACTCTATCCAGCTGAGCTACGACCGCACAAATCGACAAGGCTTTGGGTTTAAAAGCTTTTAAATTCAAAATCAAGCTATCTCTGGAAAGTTATAGGATTTTCTGGCACTGTAAGAGCCCATGAAAACTCAATTAGATACCAAAACAGTATGGCAAAATTCACTGCAAGAGGCGTCGCTTTTACTCACTCAGTTCCTCAACGAGCCTGGTTCCTTGGGACTTCTGGAGAGCTTTAGCCAAGTGCTTATCCAGGCCTATGAAAGCAAAGCCAGCGTCTTTATTTGCGGAAATGGCGGCAGCCATTGTGACGCCATGCATTTTGCCGAAGAACTCACCGGCCGTTACCAAAAAGACCGGCGGCCCTTGGGGGCATTAGCTTTGGGCGATGCTAGCCACGTTACCTGCGTGACCAACGACTATGGTTTTGAACATATTTTTTCCCGGCAACTCGAAGCGTTGGCTCGCAAAGGGGATATCCTGATCGGCCTTTCCACCAGTGGTAACTCTAAGAATCTCATTGTCGCTTTTGAAAAAGCGAAGGCTTTAGGTATTTCCACGGTGGCTCTCTTGGGCAAAGGCGGCGGCCCTTTAAAAACTGTCAGTGATCTTTCTATTGTCGTCCCCGGCAAGACCAGCGATCGCATCCAAGAAATCCATATGATAATTTTACATACGGTCATCGAAACCATCGAGCGACGTCTTTTCCCGGAAAATTATTGATCGCCCCTGCCCGCTGTGGCAATGTTGTTCGAAGTCGTAAATCTCGGAGAAATGGGTGAGTGGCTGAAACCAGTTGTTTGCTAAACAACCGAACTGGGAAACCGGTTCCGGCGGTTCGAATCCGCCTTTCTCCGCCAATAAGATTCTTATTTAGCTGTAAAAATAACAGGTTAACGTTTCGGCCTGAGACGTACCTACACTTGTACCTACAACCTGAAGACCAGTTCTTACTCGGGTCAAGTCGTTATCGCTTCAACTGATTTTACAATTCGCTAACAATGTATCTATGAAACCACTGATCATAATTATGTCTCTGATGTACCTATCTGCTAGTTCCGCATCCGAATATAAATGGGACGTTTATTTGAAGGGCGTGCAAAAAACGGTTGGAGATGACAGTTATAAGTTTACAGCTGGCGAGTGGAACTGTGAATTAGACAAAATCGACCCGAAAAAAAGTAAACCTGAAACCAGACATCTTATGTGCATACACAAATCAGTAGCAACATACGTCACCATGAATGCGACATGCGGGTTTAGTGCTGCTTCAAAAAGTCCAAACCATTACGACTCCTCAACCATAGGGCTCGGTCAAGATAAGGAATCTTTGTACACAGTATCCATTAGCTGTGGGCGCTAGGGTCGGATTTTTTGAAATCTTTTCGGCTTTGCGACTCTTTTTGTTTTCTCTAGTAAGGCGTTTTGCTTCTTTCTTCTCTGCATTTGTGATTTAGACTTAGGGTGCTTTTCATGAAATTCAATCGTCATGTTTAACCAGTCACGCATACTTATTAACTCCTCCATGTTGAACGTTCGATCTCTGAGAAGGGATTTGTCGCAATAGCCAGGCTCATAGCACAGACCCCACATATCCTCTCCGACGATCAGGGGCTCGGGCCGACCATCTATCCTAGAGTGAAGAGTTGTTTCCACATTGTTGAGATAATCGATAATGTTGGTTGTTTTAAGTCCGTCAGAGTACCGTTCAATTTCTGGGAGTTGATCTTTAAAGGTATCCACCTCAGTGAGTAAATCCCCTAGGCTCATGGTGAGGGCTGTGGCTTTACGCAGTAGTTCTTTATAATTGGGAAGTTGGTTAATTGATTTCATATCTTATCCTTTACTCTCATCTTTTTTCGAACGCGCAAAATTGTCCATCGAGTGGTAAGCCAGCAAAAGATCCTCAGAATAATCTTTTAAAATATCTCCAATACCCATTAAGTCGCTTGGCTTATCTAGCGTGTGGCATGAGTTATTCATGTGCTGAAAAATGGTGGCCAACGCTTTAATTCGAACATGTGTATCCATCACAACACCCATCGCAGCATCGAAATCGGGAAGTTGGTTCTCTTTAAAATTCGCACTTAGTGCTTTCATACGTATCTCCTATGTTTAGGGCAGCATAACACATTGCAATACACTTTGCCATATAAGAGTATGTATCTTTATATGTATAAAGTTTAGACGATTGGATGATCATGAAGAAAATCAGCAGAAAAGAGATACTGGGTAAACTTAAACAAGAAGGCAAAGATAAAAAGAAAGTAACTCTGTATTTGTCCGCGAGCCTTTATAAGGAATTTCAAAATGCTTGCGATGGCGTTCCAGCAAGTAATGTGGTGGAAGAGCTTATAAAGCTATATATTGAAAGGCCATGATAAAAGCCTGATCTTACTTTACGTGACTAGCCACTAAATGATCAATCTCACACACGTAATATAAATTGTTTAAGGCCAATGTAAGCATGGTTGTATGTATCGTATTGAGGCTAGGTCCAGGAAATTTGACGCTGGTGACAAATTACGGTATAGTGACTTAATGTCACCATCGAGCTACAAGCAGGTTAAGCTAAATACTGCCGAAGTTATAAAACGCATCAGCCAACTTGCTGCCAGCGATTTTAATTTCGTTATTGGCGAATATGCAAAAAAAAGGATGACCCAAAGAAATTTAGTGCTGATTGATTTGGTCAATGTCCTGCTTTCCGCCAGTAAATATGTATACCCAGGAGAAGAGAAAGACGGCTCATATAGATATAAAGTCGAAACCAATAAAATTGGAGTTGTCGTTTCTTTCAATGATTTAGGCACTAAAATTGTAATAGTCACTTGCTGGAGAAAGGATTAGGTTATGACAGATACTTGTTATTCTTGCGATTCAAAAAAGAAGCTGAAAAAAATCAAAGCTACCATTAAGTATGACTTCGGAGGAGCTCCGTTTGTTACGTTGAAAGACATTCCACAGCTCAAGTGCGATGACTGTGGAGAAACGTTTACTGAGATCCCAAAGATTTCTTCATTGCATAAGATGATTGCTGAGCTGACGGCTATTCATCAGCCAGGGCTACTATCTGGTGACCAAATTCGTTTTATTAGAAAATATCTAGGTCATTCGACAGAGGACTATGCAGATATAATTAAAATGAATCCGAAAACACTTTCGAGGATCGAAAATGATAAACAAAAGCATTCAGAATCGATCGATAAAACCATTAGAACTCATGCATTAATAAAAGCTCCTGACCGTAATTATGAGGAAATTATTAATTTTATACGGAACGAACCAGAATCGCCGATGAGACGTTTAACTTTCAAAATGACCAAAGGAGAATTGGTTTTTGCGGCAATTTAACCTGATTAAGGCATGTTGGAGAATCCATTTGCAACGATCCAGCAGCGAAATCACTCACTGGCCGTATGTTGCATCCCAATTGTTAAGCCGCGGCAAACGTCGCAAGCACGAGGGACATAAGTTTGTGCGTGTTAACTATTCGGTACCCATCGGCGTCATAGCTCACTACATATTTCCCAAGCTTAGTTTGCGCAAGCTCTTGTGCCATCACTTCAATTAAATCGCTTTCGTCGTGAGTCTCGTTTTTGCCATTTAATTTCAATCTGCGCATCTTATCCTTGAGTTCTTGAAGGTCCTCTTTAGAAACGAGTTCAATGTCTGTTTTAAGTCTCTCATCGCTAAACATCGTGGGAGGCTTACTTCCGCCCATCATGCCCCCGATTGCAGCCCCGCCTACTTGCCCGATAAAGCTATTAAGCCTATTTGACTGCCCCATAATATTTGCAGCTTCTGCGTTCCCCATCCCAATCTGGTTTGCACTGACTTGCTGCCCTGCCTGATTTCCTTGGTTAGCAATCTGTGCGGCACTCGATTGTCCAATGCCAGCGAGATTAGATAGTTTGTTAAATCTCTGATCGCGGTCGTTATTGAATCTATTATAGGCGTTCGTGTATTCGTTCGAAGCAAAGTCTTGGCCGTAGCGCGAAAGTTCCTTCAGCGTTCTGCCGCCCATAAGTCCACCGCGCGCAGCTGAGCTTCGCTCAAGGGCTTTTTGACCCTCGTCGATTCGGAACTGATAACCAGGATCCTGCTGGAAATCTGTTAACGTAAACTTTCGAGTTAAATCCCCCATCTGCCCCGAGAGCTCGCTTAGAGACTTTGCTCCAGCTTGTCTCCATGGCTCTTGATCTTGTCTTCCTTGATTATACATGCGCCAAGTTGTGTCGTTTGCATCTCGTGCCGCTTGCGCTTGAGCTGCTGCTGCTTTATCGCCAGCGCGATTTGTTATTCCGATTGCGTCCGTTATGGAATCTGTTGCGCCATTGATATGCTTGTCTCGAATTAATCCACCAGATGCCACTTTGATTCCGCTACCTAAAACTTTTTTTAAAAACCCCATTGAATACCCCCTTTATTATTATACATTTGTTTGTCTCAAAAATTAAAAGTTTTAAACTACACATTGGAAAATTTCTTAAGCGTTTTTTTAATCAGCAAGGTCTTTTGAGAATATTCACCATGCTTAAAGTTGGCGTTGCTGATTCGATCTTTTCCCTCTTCCGTACGAGGGCCGGTGCTTTTACCTCCATGCATACGGCAGCGCCCATTTCTCATTGCTGGAGCCTTACATAAGCCCTTTAAACGCGTTTTAGCACCACACTTAGGGAGATTGGACAAATCACCCGGGGGATTACCATTGCGAAGCCATCCTCGGCTTGCATGGGGTGTTTCATCACTTTTTCCCATGGACCCCTCCCCCCTCAACTGTGCCAACTATTGCTTGCCCGCCACTGTGCACGTGAACATGTTCGACGGTCACTTTTTGCTGACCTTTTCCTCTATGCTTATTCAACGCCTCTAAATTGTCTCGAAATACGTTCGTAAGCTTGGCGAACCTGTTTACATATCGATCATTCATCTCCATGTCTTCGCATCGATTCACGTTAGCTGCAGTATTCATGGTCATGTCGTGGGCTACAAACATTTGAGCAGCAAGCATTGTTTCCATCTCGTCAGTGGGCTTCATGCTGTGTAGAAAAGCTAAGGCTGCGTTTAGGTGGCTGTCACTCGAGCCACCTTTAAGTGCATACAACTGTCGAATAAAATGATTCTGTAAGTCTGTGCTTACGGCACCAGTGGATTTACATAAACCAACGTAGCGATCAAAAGCGGCTTGATCTCCCTTCGGATTTAGAGCGCCATCACTCGTCTCGAATTTTGGCACGAACTTAATTTCCTTTATTTTATTTAGCAGTTCGTCGGAGATATTGGGGCTATCAACTGTTATCAGTGGAGCCTTGCTTTTAGCTTTAATAATTTTCTTTGTTTTCATTGTGCGTTCCTTTGTAGTTTAGTTAAACCTTCAATCCAAGCCGCTTCCCATTTGGAAATACCAGCTATGCATGAGGTTTCTATTTTGTTGGTATGTGTTTGTAAGGCTTTAAATCCACGACTGTTCACGGTGTTTTCGTCTACAAGCTCGGCAACTCTAGAAATGGCCAAACTCATTCTTTGGTAGAGTGCCTCCTGCAAACTTGCGTCAGTGCTCTCGGACATTTTCTTAAGATACATACTCTTCTCCCTCGTTTTTCACCGGTACGAAGTACGAATTGTACGAATTCGACGAATTTACGAATTCTGTGAGTTCGTTAAATTCGTTCATTTCGTAGTTCGTAGAGGCTAATCTCCAACGAATCACCTTTCGACCCGCGTCAGATGTTTCCTCAACGCTTCGGATAATATTTTGATTTGAAAGATACTCAATAGCCTCAGCGATTTTCTCGGAGGAAGCGTTTGCGCGAAAGACCTCTCGGCTTATTTCGGTTTGAGTAAACCCGCCGGGTTTATTCTGAAGCGCCACGAACAGTCGATCAGACAGTTTATTCCCCGTCTTTTCGCCAAATATGTACTGAATACTTTTCTCGGAGTATTCCCAAACACCGACTGCGGCCTTCAAATGTTGAGGTTTTATTTCTACGCTTTTATCTAAGATTGCGTAAATGCCGGATAGCCGAAGGATTATCGGAGCGGCTCGGGCAGACAAAACGCCTTGAATCCCTGGGCGTTCTCGCACTAGCGCTGGATACAATTCTGTGTACAGCTGTTCGCTTTCCTCATTCATCGTCAGCTTAGTTTGTTTTGCACCAAACTCTTTGGCCTGTTTTAACGATTCGACTAATGTTGCAATCTCTACAGGATTTGGCTCTTTAGGGAGCGCCAATAACTTTGATCTTTTCGCACAAACCCAGATAAATCTATTCGCCAGGCCATTATTGATATCAATGTCCGTGATTAAACGCTGAAGCTCAGTGCCTGTGCAGTGTCCAATCATTGAGATGTGAGCATTTGTCGAACGGATCGAGTCTTTCTTGGTTGTGATTCTGAGGTCACCCGAGTCCCAA
This sequence comes from Bdellovibrionales bacterium, assembly GCA_031426555.1. GTDB lineage: Bacteria > Bdellovibrionota > Bdellovibrionia > Bdellovibrionales > JAGQZY01 > JANPLN01. The sequence continues at coordinate 122,960 of JANPLN010000015.1, read as the reverse complement.
GCGTTTCTAAAATTGGCCGAAAGCGTGCTCCCTTCCCGTCGCATGGAATTTATCATGGAAGCTAGTTCGGACTCTATAACTAACGCCCGCTTATCGTTTATGGTCTCATAGTCTATACTCATAATGTCCGTGATCTCGTGATCTTTAACGGATGCGATGAGGCCCTCTCCCGAACCCAAACCAAAAACTCTCTTCTCGTCCCACCATTTAGGATCCACGGCTTTAAAAACCATCCCAACGCAGTCCCAGCTCGTACCCTTCCTTGCGGTGGAAGAGTTGCCCACAACGCACGTAAAGAGGTTTAAATGCTGCTTAGAGGCCCCTATTGCGATATATGGCGACCTTCCGACAATGTTAGCAAAAGCTACTAAGAACTGAATGAGGAGGGCGTGCTGATCGGCCTCGGTATATGGCTCAAACGCGCTCACAAACTTACCAGTGAGGCCTATGAGCGATTCATCGGCAATAGGAGATGGAAACGCCTTGGCTTTGTTGAAAACAATCCGCTGCTCGTCCTTGTTATTTGAGGGATTAAATTCTTTTAGTTCATCAAGGTTACTCATTTGGAAGCCTTCCTGCGCTTTAGCTCTTTGCCCGCTATAGATTCGACAATTCTCTCTATCTCGTTGGGCGGGAGAGGAGGTTTTACATATTCATTGTTAATTGCTTTGATTATATGGATTGCTAACTCTGGATCTATATATCGCCTCAAGAGATGACCCGTGATCTCTGCAACAGATTGATTGCGTTTTCCTTCAGTAACGCCGCTCTCAAGCATCGCTGACCAAAAACTTTTTGGCCTCGTCTTCGGCTGGCCCGACGCGCCACCGGTAACAAGGTTTTTCAACCAAACAGGAATCGGTGCCAAAGGAATGTCATTAATGTGATGACATATTTCCCATTCATAAAGATTCCCATTCGAGTGCGTAGATGGAGGAGCCACGACGTAGCCGCCTTCACCCCTGAAATCCACCCCCGCCCTGATCCCGGCTTTGTTCGGAAGCGGTTCATCCACTTTAAAATAAAAATGAAGTCCCCTCCCACCAGTTAGAACATGTGGAGTCTCCGGTAACTTTCCAAACTCAGTTTCAAGCTCGAATAGGATTTGGTTTGCATCGGGCTTAGCATCAATGTCTAGAACGCCAATTCCAGATCCACCGCCTGTTGCGATTCCAATGTTTGCGTAAGGTGTTTTTTGCCACCAATCGATTATTTTGATCGGATCCCTAGTTGCATCTCGACAACCGTTACTCGTGATAGGAATTTTCCCGTGCATAGCTAACGGATGAACTGAGAATCTAAATCTGTTGGCGTACAAACTTGCGGCTTGGCCCAATCTAGAATATTTACTTTTTGAATTAACTTGGGTAGTCTGAACCATAAACAATATCCTTTTGAACTGATGAGAGGGCCTTTGCCGAGGCCCTTTTTACTTTTTCTTCCTCTATAATCATCGAAATGGTGCCATTTACCTCAGTGATGTCTCCGTTGATTTTTGCAATCATGAACCTGAGTTGGCTTTGTTCTTCGTCGAATGTAAGGAGTTTTAATAAGACTGTGATCCCGCTTAGCAGACGGGAAATCACATAGTTTTTGAAAAACATCTAAGCCCCCTTGGACAGTAGGGCTTGCCAGTCTTCTGCGGCTTCTTTTGCAATGAGCGTAGTTTTCCCACATTTGAAGAATTTGAGTCTTCCTGACTTCATTTCTTGATAAGTTTTGGTACGACAAATCCCGTAAATTTTCGAGAATTCATCAACCCGTAGGTTACGTTTTTCGTTTGTATTCTGATTTTCCATTTTATCCTCCTAGTGGATGCATTACTGTTCACTAGAACGATCTTACGTATTACCTTAGGTATACCTAGGTTTACTTCAGGTAATCCTTTTAGACGCACCATCGTTCACGAGGTTGATAATACTCATCTGCGGATTATATGAAATTTATATGAAATATATAACTGACTATAGAAATCCTATAGTTGTTTAGGACCCAGCGTGGACGTTAAAACTTGAGTCTGAGTACATTGGTAAAACAGTCGATTTTGTCGTATGCATTGCGCAGTACGCGGACCATGCATTCATCAGTTTTCTACGCTTATCAAACAAATCTCCCCGTCTGTATGCTGCCTCCACCTTGTTCGAAATGGTATGAGCAAGGGCCTTTTCCACCACCTCATTCGCGAAATATGTTCTTTCCGCAGCCCAGTCCCTAAAAGTGGACCTAAAACCATGAGTGGTAACACTGTGGCCCAAACGCCGTATAATTTGCAGCATCGCCATGTTCGATAGTGGCTTGAACTTCTTTTTGCCAGGGAAAACGAATTCATTAAACGCCCGTGCCTCCAAATACCGTAAAATTTCAACAGCTCTGTCTGACAATGGCACCTTGTGGGCTTCTCCAGCTTTCATGCGCTCCGCAGGAATCAGCCAGTACCGATCCACTAAGTTGAATTCTTCCCATTTTGCGTTTAAAGCCTCGCTCGTTCGCGTTGCTGTTAAGATCGTGAATTCTAGAGCCAAACTCGACACGCTATCAATTTTCCGAAGCGATAACATAAAATCCGAGAGGTCTTCAAATGGGAGTGCGCTGTGGTGCTTAACCTTCCTTATTTTTTTTCTTTGAGCTAAAAGGTTGTCTAAATGCCCTCTCCACCGTGCAGGATTATCACCTGTTCTATATTTTTTAACCGTTGCCCAACCAATGATTCTTTCAATTCTCCCTCTTACACGGTCGGCAGTTTCATTTTTTGAAGTCCAAATCGGATCTAACACCCTCATGACGAGAGATGTGTCCACGTCTTGTATCGAAACGTTACCAAACACTGGGGAAACAAAAGTCGTAAGCGTATTTTCCCACTGAGATATGTGCTTTATATTTTTCCAACCGCTCTTGTGTGCAGCGATGTACTGACTCGCACACTCATCGAATGTGATAAGCTTGGCCTCGTCAAACCGTTGTGCTTGTTCAATTTGGTTCTTCTGAACAAGAGGATTTACACCATCTGATAGGGTTTTGCGCAGGGAGAGGGTTTTAGCTCGAACTTCGGCGAGGGACACGACGCTGCACGAGCCAAGACCCATCCATGTACTTTTCTTCGCAATCGAATAGCGAAAGAGCCACGATTTAGAGCCCGACTTTGAGACCTGCAAATACAAACCCTCGCCCAGTGGGTGTTTCCCAACCTCTTTTATTCTAGCAACTTCCAGGGCGCTAAGCTTGCGTGTTTGCCTCAACATATAATCTCTCCTCCAACATCCTACCTACAACCCTACCTACACTTGATAGCCGTATTTAGGCGAACCATAATGTGCACAGAAAAACATCGCTGTAAAATAGTTCGAGTGATTTCGCGGTGATACAAAGAAGAAATGTTCAATGGTGAACGACTATGAACAGTATATGGGAGGAGCCTTTCTCCGCCAAATAAAACAACCACCGAAAGGTGGTTTTTTTATTTGTTGGATTGATGGCCGATTCAAACCACAACGCCGCGGTTCGAAAAAAATAGCAGGACGCTATTTTTTAGCGACCAAAGGAAGCCCGTAGGGTCGAGGGCAGGAGCCCGAGACAATCCGCCTTTCTCTCAAAGTTAAATCAACCATTTCGGTATGCAAACCGCCGCCAACTCACCAACCAACCCTGCATCGGATCAGTATTTCGTCTAGGAGTACCGATGCCAACAATAGCTCCGGCAAGAGCTCCGAAAAATACGAAAAACAAAGGAATTAAAAAAAGTATAAACCAAAACTGACTATTTAATTCGTAGTTCATACTCAAATAGGCAGATGCGACTATGCCCGCAAGCACACCGACGGACGATCCAATGATAGAAAAAGGAAAAACCATCGAGTTAGTTTCTCCGTTCACCCAAACAGTAGGTTCGTTCTTTTCACCAGCAAGCGTACTCGCGGCTTTATCTTCCACATTTTTTTGATTCATTTGTATGCTCCGTCTAAATGGTTGCTTGAGTATTACCATTTGGCCAAATTTCAATCTTGAAGACATGGACTAAAGATTGTGCTGTATAAAACACACATTCTAAGCAGCTAGTAATCGCTCGTTGCTTAGACTTTCAATCAAAGTTTTGAGAACTTTGATTTTATTTTTGACCGACTGATTGATGAGAACATTCCGACAAAGAATGAGATCAAATTCTTCGCGAGCATGCCTACGCAAAGGTAAAAGATCGTATTGCCGCCTAATTTTCACTGTAAAAAACCATTTTTTGAGATTAGTCTATAGCTTATGGACAATCTCACACACTCGTTGTTCGGCGCCGCAATCGCGGAAGTCTATGTAGAAAAAAAGTTTAAACACTCACCTGCTCGTCCGCCTAAAAATATTTTTTATTTTTTCTCTATTTTCGCAAACAACTGCCCAGATTTAGATCTGTTTTTCGGTCTCATCGATAACTCGTCACTCGGCTACATGTTGAATCACCGGGGATGGACTCACACGGTGGCCGGTACAATTCCGCAAATAATCCTGCTCATGGGTGTTGCATGGATGTGGCTGAGGTTTGTGCGGCAAGACCTTATGATTTATTTTAAAGACATCGTTTGGCTTTTATTTTTTGGCCTACAGGCGCACATGCTCTTAGATTTTTTTAACAGCTACGGTGTGCATCCCTGGGCGCCACTTAATAATACCTGGTATTACCTGGACTCCATTTTTATAATCGAGCCTCTTTTATGGTTTGCTCTCATTAGTATTTGGTTGCCACCAGGGAAGTGGCGATGGGCTCTTTTAATCCCACCGCTAGCAGCCTATTCCTTTGGCTGGTGGAATGAGTTTGTACCTGCGGCCGTGTTGCTCGCGGCCGTTATGTTTGCAAGTTTTGCCTTCAATCTCCAACGGTATTTACTAAAAGTGCATCGCGGAGCCATGGGCCTGTTTTTATTTTTTGCTGTTGTTTTAATCTTCTGGGGGAGTCAACATTGGGCCCGTCTACGGATTACGCATGAACTCGGCAAAAATACATCGCAAAAAACATTGGATTTGGTGCTCTTCTCCTTGCCCTCAAACCCCACGTGCTGGTTTTTTTTGGCGCCACAGGTATTGGAAACTCAGTACAGTGTCACGCATGGCTCGATCTCCCTGTTTGGCAATTCGCGGGAGTGCAAGTCGTGGCCTCGCAAGGAGGAGGAACAACCATCAAGCGCTCAACAGAGTTCACTTGGGGAGCTGTGGATTCGTCAGCGTTGGCAGGCAACACTTACCGACTTGCAGCCGCTCCTTGAACGTTGTGATGTGCAAGCGTGGCTGCAGTTTGCTCGAGTGCCCTTTTGGGAGAATTCGGTTTTGAATGATTTGCGCTTTTCTACTCGAAACGGAAGTAACATGACAACCCATGATCTCAACAAGTGGCCAAAGCCGGTTTGCCCTGTCTTGCATGTGCCGTGGCAACCGCCTCGTCAGGATCTCATCGATCTAATGAACGCGATCCCTCGTTAAGACATCTTTTAAAAACTGAACTCTCGCAATGGATGATTTCATCTCCAGAACTTTTTGTAAAATATCTGGATCGCAGCCTACGAAGGTATAAATTTTAAAGCTGTATTCAAGAAATGATTGAGCTTCCCACTCTTTACTGTTTAGAAGGGTTTTTAGCTCCTGAGCAGACTCGTCGACAATGTTCAGTAACGCCTGATCAAGCTCACTCCGCAAGGAAGCGTCACTAATTTCATTTTCATCGTTAAAGGGTTCGCATAAAACAACTTTGTAGGGTATTTGCTGAACCTCTTCAAGGATCTGGTACCGAGAATCCATGGTGATTTCGATCATCAATCGGCCATCCGGTAAAGTTTCTTTTATTTCCGCAAAGCCCGCAGAAAAAATGGGATGGGCCGAATAGGTTTTCTGATTGCTACTGAGGACGTCTTCGAGCGGCGCACCCGGCGGTGTCTTAGCCTCTGCAATCACGCGCTGGGTGTGGGCCACACCGATGCGGCGATGGGCTTCGATGGAGTCTTTGATCATTTTGCGGTAGCGCGGTTCAAAGACATGCAACGACGTTTTACTAAAAGGCAATGAAACGCTTCCAGGAATGGGAAATAGAGAGATTTCGATTTGGTTCATGAAAAGGAGATTGCAAAAAGATTAAAAAAGAGTCAATAAATAGAACCGATGAATTGGAAACTTTTATTCAAAATAACCACATTGTTGATTGCCTTAAGCGCCACCGTCGTTTCCATGTATCTTTTAAACACTGGTCATACTAAAGACTTTTTAAACAGTCTTGGTTTTTCGAGTTCTGGCGAAACACTTCACTGGTGTTCGGATCGCCTATTAAAGGCAGAGGGTTTGAACAAAAAATGGTCTTTGCAGGAAAAAGATCGCCAATGGGTTTTAAGCGACGAAAACGGCAAAGAACTCGTCGTCGACTATCTGGACGTTGAAAAGTGGCTCGCCAAATATTGCATGCTCGAAATTCAACCCTATCCTCGAGAAAAAATTCTAAGCACACCGATGTCGCCTTTTTTAAAACTAATTTTTAAAGATAATAAACAAGTTTTAATTTATCAAAAAGACATGCAAGTATTTCAGATGAACGAACATACCTTCGAATCCAAGGACCTTAAAGAAGGATTGCTTGCACTGCAAAGCCTTTTTGGCCTCGCAAATTAATGACACGTCTTTAGCGCTAGGTTTGCAAAAAGTGATGTTTGCAAAAGTTCTTTCGTCACTTCGTTTTGCCTTTGCTTTTTAATGTTCTGAATTCTGGCTTCGGTCCCAGGATGACTGCTTGTCAGCCAAAGTGCGCGATGAAATTTTTCCTGTGGATGATTTTTAATGTTTTCAAAAAACTCTTCGGAGCCCTGAACACTTCCGTAAATCTTCTTTATAATTTTTAGCGCGTAGAGGTCGGCCGAGGCTTCTTGATCGCGACTATAGGCCGAAGTAAACAGTCTTTCGAAAAGTCCCCAAACGGCCACGGTGTCCATGGGGAACACCCACGAAAGTACCATTTGCAGAAAGCCCATACCCAAACTACGCATATGGTGGCGCTGAACTAAATGGCCCATCTCGTGCGCAAGAACAAAGGCCATTCCTTCTTCGGTTTTAATTTCTTTTAACAGGCCTTCATTAACGACAATCCCTCCGCCGGGGAGTGCGAAGGCATTGGGTGTGCTGTCGCAAACAATTGTCACCTGAATGTTGTAGATTTGTTGTTGGGACGTTATCTTTTTTACGAAGCGCTCCATGTCCTGGTCGTGAATGTCGTGGCCCTTCATACTTTTTGCAATCCACGAAAAATATGTGCTTTCGGTTTTAGGACTTACTCGTGTTGCCGCTAGCTGGATGATAAAAACACTGCCCGCCAAAAGAAAAAAAAGAAAGATCAACGCGGCAGCAAATAACGCCACCATATCTGTGATTCGCTCTGTGGCCTGAACATTAACTTCGCTATCAACTTCTTTTGGAATAAACGGCGTTGCCATAGACCATGACCTCAACACCCATTTTATCAAGGGCCATTGTTTCGATACGCAAACCGATAATCTCATCGGCTCCCAGTTTTTTAGTCTTTTCTTTAAGCCGCAGGATCGCCTCGCGGCGCGCACGATCGATGAGGGTTTCTTGGCTATTCAAGGCTCCTCCGATCATCGACTTGAGCGAAGAGGCCACAGTTTTAAAATAATCGCCGGCAATCACCACCGACGCCGTAACAAGCTCCACCTTCTCGACCGTTTGTGCGTCTAAAATCTTATCGGGTCGAACAGGCATGTAAAGAAACTCTTTTTCTCGTAGTTTTATGGATTCAAAATGCTTCTGCTCGCGGGCCGAACCAACAAAATAGCCAACCGCTAACAACACCGCACCCAGTATTAACTCAAACATCTTTGCTCACGCGCACCGCTGTTCCGTAGGCAAAAACCTCAGCGGCGCCCTGGGCCACATCACTCGTGGCAAAGCGAATTCCCAACACCGCATTGGCTCCGACTTTTGTGGCCTGGGCCTTCAGACGCTGAAGGGATTGCTCGCGAGTTTCTTCCATGAGCTCCGTGTAACCATGCAGCTCTCCGCCCACGATATTTTTTAACCCGGCAAAAAAATCTTTTCCGATGTGCTTTGCTCGGACGGTGCTTCCACTTACGATTCCGTAGTGTTCAGTGACTTTATGGCCCGGTAAGTATTCAAGAGTCGTGAGTGTCATTTAAGTTCTCCTCGGTTTTGCGATGATCAATCCGCCAGCCGCCCAGATAAAGAGAAAGCCAACGAGCTTCAATGGTGTCATAACTTCTGAAAAAAGAAAGACGCCGCTCATAAACTGTAGACTGGGAGCTATAAACTGAAAAAATCCTAGCAAATAAAAGGGCATTCTTTGAGCAGCTTCGGCAAAAAAGATCAGCGGCAATCCGGTGATCACCCCCGCACCAACCAGTAACAACGCAGTTGCGGTGGTGGTGGAGTCGTTGAGTGGAAAAGGTTCAACCCCGAACCAACGACCCTGGACCGAAAGCAGTGCTAGAGCAAAGGGAACAAGAGCTAGCGATTCGAACTGGTTGGATTCGAGCCCCGACACAGGATTGAGTTTTTTTATTAATCCGTAGATGGAAAACGAAATTGCTAAAAACAAAGCAATCCATGGCAAATGCCCTTGATCGAAGGAAATAATCAGCACTCCCACCGTCGCCAGACCCGTGGCGATTCGCTGCGGGAGGCTGAGAGTTTCCTTTAAAAAGAAAACCCCGATGGCAATATTCACCAAGGGATTGATAAAATACCCAAGACTGCTCTCTACAATCTGATTCGAATTCACCGCATAAATGTAAACAAACCAGTTGCCCATGAGGATTGCGGCGCCTGCCAACAGACTGACAAATTTTTTCCACTCTTTAGGCCAATAGGGAACGATTGATTTATTTTTGATGTACAGGAGAATGGTGTAAAAAACGAAAGCCCACAAAACACGATGGCAAAGAATTTCCACAGAAGGAACATGCTTTAAAAATTTCCAGTAAATAGGAAAAAAGCCCCAGCCCAGATAGGCCAGTAGCGCATAAATAACTCCGACCTTGAGGTCTTTTGCTTTTTGATTTTCGTCTTGAATTTTCACAAACGAGCTATAGCACCCATGGCGGATGTTCGCCAAGTTCTTCAACGGGATTTCTGTGGAGCTCTAAAATTCTTTCACGTTCCAGTGGCAAAAAACCCAACTGGTCTGAAGCGGCGTTTTCGTCTTCGTTGCTGGCAGGGTTGTCGCAAGAACTATAGGGCATGTAGGTCTGTGGCTGACAAATATTGTACGAGATATACTGGCTTTGACCGAGTCGCGAAGCCCACTCATTCAGAAGCAAGGGGCGTTTTGGTTCCAAAGCAGGATCAACTACGTAGTAATTTCCCTGTGCCCCAAGGATGGGAGCCACATGGTACCACCACGTCACGGTGCCCTCGAAAGTGTTAGTGGTTTTTGCCACGAGATTGCCATAGGCAAAAATTTTCAACGGACGGAGCGAGCTGTGGTTTTGCAAATTCTCAATAGCGAGCGAGGCGCGCGCATAACACCCGTCATCGGGAAATATCCAACTCGATCTTCGCTGGAGTCCCGTAAATTCTGGATCCTCTAAAAAGCGAACATCTCGTAGGTACAGAAACGCTCTTTCGAGTTCCAAATAATCGTAGAGTTGTGGAACTTGGTTAAGATCCACCTCTGGGAGAGGAACGGAGGAGCCAATGGCCGACGTGCGGAAATTTTTAAAGGAATCAGGCTGTCGCTCCCTGGCCAAGGTTTCCCAAGAGACTCCCGCGGGGCGTTGTGCAGAGACACCATGGGGACTAGCAATGGCATTGAGCGATAAAAATAAGATGCTGATAATGATTCTAAACCCCACTCGCTTGTTTTATCTTCTCGTTGATTAAATGCAAGTCTTTCGATAGTAAAAGCATATGCAACAACTGTTCACCCAACTCGCCAATTACGAGCATGTTATCTGGGACTGGAATGGCACTCTGCTCAACGACATCGAGCACGCCGTCAAAACGGTCAATCGACTTCTACTGAAACGACGTTTACCTCTTCTTACAGTGGACTCCTATAAAGAAAACTTTCACTTTCCTATTCGCTCCTATTACGAACGCCTAGGCTTTGATTTAAAGCAAGAGTCCTTCGAAGAACTGTGTGAAGAATTCGTGGGCCATTTTATGCAAGGAGTCCTCGACTGTCCCCTTGTGCCGGGCGCCTACGACTTGTTAAAATCCGTTAAAGCGAGTGGCAAAATACAATCGATTCTCTCTGCCTCTGATCAAGAAAGTTTAGATCGTATGATCAAACACTTTTCGCTGTTTGAGCATGTGGATCACGTTTACGGAATTGCCGACAAGTTTGCAGCGAGCAAATTGTATCGGGGCCAAGAACTTTTAGCTGTGGTCAAAGTGGATAAAAAAAATACTGTTCTCATCGGCGATACGGATCATGATCTAGAAGTGGGAAAGGCTCTTGGAATTCATGTGATTTTGGTGTCCCACGGGCATCAAAATTCCAACAAACTTCACAAGCTGCACCCATATGTGGTGGACACTCAAAACTGACGCATCAATGAACGGCTAACGCGACCTAAAAGCGTTGGCGAAAGCTGCACCGACGACAGAGATCGGCGCGAAGCTCGTTGTTTTCAAATCCCTCTTTCACCGATAGGTACGCGTTGCCTTGCAAGACCTGATGAAAAGTCTCTGCGTTCAGATCTCCCAAAGGAATATCAGCTTCTTTGTCTAAACAGCAGGGCACCACTTGCCCGTCGGCATGGATCGCAAGCTGGGAGCGGGCGCCCCAGCAGGTGCCCTGGGTTTGCAAAACGTCACCCGTTTTGCTAGGCCATTCGAATCTTGAATCAAAATGCAAATACAGGCGCCCCTTCACTTTTTTTGACTTATTAAAAGCTGGGTCCACTTTGCGGTTGATTTGCACGGCATAGATTTTTTCAAGGGTTGTTAAAAAAAACTCGTTGATATCGTTGTGGGATTCGTTGGGTTGTAAATTCCAAAAACGAAAGTTGATGTAAAGATCTGGTCGCTGTTCTTCGGCCAGTGCGCAAAATTGCAAGATTTTCGCAAAATAGGTTTTTGGATCTGACTTTGGAAAATTATCTACAAAGCTTTGCAACGAAAAATTAACCTGGGCGATTGCAGGTGAAAGTAAAACTTTCTGTAACTGCTCGGTGAGTAGTGTTCCATTGGTGGTGATTTCGAGAGTCACGCCTTCCTGCTCGGCGATTTGCACCGCCTCTGAAAAATGCGGGTGATTCAGGGGCTCTCCCATGACGTGATAGCAAACACGCTCCGCAAAGGGTTTTACTTGTCGCAATGTTTGCCGCAAAAAATCCACCGACATCACTTTTTTATCGCGATCCACCACAGGACAGAATGTACACTGCAAATTACAAATGTTGCTGATTTCAATATAAACTTTCTTAAATGTCTGCTCTTGCAATCTCAATCCTCGGAAACGATTTTTATGTGGCTTGCGGCTTTCTTCGCTTTTTTACGGGCAAGCTCTGTCGTTTTTGCCCGCGCCAAGCTCACGCCCATGCGGCGGTATTTGCGTGTTGAGGGTTTTCCAAAGATGCGAACATCCACATCCTGAGCCGATAAGGCTTTATCTACACCCTCAACAACAAACTTTTCTGAATCCCGCTCGGCGAGAACCACTGCCGATGCGCTAGGTCCGTAATAATTGATCTCCCCAATGGGAAAACCTAAAATAGCTCGCAGATGCAGATCAAATTCCGACAAATCCTGTGAAATTAAGGTCACCATTCCAGTGTCGTGGGGTCGCGGTGAGAGTTCGGAAAAATAAACATCTTTTTTTGTGACGAAGAATTCCACACCAAACAAGCCACTCCCACCCAAATCATCAGTGACTTTTTTAGCCATCTTCTGCGCTTTAAGAAGCTGCTGTGGGCTCATTTTAGCCGGCAGCCAAGATTCTTGGTAATCGCCCCGCTCTTGGCGATGGCCGATGGGTTTTACAAAAACAGTTTTTCCTTTTTTTTGTTTTACTGTCAGAAGGGTAATTTCAAAATCAAATTTTATAAACTCCTCAACAATCACTTTTCGTTTGTCCCCGCGCATGCCCTCAACGGCATAGGCCCACGCAGTTTCCACATCCTCTGCTGTTTTTAAAACCGACTGCCCTTTTCCGGAAGACGACATCACGGGCTTTACAACGTTTGGAAACCCTATGTTCTGACATTTTTCTTTCAATTCTTGCAGCGACTCCGCGTAAGCATAATTGGCAGTTTTTAATTTGAGGTGCTGGCGCGCGCGATCGCGAATGGCATCGCGGTTCATTGTTAAATGTGTGGCCCGCGCGGTGGGCACCACTTGAATCCCGCGGTCCTCAAACTCCTGAAGTTTTTCCGTACGTATGGCTTCGATTTCGGGAACAATGATATCAGGCTTATGTTTATTCACCACGGCTCCAAGCTGATCGGCATCCAGCATATCGATCACCTCGAAGGCATCGGCCAGAGCCATCGCGGGGGCGCCGGCATAGCGATCCACGGCCACCACTTGCAAGCCTAAACGTTTCGCAGAGATCACAAACTCTTTTCCGAGTTCTCCAGAGCCTAAAAGCATTATTTTTTTGATGAGCATGGTCTCTCCTGAATAGACCCACGTCATATCCTAGGACGAGCTATTCGGCAACCTGGGTCTCTGGAATACTCGCCGGAATACTTGCCGGAATCCGTCGGTTTTCTTCAAGGGAATCAACCGTGAGCAAACGGGCACATTGTTCTTGCCCTTGCTCGAGATTCACATAGAGTTCTTGGCGTTGTTTTTCGAAGGCTTCGGGCTCGATGTTGGATTTCTGAAGAGCTGAGAGCAGATGTTCCATCTCGCGTGAATACTCTCCATCGGCATCCGTCAAACAACGATAATTTCGGGGGAGGAAAAACCAAAGCTTATACCTAGTAAAAGGAAGTATGTTGTCATAGGAATATTGAAATGCAATTTCTTAGCCGGGCTTGAACCCGTAAATTCTTTATAGCTTGGAAATTTGTCTAAGATTTTTTGTTGTGTCTGTTCCTTAAACGATTACTTGCAGCCTGGAAAATTACTGATATCTACGCTGATGGCACGATTGGATCGTTTCCACTTTTGCCAATACCCGCCGCGACCGACTCGAACGTATCGATCGTCGGAGCGATTGCAGTGGTAATCGTAGAATGTTCCCGCTGCGCATTGCATTTGAAAAGTAATGTCTTTTGGTTTGCTGACAGCGGCGTCTGGACTGCAGAGGTCGTGGCGGTCGGCTGCGCTTCGCTGGCGCCGCGAGTTTTCTAATTGAAATAATCCCACAGCCAAATCGTTGGTCCCCTGGGCCTGAGCCTTCGGTCTGCATGTCGACTCTGCATCTGCCACAGCGGCAAATGCGAATACCATCAATTGCCTTTTCTGAGGGTTCGAAAAATTAACAAATCCAGGGCAGATCGCAGACCAATCCGATTGATAAATACAGTCTGTTCCCACCCTTTCAAAAGCAGACATCAAAGCGACACCCCATGGCCCAAAAGTTCCGTCTGCAGACATAAACTTAGTGCATGCTCCAGCAAATCGAGACATGGGCGCTGCGGTAATGCCCCCAGTGGCAGATAGAGAATTGGGTCTTGTTAGCTCAGCGCGGCTCATGGTCGTAACTAGAAATAGAAAACTTATCAGAATCGTTTTCATTTTTGCCTTTCAAGACGACAGGCAACTTTTAAATTTTCTTTTCCGTTTTGCGAATTTTCAACAGAATAAAATATATCTTCATTCTTTACCTCGAAAGTTGTTGAAAATATATAAACCTGCTTTCGGCAAACTTGGGTTTTTTTGCTGGTAATCTTTCCGGCATCTTGATTTACATTCATCACAATCTGGCAGCCGCTTTCTGAATAGCTCGCTTGATTGCGACCTATTTTTGCTTTCGAAATTATGAGTTCTGCACCAATCATAATCACGAACTCATCATCTACGGCGCGAACGACCAATGGACCCACGGGACAAACTCCCTGCGGATCATTTGTGGCCTCATATTCACCGTCGATAAGCCCCATGGCTTTTTTAAATGGAGCGACGTCATTATTCGCGGGAGTGGGAGCGACAGCGCTGACCTCTTTCACTTGCGAAACTGAGCGCTGGGATTTTGCACTGGAACAGGAAATTGGGATTCCAAAAATTATAAAAAGACTCAGGCAACCGATTTTTGAATTTGAGATTATTTTTTTCATAGTGTCTCCATGTTAAGGTATCCAATTTTGTAGTCAATTATCGCTTCGTCTAGATTGTGTCTCAAAAGCAATCAGATCTCGTCTCAATCTAAAACACATTCACAATTTGTTCGCTCTCTAGACAAATGTCCACTATCCTGACAGAGCTTACACGAGCGGTTTTAACATAATCTGGGCACGTCCGGGGGGAAAAGTGAAAAGATTATTACTAGGGTTTCTTATACTAATTACTGGAGCGAACGTCTACGCCCAGTCCGATGCCGACAGAGAGGCAAAGTGGATTCTTGAAAGAATCACTGGTGTCCGCTGGCCAAGCGACGCCGCTGTTCTTCAACAAATGAGCACCTTGATTTCTTCGAAGAACTCCGCGGGCGCTGTGCAACTGGCGATGATGCAGCCGCAATTTTACAACATCACTGTTAAACAATTGGCTTTGCAAATGTCCACCCGCGAAGAGACAATTCGCACTCCGTTTAATGATTTTGCCGCAGCATTTATTGGAATCACCCGGGATGATCTGGACGGACGCGAGCTTTTAACTGGAAATTATTATTATGCAGCTGCAGATGCTCGAATTCCCGCTGGTACAACCATTCCCGTCGCGATCGGAGCCGATATCATTGCCTCTAACCGACACTATGCCGCCCTCGAGAGCAATAGTCTCAATCTGGGTGATGTGTTGGAAAAACGCGATGGCCAGCTTTTAACGATCAACAACGCCAACACCACCGCGCCCAACCCCGATCCTGCGGGAGTTCTCACCTCACGCGCTTATATCGAGGCCCATGCCACTGCGGGCACCAACCGTCGCTTGGTTGAATTCGCCTTTCGCGAATTTATGTGTGCCACCATCGACCAAGTGGCTGATACGTCGGCGCCAGACATTCGCATCGGTCGAGATATCGACCGCTTTCCAGGTGGCGACCACACAAAATTTCAAACCACCTGTAAGGGCTGTCATACAGTCATGGATGGCTTCCGGGGCGCGTTTGCGAAGTGGGATTTTAATAACGGTGCTGCTATCCACTCTTCGGTGAACGGTATCGAAGGCCGCGATGCCGACAACGACGCAAGCGGTGTGATGAACAAGCTCAACAAAAACGGAAATGTGTACGTTGGCGGTTACGTCACTCGCGACGACAGCTGGGTCAATCACGCCAATCGCGGAGCCAACGCCTTGTCGATCGGCTGGCGCTCACCTGCGTCTACAGCGGGTACTGGGGTAGCTGGATTTGGCGCAGCCATCGCTGGCACGCAGCGCTTTAGTCAGTGCATGGCAAAACGTGTTTTCAATGCCATCTGCCGTAGAGACCTGGCGGAAGAAAATCAAAAACTACTGTTTACCCAACTTGGAACCCAGTGGGAATCCCAGAATTATCGTTTTAAAAAATTATTCGAACTTGTCGCGACAAATCCACAATGCCGCTATAAGGAGGCTTTGTGATTACGAAAAATAAACGACTCATGATGCAATTTTCAATTCTCATCATCATAGGTAGCCTGCTCTCCGTTTTGGGATTTAACTGTTCTCCAAGCAAAATGTATTCTTTGGGGAGTTCTTCCAACGAATCAAGCTCCGTGTCTAAATCAGAAGACTTGCCGTATGCTCTTTTAAACGCTGATCAAGCTCTTTCGTCGATGTTGAATGTGACCGGTCAGACCGTTTCAAGCACCGCCGTACGAAACGAATTTAATATTCGTAACTCGGCCTTCGCAGTTAACAGTTATCTGTCGTCGATGAATGCGCCTATGCTTTTATCGGCCACCTCGTTGGCTGGCGAAGTCTGCAACAGTCTTGTCACCACTGAAAGAACGGCCGGAGCCGCCCGCAACTTCTTTACGGGCGTCAACTTTAACACCGGTCCATCAACAATCACAGTTGGATCCTATGAAACTGTGCTCGATAAGTTTTCGCAAAAGGTTTGGGCGCGTGACTTAAGCGAAAACGAGACGAAACTATTTGTGGACTACCGCACTGAGTATTTGGCCACGTTAACGCCGGCGGAGCAGGGGCAAACTGCAAAAACCTCCGCATTCTATATGTCAGTCTGTTCTGCTTTTTTATCGAGTTTTGATGCGCTCATTTTTTAAAGGACGTAATTATGAAAAGAAATAAACCACAAGAAATACCAAGTTGGGCAAAAACCGGTCACAGTAAACCTGTGACTCGCAGAGAGCTGCTCGCTCACGGGATCATTCCTTTTGCAGGAACTTTGTTTGCACCGCAAATGATGCAACTGCTACTTTCTTCCACAGCGTCAGCACAATCTGCGGCAAAGTGTGCGACCAGCATTTCGTCATTTGCTCCTTTCATCCATTTAAATCTTTCGGGTGGGGCTGCCATGTCCAGCAATTTCGTACCCATGAATGCTTCGGGCGCTCCTCTGGCTTCGTACAATAAAATGGGACTTGGAAACAACCAGTTGCCCATCGAACGTGAGTTTGGTGGCGGAACTTTTGCTGGCACTGAAAACGGTGCACTACTCAGTAAAATGCTCGAGGGAATCCGCAGTGCCGCCGATGCGGATACAATTTCGCGCACATCTTTTATCGGTGTTTGCGTTCGCTCCCGCGATGACTCCAGCGAAAACGCTTCCAATATTTCTGGTTTGGTTGTGAAAGCCGGCTTGAATGGAACACACCTTCCAAATCTTGGAACACGCTCTTCGAGTACAGGTGTGAGTGATATGCCCTCGGTGTTATTGCCGCCCACTCCTCTTGTTGTGAGAAGCTTTCGTGATATTACCAACTCTTTAGGATATTCTGCGGCGATTGGAACACAACTGAACGAAGCACAAAAAATTAAACTCGCCAATCTTGTTTCTGGTCTCAGCCAGCAACAGTCGCGAAAGCTTGCGTCTCTTGGCGCTGGCGATCAACTGCAAAAACTTGTAGAGTGTGCTGGCATCAAAAATAAAGCTCTGGTCGAAGAGGGAACCGGCGCGGTAAACCCAGTGCTCAACGCCGCCGTAGGCACCATTTGGCAGATCAATAATAATTCTAATCAGGGGTCCAACGATTACGTCTTTGGTTCCATGGTTTATAATGCTTTACAAGGCTTTGCCGGAGCAACGGGCCTCGAAATGGGTGGCTACGACTACCACGACAACTCACGCAACACGGGCAACACTCGTGATCGCAATGCGGGAGTTACAATTGGTCGCATTTTACAAACCGCTAAAGCCCTACAGAAACCGGTTTTTCTTTACGTCACGAGCGATGGGGCTGTGAATTCACCAGAGTCTGACTCGCGAACCGCTCCATGGACCAGTGATCGTGGAAGTGCGGGAGCGTCGTATATTTTCATGTACACACCCACACGGCGTCCGGCCGTCAGTGCAAACCAAATTGGTCATTTTACCGATGCGCAGGTTGCGGATGATAAGTTTCCAATAGGGAATGACCCTTCTCGTGCCGCGCAAGCTGTCTTTGCCAACTATTTACAATTTAACAAAAGAATCGGTGATTTTAGCAGAGTAGTGGGGCGAAACGCGCTCGATGCGTCGGTTCTCAGTCAGGTGATTAAAGTTGCATAAGAATGCTTTTGTTTTATTGATCGCCGCTTTAATTTCAGTTTTGTTATTTCAAAACTGCGGAGCTCCCATCCACGACGGAGTTACGGCGAGCTTTACACAATTTTCAGGAAGTTGCGAAGCTCCTTTGATGAACACCTTTGGCTCCACCTACTACCAAACCTTTAAAGCCAAATGCGCCACTTGCCACCAAAATGGTCCGGGCTTGGGCTCGTTTGCCAACAGCGATTTCCAAACGGCTTACAATGCCTTTAACAGTTTGGGACGGACCCGTGTGGAAAGAAACTTTTTAAACCCGGCCCACCAAGCCACCGTCACCGGAGCTATGAATCAACCTCTCGTTGATCGCTACCGGGCCGCTTGGACCAAGGCTGATGAGTCATTTGCGAAATGCGCAAAGGACTCTGGCGAAGATGTAATCCCAGGGTTAGAAATGCTCACCCTGCATAAAAGCGATGCCAGAATTATGCAAAACGCTCGCACCGGGAATCCTTGGGTGAAGCTCGAATGGGATTTGGCCAATGAAATGAAATCGAGTGGAGATCGTGGCAAGTATTTAATGATTTTTTCAATCGAAGTACGAGTTGCTGTTTCGGGACCTGTAAATCGCGGTTATGAATTTCGTAATCCAACAGTTCGCCTGAAGGACAATGCGACCACTCCTTACAGAATTAATAAAATACTTTTTAGTATCAACGAAAGTAACCTTTACGACGTGACCACTTTTAGCCAGCTGAGCGCGTTGATTGTTTCGATGACTGACTTTAACCTGGCGCCAAACGCCGCCAATGCACTCGCCGTACACTCACCCGTCGCTGCTAGAGACTCCTTCGCCATTGCTTTTGGCCGCCTGCAAACAGAATCGGGCAGCGTTGGTGGCGGCGGCACAACTGGGGGTGCAACAACGGGCGGAACCGAACCACCACTTCCCACAACTGTCACCCACACTCAGTTGATCTCTACCAACGTGAATTTGAACGTCTTAAACCGCGCCTGCGTGTCGTGCCATAGCGGAGCAAATCCGCGAGCTGGATTGAATCTTTCAAACTACACAAGTGCCCGAAATGCTGCGGCCTTAATGGTAGATCGCATGAACGACTCCCTCAATCCCATGCCTCCTACCGGCATGCTTTCGGAGCGCGATCGCGACCTAGTGCGAATTTGGCAAACTGGCGGAGCTCCGCAGTAAGACGCGCAGGCGTTTGCCGATCTTTTGTTGCAAGGGAATTTCCACAAATTGATGAGCCAAACAGCACAGAACAAGAAGTGTTCCAAAGTAAATACTACCGAGAAAAAGCGATGGTTCCATGAACGGTAAGCAATAGTTCTTTAACGGCTGATGAAGAATGTAAATGGCATAACTGGCCATGCCTAAATAATTTACTACCGGATGGGTAAAAACTCTTTTGCAAGCGACGTCATCGTAGCTGGCGCTGAGAATAATCAAAGAAAATAATGGCACCAGTAAAAGATGCGAAAAAATTTTTCCGTCGATGGGATTTTCGAAAAACTGAGTTAAACTCAGTGACACAGCGAGTGCCGACCAAAACACCAAGGAGGAATGTTTTTGAATCCACTGCGACATGGGATTCTGGTTTCCAACGAAGCCGTATAAAAATATACCAATAAAGAATTCAAAAATTCGAATCAAAGGAAAGGCAATCCAGCCTAAGGTGAAAGTAGGACTCTCAGTGTCGAATACCTGGGATAAGATTGCAAATAGGATCAATGGAATTAGATAGCTGACCAGGATTGCTTGTAGGTTATTTTTAAATTTAAGAATTGGTTTTAGCAAAAATAGAAACGCGATGTAAAAAAACATTTCGCAGGATAGCGACCAGGCAGGTGGGTTCCAGGCGGTGGTGACCGGCGGAAACCACGATTGAAGCATCAAAAAATAGGCGGTTCCACTGACGCTAGCTTTTAAAACAGCAATGCCTGGTTCGTTGGTCGCAAAAAAATAATTGATCACCCTCGGAAAATCCAATAGCATTCCCAGAAAATACAAAGGGTACAGTTTGGCCAATCGAGAAATGAAATAGTTTGTTTTTTGATCGGCAGTGACTAGTTTGTGTTGATAGACGTGAGTTAGAATAAAGCCCGAAAGAATAAAAAAGAAGGAAACTGCCGCTTCCCCGGTTTGAATAAATTTGAGGAAAAACGGTGGTAGACTCTGCAAATTGCCGAATAAATAAAAATTATGGAAGCAAACGACGTGGAGAGCCGCAAAAAAACGAAAACCTGTAAGGACCTTGAGCTGCCTAACGTCGTGCATATGTCAGCTGATCATGCAGGCAAATTTTCTGATTGGCTAGCTTTACCAGAAATTCACAGACCAGTTGCCCCTCCTCACGCGTCTCAAAGTGCACTCCACTTAAGATTTCCCAGATAACGTTCTGATATCTTTCCCCCATCAGTCGTGGCGTAAAGATGAATCCATTTGTTATCCACTAAATTTTGCACGCTGGGATGTTTTTCGATAACGCGACTAATGGCCTCCGTTGGCGCTGTAATGATCACGTTAAGGCGTAGGGGCTGATGCACAAATTGACATCCATTATGCACAGATTGCCACGGCAATCCTACACGCAAGTCACCACTATTTCCTTCGATGACCCCAATCGTACCAGTCACATTATGCAGAACTTTATTGCCTGCACCAAATACCTGATTATTTGTGGTCGACGCAAAGTATTGAAGATTAATCCAGCTGGCGACAACCATGGGTGCGGTCATTATGAGCTCTAGCACAGAAAAATCTTCATCTGATTTCCAGTCGTAACTATGTAGAAAGGCGCGACCGCCAAGATCGATTTTTTTAGTGAGCGAGCGAGGTCCCACGATAAAAGCTGTGTTACCTGCCAATCCCCATTCCGGTCGTACCTGTGACCAGTCCAGACTGCGCGCAAACACTTCAGCCTTGGCGCCGTTTTTCTTATGAGGAACCAATGCAGGTAGACGCTCGTTGCGACTCAATCCCGCCGCTTGGGCGAGCCAGCCTTGCAACTCTTTGATTTTATCCTTAGAAGCACTCGGAGCCTGCTCAATTCCTAAAACGGCGACTTCGTCGGTGGTGGTGTTATGCAGGCCACCTAAAAACCAAGTGTCGTTGGGAATAATTTGGCCTTCCAGGCGAAGCCCTTCCCTCACCGATGGTTCGTTGAGAATATTTGCCAGGACAACAGCATTCACTTCGCCTGAGTGACCACCACAGGCTCCACAGTTTAATCCCGAGGCGTGGGGGTTATTTGTAGTGGAACTTCCGTGCCCCACCAACAATACAACAGGCGCAAAATCTTTTGTTAGCGACATGGCGTGAAGAATCGTCTTCGCAAGTTGAATCTTTTGGGTGTCAGAAAAATGATTGTCATACTCGCTGACTCTTTGAATATGAATTTTTCCAACCGAGGGTGGCGCGGTCTTGGAAAGACAAAACGTTTTACTGATAAGATCAAAAACTGCAAACACACCAAACGTCTCAACATAGGCAAAGCAAGAAACAGCGGATAGTTTGAATCGCCTCCACGAGTCGGAAACTCGTTTTCGAAAGTTTCCTGATTCGGTGGCTTTGTATGCAGGTTTTAGAAGAACAGGACACTGGTCCCTCACCTGTTCGGCACCGTTGGGGGTAAACTCCAGAGGAATTCCGAAGAATCCTGCAAAGCCAATGGTTTCTGCACCTGCGCACACCTTCTCCAGCGCTCGGCGAAATACCTCGGATCGCACGTCGATGCAAAATGCCGCTTGCAGGGCTGGGCGCTGTGCTGCTGATGGAATCTGTGGGCCAGCGACCTCGTTTATCGATTTAAAAAGGCGCCGCTGATAAGCCAATTCGTAAGCTTCTTGAAGAACGATATCGATGGCCAAATCTTTATCACCACTGAGATCGTGATCCAGTGGAAGCTGAGTCGCCTCCTGCATAGCGAGCTTCCACTCTCGCTTAAAAGTTTCGTCGGTGCGCTCGAGAAAAAGCGCATATCCCCAAACTACACGAATCGCTAAAAGTTGTACGAGAGAATCGTTTTTTTCGCCATTGAGTTCACTCTTCCAAACTAGGTGTCGAACATAGGAGGCCCATCCGTTGATATCGAAAAGGGCACGATAGAGGTAATCCTCTACAGCACGCGGAGGAATGCCAAGGGCTTCGACCACAAACTCGATGGCTTCGGTCGGCGTCGTTGGAGCCCTGGCAATCGACTCGCGATAGTGGCTGATTCCCATGAACTCGGGATTTCTGTCAAATTTTTGCAAAGTGAGCCACGCCGAGTAAAGGGATTGTTCTTTTAAGGGAAAGGATAAAAGCGCTTGCCCCTCGTCGTAGTAGCCCGCACAAAATTTTGCGATTTCGTCGACCATAAAAGCGGTCCTCGATAACTGACGATTCCCATGTGACAACTTATCTAAGACTTCGGAGATGGTGGCAACCACGGCTTTCGGTTTCTGTGGAACTGCACTTTTACTAAGACTTTCTTTTAAGGACTCTATAGATCTGGAAGCCCCTGCTAAGTTTGAGACCAATGAGAGGGCCGATTCCAAATCCTGATCTTGGATGAAACCGGAGCTCAAGGCATCCTTATAAAACCCTCGTGGCATTAGCACATCGGCGCGGTTCACACGCCTAAACTGGGCGCAAGTTTGATAAAACGAGATATCGCTAAAACCAACGAATGGATTCACAGCAACAAAATTTTTTAACGACCAAAGGGGTGCTATTTTATTGCACGCACGCTGAATGGCTTGTGATATTTTGACCTCGGCAATCATGAATCTCCTCGTCTTTTATAGGGTATATACTCCGGCACGGTGGATCTCGGTGCGGCACTTGGCCAAAACCGAATCGCAAAACTATTCCCAATGGTGTTTATGTAGAATCCGTTTGCAAGGTGAACGTAAAGTTTGATCCAAAGCTCTCTTCCGTGTGTGCGCGAGAGAACGCTCTGAAGAATAGTGATCGCACTAAAACCGAATATAATGCAAACGCGCACGAAAATATCAATTAGGTTGAACTGATTGGACTCGCGAGCAAGATGGCCGCCAAATAGAGCCTCAGAAAAATACTGTACACTAAAAAATAGAATTGTGATGCCTACGAGGCGAGCTACAAAACGCACGAGGAGCATCGAGCCTAGACGTCCATCAAACAGAGTTGAAGTCAGCGTGACCAAACCCAAAACGAAAATATAGCTGAGAGTCGCACTTCCTGGTTTGCTGAATAACGTTGAATCGAAGGCGACGCCGACCATGGTGACCGTGAATAAAGCCGTAAACACTGCAAGTGAGGACGTAAGAAGTGCCCCCTTTAAAGAGACTGACTTTGGATGATTTTTTGCTGACGGTGCTCGCGCTACAGTTTCACCCGACGATAAAAAAGCATAAGCCTTGTAAAGTGAGTGAGCGATAATGTGCAGCATCGCCGCCGAAAACATTCCAAGGCCGAACTCAAGCATCATAAATCCCATTTGCGCGACCGTGGAGTAGGCTAAAGAAACTTTAACAGAAGTTTGGGTAAGCATTACTAGCGAGCCAAAGATGGCGGTCACCGCTCCAACAATGAGTAGCATGTTCATGGCGAATGGCGAGAGACTTATCAAGGACGAGAAGCGAAGAATCAAAAACCCTCCGGCATTAATAATTCCCGCATGCAGCAAAGCAGAAACCGGAGTTGGTGTTTCCATCACCTCAAGCAACCATCCGTGAATTGGAAACTGCGCTGACTTTAACAGGGCTGCTAGCGCAAGGAGTGGGGCTGCTAAAAAAAATGGCGAGGAGATGAGACTTGGGGTTTGCATTTCGTGGGCTGCTTTAAAGATGATAGCGTAGTCAAGACTTCCCAGCTGGGAATAAAGCAACGCAATCGCACTCAGAATGCATAAATCTCCTAAGCGACTGACCACCCATTTCTTTCTTGCCGCGAGTATTGCCGATGGGCGCTCGGAGTAAAATGTGAGGAGTTGATGAAGAGCAAGACTTGAAGAAACCCAAGCTGCAAGAAACTGAAAAAAATTGCCTGCGACGATGAGCAGTAAAACTGATCCTAAGGCAATTGAAATCATTTTCATAAATCGTCCGTGGCCTGGATCACCAGCCAAGTAATTCTGACTAAAAGCGACGACGACCATTCCAATGAATGAAACCAACACGAACATCGTGGCGCTAATTGCATCGAGATAAAGCGAAAAACCGATTCCCCGACTTCCCGCAAGCGGTGTGTAAAGCGACGAGTGAAGTGTTACTAAGCAAACAGTCGCAAGAGCGCCCACGAAAGACAAGAAAGACAATATTTGTGCAAATCTATTTAACGGCCGAGGATATAGGTCAGCTACCGTAGTTGGGATTAAACATGCGCTAAGCAGTGCAACGGGCCCCAGCGCCACAAGCCACAGCAAGTTGGAAGTCATAGGTTTTCTCCTTTATTGACTCGCAGTATAGGGGACAGCAGGGTATTATAAAAATAGATATATTGTAATATTTCGTTCTATTTAATAGAATAACTAGATGTCGACTTTAAACTATCACCATTTACATTTGTTCTGGGCCATCGCCAACGAAGGCGCCCTCAATCGCGCCGCCGAACGCTTGCATATTTCCCAGTCGGCAGTGTCCTCGCAACTTAAAAAACTTGAAGATCACTTAGGGCACCCACTGTTTGAAAGAGCAGGGAAAAAATTAATTATTACCGAGGCCGGAAAAATAGCTCTCGACTATGCGAACACAATTTTTAAAGCTGGCAACGAGCTGATAAATACTCTGGAGGGCAAACCAAAAACTAGCAAGCAGGTGCTGAGAGTCGGCTCTATCACCACCCTGTCGCGGAATTTCCAAATTGAGTTTTTAAAACCGTTAATTGGCCGTACGGACGTGGAACTTGTCATTCGCTCGGGCAGCATGCGCGAACTCCTTCTACAACTTGAGTCGCTGCAGCTGGATGTGGTGCTGGCGAATACCATGCCTAAAGCAGACCTGCACACATCAACTCATAGCTATCTATTGAAGCAACAATCCGTCAGCATTGTGGGTCGCAAAAACAAAAAAGCGAAACGCTTTCAGTACCCAAAAGATCTTGCAACACAGCATATCCTCGTGCCGAGCCTCGAAAGCGATATTCGCAATTCGTTTGATCGCGCCATGGAGCTTGCTGGCATCACTCCGCTGCTGGCAGCCGAAGTAGACGACATTGCCATGTTGCGAGTTCTCGCTAAAGAAAGCCAATTTTTAGCACTTGTTCCCCCCATAGCAGTCAAAGACGAACTTGATTCCGGAATTCTTGTCGAACATTATCGAATTCCTGAGATCAAAGAGAGTTTTTATGCGATCGTGCAGCGACGCCGATTTCCTAATGCGTTGCTAAAGAAGCTTTTGGAAAAATAACTTAAACGCTTAAACTAGCGAATACCGAATCTCAAATAAGAACGATTTTTTTTGTATCTGTGTCCCACAATAAGTGTTTGATGGAGAAATGAATTTCTCGCCAGTGGATCCGTTTAACATCCACGAAGTGCCCTTCCAGTGCGTAGTGACAGGCGGCAAGACGGTAGTTGGGAACCGCTGTGGAAAGATGGTGTATGTGGTGGTAGCCGATATCGGCTGTAAACCAGTTGAGAATTCCAGGAAGCTTCAGATAGCTCGTACCTTCGATGGCCGCGCGGGTATAATCGGCGTGCAAGGTGTTTTCCGCATAGGAGTTTTCGAAATTATGCTGGGCTGTAAAAAATATGATTCCCAATCCCCCCGCTAAAGATAAAGCTGAGGCGTACACAATAAAAAAGTTGTAGGTGCCGATGGATCGACACATGACAATCCAAATGATTAACAGGGTTAGATTGTTGTAGGTCATATGGCGGAATTCTTTGGCAGACTTCCATTTTTTGGAGGGGCAGTCTACTAACAATTTTTTAGCGTCCTTCAGGGAACTAAAAATAGCTGTGGAAAAAAAATCTTTAGTTAACTTGATTATTCCCACCAGCCAATTGAATCGTGGGTTAAAAAATACGTAAAAGAACCCACCTAAAATAAGCAAAGTGAGTGGATGGCGAATAAAGCGGTACATCCGCTGTTGCGCTGGATTCAATTGCGCGTACTCTTTTGTGGTTAAAATATTTAAAGCTCCACGAAACTTTTCCCAATCTCCATTGGTGGAATGATGGTACGAATGGCTTTTTGACCAAACAAATTGTGGCATCCCCGTGATCACGCCGAGCACATACCCAAAAAACTGATTGGCACGCGGCGAAGAAAATAAAGCCCCATGTCCACAATCATGCATCAACACAAAAAATCGTAAAACAAAACACGCCATGATCAGTGCAAAGGGAATTGCCAGGAGTGCAGAGACTTGGATTGTTTTGATGTAGAAGTACCAAACGCCCACAAAAAGACTTAGTGTCACCAGCAGTTGCCGAGTGGCGATGAGGTTGGACTTTACCATAAATGGTTTTAGAGTTTCGTTCCATGCTCTTTTGTCCATTTGTCCCCCGCTTAGACCCAAACGGAAGCATACTACAGAATCTGCATTTTGTACCGAATACTACTTACTGTGGCTAAAATCAATTCAGTGCATTTTGGAGTTCTGTTTTATCTCTAAAACCGAGATAATATTTCCAGCAGGGTCTTTAAACCATGCGATCACCGGTCCGTCTCCGCGAGAAATTCCATTTTTGTCAGTTTGGAGCTCGCCGTTATACTGCTCAAAACGAACACCGCTTTTTTTAAGCTCCTCCACAGTGTGTTCGATATCGTAGACTGGGAAATTGAGTATCGTGAAGCTTGCAGGAGAGTGATTCTCTTTTGGATAAATCATGACTTCACTGCCGCCTGACAATTGTAGCTTTAAAGTGCCCATCTCATCGACATCAGAAACAGGGAGGCCAAGTATTGTGCCATAAAAAAATTTCGCCTGATCAATGTCATCGACTGAAAAACTGCTCAATGCTTTCGAATCTTTAAGAACTGTGCTTGCAGATGACGTGAATTGTTGTACATCGCGATTTTCCGTTTTTGTTTCCATAAAAGCTCCTCTTGTTGCAGCGCTCTGCTGCGGTTAAATTCTTCGCAATTCTCGTTTGGAATCCCTCCTTTATTTCCTCGTAAAGTCTAATTTTGGGGTTAAAAATGTCCGGCGCCAATTTACCTATATGGACTCGGATTATTTAGTAACTTCAGAGGGTATTATTGCAATACCTAAGCCATCAGATCGGATTCTGCCAGTGATTTGAAAGATGTCGACTGCACGTCCACGTTTGTTGAGTGGCAATGACAATATTTGGCGGAGAGGGTGAGATTCGAACTCACGGACCCCGCGAGGGGTCGCCGGTTTTCAAGACCGGTGCCTTAAACCACTCGGCCACCTCTCCGCAATCGAGCTTTGGTTTAAGAACTTGCCAATGTATGCAAAAACCCCGAACGAGACAAGCACTCTTGATGTTTTAGAGGCGTGGAACGCCGCGCATCGGGGCGCCAACCAGCGGCCAGCGGCTAGGCTTTAATAACGTCAGTGCCCATGTAGGGCTGAAGGGCCTTCGGTATCAGGACGCTTCCGTCTTCTTGTTGGTAGTTTTCCAAAATAGCCACAAGAGTGCGTCCCACGGCTAGGCCTGAACCATTCAGCGTATGAACGAATCGAGGTTTGCCACCGTCGGCAGGGCGAAAGCGAATATCTGCCCGTCTCGCTTGAAAGTCTTCGAAGATCGAGCACGAACTGATTTCGCGATAGGCGTTTTGCCCTGGCAACCAAACTTCCAAATCAAAACATTTTGCCGCACCAAAACCAATATCACCTGTGCACAAAGCCAAACGACGAAAAGGCAGCTCAAGACGTTTTAAAACTTCTTCAGCATTCGACGTCAACCGCTCATGCTCTTCGTAAGATTTATCGGGGTGAACAAAACACATCAACTCCACTTTATCGAATTGGTGCTGGCGAATTAAACCTTTTGTGTCTTGTCCATAGCTTCCGGCTTCGGAGCGAAAGCAGGCGCTGAAGGCTGCGAAGCGCGTTGGCAGTTGCTCTTCTTTTAAAATTTCTTGCGCGTAAAAATTTGTTACCGGCACTTCGGCGGTAGGAATCAAATGATAATCCGTGCCTTCGAGGTGAAACACATCATCGCGAAATTTAGGGAAATTTCCAGTTCCAAACAACGCCTGGCTATTCACAATATAAGGTGGAATGGTTTCGGTGTAGCCATGCTCTTTAGCATGCAGATCCATCATAAAATTTATCAAACTTCGCTCGAGGCGCGCGCCGAGTCCCAGTAAAAATGTAAAACGCGCACCGGCCACTTTGCCGCCACGATCAAAATCCAAAATTCCCAATTTTTGCCCGAGCTCGTCGTGGGTTTTTGCGGTGAAGGAAAATTTACGAGGCTCGCCCACTTTTTTTATTTCCACGTTATCTTTTTCGGAAGTTCCAACCGGCACGGAGCTATGGCATTTGTTAGGTAAGGTAGCGAGCTTCCCATCCAGCGCCTCTTCCATTTCCTTGGCCGCTTTTTCTAAGCCCTTCACTTCTTGGCTCAGAGCCTGCATCGCTGTCAACTCTGCTGTTGCGTCTTCTTTGTTGCGTTTTTTTTGCGCGATAACATCACTGGATTTATTCTGCTGTGCCTTTTTGCCCTCAGCCTCGGCAATCATTTTTTTACGGGTTTGCAAGAGCGACTTGATCTCTTCAAGAGTGGCCACATCGCCCTTACGATTTTTTAAGGACTGGGCGTATTCGTTAAAATAAACTTCATCTTCGAGATTTTTAAGATAGATCACAGTGGTTCCTTTATTAAGACGTCGCTGCTGTATGGATATACAACTTCAGCAGCACTCCGATCAAGGCCAAAACCAGAAGGAGAATGATATTGGCGGGCAATGACCAGTAGCGTGTGATACGTAAAATAACACCGATGGTGGTAATCACGATAAACATAAATAAAAAGATTCCGATGGGCGAAAAACTCTGGGTCACAAGGGCAATGGTTAACCCCAAGAGAGCGCCCGTAGTGAGTCGCACCAGAAAGATCATCAATTGTTTTGCAGAACCCCGCACGTTGTCTTTAAGTCGTTCCGAAAATTCACCCATATATCACCTCTCTAATGAAGTTCTTTCATAACCTTTTCAATGGCTCCGCGATCCGCCGCATTGGGAGCTAAATGCAAATAACGTTCGTAGGCACTATAAGCCTGCTGACGCTGCCCCTGCATATGATAAATCGCGCCCAGCTCTTTATAAATATTGGCATTCCCCGATTCAATTTGCGCGGCCTTATCCAACATTTGAATGGCCGGATCCAAAGCGCCCGACAATCGATAGCAACGGGCCATCTGAATATAAATCTCTGTTCCCTGGGACCTCCGCATGATGGCCTTTTGATATTCTCCAGCACATTCCTGGTACTGATCCTGGCGATAGTAGGCCTCGGCCGTCAAAATATAGGGCTCGGCAAGACTGGGATTGAGTTCGATTTCCATCTTTGCCATTTCAATGGCCTTTGCGTAATCTTTATTTTCGAGAGCTGCGCGCCCGAGCTGCGAATACACACGCGGAAAATTTTTATTAATTTTTAACACGCGCTCAAACTGGGCAATGGCGGATTTGTAGCTTCCCGCTTCCATGTACAATTCTCCCGCCTGAAATAAGGGCGTCGGGTCGAGCGGGTCAAAACTTGCCGCCATTAAATAAGTTTCGAGAGCGCGATTGATATAGCCTTCCTGTTGGTACACGTAGGCCAAACTCATACTCGTTGCTTTGTCTTCTTTTTTCACTACCAAAATATTTTCAAGCAGCGTGCGCGCGCCGTTCCAGTTTTTAGATTCGATAAAAATTTCGGCCAGTGCTTTTTTGTAAACGATGACGTCTGGAGCTTCTTCGATTTTTTGATTGAGATAATCGACGGCTGCATTTAAGCCATTGGTGCCCACGAGCACTTTCGAATAGATCGCGTGGTTTTCGGGCGTGTGGGGATCCACTTCGAGAGAGCGCCACACATAGCTGTAGGCGCTCTTAAAATCTGCCAAGTCCACATAGGCTTTCGAAATAATTTGCAATGCACCCACATCCATCGGATAGGCGTCCAGCGCTTTGCGTGCATAATCGATGGCCATTTTTAAATTGCCGCGTTTGTATTCGATATTGGCAAAGCCTCTGTAAATTTCGTTGTTATTTGGAAAACGCCGGGAAATATTTTTTAAAATTTGCGCCGCCCCTTCGTAGTTATGACGGAAGGCATAGTAGTCGGCCAGAGTGGCGTAGGCCGAAATTAACCCGGGATCCGCTTGAATGGCTTTCTCCACCCATTTGATAGCTTCGGTGGATTGATTTAACTCCCACAACGACTGCCCAGCATGATAAGCGGCTAGAGCATTTCGGGGGTCTGCTTCGAAAGCCAAACGAAACTCCGCTTGCGCCGCAAAATAATTTCCCAGTTTCATGTACTGTGTTCCCAGGTAGAGCATGTTTCCGCTATCGATCTGCACGTTTTCTAGCGCGCCTCGTCCCCCGAGATTCAAAATAAAATCTTTTATGGCCTGGTTGCCGGAGTCGACGGAAAAAGCTTGGTTGGCGTACTCGAGGGCTTTTTTCTTGTAACCGGTTTGCAGTGCAATTTGCGCGATCACAAAATAACCTTCGCCGCGCATTTCTGCTGGGAATTGTGTTTTTACTGAAAGAGCTTTGGTAATCAGGGCCTGTGCTTTTTCGTTTTGCCGAAAGGCTTCAAATTCCAAGACGCCAAGTTCGAGTTGCACCCACGGATGTTCGGGAAAAAATTTGAGCGCCTTTCGATAATTTTCTAGGGACTCGCCGTAGCGTTTGAGTTTGCGAAGAGTTCGCGCCAGTTGCAAAAGTGGTTTTGCCCAAACGGGTGGTGGCCACTGGTCGGCCACCTTCTGAAAGTAATAAGCCGCCGTGGAGTGCTTGCGTTGCTGCTCTAAAAGATCACCCATCAGCTGGTTAAAAAATAATAAATCGGGCTCTCTGCGAAGCGCATCTTCCATGTAGTTTTTGGCTTTTTCATATTCGGCCACGGTGAGTAAATAGACAACGTAACAAACTCCGGCCGAAGCGCTGCTCGCTTTGAGCACCGAGGCTTGCCGATAGACGCGGTAAATGGTGTCGATATCTTTTGAATCTTGAAAGGCGTAGGGCCAAAGCTCTTTGTAGGTCATACATAAAAAACCCATGGCATCGAGGTACTTTACGTTTTTTTCTAACAACGCCGTCAGTGTATTTTGCGTTAGCACATAATCGGTTATGGTGTGTTTGCGAAAGCTGGAGATGGCGCTTTTTAACATTTCGTCGTTGCCCTCGCGAATTTCAGTTTTCGAATTAAAGCGCACGGGGCTTAAGCGAATGCGATCTTTTCGGGGATCTTTGGGAGTTTCGTAAAAAAATAAAAAGAGCAGCATGGCTGCTACTACCGCAACAAAAAATAAAAGACTTTTTTTGGTTTGCTCACGTTGCGGAGCCTGGGCCAGCGGAACTTTCGGTTTCTCGGGTTCCCACGGCTTAGGTTGGCCAACAGATTGAGCTGCCGCTTGCTCGATTTTTTTTTCTTCCACATCTGGAACTTTGATTTGCAAACGCTTCCACAAAGGAACTTCACGCTTCTCTTTATCGCCGTCTCCCACATCGGTGGTTTCTTCTTTTACGGGT
Source organism: Bdellovibrionales bacterium (assembly GCA_031426555.1). Taxonomy (GTDB): domain Bacteria; phylum Bdellovibrionota; class Bdellovibrionia; order Bdellovibrionales; family JAGQZY01; genus JANPLN01. Next base: position 91,578 of record JANPLN010000015.1, on the reverse strand, counting down.
GGAGCCATTTCTCTTTTAAGCTCTTCGTCCATCTCGTCGACCACGGCCTCGAAAAACGCAGGATGCTGGGTGATTGGGATCCAACGAGCTTCGCTGGCTCGACAAACTAATTCCTGACCAACAAAATATCCAGAGGTCAGTTTTTCGACGACTTCCTCTTCGGTCATAGGTCCCAAAGTTTGATTTTGGGGCGTTTTCACATACCAGCGTTGCATAGGCTTTATTATTCTTTAATTCGACGAATTCTGGCACCTAATTTTGCGAGTTTATCTTCAAGTTTCTCGTAGCCACGGTCCAGGTGATAAATACGACTCACGGTGGTTTCGCCTTTGGCGACTAAACCTGCAAGTACCAGGCACGCACTGGCCCTAAGGTCAGTGGCCATGACGGGAGCGCCCATCAAACTGCCCGGCTCTCCGTGGACCGTTGCTGTGTTGGTGGAAATTGTCACGTGGGCGCCCATTCGCGTGAGCTCTTGCACGTGCATAAAGCGATTTTCGAAAATAGTTTCCTTAATGACGCTGGCACCTTGCCCTTGAGTCATCAAAACCATGTATTGCGCTTGCAGATCCGTGGGAAACCCGGGGTGGGGGCCCGTGGTGATGTCCACGCACTTAAAAGAACTGGTTGGCAAAACCGTCACCGAATCTTTTTCGATGGTCATGCGAATGCCAGCTTCTTTTAGTTTTTTTAAAAACGTTTCAAGATGGTGGGGATCGCATTTTTTAATCTTCACTTCACCGCCGGTGATCGCCGCTGCAATAATCAGCGTGCCCGCTTCTACCCGATCGGCGATGATTTCATGCTCCACGGCCTTTAAACGCTCAACCCCTTGAATCGTAATGGTGCCGGTTCCAGCTCCAGAAATCTTCGCACCCATTTTTTGCATATACATGGCAAGATCGACGATCTCGGGCTCTTTGGCGGCGTTCTCGATCACCGTCTCGCCTTCGCTGAGGGAGGCTGCCATCATGGCGTTTTCGGTTCCACCGACGGTGGCAAAATCAAACGTAATATGTGCACCTTTTAATTTTTTGGCGTGGCCAATCACATACCCGCTCTCTAATTTGAGCTCGGCCCCCAAAGCTTTCATGGCCTCAAGGTGAAGATTGATCGGTCGCGCACCAATAGCACAACCACCGGGCAAACTGACTTCGGCTTTTTGGGTTCTTGCTAAAAGCGGTCCTAAGCACAAAATGCTCGCACGCATTTTTCGTACGATTTCGTAATCCGCATGATATTTTAAAATTTCGGGCACCTGAATTATCAACTCGTTATTGGCAAATTCCACATCGCAGCCCAAGGATTTTAAGAGGGCATTTGCCGACTCGATATCTTTAAGGGCCGGCACATTTGAAAGACGATGTCTCCCCGGTGCTAGTAGGCTTGCGAACACCAGAGCAAGAACAGAGTTTTTTGCTCCACTCACTGTCACTTCACCCTTGAGGGCCACTCCACTAACAACGTTCATTTTATCCATGAGCACTCCTTGTTGAGCCGTCGGAATTATCTATCGGGCTTTTGCGCTGCGACCACTCTGTCTTTGCACGCGAGGTCTTTGATAATTTTTATGTTTTTAAAGCCATTTTGCAAACAAATGCTTTGAATATCTTCAGTCTGACCATCGCCACACTCGTAGATCAGCCAACCACCCTCGCGAAGACGCTGCTTGGCCCAAGCTGTCCACCGTTTATAAAAAAACAACCCCTCTTCATCGGCATAAAGCGCGACGTGGGGTTCGTAAAGTTTCACGGCGTTTTCAAGTCGATTGTCGTCAAGAGTCACATAGGGAGGATTGCTCACTACCAAATCGAAAGGGCCAGAAATTAGACCCGAAATCTTTGGCTCGAGCACATCACCGCACATAAATTCCACCCGCTCCGTAAGTCCGAGCCGTTGAGCGTTTTGTTGTGCCACCAAAATCGCATTTTCCGAAATATCAATGGCTGTGAGGTGACTCGCTGGCCACTGACCGAGCAGCGACAAACCAATACAGCCACTGCCAGTGCCCAAGTCGGCAAATCGCAGGGGTGTTGGCGAAAGGAGCAAGGCCTCCTCCACAAGTGTTTCGGTGTCCGCCCTGGGAATAAGCACAGAGGGATTCACCATAAATCGATCTTTGAGAAAATCTTTGTAGCCCACAATGTACGCGAGCGGTTCACCGCTGGCGCGGCGTTTTGCTTTGGCGAAAAGCTCGGCCGTGTCTTCCGACGAAAGAACTTTGTTTTTTTGCAAAACAAAATCCGTCAAAGAGATGTTGAGAACCTCACGCATAAAAAATTCAGCCTCTTTCGCAGCGTTGGCCAAAGAGTGTTGCTTAAAAAGTTCAGTGATTTTTTCGGTCGTCTCAGCGAGACGCATTTTCTTGCGCCTTGAGAGCTTCCGTTTGGTAGTGGGTCATCAGCGGCTGAATGATGGGATTTAACTCGCCATTCATGATGCCGTTGATGTTGTGAGTTGTTAAACCGATACGATGATCGGTAACGCGAGATTGGGGAAAATTATACGTGCGAATGCGCTCGGAGCGATCACCCGTTCCGATCTGCGCAAGCCTCGCATCCGAAGCCTCTTTGATCACGCGCTCGTCCTCTTGGGCTTTTAAACGCGAGTAAAGAATCTTAAAAGCGGTGTCGCGGTTGGCGTGCTGAGAGCGGCCTTCCTGACAGTATACCACAATGCCCGACGGAATATGTGTGAGGCGAACGGCGGAGTCGGTTTTGTTAACGTGCTGTCCGCCCGCGCCACTGGCGCGCATGGTTTCGATGCGAACGTCGTTTGGATTCACTTTCACTTCCACATCTTCCGCTTCGGGAATCACTGCCACAGTAATGGTAGACGTGTGAACGCGGCCCTGGGACTCGGTTTTAGGCACCCGCTGCACGCGGTGCACGCCGCTTTCGTATTTCATCGTGGAATAAACTTTTTCACCGGTGATCATGGCAATCACTTCTTTGTAGCCACCCACGTTTCCTTGCGAAATGGAAAGAACTTCGACAGACCACCCGTGCTGTTGCGCAAAGTAGCCGTAGGAGCGAAAGAGTTCTTCGGCAAAAAGACTGGCCTCATCTCCCCCCGCTCCGGCGCGGATTTCGAGAAGAATATTTTTATCGTCGTTGGGATCTTTAGGTAACAGAAGAAGTTTTAGCTGCTCTGCAAGGGGCTCAATGCGCGGCTCGATGGCAGAGATGTCTTCTTTGGCCATTTGGCGAAGATCCTCATCGGACTCCGTCGTGAGCAGGATTTTGTTTTCTTCAAGATTTCGTGTGAGAGTTTTATACTCTTGATAAACCTTAACGATCTTATCGAGCTCAGCGTGCTCTTTCATCAACTGACGAAATTTATCTTGCTGAGCTGCTATGCTGGGATTCTGAAGTTGGTGGTTTATCGACTCGTGCTTTTGCACCAACTCGTCGAGTTTGTTAAAAAGCATGCAAAGAAACTAAAGTTATTTCTTTTTGTCGTAGAAGCTTGCGTATTTCTTTTTAAATTTTTCTACGCGGCCTTCTGTATCAACAAGTTTTTGCTTGCCCGAAAAGTACGGGTGACATGCACTGCAAATATCAACGTTGATCTCTTTCATAACCGAACCGGTTAGGAACGTGTTGCCACAAACACAGCTGACTTTTGCTTCAGTATAATAAGTTGGGTGAATTTCTGCTTTCATAACGCAATACTCCATTTCTCGAGAACTTAGCTAATTAACACATGTATTTATCAAGGTCGAGCCTATTTTTCTGCCATTTTTTGGCATTTCTTGGAATTTCTGGGGATATGCACAGAAATCAAACTATTCCACAAAGTTATCCACATCAATTCTCTAAATCTGGACCTTTATCGGGTTTTAAAACACTATGGGTAGTGTTTGCGCAATTTTAAGCCATAAGTGGTGCGCAAACACTAAGCAGCTTTTTTAACGGGTTTAGCTATCCCCCGCCCATTCCGGATAAGAATTGGGAATTGGTCTTGGAATCCTTCATTTTATCGGTCAAAAACTCCATGCTATCCACAACGTTCATCGGTGCTAAAACCTTGCGCAAAATCCATAGGCGATTTAAGTCGGCCTTTTCGATCAAAAGATCTTCTTTTCGAGTGCCCGATTTATTGATGTCCATACACGGGAAAATGCGTTTTTCCATGAGCTTACGATCCAGATGGATTTCGGAGTTTCCTGTTCCTTTAAATTCTTCGAAAATAACTTCGTCCATGCGCGAACCCGTATCGATCAGGGCTGTGGCAATGATGGTTAAGCTTCCACCCTCTTCGATATTTCGAGCGGCTCCAAAAAAGCGCTTCGGTTTATGGAGAGCGTTGGAATCCACACCACCGGAAAGAATCTTTCCAGACGGCGGGACCACCGTATTGTAAGCCCGTGCGAGACGCGTAATGGAATCTAAAAGAATGACCACATCGTGTTTGTGCTCCACCAGTCGTTTTGCTTTTTCTAAAACCATTTCGGCAACCTGCACGTGACGAGTTGGTGGTTCGTCAAACGTCGAGCTCACAACTTCGCCGCGCACGTTTCTCGACATGTCCGTCACTTCTTCGGGACGTTCATCGATCAACAGAACGATAAGTTTACAATTGGGATTATTTTTAGAAATTGCATTGGCAATGTTTTGCAAAAGAACTGTTTTTCCAGTTCGTGGGGGTGCCACGATCAGGGCTCGTTGACCCATCCCTAATGGCGCCATCAAATCCACGATCCGCGTTGTGAAGTCGGCGGGGTCGTGCTCGAGCTTGAGGCGTTTGTCGGGGTAAAGAGGGGTGAGGTTATCAAAGAGAATTTTGTCTTTAGAGCGCTCTGGCGGTTCGTGATTGAGCTCTTCGACCTTGAGTAGGGCAAAGTATTTTTCCCCGTCTTTAGGCGGGCGAACGGTTCCACTGACAGTGTCCCCTGTGCGCAAACCAAAGCGACGGATTTGCGAAGGACTCACATAAATATCATCTGGGCCTGGGAGATAATTATAATCGGGCGAGCGTAAAAAGCCGTACCCATCAGGCAGGATTTCTAAAACTCCGTCTCCATAAACATCCACTAACTGCGCGGCACGCTTAAGAATTTCAAAGACTAGATCTTGACGTCGCATCCCTGCAGCATTTTCCAGCTTCAGCTTGGCGGCAAATTTTAGAATCTCTTCGATGTGTTTTGTTTTTAGGCCTTTTGAGCTCAACGCCGCTTTTTCATCCTCCGTCAGATTGATATCTGAGAGATCCACTTTTTCGTCGGAGATGGCTGTTGAGGGGCTTGTGGCTGCTGGGCCAAAGTCGTCGTCGTCGTAGGGTTTTTGAAATCCTGGTCCGCCGCCCGGGCCGCGATCTTTGTGTTTCCAGTTTTTATTATTGTTGTTGTTGTTATTGCGGTCTTTGAAGCGATTTCGGTTGTTGTTATTATTGTTGTTGTTGCGATTATTATTGCTGAAGCTTTTATTGTCGCGATTGCTCGGTTCGCGGTTCATTGGTTCTCTGCCACTATTTTCTCGTCGTCGGTGCTGACCGCCCGCGGCTCCCGCGCCGCCTCCAGAGCTTCCGGCGGCTTTCTCTTGCTCCTCAGTCATTGAATGATCTTCGAGGTCACCTAAGGAGTCGACGTCCTCCATCTCATTCACAGGCGCTTTTTTTGCTTTAACAGGTTCTTTTGTTGGGGCCTCGGATGGGTTCTGGGGCTTTTCATCTGACATATTTTATTCTCCGGAATTTTTACTTTTGATTTAATGGATTTTGGGGGGCAGTTATTTTTTGCTGGGCTCTGTCTTTTTTTGACCCGTGCCTATCGGTTGTTCTTTTTTGTAACTTAAACCACGGTTTATTGTCAAACTCTTAGTCGGCTGCTCTTAACTTCTCGAATTGATACGCTTATTGTCTCTTTTACGTCCAGAAACCCTGAATGTGACTCAGATTGTTTAATTTTTTACTAACCTTATCCCGATGAGAGAATATACCAGGAGGTCATTACATGTCTGAAGTTGTTACCGCTCCGGCACCACGCGTTCCACTTGTATTACCTATAGAATTTCGCAAAACATATTCCAGATCATCCAGTAAGGGCGGCCTACTTAATATCAGTTTAACGGGAGCTTTTTTGGAGCACATTCCCGAAGGCCTTGATATTAACGACCAAATTCATTTGCATTTTAAAGTCAGCGGCCGGGAGCGCGTGCTTCAAGCAGCCATCGTTTGGAAAAATACCAAAGGTGCAGGAATCCAATTTAATCCTGAAAACAATCAAGACGTGCAGATTATTGACGATTTGATTTACTTTGTAAGAACGCGCCGTGAATCCCGACGCGAAGTTTTAAATTCCATTTTTGGAAAATTGGCGGCCTAACCGCCAATTTCAATCAAAGATCTCGCAGCCTAACTGCGAGTTCAATTAGTAAGCGCGGCTTAATTAGCCGTAGGCTTTTTTGCGACCGCGGCGAATAAACACAACGAGTATCATTGCGGCCAACAGGAGAAGTCCTCCGAGGATGGCCATCATCATCGAGTCGTTCTCGCCGCCCATCATATCGGATAATCCACCACCCTCTGTTCCCTCTTGCGCCATGTTGTTGGCCTCGGGAGTAGGAATAGCTTCTGGTGGAGGCGGAGGTGGAGGCGTGGCTTCGCTCGGTGGCGGCGGAGGTGCGTTTTCGTTTTGCGCCATTCCAGCTGCGGCGCCGTCATCCATTGGCGGCGGCTCTTCCATGGGCTGTGATTCGTCCACTGGAGGAGCGTCGTTAGCAGCAACCTCTGTTGTTGTGGCTTCTTCCACCGGCATTGCTTCTTCTTCGGGTTGTGTTGGCTCTGGAGCCGAATCTTTTGCCGACGCCTGTGCTTGCACAGGGGCGCCCACGGATCCCGCTGGCCAGTATCTTAATTGTGTTCCTTCAGGCATTTCCCATTTGGATTCCACATCGTTTGTGGCCCACACTTCTTTCCAGCTGCTTTCGTGACCTAAAAGTTTTTGCGACACTCGGCGAATGCTCTCGCCGCTTTTTGCTGTGTGATACGACGGTTGAACTCCCGCCTCTTCGTAGTAAAGAAGAATCGCTGAGTTGTCTTGTGGATTGCGGGCAGAGCTATAATAAACTTTGTCGCCGACCTTAAGATCTTTTCCACGGAAGTTTGAATTCCAACTGACGAGATCTTTCGAGCGTGATCCGTCGCCGTAAACTTTTTCGGCTACAGTGCGAAGACTCTCTCCGTCACGGGCAATGTAAAGGCGATTGATAAGAACACCATTCGACATATAGGGCGTTTTCTTCATTTTCTTAACGGAAACCATTCCGCTCGTGCTTCCACCACCATCGTAACTATCTTGAATTGGTTCTGTGGATTCACTGTATGTTGATGGTTCTTCAGCTGGAGTTTCTTCAGAACGATCTACGTAAAGAGTTTCTTCCTCTTTTTGTGGCTTTTCGAATTCATCGTCCTTCGCAACTGCGGTTTCTTCCTCGTCGCCGTAGTCGTCATCTGGATATTCGTCGACAACTTCTTCTTCATCTTCTTCGTCTGTCGAAGCGGTTTCTGTCGTAGCCTCTTCATCGGTCGAAGCGGTTTCCTCCGTCGTACCCTCGACATCCTCGCCGATATCTTCACCGACGTCTTCGCCGACTTCCTCTTCCGCCACTGCGGTGTCTTGCTCTTCAGAGTCTGAACTGAATAAGCTACATCCTGTTACGGATGCGAGTGCGATCGTTGTAATTAAAATCAGAAGAAAATTTTTGAACATAGTGCCGTCCTCTGGTGTTATACGTCTTCCTGACATTTCTTATATTAATACTATTGCTGAAAAAGAAAACAAGTTCTGCACAGAAGGTCTAGAACCCAGACTTTCATTTGAGCCGGAACTTCATGCCTGGCTTGATTTTGTACTTAGAAAACCAGTCCTTTGGCACCTCGAGGGCGTACATGGCTGGCTCTGAACTCTCATAACGTGGGAGTGATTCCTCTCGCACTGGACCATGGATGGGCTCCATGTCTTTAATCTCAAAGAGCGTTTTATTTTCGCGAAAAAAACCAATACTCAAATGTATGAGCGTATTTTTCATCCAAAACGAAAGTGGTTGTGCGGGTTGAAAAACAAAAAGCATTCCTTGGTCCATCTTTAATGATGTGCGCCCCATCAGTCCTTGCTGCTTTTGCTGCGGCGTCGTTGCCATCTCTACTCGCAGAGTGACTCCGTTATCAAAGGTGATGGTTTTTTTAGGAAATGTCTGGGCTTGCGCTGTGCAAAGCGCAAAGCTGAATAGGAGCGCTAGCACTATTTAAGTTTCTCCTTCAAAAGTTTATTCACCGAATCTGGATTGGCCTGGCCCTTAGAAATCTTCATCACTTGACCCACAAAAAATCCAAAAACTTTATCTTTGCCAGACCTGTACTGCGCCACTTGGTCGGCGTTTTGGGCAATAACGTCATCCACAATTTTTGCAATGGCGCTCTCATCCGTGATCTGTTCCAGTCCTAGCTTTTGAATCAGGTTGGACGGCTTATCTTTAGTTGTCCACATTTCTGCAAACACCTGCTTGGCCATTTTTCCCGAGATCGTACCTTTGTCGATCAGCTGCACCAGCTCGGCCAAAGCCGATGCTGTCACTGGCGAATTTTCCACGTCCACCTTGTTGTCTTTTAATTCTCGCATCAACTCGGCCATCATCCAGTTGGCAGCAATCTTTGGATTGCCGCTTTTCTTAGCCACCTCTTCATAATAGTCGGACATTTCTTTTTCTTGAGTGAGCACGTTGGCATCGAGCTCTGCCAAACCGTAGTCAGTCTGAAAGCGTTGGCTTTTGGCGAGAGGCAACTCAGGAAGCCCTTTTTTAATGGACTCAATCCAGGCGGTGTCCAGTGTGATTGGTAAAAGATCAGGGTCTGGAAAATACCGATAATCCTGGGCTTCTTCTTTGGAGCGCATCGAAAAGGTTTTATTTTTGGTAGAGTCATAGAGACGGGTTTCTTGCACGATTATCTCTCCTCCCTCAATGGTGTCGATCTGACGTTGAATTTCGTATTCGATCGCCTTTTCGATAAACTTAAATGAGTTGATGTTTTTTAATTCAACTTTTGTTCCTAATTTTTCCACGCCTTTTTTGCGAACGCTCACATTGCAATCACAGCGCATGCTTCCCTCTTCGAGATTGCCATCACACACGCCGATATAGCGCAGTATCTGGCGAACGGCGCGCGAGTACTCGGCGGCTTCTTCGGGGGAGCGCATCTCGGGGCCCGAAACGATTTCTAAGAGGGGAACTCCCGCACGATTTAAATTGACCAGCGTGTAGTCACCGTGGTGCGTGGACTTGCCCGCATCTTCTTCCATGTGCGCGCGCTCGAGATTTACTTTTCGCAGTTTTCCATTCAGGTAAAATTCCACGTAGCCACCCGAACAGATGGGCAGATCGTACTGCGAAATTTGATAGCCCTTTGGCAGATCGGGATAAAAATACTGCTTGCGAGAAAACACCGATTTTTTATTGATCTCACAATGAAGTGCCAGGCCAGTTTTAATTGCCAACTCCACCGCGCCTTTGTTCAACACTGGAAGAGTTCCTGGCATACCCGCACACACCGGAGTGACCTGCGAGTTGTCGCCCTCGCCAAACTCTGTGGAGGCGGTGGAAAAGATTTTTGATTTTGTAAATAGCTGTGCGTGAATTTCTAAACCGATCACCGCTTCGTAATCGCTATACGCCATGGGGCACCTTCCCTTTCATGTCGCTCACATCTTCGATTCCTTGCGCAAGAGAAAGCATCGCCGCTTCGGCAAAGTGCGGAGCCATGATTTGCACTCCCACTGGCAAGCCTTGTGAATTTAGACCCACCGGCACCGTCATGGCAGGCAAGCCCGCTAAGTTGATGGACGTTGTGAAAATATCGTTGAGATACATTTGAATCGGATCATTAATTCGCGTGCTTGTTTTGAAAGCCGGCGACGTGGTGACCGGACCCATGATTAAATCGCAGTTTTTAAACGCTTCGATAAAATCATTTTGTATGAGACGGCGCACTTTGCTCGCCTTTGAGTAGTAGGCATCGTAGTAACCGGTTGAGAGCGCAAACGTTCCAAGAATAATTCGGCGTTTCACTTCATCGCCAAAACCCTGGGCCCGCGTCACAGAATACAATTCGTCGAGGCTGGCCCAATCTTTTGCGGGCGGCTCGGCGCGAAAGCCGTAACGAATGCCATCATACCGCGAGAGGTTGCTCGAGGCTTCACTCGTCGCCACCATGTAATACACTGGCACAGCATAGGGCGTGTGCGGCAACTGAATATCTACAAATTCAACGCCTTGTTTTTTTAAATTTTCGATGGTGTCCCAAAACGCTTTTTTTACCGACTCTTCGATGTTGTGTTCAAAATATTCCTTGGGCAAGCCCACTTTAAATTTGTAACTTTTTAAATTTTTTTGCGCGGCGAGTTTTTCCCACGGTCGTGCGCTGGTGGTGGAATCCTTCGCATCGTGTCCGCACATGGCATCGAGCAAAAATGCACAATCATCCACCGTGCGCGCCATGGGACCCGCTTGGTCGAGGGACGAGGCAAAGGCAATCATTCCATAGCGGCTAATACGACCGTAAGTGGGCTTAACGCCGGCCAAGCCGCAAAAAGCTGCGGGCTGCCGAATGGATCCGCCAGTGTCAGAACCCAAAGTGGCCGGAACAAGCCCTGCCGCCACCGCGGCTGCCGAACCGCCGCTGGAGCCTCCCGCAACGTAGTCGGTGTTCCAAGGGTTGTGGCAGGTTCCAAAATTTGAGGTTTCGTTGGAGGAACCCATGGCAAACTCATCCATGTTGGTTTTGCCAAGGACAATGGCTCCTTGATCCTGCAAACGCTGCACACAGGTTGCGGTGTAAGGCGGTACGAAGTTGGCTAAAATTTTAGAGGCCGCTGTGGTGCGAAGACCTTTGGTGCAAAAAAGATCCTTAACTCCCACGGGAACTCCCGCCAAGAAACCAGGATCTTGTCCCTTTTGGATTTTGAGATCGACCGCTTCGGCTTCTTTTTGTGCCGACTCGTTTAACGTAACAAACGCGTTGAATTTTTTATTGAGCTTTTCGATTCGCTGTTGAAAAAAATTTGTCACTTCTTTGGCGCTAATGGCTTTGCCTTTGACGGCGGTGGATATATCTCGGAGGGAGGCTTTACCTAAATCCATACAGCCTCACACCACAGGCGGAACTTTGTATAAGCTCCCCTTAGCATCAGGTGCACATTTGATAATTTCTTCCGCGGTCACAGTTTGCGAAACCTCATCGGCACGCATGTAAAAATCAATGGGGCTGGGAGTCACTAAGGGTTCGATGCCGTCGGTTTTCACTTCGGTTAATTTTTGAAAGTTTTCAAGAACCTTAGCCAACTGAGTTTGGTACTCTTCTGCCTCTTGCTCAGAAATATTTAAGCGGGCGAGTTTCGCCACTTTCAACACCGTTTCTTTGTTCAGCATAGGACTCCTCGGCTTAGTTGGTGTTCATAACATAAATTTCTTTACCCACAAACGTAAAAACGATACCTTTTATGACCCTATGGACAAAAGCGCTGCCAAAAAACGAATCTCCGAGCTGACCCAAATCGTGCAACGACACGATCACCTTTATCACACCCTGGATCGCCCAGAAATTACCGACCGCGAGTACGATGCGCTTTTTACAGAACTGCAAAAATTAGAAAGCCAATTTCCCGACCTAGCACTTCCCGATTCACCAACCTTAAAAGTCGGCGGTGCGGTTTTAGATGCCTTCGAAAAAGTGGCCCACCGAACGCCCATGCTGTCTTTGCAAAACACCTACAATGAAGACGAGATTCGCGAGTTTGAAGAAAAAATTCTACGACAGCTCGGTTTAAAGGATAAAAAAATCGCGTTTTACTGCAGCCCTAAGTTTGATGGCGTGGCCATGGAGTTGGTCTATGAAAATGGTTTGCTCACCCGAGCGCTCACGCGAGGTGACGGCTTTATCGGCGAAAACGTGGTGAGCAATGTTAAAACGTTAAAATCAGTACCTCTTCGTCTGCAATTGGACAAACCACCTACTTATTTTGAAGTGCGTGGAGAAGTATTAATGCTGAAAGAAGAGTTTAAAAGACTTAATGAGCAACAAACTCTCGAGGGCGAAATGCCTTTTGCCAATCCTCGAAATGCGTCTGCCGGAACTTTGCGCCAACTTGACTCAGCCATTGTCGCAAAACGACCTCTGGAGTTTTTTTGTTATGCGCCAGGAGTGATGGAGGGTGTTGTTTTAAAAGACCTCGTCGAATTTGAGAAGCTTGCGCAAACCTGTGGATTCCCAACGACGGAGCTGGTCAAAAATTCCGATGCGTACAAAAAAACTCTCGCGGGGTTTAAAGATCAAAAAATCAACCCTCGTCGCCCGCCACTGAGCCAACTTTGTACAGGGGCTGACGAAGTAATCGCTTACTATCAATTTATCCAGTCACTTCGCCATTTGATACCTTTTGAAATCGACGGTATTGTTGTAAAGGCGAACTCTTTGCAATTGCAGGAGGAGTTAGGATTTGTCGCTCGCAGCCCGCGCTGGGCTTTTGCCGGAAAATTCGAACCCGAGCAAGCAACCACGGTGATCGAAGATATTATTATTCAGGTGGGTCGCACAGGTGCACTGACGCCGGTGGCGGTGATGCAGCCGGTGTCCGTGGGCGGAGTGACGATCACCAACGCCACACTTCACAATCAAGACGAGATCGACCGCAAGGATGTTCGAATTGCCGACACCGTCGTGATCCATCGTGCGGGCGATGTGATACCCGAGATTGTCAGCGTTGTTTTAGAAAAACGGCCGGCAAAATCTAAAAAGTTTACTCTGCCTCAGGACTGCCCGGTCTGCGGCACTGCTTCGGTGCTTTTGGAGGACGAAGCCGTTCGCCGCTGCGTGAATCCTTTTTGCTCGGCGATCATGAAAGAAAGCCTCAAACACTTTGCTTCGCGAAACGCGATGAACATCGAAAAACTGGGCGATCGATTGATTGAGGTTTTTTTCGAAAATAATTTAGTAAAAACATTTTCCGATTTTTATAAACTTAAAAAATCGCAAATTTTAGAACTCGAACGCCAAGGCGAAAAATCTGCCGATAACATTATTAAAAGTATCGATGAAAGCCGCGAGACGACGCTAGCCAAATTTATTTACGCTTTGGGCATTCGCCACGTGGGCGAACAAACCGCAAAGTCCCTCGCTAATCATTTTCGCGCCTTGGATAGTTTTTTAACCGCCAGCGAGGAAGAGCTCACCGCCATTCGCGACGTGGGCCCTCGTGTGGCACAGGCCATTCGGCAAACCTTGAGCAATAAAAACTTTTTAAACGAAATCGAAAAGCTCGTCGACCTCGGCGTCCACATCGAAGCCCCCTCGCAAAAAAAGAAGGGTACGCAGCTAGCGGGTTTAACGTTTGTGATCACAGGCAGTTTTGCCATTTCGCGCGATCTCATCAAAGCCATGGTCGAAGACCACGGCGGCTCCACGTCTTCATCAGTCAGTAAAAAAACCAGTTACCTCTTGGCGGGCGAAGCCGCAGGCTCAAAGCTCGATAAAGCCCAAGAGCTCGGTGTTAAAATTTTAGACTGGACTGAGTTTGAAAAAATGCTTTTGTGATGCTTTAAGCTGAATCGAACGCACCCCTTAGAGCTAGATAAATTTATTCTCATTTACTTTTGTATGGATCTCTCTCAAGATCTCAAACTCGCTCTTTTACTATTACTCGCAATCTTATTGGCTCCTTAAAACTTGGAAAAATTTAATATTTATTCTTTCTTTACTTCCTGCTCATACTTATAGCGATTGTGTCTCCCACATAGGACTTGCAGGTTAGCCGGCTCATTGCCGCCACCAGCGCTTATACTTTTAATATGATCAATTTGTAAAAAATGGCGACTGCCACAAGTTCTGCCTGTTTGCGGATCACGAAATAGACAGAATGCGTCCTTTAATAAAAGTTGTTGCTTGAGTTTACGACCAATTGCTTTTCTTTTTCGTGAGAGGGTTTGCGCTGTAATATGAAGAATTCCATTTTCAACATGACTCGTTTCCGCTACGGAAGTGTGGGAGGTAGCTTCCCACAAATAAGATTTGGTTTCCCGCCTAGAAGTTTTAATTTCCGGCCCTGAACCTTTGGTCTCGCGCGTCGAAGTCTTAATTTCCAGTTCTGTAGATTTGGTTTTCGACCGAGGAGCTTTAATTTCAGGTTGAAGATTTTTGCTTCCTTTCTGAGGAGCTTGGATTTCTCGTAGAGGAATTTTGCGACCGATTCGTCGAGAGATCTCTTTTTGCGCCAAATAAATAATTAAACTCGCCCAGTTTTTTTCTGGGACTGCGTGCGATAGCATCGATTGTGCTTGCTCTAAGTCAGCCAATTGATCTTTCGTGAACGTGACCATCAGTGTGACCGACTCATCTTTATGATATGTGAGTTTGTTTTTCGTCACGAAACTAATGTCCAATTCTTGCGAAATGAGGGTTTCTGACTTGGATTGAGTTTGATTTTCAATTCTTGAAAGCAGTTCCCGCTTAGTTTCTATTGGTATGTCTGATTTTGTCTCTTTCTTATATTCACGCTCAGCACGTTGAACAAGCGCAACGTGGCTCAGATTCAAAGCCCCACTTTCCAATTTTTCCGAAACTTCCGGAATTTGTATCAATAAACGAGCCCCTTCAATTCTTCGCATGGCGGCGGCAGCACTGTATCCATGCTCCTTCACCAAGAACTCAAAAAGACTTGAATAGGCTCTTCGCACGTAAAGTTTTCGGCGATCTATCTCGCCAATATATTGCAAAACCAGATGCGTGATCTTTCGTTCAGTTCCCACGAGTTTTTTTAAGCGGGTCTCCAATAAATCGTCGCTGAGAGTTTTTAAAATCATATTTTTCCTTTCGTTAAAATTGCAATTTCAAAAGCAGTTCACTTCCGCTACGGAAGTGATTCAATCTATCACGACTCTGAGAATTGCTTTTTTTGAGAATCTACCCATCCGGACATTTAAAAAGTTTTTTCTCCTGAGCCTACATCTAGCTCTCGAAGATTCGTTGTGAGGTGAGTCGTTGCCAGACCCGTCCAGGGATACGAGTGGGAAAAAGAAAAAGTGATAGCGACGAAATTTGAAATCAAAAAAGCAGGTCAAATATTTTTTAATTTAATTTCCCGGATTGACGCAAGGCTCGCAGAGTTCTTTCATAGTTTTCTTAAATCCGTACTGTGTGAATCCTGAATTTGCTTCTGGCAAGTCGTTACCTACGCACGCTGCCCGTTAAACCCACTAAGTAGATTTTCTATTACTTATTACTTATTACTTATTACTTATTACTTATTACTTATTACTTATTACTTATTATAAAACATTTGATTTCCTCCTTCACTAAAAGATACTATTTAATAAATTTCTTCACTATAACATCTCGTCGGAGGCAACAATGAAATTCAGCTCGCAATTAATATATGCTCTCATCGCATTTTGCATCCTCCCACTACCCTCATCTGCAGAGCCTAAGAATTTGAATACTGTAATGGCAAAGGCCACCCCTCAAGAATTAAACGACTTATCGTTGCTGCTCAAGCAAATCACTCTCAAGCCCGCCGGAAACTCGTTGATGGAAGTGGTTCGAGTCGAAAAGGGATCGGTTTACGACAGAGAAGGGATAAAGGTAGGAGATTTGCTTTCGACTGCTAACCCAACTCCCCCGAACCCCCAAAAAGCCATGAAGCTTTATCAAAAAATGAAAACAACCAAAGAATCACCGTCCACTTCGAATCACGAATAATTTTTAATGAAGTGCGTTTTTAACCTCCCCCGGACTGTCTCATTCTGAAACACATTCTCGCTATTTTCGGATGTCTCAAACAAAGTCCTTATGGTTTTGCCGGACCGTCCGATAACATAAGCACATAGCCGTTTGAAGGAGGCCACGAATGAAAAACAGTATTAAAACTCTTTGGACAGATGAATCAGCGCAGGGTGCAACCGAGTACATTCTTATGCTTGTGATCGTGGTAGGAATTGCCATGCTTTTTAAAGATAAGATTATGGGGATCATTCGCGGTAAAGTTGACGACCTCGGAAACGATATCCAAGGCTTTAGTGCTAACTAACAGCCCCATCTAACGCTCATAAACAAGAGGCCTTTTGTAGATCTCTTCTACAGGACGAAGGTCTCTTGGTTTCTATCCTCTACCGTCTAATATACCAAACTGTACTTATGTTTTTATTTGAGAATTCCGATGTTTACTAGGTAAACCTTGGAGGTTCTCGTGATCGTCGAATACGTTTTACTTGTTGGACTTTTTGTATTCGTACTTATGGGCGCATTTACCGGCGAAAAAGGCCCGATGGAAGTTTTTAGAAACTCCGCTCCTCGCCTCGGTGCGCGCGTCGAACAGCAACTTTCCACAGGGCAAGCTTTTAACTATCCACCCAACAACTGGCAAGTTCCCCCCGCTGGTCCACCCACAGGAGTGCCTTGATGGTTTTTCACGAGCTCTCCCTTTTAGCACCAACACTCCTGCTGCTCATAGCTTGCGGATTCGACGTCAAATCGGGACGTTTTCCAAACTGGCTATTTGTTTCCAGCGCTTTTTTGAGTGTTCTATTTTTAGGTGCTACAAAGACCGCTCTCTTGCCCGTGTTGAGCAGTCTTTTAGGAAGCGTAGCTTTCTTTATTGCACTCACTCCGCTTTTCTTTTTTGGCGCACTTGGGGCTGGCGATTTAAAATTGCTGGCGGTGTTTTGCTTGCTCACATCGCCACTCATCAGCACAACCGTGCTCGCCTACTCTCTCTTTTGGGGGCTGCTCATCGGACTCTTAAAGCTGATGTTTGCTGGTCAGCTAACGACGTTTGCTCAATCGTTGATTTTACGAAATCCACAAGCCTCTCAACAAAAAATTCCCTACACGGTGGCTATTCTTTTAGGATGGCTCAGCTTTTTGTCGGTGGGAGGGGTCGTATGAGACGCTTTCGCAACCAACGAGGACAAATGACGATTGAAGCTGTTTTGCTCCTCGTGATTGCTCTCGCATTTGCAAAAGTGGGAACGGGAGCCATCAAGGATCAGGATTTTTTACGCAAGATGGTCAGTGGTCCGTGGTCTTACCTTCAGGGCATGATTCAAAATGGTGTGTGGTCCGAAGGAAACACCGGCAGCGATATTCACCCCAATGTGTATGGACGCCGTGCGAGTCCGGAACCTATATAGGAATATGATGAAGATGACTAAACAACCGGCACGAAACATTTTAAAAAATCAAAAAGGGATGCTGACCCTTGATTTTATCTTTGCGTCCATCATGATGTTTACGTTTTCTGCTATTCTCTTTCGGTTTGCAATCACTTTTGTAGTTGTCGAAATCACTCAATATGCCACTTTCGCCAGCGCTAGATCTTTTTTTGCCGCTCACAAAAACGAAGACGAGCAACGTCGCGTTGGCAAAGAAAAATTTCAAAAGCTTTTACGCGATCAAAATTCGGTTCTAGGAAATTTCTTTCGCAACGATTGGTTTGAGATTAGCGATGTTGAACTTAAGGATTTTAGCGCCGAGTTTTCGCAAACCGCCGGAGAAGACTCCGATACCTTCGTTGGTGCGCGAACCAGCCTAGTTGCAAAAGTGTTAAGTATGAACATCCCTTTGTTAGGTAGCACCACCGACGATGATCTTGGCACTCAGGTTTCTTCGTATCTGATGCGTGAGCCTACAGAAAAGGAATGCGAGGATTTTACGAAAGACCGCTTTAAACAGATTCAAACCCTGAAAGCGGGCTTTGCCTTGGGCTTTGTGCGAGATGATGCGTATTTACCAACTATGGACGACGGGTGTTAGCATGAAGAACACCGCACCCAACCTCAAAAACGAACGTGGCCTGGCTGTTTTGGAATCAGTGATTATTCTGTTTATTTTTATAGTTCTGTCTCGTTACACCCTTGGTTTTTTTGGAGTTACCCACACGGCAATTCTGCAATCAATTGCTTCGCGCACCTACACCTTTGAGATCTTTAGACATCGTTCGCACCTTTGGTGGTTCCGAGGCAATAAGCCATTGACCTTAAGTTATCACGCTTACGAAAATCGTTTGCACGGAACCAATAACGAAATCGCCCAACGCGGCGGCGACAAAAACCAATACCCCACCGAGCGTAGGATCGCCATGTTTATCGAAGAAGATCCTCAGGGTCGAACCGCCAACGAACATTCTCGAGTGGGTGCAGAAGTCAGAGACGGACAAAGAAATGAAGGCATTTCCTTGGATCCAGTTTGGATTAAAACACAGTACGGAATTTGTTTAACAGAACAGTGTGGAGATTAGCATGAATAACGATACGAAAACCCTCTGGATATCTATTGGAAGCGCGGTCTTTGCAGTTTTCCTACTTTACAGTTGGTCTCAGGAACAAAAGGCGTCTGTTCACAAAAAGTACGGCGCAAAAAAACAAGTTGTGATCGCCTCAAAAGATATCACCGAAATGGAACCCATCGACGAATCCATGATTGAGGTGTCCGAAGCGCCAGAAGATTTTGTTCAACCCAAAGCTCTGCAAAACCCAGAACAAGCGATTGGACAAATGGCCGCAGCACCAATTAAAAAAGGTGAACAGATTTTAAATACGAAGCTTTTACCTCCGGGAAAAGACACGGGTCTCTCGATGCAAGTCAGTCCTGGAAAACGGGCCTTTGCCATTCCTGCCAACGATATTCAGATGATCGCGCGCCTAGTAAAACCTGGTGATCGCATTGATTTGATCACTGCGGTGGATTCTGGCCAAGGTATTGATAAAAAGAAAGAAGTTCGCACCATCATGCAGGACGTTCCTATTTTGGCTGTGGGCCAAAACATTGTGGACACAATTCCAGCGCAACTCGAAGAAGGCAGTAAGGATTCTTTCCTTATCAATAACCTGCGCAAAGTTTATAACTTTACATCGGTGACGGTAGAAATTTCGCCGGCAGAAGTGCAGCTGTTAATTCACATCATCAACAGCAGCCCCGGCTCGTTGTACGCCACTCTCAGAAATCCAAATGATCGCTATATTAATCCGTTAAAAGTTGTTGATGCCGACGATGTCATGGGCAAAGTGAGAGCCCCAAGACAGCCTGCGGAAGAACCAAAACCAGCCCTCCCGGCGCCTGTTAAACCGGGTCCCATCAAAAAACCAAGCGCTTACGAGGAACTATGAGGTTTGATATGAAGAGTGTATTTTTAATATTTTTATTCGCCTTTCCAGCGTTGGCGCTTGCGCAAAACGAGGAAAAGCCGGGTGAAAAATACCTAATACTTTATCAAGGTGTGGAACACGAAGAAACTCTCGCCAAGCTCCCTCTGGGCGGAGACTTTGGCGGCGACTGGAAAGGCGTTACAAAACTTGCCGTCGCTCGCGAATATCAAAAGCTGCGCTTTACTCCAGTAAAGGCAGGGATTGCCACGCTCTCCATTCACGATAAGAAGGGAACAAAGGTTTTTGAGTATCGCATTGAAGTTCGCGACACCAAGCTCACGCGCATTGTTCGAGAAATTCGCGCCCTCCTCAGCGAGATCGAGGGAATTTCGATTAAGATTGTGAATGAAAAAGTTGTAGTGGATGGAAAGGTTGTTCATCCCGAAGATCTCAATCGAATTGTGGCTGTGCTTAAACAGTATGGAGCCGATGCCGCTTCGCTGGTGGAAGTCAGTCCCTTTGCACAGCAAAAAATTGCCGAAATTATCGAGCGAGAAATCAACAACCCCGACGTCCAAGTGCGAGCTCGTAACGGCAAGTACATTCTTACCGGCGAAGTAAACGCAGCGTTCGACAGAGACAACGCCGAGCTCATTGCACGCACGTATTTGCCCCCACCTGTCTTCGGCGAAGCTGAAAACCAAGGAGACATTAAAAAACGTAAAGAAGATCCTGTTGTAAATTTAATTGTCGCTCGCCCGCCACCAGATCCGCAGCCGAAAAAACTGATTCAGTTGGTTTTACACTATGTGGAACTCAGTAAAGACTACTCCAACAGTTCGCGCTTTCAATGGACACCGATTATTGGCGACAACACGAGTATGTCTTTTACGGTGGATTCGCGACAGCCCAGCGGTGTAATTTCAAGCATCACCGGGACCATTTCCAACCTTTTACCTAAATTGAATTGGGCCAAGGCCCATGGTCACGCACGTATTTTAAAAACTACCAGTGTCATTACAAAACAAGATGTTTCGGGGCGTGTGTCGCAAAAAACCACAATTCCCTATGTGACACAAAACCAATTGGGAGCTTCGATTCCGGGATCGGCGGAAGTCTCCTTGGTGTCTGATATCACGCCAAGCATTGATAGTCCGCGTTCGGATCTGATCAACATGAAAATGACTTTTAACATTGGCAGTTTGGTTTCCCTGACCGCTCTTGGTCCTATCATATCCAACAACTCCGTGACCACCGAGGTGGCCGTGCGCAGCGGGGAAAGTGCCGCCGTGGCTGGTCTCATTGGGAACTCGCAGACCATGGATTACAATAAAATCCCAGATGGTTTGCAAAACGCTCTGTTTTCTTTTTACACATCTAAAGCGTTTCAAAAAAACCAGTCGCAGTTTGTAGTGTTTGTAACACCTATTATCAAGTCGTCAGCCAGCACGGGCGTCGATAAGGTCAAAGAGAAGTTCCGCTTGAACGAGTAGGCCCATAGGGCTGGTCGATCGTCGGGTCTAGGATCCCCTAAAAGCAGTAACTTTCCTCAAATATATCGGCGGTTTTACCGATAATATACGAGGAGGGATCTAGCTCAATGTCATTCAATACAAACTGTTTTATTATAGGCGTCGTCGGTGGAAAAGGCGGCGTTGGCAAAAGTGTTTTTGCTGCCAACCTTGCTATTAAACTGGGGCAAGAACTTAAGACCTCAACTTTGCTTATCGATGCTGATCAAAAATCCTGCGGTGATCAGAATTTTATCACCGGCTTGTTGGACCCGAAAACCTTAGAAGAAGTTTGTAACTTTACCGGCAGCATCAATACAAAAAATTTACTCACTGTTGTTTCGTCACACTCCACAGCTCCCATTCACTATCTCGGCGCCGTCAAGGGCCCAGGACAAACATTCACTGTGTCTCCGCCTATTGCCCTTAAACAAATTGCTCAGCTGTCGCACTTTTACAAATTTATCGTTCTTGATTTTGGAAATGATCTGGATGAATTACAAATGCGCTTGCTTGAGGCCTGCACCACGGCCATCGTTGTAACCACGCCAGAAGTGCTCACCGTGAATCAAACACTCCGAGTGATCAACGACCTTCGGGCCGCTACCTTGCCAAATGAGATGATTCAAATTGTACTGAACAAAGCCAGCAACGTGGGGCTGGCACCAAGCCAACTGGAACAATCTTTTAAACGACCCATGCTTGGAGTGCTCCCGCAAGACGACGTGACAACGGCCAATGCCCTCAAGCGTGCCACTCCCTTTCTGCTACTTTCTCCCCAATCGCCGCTCGCCAATAGTTACACCGAAATCGTCCGCAAACTCACCGGCGGCGTTTTACAAAAATTAAAAACTCTCACGCGAAATAATATTCTCACTTTTGAAAAGCAAGAATCTTCAGATACAACCACTAAAAACTCTATTGATCCGCGAACTCATCTTAAAATTACAATTCATACTCGTTTGATTAAGGAAATGAACCTTAAAAACGACGACATCACCAAGGCCAGCAAAGACGCCGAAAAACGACGCAAGCTCGAAGGCGATGTGAAGGTTGCCATTTCGAAGATTCTCGATCAAGAGGCCCAAGGAGTGTCACCGGCAGACCGCAAACAGATCATCAAAGAAACTCTTGATGAAGCTTTAGGACTCGGCCCGCTCGAAGATCTTCTCTCACAAGTCGATGTCAGTGAAATTATGGTCAACGGGTTTGATAAAATATTTATCGAAAAAGGCGGCCGGCTTCAACTCAGCAAAACCCACTTCACCTCGAATATTCAGCTGCGCAACGTGATCGAGCGGATTGTGACTCCCCTCGGGCGACGTATCGATGAAAAAACTCCTTATGTAGATGCGCGCTTAGCTGATGGAAGTCGTGTGAATGCCATCATTGAGCCGCTCTCGATTGACGGCCCTTCTTTGACAATTCGTAAATTTAAAAAAGATGCTTTTGGCGTTGACCAGTACGTTCATTACAATTCTATCAGCCGTCCGATGATGGATTTTTTAAAACTCGCTGTGGAAAACGGCTGTAACATTATTATCTCAGGCGGTACAGGGTCTGGTAAAACCACTCTCCTGAATTGTATGTCTTCTTTTATTCCTTCAACCGAACGAATTATCACAGTTGAAGATGCTGCAGAACTGCAACTTCGCCAGACTCACGTTGTAAGGCTTGAAACTCGCCCTGCAAATATGGAGGGCGAAGGAGCCATCACCATTCGCGACCTTGTGAAAAATACTCTGCGTATGCGTCCCGACCGTATCATCGTGGGTGAGTGCCGTGACGGTGCCGCTCTCGACATGCTTGCCGCCATGAGCACGGGTCATGATGGCTCGATGACAACGGTCCACTCCAACAACCCACGCGAGGCCATTGGCCGACTCGAAACCCTTTGCTTGATGGCCGGGATGGATCTCCCTGTGCGCGCCATTCGCGAACAAATTGCCGGCGCCGTGGATTTAATCGTGCAAATTTCGCGACTTTCCGATGGAAGCCGTAAGATCATGAGCATCGCCGAGGTTCAGGGTATTCAAGGCGATACGGTCACTCTACAGGAAGTTTTTGAGTTCAAAGAGGTCGGATTTGATAAAAATAGAAAAATTATTGGTCAATTTTTGTCTAAAGGACTTATTCCAAAGTTTATTCAAGAGCTGAAGGAGCGCGGGATTGGTATTCCAAAGGATCTCTTCTCCAACGAAGCGGCCAATGCGCCCGCTCCCGTGGATACTTCGAAACCTGCTGGCCCGCAATACTCGGTTAAAAAAGCCAGCGGAGGCGGTAAACCATGAACTTTTTAAATGCATTGTTTTCTAATTCGTTTTTTGTATTTCCCGCCGTCGGCGGAATCGTTTTTCTCTTAACCTACTTGTGGTCCCATAAAATTTTAAGCTGGCTCTACAAAAAAAGTATTGGGCAAAAAGACGAAATTGCAAAGTACATGGAGCTGATGTTTGTGGAAGTTGACGATAAAAAACTTACCTACTCTTTAATGTCGATTAGTCTTGGCCTTGGGATATTGTTCTTTATGCTCTTTTGGCCCAACATTCCTGTCGGCTTGCTGTTTGGATCGATATTTACAATGTTGGGTTGGACGGTGCCAAAGTATATTTTTCGCTCCATGTATGAAAAACGCTGCAATACAATCGTCAATCAGATGGTGGACGCCACAACAATTCTCGCAAACGGAATTCGCGCTGGGCTCAGTGTGAACCAAGCCATGGATCGCGTTGCAAAAAATCTAAAGGCACCCATTAGCCAGGAATTTCGTCTCGTGCTGTCGCAAAACCAGATTGGTCGTCCCATCGAGGAATGTATGAGTGAACTTGCCGAACGAGTTCCTCGCCCCGACATGCAAATGTTTGTTACAGCGGTGAATATTTTAAAAGAAACCGGCGGAAACATGGCCGAAACGTTTCAAACAATTAATTACACGATTCGTGAACGACAAAAAATCGAAAAAAAGATCGAGGCCCTCACCGCCCAGGGTGTTATGCAAGGAATTATTATCAGTCTTGTTCCCGTTTTACTACTGGTGATTTTTTATTTTGCGGATCCCAATTATGTCATGCCGCTGTTTACGACAACTTTAGGATGGGTATTTTTATTTCTTATTTTCTCTCTTATTGCGGTTGGTGCTTTCTTTATCAAAAAAATTATTACCATCAAGGTGTAGCATGAAAAAATTCTTCTTGATCAGCAGCTGGTTATACCTCACTTTGCCCCAGGCTCACGCGCTTGTTGATATGAAAAATGCGAATTTCTCCGACAACTGGGTCGACATCGTAGCTGCCGATACAAACTCACCTTTGAAGATTTCAAGAACTTATAGCAGCCGCTCTCTGTTCTCCGGAAT
Source organism: Bdellovibrionales bacterium (assembly GCA_031426555.1). GTDB lineage: Bacteria > Bdellovibrionota > Bdellovibrionia > Bdellovibrionales > JAGQZY01 > JANPLN01. Next base: position 67,585 of record JANPLN010000015.1, on the reverse strand, counting down.
TTTTGGTTTTGGCTGGTGCTCGCCCATCGAGAGTAAAATCGAAATTACAATCGAAGGCAACCTCACTCTTACAGAATGCTCCACTGGAGCCATTAACTTTTATCCGGCCAATTCTAACGTTCAACAAATAGCCACGACCATTGAGAAGATTTTAACCTATGCTCGCAAGAATGAGGCTGGAAAAAGTAAAAAATATTTTGACGATTTGCGAGAGCAGCTAAAAACAGATCATAAACTGCGCACTCGCTACGCCGGAGAGGTGGGAATTCGCTTTTCACCTTCTAAAAATACTGTTTTTTTATTAAATGGCAAAGAGCTGGATAAGATCGTTTTTGATGGCGCAAACTACGTCCGCACCACACCGGAAGGACTTTTACAAAAATTTGATGCTGGCGGTAAGCTTGTCTATTTAATGGAAAAACAAAAAACGTTTTTACGAATTTCATACGCTGCCGGATTGCCTTCGGTGCTCACCGATAACCAAGGAAACAAACTGGCTTTTACGTACTATCCTGAGCGCAAGTTAAAGCAAATCTCGATGAACGGCCTCACCGCGAATTATAAATTTGTGGGCGAAAACTTAACGGCGGTGACGAATGCGTGGCAAAACGCCTACGCTTATGCCTACGACGATAATCATAACATTACCAAAATTCAGTTTCCAGATGGCACGTTTAAATCTTTAAGCTATGTGGAGTCGAAGGATTGGGTCCGAGAATTTAAAGATCGTGACGGCTGCGTCGAGACCTACGACTTCACTCTTTCACAAGAAAACCCAAAAGATCATTATTGGTCCACGGCAGTCAAAAGCTGCAAAGGCAAAACAGCTTACAAACATCGTTACGAATTTTGGTATCAAACGCGGCCCGATAAAGAAAAATATTTAAGCCGCGTGCTTTCCGAAAAGAACAACCAAACGCTGGATATCATGTACCATCAGGATTTAAGCAAACCTATTTCCATCCGAAAAAATGCCGACGTGACAACTTATCAATATTTGCCAAACGGCACTCTCCGACAGAAAACGGTGAGCTTGTTTATTCCGCAGTCCGACGAAACGCATAAATACAGTCTCGCTTTCGATTACGATAAAGAGGGCCGCATTGAAAATGCAGTGACTGAGTATTTTAATAAAACGGGGAAGCTCCTCCGTAAAAAGAAGACTCTTTTTAAATATGATGGCGCCGGTCGACTCACACAGGCCCGCAACTCTGACGGCCAGTTTGTGGATATCAAGTACAACTCCCAAGGTCTGATTGTCGCTCTTGCTGATCATACAAAAAAAGAAGTCGTCATCGAATACGATCCTAAGACTCAAAAGCCCACATCTATTGCACGGCCCGAAGTGGGCTCACTGCAATTGTCCTATGCGGCCTCTGGGGAAATTAAAAAGATCAGCAATCGCGGTGGCACATCCACCACGTCGCAAATCTCTTCGACGTTTAATAATTTCATTGATATGGTCGGACCCGTATCATCAGAACTGAGCTTAAACCTTTAAGAAGCGATCTTTTTTCAGGGAGCTTCCTAAAGAAGCGACCTTTTTTCAGTCGGCCATGACCTCTTCGAGTTCGTCCTGTACTTCCTGTTGTCGCTTCAGCATATCTTCTTTAGCCTGTTCCGCTTGTTTCATAGCTTGAAAAGGGAGCTTCAGATCACTCTCCTTTGCGGTGTTATAGGCAGACGCTGTCAAGCGAGTGGCTCCCTGGCCGGCATCTCGCAAAATACTTGTGAGTTGACCCTTTTGTAAAAACTCATTGAGCTTGTAATCCAGAGTTTGTTCTCCCACTTTCATCTGTAGGCAAAAAACAACCACGCAGGTAATTAAGAACGACTTAATAACAAAAAAAACCTCATCCATATTTCCTCCGACCAGGCGCCGCTTGCAATGTTTCTACCGCTTTTACCAAGTCTGCACCCTCAAAGGGCTTTCGAATATAGGCCGCATATCCCACATCGGGCGCTGTGAGTGCCAAAATATCTTTGTCTAGCGCTGTAACGACGATGAATTGAATGTGCGGGTATTTCATCTGAACTTCCGTCATGATCTCAACACCGCTCTTGCTCGGGAGCGAAAGATCCACCAACACACATTCAGGCTGGATGGCCAAGATCTCCGTGAGGGCCGTCTCGCCATCATGGGACTCACCGACAATATCATGCCCCGCTTTTGTCAGGTGATAGCGACAGATCATTCGTATAAATGAGGCATCATCAACGATATAAATTTTCACTCTTTCAGTATAGCGGAACACCGTGGGTGCACCCAAGTGAGGGCTCATGCCCCGCAAGAATCTAGACGATTTGATGGGTTTTAACTTCTCTATACCCCTCTCCAAACCGTTGGGGCATAATATGGTCATGAGTTCGTTCCAGACTTTTATAGAGCTTTTCTTGTCTCTTCTGATTTCATTTTCGTTCGCCGGCAAAAAAGAAGGCGTCACGCTTTCGAATTCAGTGGATGCGTCGATCACTATTCACCGAGTTTCGCTTCTCCCGACGGTTGACAACGTCGATGGTATTTTTTCGCAACCCGTAGATTTAAAACTCACTGAGCTTATGCAAGCAGACCATCAGTGGCTTTACACTCCAGCCCAGTTTTCGGGAGAATTGGTAACTCCTGCTGAGCTTATAAAATCGCCAACAAAAGCCATTAAAATCAATCGCTCTCTTAAAACGGATGCACTGCTGATCGCCGAAGTAAGAAAGAATCCAAAGGATTTTGTTCTCGCCCTTTATTTATTTAGCGCCTTGGACGGCAGACTGATTTCCCACGTTGCCGCCACAGACCTCGCTCAAGATTCCACCGAAAAAGCTCTCAAACAATTGGAAGCTTTGTACCAGCAGCTTAAATTCCGAATTCCCTACGATGGAATGGTTTTGAGCCGAACCAAAAACCGAGTGACAATCAATTTGGGGGCCGTGGATGGTTTAACTCCAGGGCAAGAACTTGCGTGTAGTAAAATTATTGAAATTCAACGCCACCCAAAATTGGGACATATTATTCAGCACGAGAAAGTTTTGATTGGAAAGATTCGCCTTGTAAAAGTAGATCCAAAATTAAGTTTTGGTGACATCGTTTCTGAAACCGAAGCGAGTTCCATCCAAAAAGATGCAAAGATCACCGGAGCGCGACCCGTTCAGTACCTGGCAGAAAAATGGATTAAGGATGACTATATCCCTGCAGAACTCTTGTTAAGCGAAAATAACCAAGTGAACGGGAAAATTCAAGAGTGGAAACCCGAAATGCCACCGAGCTTTGGGTTAATTGGTGCAAGCTTTGGCCTTTCCAATTATCAGCAAGTTCTTACTCTAGCAAACACCACACTCACCGCGAAAAACTCCATCTATCCAACAATTTCTCTGTATGGCGAAATGTGGATCAACCCCGAGTGGTTTGTAAACGTTGGAATCTCGCAAGGTACTGGCACGATCGACAACCCCGTTGCAGGAGGAACTCCTACTCAACTTTCGGTGGCCACAGGGATGTATTCTCTCGATGTGGGATACAATATCCTTTTGCGCGATGATTTCTTTGATTCTAAAATATTCGCGGCTCTGGGTTATATGAGTTACGATATGGACGTAGATATCAGCTCTAACAACGGTTTGAACGATACGGAGTATTCGGGCCTCCGCCTGGTCCTTGGCGGAAAAACTCCGCTTGATATGGCGAACCGTTGGTACTTAGGCGCAACATTGAATTGGTATATCAATTCGAATTACAAGGAAAGCCCCTGGAGTTCCGGTGCTGAAGATAGCAAAATTGTATCGTTTCGCTTTTTATTGGATTACCGATGGAGCGAGAGAATTTTGTTAAACTCGGCATTGGATTTTACAACATTCATGAGCGACTTCAATGGCGGAGGAAATCGTCCTTCCGCATCCGTCAAAGGCAGCCAGCGCTTCCAAACACTCAGCTTCGGCGCGAGTTACATGTTTTGAACAAGGCGCCAGGCAGAGAAGCGTCGCGAGACAATCCGGCTCTTATCGCGATTCATGATAAAAGCGAGACCCAGTTTCCACTGCTGCGAATCCGCCTGCAGCACTTCTAACCGACAAACCCATTGGCCTTTAAGACTTTGTTTCACTTCGCGCTGAAAATCCACAGCCCAAAATTGAGCGCTTTCGCTAGCTTCGATCTGCTTTTGAGTCTCGGGAGTTATGGCATCACAGAGGACTTCCGTAGTTTGGGTAAATCCCTGTGGCAAATTCACACGCAACAAATTCATCAAAAAATTTTTGGCTGTGACATTCGTGCATTCCCAATTGGTCGCACCTTTAGGGCATTTTGTTTTGTCTTTGGTCGTGATTTTTTTGCTCTGATTTTCAAAAATCATAAAAAGTATTTTGTCTTTTTCGGTGGGAGTGAGGGCTGCTAAAGACAAAGAACTGAAACAAAAGAACGTGAGGAAGATGATTGTTTTCATAGGATCCAAAATACCGACTTCAAGACCAACAAACAACAAAAAAGCCCGAGGGTCTCTCGGGCTCTTTAAAGAAAAGGAATGTTCAGCGATGATTACATCATGCCGCCCATGCCTCCCATACCACCCATGCCACCGCCGCCGCCGTGACCCGGTCCGGCGCTGCCACCGTCATCTTTTCGCGGCGCTTCGGCAATCATCGTCTCTGTCGTTAACATTAACGATGCCACAGACGCTGCGTTTTCGAGGGCACAACGAACCACTTTTACGGGATCGATAACACCTGCTTTAACAAGATCTTCGTACTCTTCTTTGTAAGCATTGAAGCCGTAAGCCGCTGTTTTATTGCTGATCACGCGATCAACAACAATGGCGCCATCAAGACCCGCATTGGTTGCGATTTGACGAATTGGCGATTCACATGCTTTTTTAATGATCAAGGCACCGAAGCGTTCTTCTTCTGAGTATTGATCTTTATCAATTTTAGAAGCTGCACGAAGAAGACCTGTACCGCCACCGGCGATAATTCCTTCTTCAACAGCAGCGCGAGTTGCATTTAATGCATCTTCTACGCGGGCTTTCTTCTCTTTCATTTCAACTTCTGAAGGAGCGCCAACATGAATAACAGCTACGCCACCGGCTAATTTAGCAAGGCGCTCACGTAATTTTTCTTTGTCATAATCGCTGGTTGTTTCTTCGATTTGCGCTTTGATTGTGCTAATGCGAGCTTCGATTTCTTTTTTCTCGCCATTACCATCTATGATTGTTGTGTTGTCTTTATCAACAACGATACGTTTTGCCAAACCAAGATCTTCGATTGTTGCCTGCTCGAGTTTGCGGCCAACATCTTCACTGATCAGAGTTGCACCAGTTAAAGTTGCGATATCTTCAAGCATGGCCTTACGACGATCACCGAAACCTGGAGCTTTTACAGCTACAACATTCAATACACCGCGAAGTTTGTTAACAACGAGAGTTGCAAGGGCTTCACCCTCAACTTCTTCGGCAATAATTAAAAGCGGACGATGAGCGTTGGCAACAGCTTCAAGAACACCGACAAGGTCTTTCATGGAACCAATTTTTTTATCGTAAACGAGAACAAAAGCGTTTTCTAAAGTTGCTTCCATACGCTCAGAGTTTGTTACGAAGTAAGGAGACAAATAACCGCGGTCAAATTGCATCCCTTCAACAACTTCGAGTTCTGTCTGCGCAGTTTTGCTCTCTTCAACAGTGATCACACCTTCGCGACCCACTCTGTCCATGGCTTCGGAAATCATTTTTCCAATTTCTGGGTCATTGTTAGCAGAAATTGTTCCAACTTGCGAAATTTCTTCGCTGCTGTTTACAGGCTTAGAAAGTTTTTTAAGCTCTTCGATAACAGTTTGAACTGCTTTATCGATTCCACGCTTTACAGCAGTGGGGTTGTTCCCCGCAGATACGATTTTAACACCTTCTCTGTAGATGGCTTGCGCAAGAACCGTCGCCGTTGTTGTTCCATCACCAGCATCTTCATTTGTTTTGCTAGCAACTTCTTTAACCATCTGTGCGCCCATGTTTTCGAACTTGTTTTCAAGATCGATTTCTTTGGCCACAGTTACACCATCTTTTGTGATCAATGGTGACCCGAAAGATTTGTCGATAACAACGTTACGGCCTTTAGGACCAAGTGTTACCTTTACCGCGTCAGCAAGAGTATTCACTCCCTTTAAAATGGCTTTGCGTGCTTCTTCACTAAAACGTAATTCTTTACTCATATATATAATCCTCCAAAATTAATTCAAGATACTAATTTAATATTCCAAGAACATCGTTCTCAGTAATCATTAGATAGTCTTCACTTCCAAACTTAAGATCTGTGCCTGCATATTTGCTGAAAAGCACTTTGTCGCCGGCTTTAACTTCGAGAGGGAAAACTTTTCCGTCTTCGTTAACGCGACCTTTTCCTGTGGCGATCACTTCGCCTTTTTGTGGTTTTTCTTTAGCGGTGTCTGGAATATAAAGTCCACCAGCTGTTTTTTCATCTTCCTTCATTCTGCGAACGAGAATCCGATCATGTAAAGGACGAATAGTTTCTGTAGAGCCCATTAAATACCTCCTGGTCTTTAAAATCAATTTTTACTCATATGTGGAAGCAATATGGAAATAGCCCCAGTCCCTGTCAAGGTGACGGAGCTATTATTATTGGATTTCGGAGGCTTTACTCTTTGCGTTATCTTTGGTGGATTTGGAAAATTTGAGAGGGAGTTTTTTCTCTTTGTCTTGCGTATTTCTGTAAGCGATGAGGAGTTCGCTCTTTTCGTCCTCGGTCAACTTTTTAGTGGCTTCTCTAAATTCTTCTAAACTGAGCATTTTCAGATACATAGAAAAATAGTCATGGATGTTGAGTTGGAGGGCCACATCCACATTGAAGGTGAGCTTTTGTTCGCTGGTCTTACCCACATCCTCTGCGGTGTCTGCGGATTTTCCCTCTTGCCAAACTTGGCTTTGGTTGTGCCCTTGGGCTTTGCTGAGGGTTTCGAGCTTTTGCTGAGCTTCGTGAACGCGAGCCGATTTCCACTCTAAAAAGCTGTAAACACTTACTTTTTCCGCAGCAGTGACCGGCGCAATAGGAGCCGGAGCCAACGGGTTGTTGGACCCCTGACCCCGAGCCATGGTTGCTACTACAAAGTTCAAACACAAGATTGTTGAGATCCACTTTTTCATATTTAAAAACCTCTTCCCTTCCACTTCTTTACAAGATCCGTGCCGGCCAATATCTAACCTATTAGATTCCTTGTGTATTTAGTGACAATTTGGGGCTCGGTTTGAGTTTTTTAGGGCAAAAACAGTCCTCACTAGATCTGCCGAGTGTCTGGATTTAGCCTTGCTCGCTGCATTTCAATACTCTTCTCTGGGCAATTTTCTAAAATAAAAAGTGGTTCATCCTCTAAAAGGAGCATTCATGCTACGAATTAATTTGTCGCTTTGTTTATTGCTAGCGCTTTTCACTCTGGTTGCGGGCTGTGAAAGTGAAGACGAGAGCGATTCCTCTTCGAACGGATCCGTAGTGCCAGGAGTGATCGACGCCAATGGCGGCTTTAACGTAAAAATCAACAATCCCACAGGGACCGATCATTTCATTCACAAAGCCGGTGATTTCACTGCTGACTGTTCCGTAGCCTCCAACGAAACCAGTTTTGCAAATAAAGACATCACTTGTCTCGTGGAAGTCGAAGAATTTGCGGGGGCGGCTAGCGGAATTAAGATGGTGGTGAATTCCCCACCTGGAATGTGCAAGTATGTTACGTATTCCCCCTACTTTTATTTTGGACTTGATCATGGAACAGGTCCGACAGTTGTTGTTGCAAACTTTAATGCCGATGGAGGTTTTATTTCGGCTGGATCCTCTATCACCGGCCCTGGGATTTTTTCTTCGTCGGGAACTCCCATTTGCAATTATGACTACAGCTCCTCAGACGGGCCGGACTGTTGCTACGGAGACTATACTCTTCAAACAATTACACCCACCTCCAACACCACTGTTTCTGCAAGTTGGAGCGGAAAGGCTGGTAACTGTGCTGCTGGCGCTGGCCTTAAACTAACGACTCAAGATGAAGACGACAATATGCCCATGGCGCAATACTATTATTCAGGCACTGGCTTCAATAAAGAATTTCCCCTCGATCCCAGGACCGCTGTTGATGGTGATTCTTCTCTTTACTATGCTAATTACTACAGCGGCACAGCTCCCGCCGCCTTCAAGCTTGCGGATCCAGACTTTCGTGGAAGTCCATACTACTCTTGGACATGTTATGACGATGCCCAGGAAAACGTGGCACGCATCCGCGTGCAAATTCGTGAATGGAATGAAGTTGAGGAATTTGAACTCGAAGCTGCTGGAGATCCCGACACTTCGGGTGTTGAACCCAATTGGGGCACAAACGTTAACGACTATCGTGATTGGCTCGACATGACGACTACCTTTCTCGATGCATTTCCCGGCATGCCCGCGGATTAAACAGATTTCGGCTCTTATTGCCGAGCCTTGCAAGTTTCTAGGCGCATAGATATGATTCCTCTTCAGGAGATTTTATGCGCCATAGATCCGTCAGAACTTGTCTCGTTTTCGTAGCTACGCTTTTTATTTTCCAAGCCCACGCCAACGTCGTTGGCACGCACATGCAAAATTTCAATCCCACAACAAGTGGTCTTGATTTTGTAACTGTTCACTCAACAAAGACTTTACCTAAAGCAGAATTTGCCCTGGGAGTTTGGGCCAATTACTCCATGAACTCTCTGCCATTTTTTAAAGCGCCGGGAGCGCTAAGTGGTCAGACATTTTCCGAACCCAATGATAAGCTTCTTTCGGGAGATCTTAATTTAGGTCTCGGGATTTTTGACAATTGGGACATCGGCTTGAGTTTGCCCACCATTCTCAATCAAGACATCGATAGTTCCACTCAACTCGGCGCCTACGACGACAAGGGGCTTACGGAAATTCGCCTCAATAGTAAATATCGATTTTACGCCGAAGAAAACTGGGCCCTCGCCGTCGTGGGTTCGATTAATTTTGATCGCATTAAAAACAATCCCTTCTCCGGAACTGACTCTGGCCCCACATGGAATGTGGAAGGGGTTTTTGATTATGTGATTCAACCCGGAATGCTGTGGGCTGTGAACCTGGGCTACCGGCTTCGCGATGAGGGGCAAGCCATCGCCACTTCTGATGTGCTTCCACTTTCCGATCAAATTCTTTACTCGTCGGCGCTTTCTTATATGCATACGCCATGGGACACCACGTTTATCTTTGAGGTTTTTGGCAGCTCGTTTACCAAAAATACTCCCGTAGCCACCGACCGCTCGCACAGCAACTTAGAAGTTTTAGCTGGAGCTAAATATCAACTCACTCCCAAAATTGCCACCCATGCAGGTATCGCCACAGAGGCTTACCGTGGCCACGCGTCCCCCGATCTACGGGTTTACCTAGGGATGCTGTGGATGATGGGGCCCATCCGTGAACGCGTGATTGTGGCGCCAGAACCCGAGCCCGTTGTTGTTCAGCAGACGACGGTTGTTCAGGAAGAACAGCCCACCGAAGTGATTGTTCTTTCGTCCATTAATTTCCATACGAAATTGGATGAAATGACGGCCGCTTCTCGCCGGGATTTCCAACCCACCATTGAAAAAATTAAAAACAACACGCAGACTCTGCGCAAAATTATTGTCGAGGGCCACACCGATTCGCGCGGGACAGATGCGTATAATGTGGGTCTTAGCCAACGCCGCGCCAATTCCGTGGCTCGCGTGCTAAAAGGTGCGTTGGGAGAACAGGTGCAAATTGAAGGTGTAGGCAAAGGCGAATCCCGACCCGTGGATCGAAATGATTCCGACAAAGGTCGTGCGGCCAATCGTCGCGTCGAACTCAAAATTTATCGCACGACTCCTTAGTTCCCCGGTCATAATGCCGACAAGACACTATGGGTTCCATCGTTAAGCTGTCGGTCTTATTTTTAATCGCAATTTTGGGAAGTGTGTTTCTGCTCTCCTCCCGCGCCCAGCTCACCCAACCAAAGTCATCGCGCCAGGTTTTGGGCGCCATCCAAATACGCTACGACACCGAAACTTATAAAGTTGTAAAGTTGAGCAAAGGCAACGATGTGCTCATCGAAATTTACAGCACCAAAGATGGCGTGCTCACCCTTCACTCGCACTTCGAACTGCCAAACCAGCAAGACCTTCACTATGATTTTAGAACTGGTGTTGGCAACCTTTTCGCCACCGACATGGACTCTGATTCAGAAAATGAAATCATAGTGCCAGTGATGGGGCGAGGTTTAGAAACTGAACTTAAGATTATCAAGCACGACAAAGAGAATAAAAAGTTCTATCTACTTTGATTTGCGCGTAGGTTTCAATACCGCTGGAGCCTTGCTGCTCGGCACGTCCACGTTTCCAAGACCCTCATCCACGTCTGTAACCGTTCGTTTGCTCAAATCTCTCCACGACTTTCCTGCGCGCGCTTTTGGATCCATTTGGTAGGACGTTACGGCTGACGAATGGTCTTTGTAGTTTTTAGAAAATACGTGGGTTCCGTCGTTCTTACTCACAAAATACAGATATTCGGTGGTGGCAGGCTGGACGGCGGCGGCAAGAGCCTCAATTCCCGGGTTGGAAATGGGCCCCGGTGGAAGGCCACTTCTTTTATAGGTGTTGTAGGGATGATCCGCGAGCAGATCACTCCTCGTGATATTGAGGCGATAGGAACCAGTTTTGAGAAGTCGAGCGTAAATAACTGTGGGATCTGTTTGCAAGCGCATTTTCTTTTGCAGACGGTTGTGAAAGACCGACGATATTTGGGGTCGCTCAAAACCAGCACCGGTTTCTTTTTCGATGATCGAAGCCAAAATCACTATTTGATGGCGCGTCCAACCAGGGCGCGTACCAATTTTTTTAAACTTATCTAAAAAACGCATTACCATTCGGCGTGCGATGGTTCGACAGCCGTCTATTTTCGTAAAAAAATAAGTGTCAGGAAAAAGATAGCCCTCAAGCGACGTAAGCTCTTCTGGAAAAATCGACTTTATAAATTTTTTGCTCGTTGCGAGAGCGAAGAAGTCCTCTTTTTTACAAAGCGAGAGTTCTTCGAGTTTCGCCCCAATCTCGAACAAATTGGTTCCTTCGGGCACGATCAAACGATGTCCCAAAGACTTACCACTGCGGAGAATTTCAAAAAGGCCGTTGAGGGTGGTTCCCACAGCAACCCCGTATTCGCCCGACTTCATCTTTTTATCATGGCCAAAAATCCGCGCCCACATCACAAATATTTCCACCGAGCCGATCATTTCCTTGTCGTAAAGTTGTTGAGCCACTTCGCGCAAAGTGTCGTTGTCGGTCACTGTGATGATTCGATACGCCGTGTGCGGCAAGGACTTGCTGTAGTAATCCTGAGTTTGCCAGGCCACAAACGCACTCACGACGAGTGCAATGACTAAAATCCATTTTAGAAATTTCATCGGCCTCCAGAACTGTAATTCATCCCCGGTAAAATATTTTTAGCATCAAAGGGCGTTTCATCCTCTAAGCATGCCACAGGTACCGTGCAGTAATAAACTGCAAACGTGGACGTTGGTCGGTCGTTTCCTGATTTATCTCTGCCGCCAAATGGTAATTTTGAACTCGCCCCGTTAGTCGTTCGGTTCCAGTTTACAAGTCCTGAGCGCGCCTTTTGCACAACATGTTCGTAAGTCTTTTTATTTTTCGAGAAAATAGATGTGACTAAACCAAAGCCCGTTGAATTGTTAATCTGCACAGCCTCTTCTAAATCGCTCGCCGTATAGACCGCCACATTGGGGCCGAAGATTTCGTTTTTTTGGTACACCGAGTTTTTGTTAACATCTTTTATTTTATAAATACTGGGAGTAACGTAATAGCCTTTTTTCGAAAGTTCGAGTTGTTTTCCGCGCATGATCTTTTCGCTGCCTTCGCGCACGGCGATTTCTTGAAAGCGCAAATATGTATCCAAGGATTTCGCATTGATCAAGGGGCCCATAAAGGGATTGTCTTTCCAGTAGCCGATTTCCAATTTTTTTGCCGCTTGATAAAATTTTTCTAAAAACTCGCCCGTAATGGAATCGTGCAATATCAAGCGACTGGTGCACGAGCAGCGCTGACCAGCCGAGGCAAAAGAGCCTATGAGGGATTCGTAAATCGCTTTTTCCATATCGGCATCATTCCAAACGATGGTGGCATTTTTGCCGCCCATTTCGAGGGCATGGATCTTCCAATAGTGGTTCATGGTGCCTTGTTTGATCTTAAGCCCGGTTTCGTAGGATCCCGTAAACAGAATTCCATCCACGAGATCGTGCTCAACAAGTCTTCGGCCAGTATCACCCACACCCTGAACCAAATTAAATACGCCGGCCGGGAATCCCGCTTTGTGAATACATTCCGCATAAACCTGCCCCGTGGCTGGGGTAAACTCCGACGGTTTAAACACCACAGTGTTGCCAGTCACCAGAGCTGGCACAATGTGGCCGTTAGGAAGATGGCCCGGAAAATTAAATGGTCCCACCACCGACATCACGCCGCGCGGTTTGTAGATAACTTTCCCGCGCACTCCAGGGAGCGCGTTTTCGACGACGGTTTCTTCGATCAGGCGCATGGCTTGGTCGATGGTGATTGGAATTTTATTAATCATCGCTGCGACTTCGGTCAAACTTTCCCACTGCGGCTTGCCGGTTTCGCGCGAAATGACTTCGGAAATTTTTTGTTTGTTTTCTTCAAAAACGGTTTGTAGTTTTTTGAGATAATCAATTCTTGTCGCGAGCGCGAGCTGCGACCACTCTGCAAAAGCTTTGCTCGCCGCCTCACAGGCGCGATCGACATTGGAGTAAACATAGGGAACATTGACCACCGACTCGGCAAGATCCGCGGGGCTTTTTAACTCGATGACACCATCTTCGCTTTCAACCTTGATAAACTGCCCTTGAATGTAATCGCCCAAATAAGGAATACTTACAGCCATGATTTCTCCTACAGCAACGAGCAAAAAACGTTTTTGCCCAAAAATTGTTTTAAATATGCATTACCCACAAGATTCACAGAGACCGTGTCTTTTTCCACAGAAACAATCGTCTGCGCACAAAAGAACTCACCATCTTCAACGTACCCAAGCAGCGCCTCTTGCATTAGTTTTTTGTTGCCCTCAACCGCTTTAACGATCTTTCCTTTTTTAATAACGGAAACCTCTTTCAGCTTACAGCCAAAATGTGGGCCTCCATCAAAGGGATCCACTTCGTTCTTGTAAACAAAACCCATTTTTTCTAAAAGATGTCTGGCGCCGCGAGTTTCCTCGGCCACTTCGCCAATCACCAGCCTGGCGCTGGAGTCCAAAAGGCAAAGGTAAATATCGTCTTCGGGAAACAGAGTCTTAATAAAACCCTTGTGCTGCTGGCTCACTCGATCCGCCTCTTGGTAGTTCATACCAGTAAATCGTCTGCCCAGAGCCTCCCAAAATTCACTTCGCCCTTCTTCGGTCAACGGCGGGCTGAGTTCGCAAAGGATATTTTCCTCAAACGAGGTTGGCGTTAATCCCATGTACACAAAACGACTCAAGCTTAACAAGCGCCCGAGTTTGATGGGCTGCCGGCGATAGCTTCTATCTAAAAGCAGTCCGCCAATTTCGGTGGGACCGCTGATGTCTTCGCCAAGGCTTAAAACACTGTGAATAAACCCCACGCCCAAATTGGGACTCTGTTTTTTTCGCTCGAAAATTTTAAAATAATAATGCGGGAATTTTTCAGTGCCGTGTTTGGCAAGGATGAGACAGGTTCCGATCACACGCTTTTCTTCAATATCTTCCAAGGCAAACAAATACTCCGCTTGTTCCTTGTCCAACTCGCCGGCAAAGCTTTGCAGGCTGCGTTTAATTTTTTGTTTTAAGGTTTTAGCGTCCGCTGGCAGGTTCAGGAGTGTGAATTGTTTTGCCAGCGCCATTAAATCTTCAAAATCACCTTCGCGAATACTTCTTACAATAAAACTCATAAACACACCTTTTCAATCATACTTAAATAAAAATCTTCTGCCGTTTGTAAATCTTTGATCAACACATGCTCTTCGGGAGTGTGCGTGTTGTATTGTCTGTGCCCGGGCCCAAAAACAATACAGTCAAAACCAAAGCGGCTCAGAACGTTGGCTTCGTTGGTCACTGGCTGTGTTTTCATTTCGGCGGCAACTCCAAGCTGGCGAATCCTGTGTATGCAGTCCTGGGCAAAGGGACTTTGCCGGTTTGTGCTAAACGGTTTCTTCACGTCGAGAATCCGAAACACAGCTTTGACACGTTTACAGGTGTCGGCAATAAAACTCATCCACTGCGCATACACAGCTTCGGGAACTTCGGAGGTCCAACGGACCGCCCCGGTGATTCGAACATGATCGCGGGCCGTGCGAATACTGCCAACGTTTAACGTGGAAAATGGTGGATCAAAATCGGCGCTGCTATACTTTTTAAAATCGCTTTCCAGCGCGGTGATAGCTCCGTAAATTTCACGCAATTGTTTTCCGAGGGCGTCTGCCTTCTGCGCGCTTAAATCAAATTCCAGCGCCGCCTGAGTGGGAATGGTGTTAAAACTCACTCCGCCGTCAACGTTGAGCACTTGGATGGATTCGGGCAGCTTAATTAAGTAATCGAGCATTTTGACGATGGCGTTCTCGCCTGTTTCGGGAGATGCCGAGTGGGCCGCCTTGCCTTGAAATATTTTACTTTGCGTAGAGGCCGTGAGTTCGTCCCCCGCCCACTCATCTTCGTTTTTGCTCGCAAATGGAATAATTATTTCGAGCCGAGCAATTCCTTTTCCGGCATAAATAATCTGTAAATCGGTGGGCTCACCGATCAGCGCGGGCGTCGGTAAAACGCGGCGTTCGCGAACAGCCTTTATCGCCCCACGCATGTGCTCTTCTTCTCCAAAAGTTCCCAAAAGAACAGCGGAGCCCGACAAATTTTTCCAGTTGGCTCTCTTCATTGCAAAGAGTTTACAAAGAAAGTCCAATTTGACGTCGGCGGCACCAAGTCCGTAAATTTTGTCGCCACGAATGGACGCCTGAAAAGGATTAAAACCAGTCTTATTCCACAGGGCAAACGAGCCTGGGTCCACCGTATCCAAATGCGTTTGCAACAAAAGTTTTTGCGGATTTTGGCTGGGATGGATAAATAAATTCGCCTGTGAAACTCCACTGGAGACGTCTTCTGAAACCTGCGTAGAAAATCCAAAATTTTCGGCCAAAGCTTGCAAAAAGCGCACAGCTTCGATCGTTCCCTGTTCTGGGGACGTATCAATGGCTATTAACTTTTGGGCCGCTGATAAAAAGTCCACACGCTCTCCGTCTTTAAGCTTTCGCGATTTCCAAAATTGAGTGCTCGATAATTTTTACCGCCTTTTCGATATCTTTGTCCTGCATAATAGCTGGCACTAAAAATCGTAAACGCAAGGGCTTCTTGCCGCACGTGTAGCACATCAAACCATTTTTAAATAAAACTTTAATCAATTGGTTTACTTTGTCCTTGTCGCCCGAAAACGGCGTTACCGCGATCATGAGCCCCAGCCCATCGGGATCTTCAAGCAAACCGCGACACGCGCCTTCCATACTTTTTTTAAACTCTTGAATAAATTTTTGATGGATTTTTTGCACTTTTCCTTGCGGCCCAAAATAACCCTCACTCATTTCATCCAGGATGGCAATTCCTGCCGACAGTGCCGACGTGGCTCCCGCAAACGTACCGGCAATCAATCCCGGCTTGGGATTGTACTCTTCGGTGTATAGGGTTGCGGCCACCTGCACGGTTTTCGCAATTGTAGCAAGATCCACATACTCACCAAAGCCCATGGTTTGAAACGCAAAGGCCTCGCCGGTCCGCAAAAAGGTTTGCACCTCGTCCGCCCAGATGGCGATTTTGTTTTTTCTGCACTCTTCAAAAAGCGGAATAAAAAAATCAAGCGGCGCAGTACGATAACCGCCTTCGCCAAGCATGGGCTCAAAACAAAAAACAGCAATTTGATTTGGAAATTTTGCGATGTGCTCGCGAAGAGCGCTGAGAGCAATTTCGCTGCTGCGCGGGTTTGTTTTGTCGTAAAAGGGAATTCGCAAGACTTCGTTGTACGCTGGCAAACCCTGTTTGTAGTCAGGATTGTCGGTGATTTCGGCCATCATTGTAGAGCGACCCGAGAACGCATTTTCCATGGAAATTACATATTTTGCTGGCGAGTTTTTTTGTCGCGCCATTTTAAGAGCGTTTTCGTTGGCCATTGTTCCGCACGTTGAAAGCCAAACATGTTTTAAGCGACTGTTTTTTGCCAATCCCACTAGCTTACGACTGATCTCCACATACTCTTCGCCCGGCTGGAGATGACCTTGGTTGACGGTGTCCTGAAGGGCGCCATGAACACCGGCAGCAAGAACGCGCGGATGGGAATGCCCTAAAAGATGCACACCAATGCCGTTAATTAAATCTAACTTGACGCTTCCATCTTGACACTGAACGTAGGGTCCGTTGCCAAGACCACTGCCAATGTACGACCAGTACAGAGGGCGTCCGCGATATTTACCAATTTCGTCGAGAAGTTTTTTGTACTCTTCAGTGAGATCTTCCTGCGGCCCACGCACGTCGTTGATGGTTTCGGTTTCTTTCATCACTTTTTGGACCAACTTTTGGACTTCGGCTTCAAGATTAATTTGGTTTTTCATTTTATGTAGCACTTGCGCTCCCTCGATGGCTCAATTAAAATCATTGTCTATGTTACCACTTTGCCTATTAGTATCACTGACATTTTGGGTCTCGTCAGCATTTCCCGACGCTTCGACAGACACTGTTTTCACCCAAGCTCTCGAGAGTTTCAAGCAAACTGATCTCGCGAAAAGTCGTGAAAGTTTTCTGCAGCTTTTACAAAAATCTCCGAACGACCCTGTGTTGCTTTACAACCTAGGTTTAGTGGAATTTTCCGACCAACATCCAGGGCGGGCCATGGCTTACTGGCGCAAAGCGCTATTTTTGCAGCCTGGGTTTTCTCCTGCCGTCGCCGGCGTAAGTCAGCTTGAAAAGCAAAAAAACCCGGCGATCATTCCCGCGCAGTGGTGGCAAAAAGGACCACGCTATGTGTCTTTATTCTGGCTCCTGGGAGTTTTGCTTATTTTCATTACGCTCAGTGTGGTTTTTAGTATCAGAAGAAAACGCGCCAGCAAACTTAAAATCCCCGAGCCTCCTCTGTGGCCGGTGCCCATTTGCATAACGACCTCTGCCTTCTTGGCGGGCTTTGCTGCTCTCCACATCGGCCTTGTTCACTGGCACACCATGGCCACAGTGATGGAGCCTGTCGCCATCCATTCTTCGCCAAACGCGGACTCGCCAGCTTTGTTCGATTTTAAAGAAGGCGATGACGTTGTCGTGCATCGGCAAAACGGAGAGTGGTTGCAAATTCAGAGAGGTTCCACTGCCATTGGGTGGGTGCAGAAAAACGCAATCTTTATTCATTCCGGTCCCCCAGTTGCGGCAACGACTGCCAGCCTTTGACTTTCCGCTTCAGCCTTTCTAAACTGCCTACATGAAATGCTTTCGTATTTTAACGGTTCTTTTTAGCGCTTTGTTCCTCGTCTCCTGCGTCACAGAGCCCAAAGTAAATCTCAACACGCCCGAGGGGCTATTTAAGCTCGGCGATTTTTATCAAAAACAAGAGCGTTACGAAGAAGCCATCAATCAGTACAAAACCCTTTCGAACAAACACCCCTACAGCAAATTAGCCATAGAGGCCGAACTGCGAGTGGCCGATTGTCATTCTAAAAAAGAAGACTACATCGAAGCTTACAGCGCCTACAAAATTTTTAAAGAACTTCATCCAAAGCATCCGATGATGGACTATGTGACTTATAATGCGGCGGAGAGTTTGCGAGAAGATCTTCCGTCGACCGTGGATCGCGATCTCACAACGGCGTCACAAGCAATCAACTATTACGAAGAAATCACCGCCCTGTATCCGCAATCGAAACATGCGGCCGACGCCAAAGAAAAACGCTTCAAGCTGATTCAAATGCTTGCCGACAAAGAGCTCTACATTGCCGATTTTTATTTTAAGCAGGAAAAGTATTTAGGGGCTCTCACTCGCTACGAACTTTTTTTGCAATCTTTTCCTCTCAACCAGAAAGTTCCCTATGGACTCTTGCGGGCAGCGCTTTCGGCTAAATACGCAAAACTTCCCGATCGTGCCGCAGCCCATGTTCAGAAATTGATTTCGGAACACCCACAGTCTTCAGAAGCTTCGACGGCGAAAAAGGAGTTCTCTGGTGTTGCAGGATGATCTTAAAATACTTCTAGATACCGCCAAGGACCACTTCAATAAGGGGCACTACAAGCTTGCCGAGCCGTTGCTGTTACAGCTGCAAAGCGAGCCCAACCAAAAACCAGATGTCCCCTACATGTTGGCCTCCATCGCTTTTGATAAAGGGCAATTAAAACGCGCCATTCAATTATTTAAGCACTCACTGGAAATCGATCCCGAATTTACGGATTCCAGCGTGGGCCTCTCCATTATTCTCAATGATCTAGGTCGCTACGATGAGGCCAAAAAAGTTTTCGAAGACGCCTACTCGATCATGAAACAAAAGCAAAAACTTGGAAAAGATGCGTTTTTGCTGCAGAAGCTCGCACAAAAGCATACAGAGCTTGGCGACTTGTACGCTGCCAATAACCTTTTGAGTGATGCTGTGCTTGAGTACCAAAAGGCTTTGAAACACCAGCCACAAAGCGAAGAGCTGCAAAACAAAATTGATAAATTTTTGTCTCTTTCATCCATCAACGACACGGGGTTATATGCAACAACTTAAAGAAAATATGACACCATTTATCTCGCAAAAGAAAATCGCAGAGCTCGTTCATCGTCTGGCCAAAGAAATCGAAATTGACTACCACGGACGCGAAGTTATTTTTATTTGTCCACTGAAGGGTTCTGTTTTTTTTGTGGCCGATCTGATGCGACAAATTTCGCTGCAACAAAAAGTTGATTTCGTTTATTTGACGTCTTCTGAAAAAGGCGGATCGTTAAAAATAATCAAGGACATCAGCACCAATGTTCAAGGCAAAAACGTTATCATCGTGGAAGAGATCATTGATAACGGACGAACGCTCAATTTTTTAAAAAGCCGCTTAATGGCGTCGAATCCTGCATCTCTTAAAATTCTCACACTCCTCGACAAGCCCGCCCGTCGCGAAATTCCTTTAAAGCCAGATTATATCGGAATGACAATTGATGATCGCTATGTGGTGGGTTACGGAATGGACTCGGATGAACTCGGACGAAACTACACGGACATTTACTCGTACAAAATGTGAATAAGACACTGAATGTTATCTCATTTAAAATAGGTTGGGCTGTTTGTCTTTGGGCGGCCTCGCAAAACTATTCCTGGTTGATTCCATGGCTTTGCGGCGTTGGTCTTGTGGCCATTAATGTATCCGTGCAAAAAAAGCGTCGTCTGGCGCTGGCCAAGGTTTTCACGGTTGTTATCTTTGGCTTTCTTTTTGAGCTGCTCAATCAGCACTTGGGTTTTTACGAATTTCCAAACCACAACTCGTTTTTCCCACCATTATGGCTGCTTTCGTTTTGGCCTGTATTCTCACTTTTGTTTATTGAATTTATTGACCGCTACGCCAATAAACCTCTGTGGTTTCATTTATTGATCGGCGTTTCAGGTGCGGTTGGATATTATTTTGGTGAGTATGCGGGACTTATCACCTTTGAACGCCCCCTCGGAATCTATCTCACGCTTTTTTGTCTCGTGTGGGCCTTCCAGTACTTTTTTATTGTAAAAGCTGTTCAGATCGTTCGGCGTCGACCCATTCTGTTGTTGGACTAACTATGTGCCCAACCATGTCGTAGTCGTGGCTGGCCGTGATTTTTACATTCACGATGTCTCCAACCTTAGCGTCGCCTTCGTTAATCAATACCACGCCGTCAATTCCTGGAGCCTGCTGCGAAGTGCGCCCTTGAAGTAAAAGCTCCGACTCCTCACTCAAGCCGTCGATAATTACGGGAACTGTTTTGCCCACAAAGCGTTTGTGGATTTTTTTGCTCATCTTCTGCTGTAACTTCATGAGGCGATGAAATCTTTCTTCTTTGACCTCTTCGTCGATTTGATCGTCCATTTTGCCGCCCGCAGTTCCATCTTGCGGAGAGTATTTAAAACACCCCACGCGATCAAACTTTTGCTCTTCGACAAACGACATCAACTCTGCAAATTCCTCTTCACCCTCACCCGGAAATCCGACAATAAACTGCGTGCGGATAACGGCTTCTGGCATCAGACGGCGAATGTTATTCAGAGTCTTTTCGATTTCAACGCGGGTCATTTTACGGTTCATCACTTTTAGCATTTTATTGTTAATGTGCTGAAGTGGCATATCGAAATACTTTACCAAATTTTTTCTCTCGCGCATCAACATCAGAACGTCTTCATCAAGTCCGTCTGGATAAAGGTACAACAAACGAATCCAGTCCAAACCTTTCACACCCGACAGCGCCTTTAAAAGTTCCAGTGGAGAATCTTTAATTTCTGGATTTTGCCGGCGAAGATCCCAACCATAATCTGTAAAGTCGTGGGAAATGATATTCACTTCGCGCACCCCGCCCGCAACAAGCAACTTCGCTTCGTTGACAATGGCGTCAACTCTTCGCGATTGGAGGTTCCCTCGAATTTTTGGAATGGCGCAAAAGGAACATCTCTTTAAGCAACCCTCTGAAATTTTAATGTACGCGCGATAAAATGGCTCCGAGTTTACACGCGGAGTGCTTTCCTCCTGCAAATACGTTGGCAAGTGGAAGTATTCTTTTTGCGCCAACCCAGCTTCTTTCGCTTTTAAAATTTGCGAAATTTTCTGAAACTCACCCGACCCCACAAAAATATCCACTTCAGGAAGTTCTTTCACCAACTCCTCTTTGTATCTTTGCGGTAGACACCCGGTGACAACCAAATTTTTTAGTTTTCCGGTTTCTCTGTACTCAGAGGCGTCTAAAATTTTCTGGATGGATTCTTGTTTCGACTCGTCGATAAAGCTGCAGGTGTTCACAATGATTGTTTCGGCTTCGCTTTCGTTTTGCGTGATCTCGTAGCCATCTTTAAAAAGCGAACCCAACATCATTTCGCTATCGACGAGATTTTTAGGACAACCGAGACTGATCATATGGACTGTTTTTTTCATGGGATCCTAGAACTCGCTCACTTGAGCGTCTTTGGGGGGTGCATAGGTAAATACCGAGTCCTTAATGGACTTATCAAATTCAACATTTGTAAACTGATAGCTTGTTTCGTTTTCCATGGCATCCCAATATTTAAACTGGGCAATCACCTGTTTTGTCTTATCTACCAGCACTTGGGCTTTTTGAATCTCTTGCATAGACTTTTCAGGCTTTAAAAAATAAACCACCATATCGTCTTGCTCCACAGATTTGTCCACTTGGAAAAAACGAAGCACGCCGCCATCGGTGAGAATTTGTAAAAGCAAATGCGATTTCGCCTTTTTGTTTGCGAGTTTTGTTTTCGCAACCTGAGTTTTTGAATTTTTCGCATCTTTGACCGGTGGACTCACTAGCCATAGATTTTTGCCGTCGACGACCACTAAAGACTGTTCTTTGCCCGTCTCTTTATCCGTCTCCGAAGACGTGAGCTCCATGCGAAGCTTGCCTTTTTTCATTTGCAGAGTTCCCTCGGAAGATTTTGTCTGCTCGAGTGCACTTAATTTGTCGGTTTTATTGACCGCCATGGTCACGGTTTTCGCGACGATATACTTTGCATCTACTTTTTTGAGAAGTTCCACTTGATCAGCACGCTGGGTTGCCGAACCCGCTAATGAAAGCCAAAAAAGACAAACTGCAAAAACCCAATGTTTCATCCCTATGACTTAGCAAATTCTTCAAAAAATCTCAATTTTTACAGGCCGAAATGAAAAACTTTTAAGCTGAACGGTTCATTGCTTTCAACGACTCTCCCTGTAGACGAGAGCAACTGCCTGAAACCCCTGAGGTTTCCCAAGTGCCGCCCAAACAGCTCTCGCCGTAGAGCCGGTGGTAATGACATCATCGTAAAACCACACGTTGTGGTCCCGGCAAACCCGGAGTGCACTGGTGATTCTCTGCGCTTCTCCACGCTCTCTTCGTCCTTTCGACTTGTAGCGAATTCGCGGCTCCATCTCGATTGCAAAAGCCCCCACTCCGAAACATTTTGCCAATATATGGGCTCCTTCCGAAGCATGATCACAGGTTTTATTTTTAGGAATGACATAAACAATCAAAGTCGGCGGAGGTCCCAAAGAGTAAGTAAGGTAATGCCGAAAGATTTTTTCCCGCGCCCGCGCTAAGCCCGTAAATTTTTGTGATCGAACCAAGCATTCGATTGGTTTTGAAGATGTGCTCCAAGTCCACATTGCCGACACTGGAAATTCAGGCGTTACAAAAAATCCTCTGCGAAACCTCTCTTGGTGCCACAAAATCTCCCAGCAGGCGTCGCAGAGTAGATCTCTGTGCCCCCAGCCACTCGAACAAAACGCACAGACTCTGAGCCAACCTTTAAAGCTATTCATTTCGCCAGTGTTATCAGCAAGTTATGTGCCACCTGCCGCCTGTTTGTTTTGGCGAAACCGGATTGACTATTTCCGGGAGTCGGAGCATCTTCGTTTCCTTCATGAGAAGAGAAAAAGCCTCTGTTGGCGAATCTACAGTTATTCTCGCGGCTCTTGGTGTTGTGTTTGGAGACATTGGTACCAGTCCCCTCTATGCGATGCGTGAGGCTTTCAACCATGCCGACGGCATGACCACCGATGCCGGCAATGTTCTGGGTGTCCTTTCGCTGATGATTTGGTCGCTGATTCTTATTGTTTCGCTTAAGTATTTGATGTTTGTTTTGCGCGCCGATAACAAAGGTGAGGGCGGAGTGCTTGCCCTTACAGCGTTGATCTCGTCGTTGCGTCCTGTAGAGAACACAAAAAGAAGCTTGATGCTGATGTTTGGTTTATTTGGAGCCGCACTTTTATTTGGTGATGGCGTCATAACGCCGGCAGTTACTATTTTGGGCGCTGTTGAGGGACTTAATGTGGCGACTCCGATGTTTAAACCTTTTGTAGTCCCGATCACTATCACAATCCTCGTTGTTTTATTTTGGGCGCAACATTATGGAACAGCAAAAATCGGCGCCGTATTTGGTCCCATCATTCTCTTGTGGTTTGCCACCATTGGAACTTTGGGAATTTTTGCGATTGTTAAAGCTCCTGTTGTTCTCGAAGCCTTCAATCCCGTTTACGCCATTGATTTTTGTATTAACGGGGGGAGTAAAATTCTCATTGTCCTGGGCGCTGTTTTTCTAACCACGACTGGGGCCGAAGCGATGTACGCGGACATGGGGCACTTTGGGGCGTCGGCCATTCGCAAAGCTTGGTACTATGTCGCTTTCCCTTGCTTGTTGTTAAACTATTTGGGCCAGGGTGCGCTTTTGCTGACTTCACCAGAGGCTAAAGCCAATCCATTTTTCTATTTAGTTCCAAGCTGGGGATTGTATCCCATGGTC
This sequence comes from Bdellovibrionales bacterium, assembly GCA_031426555.1. Classification (GTDB taxonomy): domain Bacteria; phylum Bdellovibrionota; class Bdellovibrionia; order Bdellovibrionales; family JAGQZY01; genus JANPLN01. The sequence goes on along the minus strand of JANPLN010000015.1, from coordinate 44,081 downwards.
ATTCTCTCGACGATGGCAGCAGTCATTGCTTCGCAAGCATTGATCACTGGTGTTTATTCCATTTCTCAACAAGCAATTCACTTAGGTTATCTCCCGCGTCTGCGCATTGTGCACACCTCCAGCATTACCAAGGGGCAAATCTACATGCCCCACATCAATTGGCTCCTACTCGCAATGACGGTTTGGTTAGTGATTACCTTTCAAACTTCCAGTGCGCTTGCGGCCGCTTACGGAATTGCCGTCGCGCTCACTATGATCATTACCACCGCTTTGGCGTGTATTGTTGCGCGTAGACTGTGGCGCTGGTCTGCCACCGTGACATACATCGCTTTTGTTTTGATGATGGCTGTGGACATTATATTCTTGTCGTCGAACGTTATCAAAATTCAGCACGGCGGATGGTTTCCCCTGGCGCTGGCATCCGTGCTGTTTATGATCATGACCACCTGGAAAACTGGAAAGTCTATTCTTTTTGAATATCTCAAATCCCACACCATTCCCTTCGAACAATTTCTCAAAGACATCCGAACCAAACCACCAGCTCGGGTGCCTGGAACCGCGATATTTATGACCGCCGAGCCTTCGGGGATTCCTCTGGCACTTCTGCACAATGTGAAGCACAACAAAGTTCTTCACGAGCGAAATATTTTTCTATCGATATTTGTGGAAGAAGTTCCGTTCATTCGCAAAAACGCGCATGTTGAAACTACAGAACTCAAAGATGGTTTTTATCGAATGTCGGTGCGCTATGGCTTTATGGAAAAACCCGATATCACCGATATTTTTGACGTCACCGGCGAAAGCCAAATCGTTCTTGATCCCGAACAGACGTCGTTTTTTCTGGGCAAAGAAACTATTATCGCCACTCACAATCGGGGCATGGCGATTTGGCGCGAAAAACTTTTTTCGTTTATGTCCAAAAACTCCGAAGGCGCCATCGTCTTTTATAATATTCCACGCCAGCAGGTTGTGGAACTCGGCGTACAAATCGAACTCTAAAGGTACAGACACACTTTTGGGACTCAGAGCATAAAATTTTCTCTAGAAGAATTCTTTAAACCTTTCATTTATTTCGCAGCACTCGCGGACACGGGCTCGTCTTCGTAGGTCGTCATTGCATGACGCCCCACGGATACGCCCCGTTCGCACGTGAGCTCGTAAATGAAAGGTTTAAAGAATTCTTCTAGAGAAAATTTTATGCTCTGAGTCCCAAAAGTGTGTCCGTACCTTTATTCGTTGTGGTAGGGGATGCCCTTGAGGATGGTGAAGGCGCGGTAGATTTGTTCTAGCAGAAAGAGTTGGGCAACGTGGTGGTTCATGGTCATTTTTGACAGGCTTATTTTTTCATTGGCGCGCTTTTGGATGGCTTCGCTGACTCCGTAGGCCCCACCGATAATAAATGTGCAGCGACGGGAGCTAAAGTGCTCCTGAAGTTTCGAAAGCTTTTTTGAAAACTCAACAGAGGTCATCGCTTTGCCTTCCACATCACAAAGGATCACATAATCTTTGTCGTCGATCTTTTTGAGAATCCGCTCGGCTTCGCGCGCGATCTTGTCTTCGATCTTTTCGCGCGCTTCACGGTAGGGCTTGATAGCCACAACTTCGAATTTGATAAAATGATTTAATTTTTTTTCGTAAATTTGTTGAGCGAGCGCAAGCCAGTTCTCTTTGTCTTCGGAGACAACCAGAAGCTGCATCTGCGCCACAAATTATTTTCCTGCTTCGGGTTTATCAAGCGTGGGATCTTTTAATTTAAGGTCCTCGGCCATTCTCCAAAGGTTTTCGAGATTGTATTCCATGCGGACGTAATCATAAAAAATATGCACAATCAAAGACCCAAAATCCACAAGGACCCAGCGCCCTTCATCCATTCCCTCGATACCCACGGGAGTTAAACCGTATTGATTTTTAACTTCTTTGTACAGCCACTCACCGAGTGACTGCGTGTGGCGCTTGCTTGTTCCCGAAGCGATGATCACGTAGTCGGATGGGGCGATCATTTCTTTTAAATGCAGCGCCCGCACATTGATGGCTTTTCTATCAAAAAGAGTGTTCGCACAAAACTCAGTAAACAAAAGGTAATCGCCCACTTTAGGGCCGATGAGAGGATAAAGATTGTGCTCTTTAATGTACTCTTCCACTCGGATATCTAAAAATTTATCAACACTGCGATTGGTTTTTAAAAATTTGCGAATTTCTGTGGCGGCAACGTCGATTCCCTTAACGCGCAAAAACTCAACGGTTCTTCCGGTTGTGAGTGCAATAAAAGAGCGGTCAAGAACGTCCACGTAAGGACGAAGCTCCACAGGGAGATCTTCCTTACTAAAGGGCAAAATATTTCCTGGGCGGCTTACCACGATAAAATTGCACATCTCCAGAAGCTTATCGAACTTGTGCCATTTATGAATTTGATAAAATTCATCTAAACCCACAACAAGATGCAGCTGTTCGGCTGTGTACTCTTCGAGATACTTTTCAACAGTTTGAATCGTGTAGCTTTTCCCTTTGCGGCGAATTTCCTGATCGTCCACTTCCACATTGTCAAAGTCTTGCAAACCCGCTCGAACCATCTCGGCGCGCTGTTCGGGTGTTGGACCGTCCACAAATTCTTTTAATGGATTTTGATGTGCGGGAATCACGTAAACTTTGTCGATTTTTGTTTTTTCGAAAATATTTTGAATACAGTAAGTGTGACCCATATGAAAGGGATCAAACGTACCGCCATAAAGGGCAATTATTTCATTACGCATTGTTTGAGTCCTTTACAAAGACGATCTCTGATAATTTATTCACAAGCTGAGGTAGATTCGTTCTCGTTGCTGCAGAAACCTTTATTATTTGTTTTTCGCCTTTTTTTCCAAATTGAGCCTCTAAATATTCAAGACGATCCGGCGTTGTGGAGTCTATCTTATTAAAGACAACCACTTGTGGACGTGTCGAAAGAGCACGATAGCCCTCTTGCTCCTGATTCAGGTTGTCGTAAGCCTTGAGTTCCTCATTGATATCACAAAAATCCTGCCACACATCGCGGTCAGAGAAGTCACTCACATCTAATAGGTGAACAAAACATTTTGTTCTTTCGATATGCTTTAAAAACTTATGTCCCAACCCCTGACCGAGGTGGGCGCCTTTAATAAGACCTGGAATATCGGCGATAATAAAGTTTTTATCATCAGAAATGGATACAATAGAGACAACCCCAAGTTGTGGGTTGAGAGTTGTAAACGGATAGTCGGCGATTACAGGCTTGGCTGCCGTCACAGAAGAGACCAGCGTTGATTTTCCTGCGTTTGGAAAGCCGATAATTCCCACGTCGGCGATGGTTTTAATCTCGATCATCACATCGACAAGCTGTGCCGGTTCGCCGGGCTGTGCATAGGTAGGAGCTTGGTTAACGCTGGTTTTAAAAAAGGTGTTTCCTTTTCCGCCGCGACCCCCAGTTAAAAACTGATAATCTCCGGCTTTCTCTATATCCAGGAGAATTTGTCCTTCGAGATCTTTGACCACGGTTCCAACAGGAACTTCGACGATAAGATCTTTACCATCGGGTCCGCTCATTTTTTGGAAATCGCCGGGATGCCCGTCTTCGGCTTGAAGCTTTCGCTTTCCCGTATAGGAGTACAAGCTACTTACATTGAGTGTCGCACGAAAAACAACGTGTCCACCGCGACCGCCATCTCCACCGTCGGGTCCACCGCGAGGAACAAGGGCTTCACGGCGAAAACTGACTTTGCCAGCTCCGCCTTTACCTGATTGCAATTGAATTCTAATTTGATCTACGAACTTCATGGGGACTCGCTACGAGCGATAAGATTGTGCGAGAGAGATCCTCTCGCAACATTCAAACTCAGATTACGCCGATTTAGCTTCGGAATAAACGCTCACTTTAAATTTTTGTTTTGTGATGCGCTCAAACTTAACTTGGCCTAAAATTACAGAATAAATTGTATGGTCACGTCCAATGCGAACGTTATTCCCTACGTAAAATTCTGTGCCACGCTGGCGAACTATAATAGTTCCCGGAGTTACAGTTTCGCCACCAAATCTTTTAACACCTAGTCTCTTACTTTGACTGTCGCGGCCGTTCTTTGTACTACCCGCGGCTTTCTTCGATGCCATACTTCACCTCTGTTATTGATTATTTAGTTTTCTTTGCGACTTTCTTTTTCGTCGCGCCCGTAGTTTTCTTTTTAGTTGTGGTTTTTTTCGCTTTAGAAGCCGTTGCTTTCTTTTTAGGAGCTGCCGCTGCTTTTTTAGCTTTTACCGCTTTTTTATCACCAGAGTTTGCCGCCGCCATTTTAGCCGCTTTTTTTGCTGGATCTTTTACTGGAGCTGACATTTCTGTCACAACTTTTTCACCAGTGGGTCCAACGATGGATTTTACAAACAACTCTGTGTACGGCTGTCTGTGGCCTGTAAGACGTCGGTAACCCTGACGACGACGGCGTTTGAAAATAATAATTTTTGGATTTTTACTTTGCTGAGTAACGACCACAGTAACTTTGGCGTCCTTCACAAGTGGCGAACCGAACTGGGTGGTTTCGCCGGAAACTATCAGAACTTCGTTCATATCAAATTCATCACCAAGATTTTTTTCGAGCTTCTCGACGCGAACAACGTCTCCCGCTTTGACTTTATATTGTTTACCGCCGGTGCGGATGACTGCGTACATAGGACCTCCTGAAGGAGGTAAAGAAGTGCCACAGCGCAAAAGTTTTGTCAATAAAACCGCCTACTTCAAAGGCAAAAAAATAGGCCTGCTTAACAAGGCAGACCTATTAGTATGTCTAAATTTAGAACTGATTACAGATGATCGATAACGATATCTCTCGCCATAACCGTTTTGCGTCCATCAGCCTTCGCAGACTCTGAACCTTTTTCACATAATGCTTCTACGGCTTTACTGAGTATGTCGATGGTTTCAGCGGAAGTGTTAAAGCCATATTTATCTTTAATGTGTTTCTTTACTTTGCTCGTGACGACAAGAACGTCTGCCATGAAGACCTCCTAAAGTGCTTAAATTGCTTCCTAGAATCTATATTAGGGGCCCAGAGAGTTCAAAAGAAATAAAAGCGATGCTTCAGAGTGTTTTTAGCCAGATTTAAAAACAATTTTAACAAGTGATTATAGATACTTATCGAAAGTTACCAGGAGCCCGCTGGGGTTCGCCGCCTTGCGGCCTAAATCTCAATAATTTTGTCGCCGTCCACCTGCATGAGCCTGGCGCTCCGCAAACCGTCGGCTTGGTTAGTGATCCACACAAAGGCCTTCTGCCCCTGAAACTTTGTACATTCCACGTCCAAAAAAGCCGGCGACCAGGTGCCGGGATTTAAATGCTCAATGGCTCCAATGATTTCGTGGCGCACGATATGGGTGTGTCCGTAGATGATTCTTTTGGTGGAGGTGATCATGCCCGAAAGCGATAAAACTTCCTCATCGGGCTTCTTATAAAGCGATATATAGGACTGCACATTGCGGCTGTAGAGAAAATACGGGGGAAACAGGATGCCTACGGGCACTAGCATCCAATAGAAAGAGATCTGATAGATCTTATCTATTAATAAAAATGCATAGATCAACAGAAAGAATCCAAACAAGAAGATAAACGTTCGATCCAGCCATAGTTCCTTTAAAATTTTTAACGGACTGTCCGAAATAGGCTGAGCAAAGAGTGGTTGAAGTTCGCGCACCATGCGCGGGGTGGCGTTGGCTTTTTTAGCAATTTCATCCACCCGATCTTCGATGGTTAAAGGGTTTTGCAGGGCGCGCAGAGAGCGATGGCGCAAAGTTTGAACAAATATCATCACTGTGGACCAGAACCCGGTCCAAATAAGCAGCGGTTGTGCGCGCAGCATATATTTAAAGTAGGCCTTGGTAAAACCCCAGGCCGAAAGCAAATAGTTGGCATCCACGTGGGGATTAAAGAAACCCATTCCGTTACTCAAGTAGCGGCAGGCAAGATCGCCAAAGGGCAAGCGCACCAGCAGTCGATTGTAGTCGACCACCACCGGATTGATGGGATCTTGCACGCAGCAGAAAGGATCGTGCTGGTGTCCGTGCTCAATCAGTGTGTCTTTGTTGCTGATGTAAAACCATTCCACAAAACGCACGTGGCGCCGTTGCTCGATGTCTAATTTTAAAAGTTCGAGAATTTTTTTTTGCACCTCGAGCCAGTTGAGTTCCAAATCATGGTTGCCAATAACAAACACGACACGATGGCCTTCGCCCACAAACCACGTCAGCGCTTCCACCCAAATAGGGTGGTCCCTGAGAATCACTTCGATTTTATAAATAGATTTTTCTTTTTCGGTGTCTAATCCCCGGCGCGACTCGAGCCAGGAGACGTGGTAGCCAGGCTCTTTGGGGAATGAGGTCACGCTATCAAAATCAAAAATATCACCATTCAGAATCAGCTCCACCGATTTGCCTTGAGCTTCGCCGTGAATGTACTTAAGAAAGGAAAAAAACTCCGCATCAAAAAAAAATTCTTTCGACTTAAATTTTTTCCAAAGAGGATGCTTGTGATTTAAGGGCTCCGACTCGCAAAGGTGAAGGTCACTCACCACCGCCGTATGAGTTGCGGCGGAAAAATCGATCTCTTCATTTGAGAAATCGATGTGAGTTGAAACCGTTTCTACCATGTGAGTTTGTTTTCTTTTGGTTCGATCATTCTTAAAATGAGAATAGACAATTCGTAAAGTAAAATCATGGGCACCGCCAAAAGCATCATGCTGATTGCGTCGGGCGGCGTGAATACCGCCGAAGCCGCAGCGATGGCAACAATTGCGTAGCGACGCATCCTTGCCAAACCACGACTGGAAACAATCCCCACCATTCCCAAAAGTACAATGATCAGCGGCATTTCGAAGGCGGCACCAAAAACCAAAACCGTCATTAAGAAAAAGGACACATAGTAGTCGATGGTGATCAGCGCTTTGTCGGTGGTTCCGCCAAACTCCATCAGAACTTTTAGGCCCGCTGGCAAAACCAGAAAGTAAGCAAAGCTAACGCCTATTAAAAAAAGAAACGTGCCGAAAAAAATAAAGTATCTACCGAATTTTTTTTCTTTCAAATACAAACCCGGCTCTATGAATTTCCAAACATGGTAAATCCATACTGGGCAAGCCGCTACCAAGCCAGCAATGACAGACACTTTGATGTGCGCCATAAATTTTTCGGTAGGCGCATTAAAATAGAGTCCCTCGCCGGGAGGTAAAAGCTTGGCAATGGGCTCACGGACGAAGTCGAAGATCTGCTCGCTAAAATACCATGCTGCACAGGTAAAAAGAACAATGGCATAAAGAGAGTAGACGATACGAGTTCGTAGCTCGGACAAATGCTCTACGAGTGTAAACGCATCTTTTTCTGAGGACTCAGGTTCACGTACTTGATTTTTTGTCGTCATGTTCGTCTACCAAAAGTTGCTCTTGATGTTTTTTAAGTTCTGCTTCGAGGTCCACAGTCACAGAGTGTTCATCCTCTAAAAGCTGTGAGCGAATATGTTCTTGAGAGTCGTAAACAGCGTCTTGGATCTCGGCGATGGCGCCAAGGCCCTCTTGCACGGGTTTTTTAAGCTCTTCTTTCATCTCTAAAAGGCCGCCCGAAAGGTCGGTTGTGGCTTTTTTAAATTCGTTAATCATGCGGCCCAACACTTTGGCAACCTCGGGAAGTTGTTTGGGCCCAATCAGTAAAAGAGCTAAAACACCAACGATAAGAATTTCGGAAAATCCAAGATTAAACACAGTTACGTTAGATTAGCGGCTGGCCTATTTGCTGTCACCTTTTTTCATTGGTTCTTGCAGTTTTTGAGGCTTTGGCCGTTTTGGTAAATACCTTTTTCCACCAAGATGTCTTGCGCGAGAGTTGAGCCGGTTTTGGCCTGTAACTCCATCAAACGCAAAATATTATCGGGGTCGGAACCGATGGTTTTTCGACTCATCACCATAAAAACATCCACGAACAAACTAAATTTCTGCGCAATCTCCATATACATGCGCGCATAGGTGTCTTCGTACATTCCGCGAGAGAGCGAAGAATAGGCTGTTGCGCCCATATCGATGTAGTAGTCCACATCGACCACTTTGCGTTGAAAGGAGTCGGCAAAAAAACCACTCATATAAAGTGCGCTGTCGCCGAGTTTCTTTAAAAGTTCGTAGCGTTGTTTTTGTGGAGCATTTGAGGCGCGTAACATCATCTCTGCAAGAGTTTCGCGGGTGCGTTTTCCCGAAGCCTCTTGCTCGTTATATAAATTAGTCGCAAAAAGATAATGGTTTAGTAAATCCACCAAATAAGCTTCGACATGCGGGTAAGTTTCGATTTTTCTATCAAGAAGTGCCTCTTTCAGAGACTGCCTGAAAAAGGTTTTTGAGTCTTCGCCAATGCAAATAATGGGCTTCACTCTTTTATTTTAACACCAAACCAGTGATTCTAAAAAAAGATTTCGCATCTATAATCGCAATTTTGTCTCACTATAAGACGATTTTATGTAAAACTCTTCTTAGGTCGAGACCCTGGCTCGGAAGGGCCCACAACCGAGAGCGCAAATGGCTGCGAAAACAGCTTTTTGGCTAACATCTGCACGTCGTGACTGTCGACTTCGCGCACTTGGGATTCGTAATTGTAAATTTCTTCGTAGGAGAGCCCATAGATTTCATTGAACGCGATGGACGACGCCACCGACGAATTTTTTTGCAACCCAATGTCGTGACCACCGATCAGATAATTTTGTGCTCGTTGTAATTCTTCTTCGGAGATGGCGGTGTTGACCATTTTTTGTAACTCGTCCTGCATCATCGCAATGGCTGTGTCCACCTTTCCAGGAGAGCAGCCGATGTACGTTGCAAAGTAGCCCGCCCCCAAACCTTCCATCTTCATTGGCGAAACGCTGTAGGCGAGCGACGCTTTGTCGCGCAATTCGATAAACAACCGTCCGCCCTGACCGGAAAGCACCGCTTCTAAAACCTGTAACGTGTAACGATCTGGAGAATCCAGAGTGAGGCCCTGTACGCCGCAGATAATGTGCGATTGTTCTTTGTCGAGTTTTTCATAGTGGTAAATATTTTCGCTCAAGGAGCGAGCGCTATGAATTTTTGCCGCTGCTTTTTGATCATTGTTTTGTAGTTTTGCAAGCACCTGCTTCCAGGCCTGCAAATCAAAATCACCAGAAACCGATGTCACCGCCCCTGAGGGATGGATGATTTGTTTGAGATATTGTTCCACGTCTTTGGCCGTGATCCGTGCGAGAGTTTCTTCGGTCCCGAGAGGATCGATGGCATAGGGGTGGCCTTGAAAAATCATTTTTTGAAACCATTGCACGGCGATGGTTGCAGGAGAATCCTTGCGTGAACGCAACGATTCTAAAATTGATATTTTTTCGCGCTCTAAAATAGAAGCTTGAATATCAAAACCCACTAAAACGTCTTCGAAAAGTGATGTCAAAGTTGATTCAAACTCCGAAAGGCCGTCGACGACGAGTCCAAGAGTGTTTCTGCCAGAGTAGGAATATAAACTGCTGGCCATACCATCCGTGAGTTCACGAAGCTTTTGCTCCGTATGTTTTTTTGTTTGTGAACTCCAAATGCGCCCGGCAAGCTCCGCCAGGCCAGCCATATTTTCAGGAACCACCTGCGCACCACCTAAAAACGCAAGGCGCAGATTGTAGATGGGTGATTCGAGAGACTTCCGCGAAAACAACCGCAGACCGTTGGGAAGGGTGTGCGATTCCACTTTCGAAACAGCCCCGGTCGCACGCGGCGCCGCTCGTTTTTGGTTTTGGCTGCTTCCATTGTTAGCCACTGGCGTTTGCGGACAGATAAACGTCCACGCGGTGAAAAGCTTTTCGACTTTTTCTTTGTCCGCAGGCACCATGGCCGTCATGAGCATCACTTTTGGATTGAGGTATTTTCTCGCCACGTTGAGCACATCTTCTTTCGTGACGCTGGCTAATGATTTATGGAATTTTTCGTGAAACTGCAAATCCTCCACGGCTTCGAAATTTCCGCCATACTTTCTGGCCAAGCCACCCACGGTTTCCATGGTGTAGGCCTCTTCGGAGAGAAAGTTGATCTTCGCTTTGTCGAGCTCTTCTTGCAGAGCGCCTTTTTCAAGAAACTCGTTGAGACAGCTTTGAATCTCCGAAAACGCGAGCTCCAAATGTTTGGGGTTGAGACTTCCAGAAATGGAGATAAAGCCGTCGGCCTGTGACGGCGCCCACAGGCCTGCACCAATGGAATTCACTAAATTTTGCTGCATCCGCAATTTTCGATAGAGGCGAGAGCTGGCGCCCTGCCCCAGAATCAGCACCATACATTCCAGAGCTGCCAAATCACTGTGTTGAATCTGAATACCTGGCCACGCAATGTAAAATACCGCCTCTTCAAATTTGGATTCTTCGACAAAGATTTTTTTGGAACTGATTTTTGCAGGAGCCGTTCGCGCGGGCTTTTGCGTGGCATTTTTGCTCACGTCGCTGGTCATTTGCTTTACATCCGACTGCAACGTCGCCGCATCAAAGTCTCCTGTCACCACAAGAAACATGTTGTCAGCCACATAACGTTCGGCAAAGAACGAGCGAAGTCTCTCTACCGGGACATCTTGAATGTTTTTTTCGTAGCCAATCACCGGCACTGAATACGGATGGCCTGCATAAAACTGCTCAAACAGATTCCGACTCGCTCTTCGACCGAGGCTGTCGTGGCTGCGCTTGATCTCTTCGATCACCACTTCGCGCTCGCGGTCCACTTCGCCAGCATCAAAGGTGGGTGTGGAAACCATATCTGCAATGATTTGTAGGGCTTCTTTGTAAAAATGTTTAGAAATGGTGATGTAATAGACCGTTTGGTCAAAGGATGTGTACGCGTTGATCTCTCCGCCGCAAGCTTCAACTCGAGCTGCAATCTCTCCGGCTTTGAAGCTTTTGGTTCCTTTAAAAACAAGATGTTCGATAAAATGGCTGAGGCCCTCGTCGCCCTTGCGCTCGTCAGCACTGCCGTTGCGAGTCCAAATTTGCACCGATACGACCGGCGATGTGTGGCTTTCGACTCCAATGACTTTAAGACCTGTAGAAGTTGTAAATTCATGAATCATTGGTATATTCCCCGTTCTATGTTTGGGTTGTATCTTCACATTCCGTATTGCTTGCAGCGCTGTAGCTATTGCGACTTCGCTACTTATGTTCACGATCAAATTTTACCCCCAGAAGATTATGTTTTGCTGCTCAAAAAAGAGCTCTTAGCAAAAACCCGATTGTTCCCTTCCAAAAAGTTACGCTCTATTTATTTTGGCGGTGGAACACCGAGCCTTCTGGAGACTTCTCTTATTCTATCCTTGCTCGACGAGATTGCAAAGTGTGGCTTAGAAATTTCTCAAGAAACTGAAATTACTTTGGAGATCAACCCGGCAACCCTGGAGCGCAATAAAATAGCTCGCCTTATCGAGGGTGGCGTAAATCGCTTTTCAGTGGGTGCACAAACGTTTAATGACGAACTTTTGCGAGACGCTGGGCGCAAACACAGCAGCTCCGACACTCGCCAGACCTTAGACTTGTTAGCGGGGCGCGGAATTAATTACAGTTTTGATCTGCTTTTTGCATTGCCCAAGCAAACATTGGCCATGCTTGAAGACGATCTGGAAATTATTCGATCTTACTCACCTCCCCATCTCAGTGCCTACTGCTTGACTGTTCCGGAAGGACATCCCATGTCGTTTCAACGCGCCTCCGACGAGCGGCAAGTGGAAATGTTTCAGTTGATCGAAGATCGCCTGCTGAACGAGGGAATTCTTCGCTACGAAATTTCGAACTTTGCCAAAAAAGGCTTTGAGTCGAAACACAATCTTCTTTATTGGCAAGACGAGGATTATTTGGGGATCGGCTTGAGCGCCCATTCCTACCTCAAACAAAAATCACCCTGGGGTGTTCGTTTTTGGAATCCTTCAAGCATCGAGCAATACCAAAAGACAATACTCAAGCTCTCTGGAGATTATTTACAAACTCTGGAAGGTCTGGGCTGCATAGAATCACCGGACGAAAAAGATTCTCTGTTTGATTATTGTCATACGTCTTTGCGTCTCGAAGACGGGCTCAGCGAAGAAAAGCTTTTGAAAAAATTCTCGCAAAAGGCAGCTCAACCTGTGTTGAACGAGCTTGCAACACTGCAAAAAAATGCTTTGCTAAATCGTCGGGAAACCGGTCGGTGGGTTTTGACTGAAAAGGGCCGCCACATGAGCAACTACGTGTTTTCGTGTCTACGTTGACAACACCGTATTGGACCTCATAATGTAGGCAAACAAAGGAATCCCATGAGCGACGAGACCGAACAAAACGACGAAAAAACTGATGTGAACATGGACTTCAGCGAAGACTCTGAAAAAACGGAAGCTTTGTCGGAAGATGCGTTGCGTGAAGATTTGACCAAAGCAAAAAACGAATACCTCTACCTGCGCGCCGAATTTGACAACTATCGACGACAAGCGACCAAAGAACGCTCTGATTTGATTCGTTTTGCTGGCGAGCGCCTTGCAAAGGATTTACTCGACACTTTAGATATTTTCGACTCCGCTCTTGCCGCAGAAGTGACTGAGGCCAATTTTAAAAATTTTGTTTCGGGGATCGAGCTGACAGCACAACAGCTTCGTTCCACTCTCGCCAGACATCAAATCATCGAACTTCCCAGCCAAGGCGTTATGTTTGATCCTAATTTGCATGAGGCTTTGAGCTCTGAGGTGACAAGCACTGTCCCTCCTGGACATATCTCTCGAGTGTTTAAAAAGGCGTACAAATTTCACGATAAAATGATACGCCCTGCTCAGGTGGTTGTGGCTAAAGAAAAAGAGTAAACTCAATGTCGCCTAAAAATTATTACGAAATCTTAGGCCTGTCCCACGAAGCCTCCGCCGACGAAATTAAAAAAGCGTTTCGGAAATTAGCTCTCAAACTTCACCCCGATAAAAATCAGAACGATCCGGTTTCAGAAAATAAATTCAAAGAGGTCACGTCGGCTTATTCGGTTTTATCCGACCCCTTTAAAAAACGCGATTATGATCGGGTTCATTTTCCGCCAAAGGCGGTTAAAAAACCCACGCCTCGGCCGGCGCCAGCTGCCGCAACCACGTCCGCAGCGAAAAGAGCGACCTCGGTTGGCAGAAATTTAATTTATCATCTTAATTTAACCCTCGAAGAGGCCTTTTCCGGTTGTGACAAGACCATTTCGTATGTGCGCGTTGCGCACGGCAAAAGGACCACATCGCAAGTTGGAGTTTCGATTCCTCACGGAATTCGACAGGAAAAAAAGCTACGAATTCGCGGTGCGGGAGAATCGCAAACAGCCCAACAGGCCCCGGGCGATCTAGTGGTTCATATCCATATTCTCCCCCACGGGAAATATTCGCTGGATGAAAATGATGTTTTTCTGCGGACCTCTTTATCGCTTTTTGATCTTCTTCTGGGAGATCCCATTGAAGTGCCCACGCTCCATGGCGCGGTCCGCGTTGTGCCACCTCGTTTTGATGAATTTGGGGCTTTAAGCCTGCAAATCCCGCAAAAGGGATTCCAAACTGCCGAAAATGCCAACACCTACGGTGATCAATACGTGCGTTTTACAGTTGATGTCCCTCAAAGTTTGGATGAAAATCAAAAAGAAAAACTTCGCCAGATAAAGCGACACTCGGAGAAAAAATGATACGTGCTTTTGTGCTACTTCCTGTGCTTTTTTTAACTCTCATTGGGTGCCAAACTACAACCTACGTTGAAGAAAGCAAAACAGCGTCGCAGCCGTCGTCTGCCAGCGCACAAAAAACCTATCAAGAGGCGCTTCAGTACTTCGATCATGGTCAAGATGAGCAGGCAACGAATCTGCTGAAGCAAATGCTAAAAAAGGATTCGCCACATGATCTAACGGACGATGCTCTGTTGCTGTTGGGACGAATTGATTTTCGCAAAAGACAATATGCTTCGGCTTACAAATATTTTGATCAGGTTTTTAACTCCACTTTTCGAAGTCCGCGCGAAAATGAAGCACGAATCTTTGCTGTGCAGTGCCTTCTTGCGCAGGATCAACAGGACGCGGCTGAAAAACTAATTCGCAGTTCGTTGGGTCAACCCTCCCTAACAAGCAAAGAGAAAGCTTATCTCCTCGAGGCCCAGCTTCCGCTGCTGTTAAAGCGCGATTCTCAGCTGGAAACTTTCGAAGCTCTTGCTTTTTTAGCGCAAAACCATCCCAATACAAACTCTCGAGAAAAATACCGCGACCTCGCAAAAAACTTTATTGATTCTCGCCTCAAGTCCACCGAGCTTAAGGAACTTTCGGAAGACTCTGAGCTTGGCGACTTTCGCGCTGAGGCGATGTTTAAGTACGGCTTGACGATGGTCTCGGAAAACAGACTCGACACCGCTAAAACTTATTTTTCCCGCGTAATCAGTGTGGCGCCCAATTCGTACCTCGCACAGCAGTCGGAAAGCATGTTGAAGCAACTGGACGCTAGAGCCTTTGTAGAAACTAAAACCATTGGTGCGATTTTACCAATGTCGGGACCCTATGCTCAAATCGGCGAACAAACTCTTCGCGGCCTACAATTAGCACTTGGTATTTCTGGATCACAAAGTAAATTTAATATTCGCCTAGTTGTTCAGGATTCTCTTTCCACCCCTGAAGACTCGTCGAAGGCTGTGGAGAAGCTTGTTTTTACAGACCACGTTATTGCGATTGTGGGCGGGCTCTCTGCAAAAACGGTGGTTGCCGAAGCCACCAAGGCCCAAGAGTTAGGAGTTCCATTTTTAGCAATGTCGCAAAAATCGGATCTCACAAAAATTGGCCCCTTTATTTATTCCACCTCTTTGACGCCTCGACTGCAAGTCGACGCCCTTGTGGACTACGCCATGAGCAAACTCAAACATCGACGGTTTGCGATCATTTATCCCAATGATCGTTACGGTGTGGAGTACGCCAATATCTTTTGGGATGTGGTGACTTCGCGAGGCGGTAAAATTACGTCAGCCCAAACTTACGCCCCCGGCGAAACTGATTTTAAGGCGCATGTTAAAAAAATGGTGGGAACGTACTACCTTGAAGATCGCCACCAAGAGTACCAGGATCTGTTGCGCGACTGGAAAAAGAAGAATACCAACAAGCGAAAACAACCCCCAGAAACATTGCTTCCTCCCATTGTAAATTTTGAATCTTTATTCATTCCTGATGGTCCAAAGGCACTTGGGCAAATCGCACCTATGCTTTCTTTTAATGATGTAAACAGCATACAACTGTTAGGGACAAATCTTTGGAGTTCGCCAGATTTTATTCAAAGGGCACAAAATTTTGTGGAACATTCCGTTCTTGTGGACACTCACCTTCCCAATTCACCGGACTATTTAAACTCCGATTTTTATCAATCCTTCCGTCAAGCTTACAAGGATCGACCTGGAAGTTTTGCTTTACAGGGTTTTGATTCCGGCCGCCTCGCCCTTGCTGTGTTAAAAGACAGTCCGCGAAATCGCGTGGATTTTTTACGTTTACTTTCTTCGGCAAATCAAGTGGCTGGTGCTCTATCTCCACTGAAGATGTCGTCGGATCGTGAAGTGCAAAGACAGCTTGTTTTAATGGCCGTCAAAAAAAGCCAATTTGTTCGTGCTGAGTAAAAATTTTAGTCGCTTTCTGTAACTTCTTCTGATTCCATGCGATTTTACTGGCTACTGCTCCAGTTGAGTTTTTGACACTTCGGTTTTTTCCGCTAAATCCAGACCTTTACTGCCTCTTTTTTTGTAAAGACAGCATTTTGTTTTTCCGAAGAGTTATCAAAGACACAACAAGAATCTTGTGGCTGCTGATGCCTGAAGATTCGGAGGAATGAATGGATCAAAATAATTTGAATATCCCTGAAATGCTGCCGATGCTCCCTGTTCGAGACATAGTGATTTTTCCATATATGATCATTCCCTTGTTTGTCGGACGTGAAGCTTCTATCCAGGCTGTCGAAGAGAGCCTGAGTAAAAATCGCCTGATCTTCTTGGCCTCACAAAAAGAGTTTAACGAAGAAACTCCAAACCCAGAAACCATCTACAAAACTGGGACCGTCGCAATGATCATGCGCATGCGCAAACTTGCTGATGGCCGAGTTAAGATTCTAATTCAAGGGATCAGTAAAGCACGAGTGACTTCGTACACTCAAAACGAGCCGTTCTTTAAAGTGGCTGTTGAAAAAATCGACGACACTTTTACCCCTTCAGAAACTCTCCAACCACAAGTTGAAGAGCTGATTAAAAATGCAAAAGAACATCTCGAAAAAATTATTGCTCTTGGCAAAATGCTTTCGCCTGATATTCTTTTGGTTCTCGACGACATCCAAGAGCCAGGACGTATCGCCGACCTCATTGCCAGCAACTTAGGACTGAAAGTTTCGGATGCACAAGGTATTCTTGAAACAACAGATCATGTAGATAGATTAAAACAGGTTGTAAATTTACTCGTTTCTGAACTGGAAACACTGCAAGTTCAATCGAAAGTCCGTTCCACAGCTAAAGACGAAATGTCTAAGTCGCAAAGAGAATATTTTTTGCGCGAGCAAATGAAAGCTATAAAGAGCGAACTTGGCGAACAGGACAGTAAAGGTGACGACCTCGAAGAGGTGCGAAAAAAGCTCCTCGCGGCGCAAATGCCGCCAGAAACCGAAAAAGAAGCACTTAAACAACTTGGCCGACTTGAGCGCATGCACCCAGACGCCAGTGAAGCGTCGATGCTTCGAACGTATTTGGATTGGATGACGGATCTCCCGTGGAATAAATCCTCTGAGGATTCGATCGATCTAAAATCGGCCAAAGAGATTTTAGAAACTGATCACTTTGGCCTCGAAAAAGCCAAAGACCGCATTATGGAATTTTTAGCTGTCAGAAAACTAAAACAGACAGTCAAAGGGCCCATCCTTTGTTTCGCAGGCCCTCCCGGGGTAGGTAAAACCTCTCTAGGGAAGAGCATTGCGAAAGCTATGGGCCGGAAATACCAAAGAATTTCTTTAGGTGGCGTTAAAGACGAAGCCGAGATTCGTGGCCACAGACGAACTTACGTAGGTGCAATGCCTGGAAAAGTGATCCAAGCGCTGAAACAGTGCGGAACTCGCAACCCGGTGTTTGTTCTCGACGAAATTGACAAGCTTGGAAGCGATTTTCGAGGTGATCCAAGTGCAGCGATGCTTGAGGTGTTAGATCCTGAGCAAAACGCTACATTCCGCGATAACTATCTCAATGTGGATTTTGATTTAAGCAATGTGTTGTTTATAGCCACAGCCAACGTTCTTGAAAATATTCCTGCCGCGCTTCGCGATCGTATGGAAGTGATTCATCTTTCTGGTTACACAGAAAACGAAAAACTTTCTATTACAACCGATCACGTTGTGAGCAAGCAGTTAGAAAACAACGGTATCACCGAAGAACAGTGTCGCTTTACCAACGAGGCTCTTGCTTACTTGATCGCGCACTACACTCGCGAAGCGGGCTTACGTAATCTCGAAAGAGAAGTGGGTTCGATTTGCCGTAAAGTTGCTAAAATGATTGTTATGGGTGATTTAAAATCCGTTACGATCACGAAAGAAAAAGTCATTGATTACCTTGGTGCTCCTCGTTACTTAAAAGAGGACCGTCTCGAAGAGGACACTGTTGGTGTGTGCACCGGGCTCGCCTGGACACAAGCCGGTGGACAAGTTCTGTATGTTGAAGCTCTTGGAATGAAGGGCAAAGGCGGACTGACACTTACCGGTCAAATGGGCGATGTGATGAAAGAATCTGCCACGGCAGCTCTTTCCTACGCACGGGCTCATGCTGAACAACTGGGAATTGAAGACAATTGGTTTGATACTAATAATATCCACATCCACTTACCTGCTGGTGCTGTTCCAAAAGACGGTCCTTCTGCTGGTATCACAATGGCCACGGCCATTATTGGTCTGATTACACAGATCCCGACTCGCAAAGATGTGGCGATGACCGGGGAAGTGACTTTGACTGGTCGTGTTTTACCAATTGGTGGGGTGAAAGAGAAGTGTCTTGCGGCCTACAATCACGGCGTGAAGACTGTGATTCTACCCATGGCGAACCAAAAGGATATTTCAGATATACCCGATGAAATTCGCAGTAAGATGAGTTTTATCTTTGTGGAGCATCTTGATGAAGTGCTGCACATTGCTTTGAACCAAGAAAATAAGAAGTCCACTACTTCGCGCAAGAAAAAGCACAAAGAAGTAGCGGCGTAGTCTGTTCAATGTCGGGTTGTCTTAGACAACCCTTCTACCCTTCCACAAAAAATAAAGGCCACTTCCTGGTGGCCTTTATCGGAGAACGATGACGCTTAAATAAGAGATTCCCTCTATTTGGGACGGGCGATGGATCTCTCTTGTTTTTTCACCGTTATTCTCCTCCGTGAATGCGACTATTTTCTTTTTCCAAAATCATAACCAAAGTTTTTAAATCAGAAACTTGCTGCTTGAGTTGCAGGATTTGATCCTCTTTGCTTTGCAAAGAATCCAAGTAAGCACGCTTCAATTCGTCCAACAATAGCTTGGTTGTCAGTATCGGATCGCTGGAAGACACGGATGGGCGCGTGTAGTTCATTATGACTTCTGACTGTTCCATGCCTACTCGTGGCTGACCATCTTCTTGAATAAGGTACTTACCGTCTTCGAGCTTAAACTGGATCTTGTGCGATTTAATACGACGACGGAGAGTCGATACACTGATGTCGTGCTTAATTGCATAGTCATTCAGTGATATCCAAGTGCTCATCGTGTCGTCTCCATATCTGACTCCTTTGTCAACTGACTACTCAACGTTAGCACATGATCTTTTCGTGTAAATGCTTATTTTGTTCGCTTTTCTGACTGTTCATTGGCTAACCAGTGCCTATTCATTCAACAAGTCATTGATTTTATTGATTTTTCTCTGCTATGCTCGACCTATGAAGCTGTCTCACAAAAAAAAGATCGCCCTCGTCCTTAGTGGGGGTGGGATTAAAGCTGCTGCGTTTCACATCGGCGCTTGCCTCGCTCTTAAAGAAAAAGGATTTAAATTTGCTGGCGGAACCAAAGAAGAAGTTTCGGCCAAATATGGCAGTGACGAACTCACCATTAAATTTTATGTGGGCTCTAGCGCAGGTTCTGTGATCAGTACTTTTTTGGCGGCTGGCTATTCATTGAATTCTATTATTCACGCGTTTGAACAGGGCTCCACGGAGCTTTCTGATGGACTAAAATCCGAAAAGCCTTTCGATGAAGATTTAAGCCCACTGACCTATCGAGATATTTTTTCGATCAACGCCAAAGAGATGCTACAAATTGTTCCGAACCTTTTTAAAAATCGCGGCACTTCTATTGTGACCGGTGGTTTGGAAGTTCTTTTAAAAAATGGTCTTCGCTTGAACGGTCTATTCTCGACTAAAGGCTTGGAAAAATATATGCGTAACGAGGTTTGGAAAAGCAATACTTTTACTGACCTGGGTGTCGATCTTTACATTGTGGCCACTCAACTGAATCAAAGCCGAAAAGTGATTTTTTGCGCGAAGGATGAGTTATCGAAAGATCACTCCATTCTTTACGCCAATTACGCCAGCGTGAGCGATGCTGTGGCCGCCTCGGCCGCCCTACCGCCCGCTTTTTCTCCCTATCCTATTAAAAATTCGGATGGCCAGGACATCTATTTTTTCGACGGTGAAATTCGCGATACCCTATCGTCGCACGTTCCGGTGGACCATGGCGCGGATCTTGTGATCGCCAGCTATTCCATCCAGCCGTACAATTACAATAAAACCATGGGCAGTCTGCATGAGTACGGAATCCCCGTGATTTTAAACCAAGCCTTGTACCAAGTTGTTCAGCAGAAAATTGAAAACGCGATTCGAGCCCGAAAATCTATCGAAACGATTTACAAAGCCGTCGATGGATATTTGAAACAGGTGGATATTGCCGATGAACACCGACAAAAGCTTTTAGAAATTATCGCCGAACGCGCAAACTTTAAACCAAACACGGATTACATTTATATTCACCCGCATGCTCAAGACTACAAAACGTTTTTCGCCGATCACTTTAGCTTAAACCCACAGATATTAAAAGATCTCGTCCAGTCGGGCTTCCGCTCGGCGCTTTATGCTTTAAGAAAATGGGATATCTAGTTATCCTGAAGGCCTGAATTGACTGGAAAGTAGGCTTACGTGGTTTTAGCGATTTTTCTAATTACAGCTTTCTCAGGCGCTGACTGTCCAACGCGCAACCAAATGCCTCGGGATTTTACACCACAAATAATCCAAAGCTTTCTCAGAATTAACAGGTCGGTCGACGATCCAGCAGAACTTATTTGTTGTGTTGCCCGCAACCAAAACATAGAAATTGCCGTCGCTCATTCAAGTATTGCCGCTCAAAACTCCGATCCGCAACATCCGCGAGTCTTAATAATTATGAAAAACTCAAATGGCACAATACGGTCTGTGATGTCGGTGAATTCCGAAGCGCAAAATCTAAACCAAACCCATTCAGTAGAATATATGTACAATAATGCCTCTGCTAGTCGCCTGGAGTTTTATGACATTGATTTTGCGGCGCCCGGCCGACGATTCCCTATGCAGCGCAATCCAGAGACTTGTATGAATTGTCATGGCAGCAGCATCCAAGGAGAAACTAATCCTCGCACTATTTTTGACCAATTTCCTTGGCCACGCTTTGTGGATCAAGCCCCCATTAGGGACGGCTGCCCAAATACGCAGGCGTTGAAAACAGAATTCAGTCGGCAATCGATGTCTGCATTACAGGGGGACCCCAGATATGCTTGTATCAAAGACCGCCCCCTAGCAGGCCTTACGCAACTTGAGCATTCGCTCGGCTCACTCAACAATCGCAGGATTGCTAAACAAATCCGAACTACCGCAGACTATCCCAAATATAAATATGCACTTGTGGCCTCCGAAATCTGTGATGCGAATGATTCCCGAAACCCAGCCATGAATATTCTCCTACCGGAGTCTGTGATCAAAAAACTCAATGGCACTTCAACTGTCCGCCCCGCACTACAAGGGGTGCGATCCATCCCTGAACTTGCA
Source organism: Bdellovibrionales bacterium (assembly GCA_031426555.1). Lineage (GTDB taxonomy): Bacteria > Bdellovibrionota > Bdellovibrionia > Bdellovibrionales > JAGQZY01 > JANPLN01. The sequence goes on along the minus strand of JANPLN010000015.1, from coordinate 23,016 downwards.
AACTATGCCACTCTCACAATTGAAAAAAACAGAACCCAATCGATTCAATTGGATCAAAAGATCTCTCATCGTGGAGGCTCGACAGCTGCCGCTTTCCGCCCACCGACAAATGCTGAGGGCAACTGTGAGGCAAGCATCGACAAAATCGACTTCACTGCTTTTTTGGGAAACAACATTACCTATAATAAATATCTTGTTGATTCGATAACCGCTGGCGACGGATCTTTCGCTAATTTCCGATTCCTATTCGAAACCCGAGGTATCAATATTTCCAACTGGGGACAGCAGGCAACGACGGGTTATGACGTGGCCCCGGTAAATTTGTGGGTTGAGCTGGTAAAGGCTGAGTCGCAAGACTCTGCTCTTTCGCGACTTTTGAAACAAGAAGCCCTTGATGCAGAAAAAAGTGTTTTCTTTACAAAGTCTCTTCAAGAGCCTTCTAAAACAAGAATCTGCCGGGAATTAACTAGGCTTTCTTATGAAGCTTTTGGTGAAATGCCTCCGAACACCGGTGACATTGCAGTACCCCCTGGTGTTGCGCAATAACACTTCCCCTCTATAAAGAATAAAAAACAGCGTTTTTTACAAATGAATAGAGTGGGTAGGAAAAGATCCCAAACAGAATCATCACGACCGCCATCACTAACGAAACCGACTGTGTGAGATAGGCTTGTTTCGATGGGCGCAGCGTTCCCCCGTCATACATATACATTGTCACAATGGGGCGCAGGTAAAAATAAACACCCATGGCCGAAGCAACCATGGCCATCACACCCAACCAAAAATAACCTTGGTTCATGGTGGCGGCGATTAAATAAAACTTACCAAAAAATCCCAATGTCGGAGGAAGACCTGCCAGACTGAGTAGTAAAACAGAAAGTGAAAACGCAGTTAGTGGCGCACGTTTCGCCAACCCTTTAATATCATCTATCAAAAGAATACTATCGGCTTTGCTTTCTAACGACGATACGATGGAGAGTGAGCCGATGGTCATCAGTACGTAAGTCAAAAGATAAAATAGCATACTGGTTGTGCCTTCTTCTGAAGACGCGCCAAAACTGGCCGAGATCAAACCCATAAGGGCATAGCCCGAGTGGGCAATGCTCGAATAAGCCAACATACGTTTGATGTTTTCCTGGCGAAGAGCTGCAACACTTCCGCCAATCATTGTAACCACCGCGAGCCACTGTAGTACGAAAACAAGATTCGATTTTTCAACGGCCTCTGTGTAGAGAAAAAGTCGCAAAAAAGCGATGAAACTTGCAAGCTTCACGCCCGTTGCCATCAATGTTGTCACAGGTGTTGCGCTCCCTTGGTAAACATCGGGGGCCCAACCATGAAAGGGAATGAGCGAAACTTTAAAACCCATTCCCGCCACAAGCAGCCCCATACCCACTAAGAAAAGGCGATTCGTAACAAGCAGCTCTCCACTTCGAGCCCCGATTTCCTGAAGAACTGTGGATCCCGTTGTTCCAAAAACAAAAGCCACACCGTACAAAAAGATGGCGGAGCCAACCGCACCAAGTACGAAATATTTAAAAGAGGCCTCTTTAGAAAGAACCTGTTCTTTACTCAAGGCGATCAAAAGATAAATGGATAAGGACATCAGCTCGATGGCAATAAATGTAATGAGTAGGTTATTTGCCATCGTCACTAAGATCATCCCGACAACCGAGTTCAGAACCAAAAAAATGTGCTCCGAAAACTGATAATCTCTAGTAGAGCTGTTTTCATAAAGTTGCATCAATACAAAGCCAGCAACCACATAGAGCACATAGGCACTCCAAACAGAGATGCCATCAACAATCAAACCGTTTGAGAAGGCCGTTAGAAAATTCATGTTAGACAGCTTCCAATATCCACTCACTAACGAAATATTTAATCCTGCCGCGGCAACAACGCCAACAATGGACCATACTAAAGACACAAAGGGATTCATCTCTCGACCGCGAAAGGCTTTTACCGAGATGGGCACAAGGCTGGCTAGAAAGAGAACCACGAGGGGGCTGATGACAATGAGATCTGCGGGGTTAAACGTATTTAACATGGTTACTCTCTCGTCTCTGCTGATTCCACCGCAGCTTCTGAGCCGTAGATGTTCAACTGATAATTACTCTTGTTCTCAATAAAATGTCGAATGGAAGCGTCGCTGTAACTCAAAAAATGTTGAGGGAAAATGCCCATCCAGAAAATGAGAACTACGATTGGTGTTAAAACCAATCCCTCGCGCAAATTGAGATCCTGCATTTCGGGATGTTTAAGAACGGTCTCGCCTTTTTCGCCGAAGAAAACTTTTTTCACCATCCACAACATGTAAGCCGCGCCCAGGATAACCCCTAAAACTGCCAAAGAGGCAATCCACTTGTTGTAACTGAAAGTTCCAATAAGGACTAAAAATTCGCCGACAAAACCGTTCGTCATGGGAACGGCGATACTTGAAAAAGTAATAATCAAAAAGAAGATGGCATAAATCGGCATGGCCGTTGCGAGTCCGCCGTACTTTGCAATTTCACGAGTGTGTGTGCGCTCGTAAATCATCCCCACCAGCAAAAACAATCCACCGGTGCTCACACCGTGTGCGAGCATTTGGTACAGTCCACCCGTGAGTCCGTAGGTGTTCAAAACAAAAAGACCCAAAATCACATAACCCATGTGCGACACCGAAGAGTAAGCCACGAGCTTTTTGATATCCACTTGAACCATAGCCACGAGGGCGCCGTATATAATTCCAATGACTCCCACTGCGATGAATAAAAATCCCCAATAAGCCGCCGCTTCGGGAAACAGAGGAAGTACAAAGCGCACAAAGCCGTAAGTTCCCATCTTTAACATGACACCAGCAAGAATCACCGATCCTGCCGTCGGCGCCTGAACGTGAGCATCTGGCAACCACGTGTGCAGAGGAAATACGGGAACCTTAATGGCAAAGGCACCGGCGAAGGCAAAGAACAATAGTGTTTGTGGAGTAAAAAAGTCGCCCTCAACAAATGGAATGGACAGCTGATAAAAATCCATGATGCTCGCACTATAATAACCAAGCTGCACGCGACACTGAAGAATGAGATAAATAATAGCCGCCAACATAAAAACCGAGCCGGCCATGGTGTAAATAAAAAATTTGTAAGTGGCATAAATGCGATTTTCGCCACCCCAAATACCAATCATAAAATACATCGGAACCAGAGAGAGCTCGAAGAAAAGATAAAATAAAATACTGTCGAGAGAGAGGAACGAGCCCAACACTGCCGACTGAAGAACAAACAGAGCTATATGATAACCTTTGACCTTTTGATCAATGGCATTCCAGCTCGCCCCGATAACAAGTGGGGTAAGAAGTGTTGTCAGCACAACGAGCAACAACGACCAGCCATCCACTCCCAAATAGTAAGCGATCCCATAGTCAGGCAGCCAGTTGGCGTACTCAACAAGTTGTAAATCCGGGCTGCTTTTATCAAAAAGCTTTAATAAAAAAAGACTTTCTACAAAAAGGGCGACTGCACTGGCCAGCGACACCCAACGAACGATTTTTTCGTCGTTGATAAAGAGCAGCACCAAGGCCACGACAAGAGGTAATAAAATCAAACTAGATAAAAACATTTCTTCCTCACACCATCAGGAGTAATAGGGTCGCCACCACGCCAACAACGATCATCAAAGTGTAGGACTGAAGTTGACCCGTTTGTAGGGATCGCAAACCTTCACCCGCGCTTTTGATAAAATCGGTCAGTTTATATGTTGATCGATCAATGAATCCTATATCCGCCTTAGTCCACAGAGCGCGCGAAAATTGAATCAGCGGCTGTATGAACGCAAGTTGATAAAACTCATCAATATAATATTTGTTTGCAACGAGGTTGTGCAAGGGCCGCAATTTATTAGCAAGAGTCACTGGAATGTTTGGTTTTAGCGCGTACATGTAGAAGGCGATAAAAGCAGAAATCGAAGCAAGCAGCACAGTGACCACCATCAAAGTCATTTCGAGACCAATGGAGCCGTGCTGGAGCCCCGGAATAGGACGAATCACCGGCTCTAGCCAATGCTCTAAAATGTTTGATGGGTGACCCGGTAAAAATGTTGAAAGACCGTGGGGCACTCCGAGCCAGCCGGCAAAAACCGATAGTACTGCGAGTACGATCAGGGGAATCGTCATGGTGAGTGGCGCTTCGTGGGGATGGGTCTCTTTGGGAACTCGTGAGCCGCCCCAAAAAGTCATGGCCATTAAACGGGTCATGTAGAACGCCGTACAAATCGCAGCGACAACGGCCACTAACCATAGCATTGGACTGCCCTGAGGACTGTGGAAGGCCATCCATAAAATTTCATCCTTACTAAAAAAACCCGAAAAGAAGGGCGCGCCAATGATGGCAAGCCATCCACAAACAAACGTCCAATGGGTGATTGGTAAGTATTTTTTGAGCCCGCCCATTTTACGCATGTCTTGCTCTTCGTGCATGGCGTGGATCACGCTGCCCGAGCCTAAAAACATAAGCGCTTTAAAAAATGCGTGGGTCATTAAATGAAAGAAGCCCGCACCAAAAGCGCCCACTCCAACGGCTAAAAACATAAATCCCAATTGTGATACAGTTGAATAGGCCAGTACCTTTTTAATATCGTTCTGAGCAATCCCCATGGTCGCCGCAAACAAGGCTGTTGCTGCTCCGACAGCGGCCACAACGGTCATCGCATTTGGTGCAAGAAGAAATAAAGGATTCAAACGAATGATCATATAGACACCCGCTGTGACCATGGTGGCCGCGTGAATCAGCGCCGAAACCGGCGTTGGACCCGCCATCGCATCAGGAAGCCAAACATACAGTGGAATCTGCGCGGATTTACCGGCCGCTCCCACAAACAGAAACAAGCACGCGAGACACATGGAGGTAGTCCACGTTGTTTCCGCCGTCTCCGGCAGAGCCGAAATTATTTGCGCAAAATCAATGCTTCCAAAGGTGACAAAAAGCATAAAGATTCCGAGCAAAAATCCTGCGTCGCCAATTCGATTGGTCACAAACGCTTTCATGCCGGCCGCAGCTTTTGCCTTGTCAGTGAACCAAAACCCAATGAGAAGATACGAACACAGTCCAACACCTTCCCAGCCTACAAACATAAGGACGAGGTTCGCTCCGAGAACCAGGAGGAGCATGTTGAAAACGAAGAGATTTAAATAACTAAAATATTTTGCCGGACGCTCATCGTGGGACATGTAACCTACGCTGAACAAATGAATCAATGAACCAACACCTGTAATAATCAGCACCATCAGAATCGAAAGCTGATCCACAACAAAAGCGACCGGAATATCCAAACCGCCCAAGGCTAACCACGTAAAGTACTCAATGCGCAGGCTTCGCTGATCTGCCGGTAGACCCACGAGCTGGAAAAAAAACATCAACGCAGCTGCAAAAGAAGTGGCCACCGCCACCGTGGCAATGGTGCCAGCGAGCATTCCATTTTGACTGCGAAAGCGTAGTCCATTGATTAAAAAACCGATAACCGGCGATAACAATAAAAGTGCGAGTAAAACATGATTGGACATAATTTATACCTATCCGCGCAAATGCTCAAAAAAGCTAATGTTGAGTTCTTTGAATTTCTTAAACAGCATAACAGCTAAAGCCAGCCCAACACCCGCTTCGGCCGCGGCGATGGCCATGACAAACAACACAATGACTTGCCCGTCGAGGTTTTGATTAAAGTGCGAAAAGGTCACGAAGGTGAGGTTGACGGCGTTGAGCATAAGCTCAATGGACATCAACATAACAATCATATTTCTGCGCAGTAAAATTCCCGAAAGTCCTAAACAAAACAAGATAGCAGAAACAATAAGATAGTGTTCTGGTCCGATCATCATATTAACGGTCATGGGTCCCTCCGCGAATTCGTGAAAGTGCCACAACTCCAACCGGAATCACCAAGAGCAAAACGCCCAGGAGTTCAAAGGCCAGCACATATTTTGTAAATAATAGCTTTGCGATATCTATCACTTCGTAAGCCTCATAGGTCACGCTCCGCTGAAGTGACTGCGGAGTCCGAAGAATGATCGAAGTTAATAGACCCGAAAGCACACCAACCGACAAACCTTTGGTAAGTGCAGAAATATTTCCACCACTAAATTTTTCATCGTCCTGGTTGGTGTCGATTAACATCAAAACCAAAACAAACAACACCATGACTGCTCCTGCGTAAACCATGATCTGCACAGCGCCAACGAAGGGAGCCTGTAAAAGAAAAAACAAACCGGCAACTCCCAACATTGAAAGCACTAAGTGGAGCGCGCAAAGAAGGGGATTTTCGTGCATCACGACTCCCACCGCTGCCGCAACCGTTGCTGCTGCTAAAAGGTAAAACAAAACAATCTCTGCCATTTTACACCGCACTTCCTGCCATTAATATGAGATACGCTGTTGCGAGAACATTTGCTAAGGACCAAGGAAGCATTGTTTTCCATCCCAAATCCATCAGTTGATCGTAACGAAATCGTGGCAATGTCCAACGCACCCAAATAAAAACCCAAAGGAAAAACAAAATCTTCAGCAGCATCACAACGTGTATCACTAGCGCCGCCATCACATTGCCAAGATTGACCGAGCTAAAGGCGCCGCGAACAGCACCGGTTAAAGAGTCCGACAAAGAAAATGGCAATTCGTAGCCGCCGAAGTAAAACGTCACCATCACTGCGGAGGCCACCATCATGTGTCCGTATTCACCGATGTAAAACAGTAGCATTTTAAGTCCGCCATACTCGGTGTGGTATCCGGCCACCAATTCACCTTCGGCCTCCGGCAAATCAAACGGTAACCGATTGGTTTCAGCAAAGGCCGCTGTTGCAAATAAAATAAATCCCAGGGGTTGGTAAAAAATTCCCCAATTTGGCAAAAACGGAATCAAGATTTCTTTGCCAAAAAACATAAAATGCAAAGGACCTTTTTGCAATTCAACCATGTTGGAAAAATTAAGTGTTTGATACAGCATCAACATTCCCACAAGCGATAAGCCCATGGCCAATTCGTAACTAATCATCTGGGCACTGGCTCGTAGAGCGCCAAACAATGAATATTTATTATTCGATCCCCAGCCTGCGAGTAAAAGTGCGTACGCCCCTAAGGACGAAATCGCGAGGATAAAAAGAATTCCAATGTCGAGATCGTAGCTTTGAAATTTAAAAGTGTAAGGCCCCCATTCAGAACCAAACATTTGAAAGGGCTGGATATCAATCGGCATGGAAAGAGGAATTCCACCAAACGCAATGGCTCCCGGTATTAAAGCTAAAACCGGAGCCGCGTAATAGAGTAGCGCGTGGCTTTTAGGTGGTACAAATTCTTCTTTAAATAAAAACTTCACCGCGTCCGCCAACAATTGCGTAAGACCAAGGGGCCCCACACGATTTGGTCCAAAACGATTTTGAATAAATGCCGAACCTCTGCGTTCCACCCATACCAATATGGGCACGAGCTGTACCATCAACAAAAAGATGATCAGCATTTTTATAACATTCACCGTAATTTCAAAAACATCTGATCCCATAGTCTATTCCCAATCCAGCGCTTTCGCTTTTATCTCCCACAGCAACCCAAAAACAAACAGACCAATAAAAACAAACAGCTCCCAAAACATGAAAGCGCCTTGGCCAGCATCGACAAAGTCGCGGTAGGCAACGGCCCACGGATACAGAAATAAAATTTCGATATCAAACATGATAAATAAAATGGCGGTTAAATAAAAACGGATGGAGACGTTGGTTTTTTTTGTTTCTTGTCCCGGTAGCCCGCATTCGTAGGGCATATATTTGGCCACTGTTTTTTTCTTCTTAGGGCCCAACAACGACGCCACATAAACCAGCAGCGTCCCAAAAGTTCCGACCATCAGAGCCAGCACGAGAATAGGTAAAATCATAAATCACACTCCGCTGTGTTTTGACTTAGTTTTTTATTTTTGTGTCTCCTAAGTAAGTATCTGAAGTCTTTATAAAATTCGAGCTCTTTTTGTATCTTTTTAGCGATTATTATGAGAAATCATCTGCGCATGTCGTTTTTGAATTTTGATCAAAATTTGCACAAAGCTCTTGCACTCAAGAACGCCCGAATCACTTCTGCTGATCAGTTATTTTCTGCTGCATTTTTAATCAGCCAATCGTCTATCGCGGCGAATGCCGCACAGCATTTGGTTGTAACAAAGGATCTCACCAGCGCTCATAAGTTTCTAAATTATCTAGATTTTTTTTCTAACTATTCGAGCGGAAAAAAGTACGAAACTGCGGTTTTACCTCCCCACGATATTTCGCCCTACTCGGGCCTTTACAGCTCTCGTGCCGGAATGCAGCAACGTCTTCGTTGGCTGTATCTCGCCTCCCTTCCGCGCACTGCAACTGTCTTAGTGGCTCCCATCAAAGCCCTCGCGCAAATGACTTTGCCCCAGGAGCAGTTTTTAGACGCCATTCAATTTTATAAAAAGGGCGATGTTTTGCCAGAAAACTTAGGCGGCTTGTTGTCATCCCTGGGTTACCTTGCTGTGCCCGCCGTGGAAGATCCCGGTACTTTTTCCTTGCGTGGCGGAATCGTAGATCTTTTTTCGCCAGCCCATAGACTTCCGATACGCATTGAATTGTTTGGCGACGTCATCGAATCTCTGAGATGGTTTTCCCCGCAGACACAGCTTTCGGTTTCCGAAACCTCTGAGTTCTCTTTGATCCCTGCCCACGAAATTCTTTTCTCCGACGACAGTATTCTTCGCTGCTGCAAAACCCTCGACGGTCAAAAAAGCGAAGCCGATATTCCATCTTTGCAATCGCAGGTTCGCAATCAAACTTATTTTGACGGCATTGAGTTTCTACTTTCTTACTTTTACGAAAAGCCTTCGCTTACTGCGGATTTTCTGCCGAAGGAACGAATCACTTGGATGCCCGATGCCTTGGCGTCGGATGCTCAGCTGATCAGTGACTTTAATCATCTTGTGGACGAGTACAAACAGTACTCAACCCATATTCCTGCGCCCGACCGCATTTACGCTAAAAAAGAAGTTTTCGATAAGTCTCTTGTGCCGCCAATTCTCAGTTTAGAGACTTTAGATATGGGAGATAGCACCGATTCGGTTTTTGATTTTCCCTCACGCACGATCACGCCCGCAAAATCCACCATCTACCCAGAACGCGTTGATTTGTTGGCAAAAAAAATCGCCGAAATCAAGGCCACTCGTGGCCACGTATTTTTATGTGGCACCTCGGAGACGCAATTTAAGCGCTTGGCTCTTGCTTTCGAGGAACACTCTCTGCAATTAAATTGGGTTCTCGAGCCCACACCGCTATCTGTGATGCGGGAACAACAGGCCAAAAATAAAAACATCGTGCATTTTTTAAATCATCCGCTGGACACAAGTTTTCATTCCCTGAGTGAAGCCTTGGCGTTTATTGGTGTTGAACATTATTTAAAAAAGTCCGAAGCCCGCAAAACGCAAATCAAGGCAGAGATTAGCAAAGCCGAAGCTTTGAGTTTTTCTGAACTGCGCGAAGGTGATCCGGTGGTTCACACCCAACACGGAGTTGCGCTGTATCTTGGATTAAAAGTAATGAACATCGGTGGCATCGAGGCCGAATTTCTAGAATTAAAATTTAAAGACAATGACAAATTGTTTTTGCCAATCTATCGCCTCAGCCAAGTTCACAAATACGCTGGAGCTGGCAGTAATTTTTTACTTGATAAACTTGGCGGCAAGCAGTGGGAAAAAACCAAAGCCAAAGTGCAAACGCGCCTCCGCGAAGTGGCCAACGAGCTTGTACAGCTGTATGCAAAACGAATGGCCCTCACGCGACCTACGTACGACATACACAATGCGGATTTTGCACAATTTGAGGACAGCTTCCCCTACGAAGAAACCGTGGATCAGCTGAAAGCTCTCGACGACATCAAAAGCGATTTTTCTCGCGAGCGCCCCATGGATCGACTCATCTGCGGTGATGTGGGCTTTGGAAAAACCGAAGTTGCCATGCGAGCGGCTTTTCTTGTCGCCTCGCAAAAGCAACAGGTGGCGATTTTAGCACCTACTACGATATTAACGTTTCAACATATGGAAACGTTTAAAAAACGTTTTGCTGGCTGGCCGTTGCAAATTGCGGTTCTCAATCGCTTCGTGAGCAATGCTGATGCTCAAAAAACTCTTAAAGACTTAAAAGAGGGTCGTCTTGATATTTTAATTGGCACTCATCGACTCCTGAGTAACGACGTTCAATTTTCAAATCTGGGTTTATTGATTATCGATGAAGAACAAAAGTTTGGCGTTAAACACAAAGAAAAAATTCGTTATCTAAAAAACACAGTGGACACGCTTGCGATGTCGGCGACGCCAATTCCTCGCACCCTCAACATGAGTCTCCTCGGCTTGCGTGACTTGAGCTTGATCAACACCCCTCCACACGATCGCCTGCCCACACGAACGTTTGTTTCCAAATTTGATATGGCGGTGATTAAAAAAAGTGTGATGAGCGAGATCAAGCGTGGGGGACAGATTTTCTTTTTACACAATCGGGTGCAAAGTATCTATGCGCTTTCCGACGACTTAAGGGCAAATCTGCCCGGTGTGCGCATGGCCGTAGCCCACGGCCAAATGGATGAAAATTCCCTCGAAAAAACCATCGTTGCATTTTTTAATCGCGAAATTGACATGTTGGTGTGCACGACGATTATCGAATCAGGAATGGATATTCCAAACGCCAACACGATGTTTGTGGATCAAGCCCACGCTTTGGGTTTGAGCCAGCTTTATCAACTTCGCGGTCGCGTGGGTCGCGGAAAACAACGAGCGTTTTGTTATCTTTTGATTCCGCGAAGCGGCGGCATTGATGATATTGCAAAAGAGCGTTTAAGGATTTTACAACAGAACTCGGCTCTGGGAAGTGGGATTCAAATTGCCCAATACGATCTGGAGCTAAGAGGAGCTGGCACTCTCCTTGGCGAAGAGCAATCGGGCGCGGTGGATGCCGTAGGATATGAACTGTACATGGATCTTTTAGAAATGGCCATCAACGAAGCCAAGGGGCAGCCTATTGAAGAGTCGGTGGAACCGGAAATCAATTTGAAGATGAAGGCTCTGATTCCGCACTCGTACATGCCAGACATCCGTTTGCGCCTGTCCTACTACAAAGCGCTCTCGAACATTTCATCGATCGACGAAATTGATCAGATTGAAGCCGCACTCCGCGATCAGTTTGGCCAACCGCCCGAGGAAGTGTTTAACTTGATGGGTATTATGATGATTCGTTTGCTCTGTAAAAAATTAGGAATCCGCGATGTTTCGAGTGGCATCAGTACCATCAGTTTAATTTTTACCGAGCAGACGAAACTACCGCCCACAAAAGTGATTGAGCTTACTCAGTTGCCCAACAAAAAATACACCCTCACGCCCGACAGCCGCTTGCGAATCCGCATGAACGCCATCACGTGGCAAAACGTTTATGCGGAATTGGAATTCCTGGAGAAGTATTGTCCTTAGGTCCTTCGCTGCGCTCAGGATGACTCTCCACTCGTAAGGTATTCTTGCATTTTGGGATAAAAACACGGGAGTGGTTTTTGCACCAGCTCTACGATCTCTTTTTCTTTGAGGCTTGCAGGGCTTCGTGGGGTTGGCATATCTATACACGACAGGAAAAGTTGCGAAAACGCGAGCTCGCAGGGATTTTGCTTATTGAAGCGAACTTTGTATTGAGGCTCTAGTTTATCACAGCTCGTCTGTATGGTGAGTCGATGTTGGCGCAAGATATCCTTAGCTGTGATTTTACGTTCGTCTTCGCTGAAGAAGGTTTTTTCAAACTGCGATCTTGCCGATTTTTCCACTTCTACTTTTTTTTCTAAGAGCCATTGTTTTATTTTCGGTTGCTTGTAGTTTTCGAGTTTTGCTATCAGTTCTGCAGTCTGTTTTTGAATGTATTTTTTGTTTTTTTCCTGTTGAGAAAGGAACTGCTTTTCTTCGTGCTCACAAACTTGTTTTACCTCTAAAAGATTTCGTGCGCCGCTCGGTTGAAGTTTTGCGCAGACCATATTTTCTCGTTTTAGCTGTTCTTGCAGAACCACAAGAGTTTCCATTCCGATCATTTGAGCTGAAGCTTCATCGTAAATTTTTGCATTACGGTCCTGAGTGCCCGCCACTGAAACTAGGTGACTAAGGGCGATGTAACTCGACGAGGTTTCAATCTTTGCATTTTTTATATATTGCCGAACGCACAGGCTCATTCCCTTTTGGTTGTACCCCGGACAAAGAATTTCGGTTTTTTTTGCAAACAGCGCGTCCATTCGCCTCTCTCCAGCAATACGCTCTTTATCCACGTAAGTGGCCATGATCGAAACCGTGGAAGCATTTGTTAGAAAAAGGGCGAATAGCAAGGTAAGCATACAGAATATTCTATTACATTGTGATGTGAATTCAAAGCGCATCAGGTCCTTCGCTTCTCTCAGGATGTTGACGAGCGAGGCTTTGGTGGGGCGAGACTCAACCTTCGTGGTGTTTTGCCATTCTTTTACTATAGCTGACTTCGTGCTTTCTCACTCTCTTGCTATCCTTAAGGGATGCGACTTTTGCTATCTCTTTTGCTGCTTTTATCGATTCCATCCTCAAGGGCTATGGAACTCCAAGATTTGACCCTGGAACAAAAGGTGGGACAGATGTTTATCTTTGGGTTCGCGGGCACAAAGCTAAATAAAAACTTAAAAGCTCACCTTCGGAAGCATCAACCCGGAGCTGTGATTGTTTTTGGCCGCAACATTAAAACGCTCTCGCAAATATCCGACTTAAACTCCGAGTTACAAAAATTAACGTTGAGCTATTCAGAAGTTCCGCTATTCATTGCCATTGATCAAGAGGGCGGATCGGTGTCGCGAATTAAAACTTCGCCGGGGTTGCCGAGCGCTTACACCATCGGGAATACCAACGATACCGCTCTTTCATTTCAAGCGGGCCGGGTGACGGGGCAAATACTTAAACTCTTAGGCTTTAATATGAATTTGGCGCCGGTGTTGGATGTTACAGATTCCCAGCTCCATTCGTTTATTGCTTCGCGAAGTTTTTCGGAGTCGCCACATAAAGTGAGTTCAATGGGAGTGGCTTTCGCACAGGGCCTCGAAGAGAGCCAAGTCATTCCTGTGGCTAAGCACTTTCCCGGTCATGGTTCCATTTCGCTCGACACGCACAGAACCACTCCTCACCGCCAGATTTCCTATCAAACTTTATTGAATTCCGATCTGATTCCTTTTAGTCAGTACGCCAGTTCAGAAATTTTAGGTGGAATCATGGTGGCCCACATCTCCTATCCTCTCATCGATTCCTCACAGCTACCGGCAACCTACTCGAAACATCTTATTACGCAGGTTCTGAAAGAAGAGTTGAAATATAAGGGTCTCATTATGACAGACGATATCGAAATGGCCGGCGCCGCCGCTCTTCCATTGGTAGGAGATCGAGCCATTGCAGCCATTCTTGCTGGAAATGATTTAGTCATGTTGGCTTGGTCCACCGATTTGCAAAACAAAGCCGTTGCCGCCGTGGTAAGTGCGGTAAAAGCGGGTCAAATCCCAGAGGCACGTATTGATCAAAGCGTACAGAAAATATTAAAATTTAAAAAATCCTATTCCCTGTCTTCGCGCCGTACCTTAGCGAGCAAAGCTACCTTGAAGATGGATTTAAAAAACATTCAATTCAACAGTATTTACGATGACATTGTTTCTCGCTTCTTTAAATCTTTGCCGGGGCTTGAAAAAACAGAGGCTGATTACGCTAATATGCATGTGGTCAGCTCGTCGTCTAATTTTACGGATTCTTTTCGGAGATATATTAAAAATCAAAGCACGACAATTTCAGATAAAATAAAATCAATTCGCCAAATTAAAACACCGACACTTTTTATTGTGCATGTAACGAATGCAAATCAATTAAAAGATTTATACTCTCTCAGTTCTGAACAGAAAAAAAATATCGTTGTTGTGAGCTCCAACGCAAAAGCGCACTTTAAAGATAAATCCGGGTTTATGGATGTGGTTGAGGTTTTTTCAATTCACCCAAACTTAGGTGGCTTTACCGCCGACGCTATCAATCGAACAGCCAGCACTGTTTCACTTTACGAAAATCCGGCACTCACGCGCTAGTGCTTTCATGCACCATTCTATTTATGATTTTTTTCGTAGGCTTTTCTTTTTTCTTTTGCAATTTTTTTCCAATAGAGCGCACCAGTGAGTACGTAGGCTACAAAAAGGACACCTTCAATGTGACTCTGATTGTCTTTAGAAAGAATCAGTGTGATGTGTGCAAAGGCCAGAACATGAAGGAGTCCAATAAAAAATCGTTTTTTCATTCCCAAACTCGATCCACGCTCACTGTGCCAATGATGGGAAGGGGAATTTCTAGTTTCTCGATACCACGAGGACCGGAAATGACTCTTAATTTCTGGTTTTTTTCGGGACGGCTGATTTCGAAACCATTTTCTATTTTTTCGACGGCAAGTTTTATAACTTTGGCGCCAATCAACAAATGAACATAGGGCTCAGCCCATCTTTGCTGATCAAACATCATAAAAAAACCGATGGGATCATTGGCCTGATCATTCTCTTTGTTTTTAGAAAGCCATTTCTCTTCTACCGACTTCTCATGGACCGGAGCATGACGTAGCCATTCCGAAGTGTCGTTGGCAAACTCCGAGGCCGTGCGATATGATTTTTTGAGCATAGGCAGTTTGATCTCAGCTTCACAATAGATAGTAAACGATCCGGCAGTTGGGGTTTTGAAAAATCTTATATCTAAGGATTGAAAGAGAGCTCGGTAACGAAAACTCATGATTTGTTGTTGCGAGCTCATTAATCTTAGTGGAAATCTTGTTTGGCAGTTTTAATGCGCGCTTCTGCGCGCATAAATTTTCTCTGCGTTTTTTCGAAATCATCAAAGTTTACAGTCGCAAGTTTATCGAGCGCTTCTTGGCGAGCGTCCTGCGCGCGCTTCAGATCGATTTCTTCGGGAGCTTCGGCCGTTTCAGCTAAAATATTTACCTGTCCCTCAGCCGTTACTTCGCAATAACCCCAGCTCACAGCCACAGCTTTAAGTTCTGTGGAACCTTCCAGTTTATATTTTAGTACGCCCTCAGAAAGAGTCGTAATCAAGGGCGCATGCCCAGGGAGTATTTCAAGCTCACCGCGAAATGCGGGAACAAAAACTTCCTTAAGCGGAGCACCTTCGACAATTTTTTTCTGTGGCGTAACTAGAGTTAAACTAAACATCTTGCCTCTTTATTTGAGAGTTTTTGCTTTCTCAATTGCGTCTTCGATTGTTCCAACAAGATAAAAAGCTTGCTCAGGGAGACTGTCATGTTTTCCATCAAGAATTTCGCGGAAGCCACGAACAGTGTCTTTAACATCAACGTATTTGCCCTTCATCCCTGTAAATTGCTCTGCAACAAAGAATGGCTGACTGAGGAAACGTTGCACTTTTCGCGCACGGTTCACGACCAACTTATCATCCTCGCTCAATTCGTCCATCCCAAGAATCGCAATAATATCTTGCAGCTCTTTATATCTTTGTAGCAATGATTGAACATCACGAGCTGTTTTGTAGTGCTCTTCACCAACCACGTCTGGAGCTAAAAGTCGCGATGTTGAGTTGAGTGGGTGAACCGCTGGGTAAATACCCATGGCCGCGATATCACGATCCAAATTGGTTGTTGCATCCAAGTGAGTAAATGTTGTTGCAGGAGCTGGATCTGTATAATCATCCGCTGGAACGTAAACCGCTTGCACAGATGTAACAGATCCTTTGTTTGTCGAAGTAATTCGCTCTTGAAGAGTACCCATGTCTGTTCCAAGAGTTGGCTGATATCCCACCGCTGATGGAATACGACCAAGAAGGGCAGACACTTCGGCTCCGGCTTGTGTAAAGCGGAAAATATTATCAACAAAGAAAAGAACGTCTTGTCCTTCGCGATCGCGGAAGTATTCTGCAATCGTTAAACCTGTCAAAGCAACACGCGAACGGGCTCCAGGCGGCTCGTTCATCTGGCCATACACGAGGGCGGTTTTTTCGAGAACGCCAGACTCTTTCATTTCTAACCAAAGATCAGTACCTTCTCGAGTTCTTTCGCCAACGCCGGCAAACACAGAGTAACCGCCGTGTTCGGTAGCGATGTTACGAATGAGTTCTTGAATCAGAACTGTTTTACCCACGCCCGCACCACCGAACAGACCAATCTTTCCGCCCTTGGCGTATGGAGCCAAAAGATCCACAACTTTAATTCCAGTCATCAGGATTTCGGCTTTTGTGGATTGATCCTCAAACTTCGGAGCTTCGCGGTGAATTGGCCAGTATTCTTTAGCCATCACTTTTCCGCCGCCATCCACTGGATCGCCGGTGACGTTGATAATTCGGCCAAGAACTTCTTTGCCTACTGGGGCAGAAATCATTGTGCCTGTATCGGTAACAGCTTGTCCGCGAACGAGACCTTCCGTTGAATCCATGGAAATTGTACGAACAATTCCATCACCCAAGTGCTGGGCTACTTCTAAAACCAAATTGCCCTCTTGGTCATCGATCGACTTGTTTGTCGTCTTTAGCGCCGAAAGAATGGCGGGTAGTTTTTTTGATTTAAATTCCACGTCAACAACCGGTCCCATAACCTGCTTGATGATACCTGTTTCCATTTGATCTCCTCGTGTTCCAACCATTTTTTTAGCCTTTGAGTGCTTCTGCGCCCGTTGTGATCTCAATGAGCTCACTCGTGATCGAAGCCTGTCTTAATTTATTGTACGTTAAACTTAAATTTCGAATCATTTCGCCAGCATTCTTTGTGGCGTTTTCCATGGCTGTCATACGCGCGCCGTGCTCTGCCGCCACGCTTTCAGAAAGAGAGCGATATACTTGAACAGAAAAATACTTCTTTAAAAGTTGCTCGATCATAATCTCTGGAGCCGGCTCAACAATTATATCTTTAGAAAATTTATTTTCTTTAGATGTATCCACGTCTGAATTTGCGTTCACAGGAAGAAGTGTTTCACAACGAACTTCTTGCGATATTGCAGATTTAAACTCGTTATAAATAAACCGAACTTCGTCGTAATGACCTTCGAGGAAATATTTCATCACCTTTTCGGCGATGTTCGCAGACATCGAATACGAAATCTCACGAGCTAAATCGGTCACTGTATCTACGGGCTTAAAGTTTTTACGCGCGAAAAAATCTCGAGATTTTTTTCCAACAAAAATCACATCGATTTTTTCGTACTTGCCCTTGTTGTCATCTAAGTACTTCGTTGTGTATTTGTTGATGCTCGAATTGAAAGCGCCGCAAAGGCCACGATCGCTCGATACAACTACCAACAAAAGGTTTTGCACATTGCTGCGTTTTTCGAGAAGCGCGTGCTGGGCTCTTTCCGAGGCCGCAAGATCGTAAATCAGCTGCTTGAGCGCTTTGGCATAGGGCCGAAGATTAACAACGTTGTTTTGCGCACGCTTCAGCTTAGAGGCCGATACTAGCTTAAGAGCACTCGTAATTTGCTGAGTGTTCTTTGTGCTTTGTATTCGTGCGCGAATATCTTTTAAACTTGCCATTTCTCTCTCTTACTTCGTTGCAGGGTCGAAAATTGCTTTGAATTCTTTTAAAGCATCTTCCAGTTGTTTTTTGGATTCGTCAGAAATCTTTTGCTCTTTAGCGATGCTGTCGTACATTTTTGCATACTTCTGCTTTAGGAAAGTGAGCATTTCTTTTTCAAAACGTCGAACTTCTTTAGTTGGTATTGAATCAAGATACCCGTTAATTGCAGCAAAGATTGAAACCACTTGGTCTGTGACCTCGTAAGGCGTGTATTGAGATTGTTTTAGAAGCTCTACAAGTCTTTCTCCGCGGGCCAGCTGGGCCTTTGAAGCAGGATCCAAATCTGATGCGAAGGCTGCAAAAGCTTCTAAATCACGGAACTGAGCAAGTGATAACTTTAAGCTTCCGGCAACTTGCTTCACGGCTTTTGTTTGAGCCGCTCCGCCCACGCGCGATACGGATTTACCTACAGAAATTGCAGGACGAACCCCTTTGTAGAACAAATCTGCTTCTAAAAAGATCTGCCCATCGGTAATAGAAATCACGTTTGTTGGAATATAGGCAGAAATATCTCCAGCCTGTGTTTCAATGATTGGCAGTGCCGTGAGTGACCCGCCACCATCAGCCGCCGACATTTTTGCGGCGCGCTCGAGAAGGCGAGAGTGAACGTAAAACACATCTCCTGGGTACGCTTCGCGACCCGGAGGGCGTCGAAGAAGAAGTGATAACTGTCGGTATGCCTGAGCTTGTTTTGTTAAATCGTCATAAACGATAAGAGCATGGCCGCCGTAATCACGATAGTATTCGGCCATCGCCGTTCCGGCGTAAGGCGCAAGATACTGAAGTGGTGCTGGTGCGCTGGCTCCCGCGGCAACAACGGTTGTGTACTCAAGGGCGCCAGAGGCGCGAAGTTTTTCGACAACTAAAGAGATTGTAGATTGTTTTTGTCCGATGGCCACGTAGAAGCATTTTACGTTTTTACCTTTTTGATTGATGATTGTATCAATCGCAATAGCCGTTTTCCCTGTTTGACGATCGCCAATGATTAATTCGCGCTGTCCGCGCCCGATGGGAATCATGGTGTCGATGGCTTTAATTCCAGTTTGTAGGGGCTCGTGAACCGGTTGTCTTTTGATAATCCCTGGCGCCTTCACATCAATAACGCGATTTTCTTTTGAAACGATGGGGCCCTTGCCATCAATGGGGCGACCTAAAACGTCAACCACTCGGCCCAATAGTCCGTCACCGACAGGAACCTCAACAATGCGCTTTGTTCTTTTAACTATGTCGCCTTCTTTAATGGTTCTATCTTCACCAAAAATTACGATACCTGCAGAATCTTTTTCGAGGTTAAGAACCATCCCCGTGATTTGACCAGGAAACTCAACAAGCTCTCCTGCCATGGCGGCTTCGAGCCCAAAAACTCTGGCAACACCGTCACCCACCGAAAGCACTGTGCCGGTTTCGCGAACTTCTAATTTATTAGTATAGCCTTTGATTTGTTCTTTTAAAATACGGCTGATCTCATCGGCGCGAATTCGTGTTTCCATTTAGTGTGAGCTCCTCTTTAATGAATCATTAAGCTTTTGCAAATTTGATTTTAAACTGTCTTCGATCATGTAACTTCCCACGCGAGCCTCGAAGCCGCCCATGATTTCTGGAGAAGTTTTAAACTCTAACTGAACTTTGAAATTTAATTTTTTTTCGATGGCCTCTTGGAGGCTTTTTTTCTCGCCGTCAGACATTGGCGTGGCGGATACAACTTCGCCTTTTTTAACGCTGGCTCCACCAGAGCAATTTTCTTTAAATTCTTCGATAATCTGAGTGAGGTAGCCAATGCGGCCGTTGCGGGCAAGAAGTTTTACAAAATCTACCAAATCGCCATCGAGTTTGTTGCTGAGGGCTGCATCCACAGCTTTTTCTTTCTCTATGGCAGAGAATAACGGGGACTTAAAAAATTGAATGATTTCTGGGTCACTAAACGCCGGAGCTAGTCCTTCGATTTCATCGATAAAGCGATTGGCTTTTCCAGTTTCGCTAGCCATCTCATAAAAAGCATTGGCGTAGGAGTGAACGACCTGAGTACTCATCGAGACGCTCCTTCAATTCGCTTTTGCACATTCTGGGAGACTTTTTGTTTTTCCCCAGAGTCCAGGCCCTTGAGCTGGTCTTCGGCGGACGCCACAGACATTTCCAAAGCCTCCTGGCGCAAGGTCTCGATCATTTTTTGCTGATCTGTAATGATTTGCGCTTCCACGTCTTTCGACACTTTTTCGGCCTGTCCCTTTGTTTTCTCGATTTCGCCAAAATACATTTTTTCGGCCTCGGTCTTCGCTTCGGATAGACTTTGTGCGCTGGTGGTCTGAAGCTGCTGTGTGCGGCGAACCAAATCTGATTTTTTGTGCTCTAAGTTTTTTCGTGCTTGCTCGGTCTCTAGGGCAAGACGGTGAAACTCGGTAAGGCGATCGCTAAAAACTTCGCGAACTTTGTCTTTTCCAAACCAATAGAGAATGCCGATAAAAATACTCACGTTAATGGCTTGGTAGTAGACGATGGTCGGGATACCCTCGTTGTGCCCGGTTCCGTGGGCACTGGAACTCGCGTTCGCAGTCTCAATGAAAAAATTTAAAAGCATGTTCATGGTTCAAGAAGCCTTTGTTTGATCGTTTGACCCAGTTCTGGGACCAAAGTCTTAAGTTGGCCTTTAGCGCCCAAATAAGCATCCTGAGTTTCTTTTTTCCCAACAGCTAATTTTTCTTGGGCCACTTTTTGCGCTTCAGAAAGAATCACTGAAGATTCTTTCTGTGCCTTGGTTCGCTTCTCGTCGAACACGACCTTGATCTGGTCGTTGAGGGTTCGAGCTTGCTTGGTGAACTGGGCTTCGAGAGATTCGATCTCTTGTTGCAATTCTTTACCGGCACCAACAACGCCAACGGTACGGCGCCGCCGTTCCTCGTAAGCTTTCAAATACGGTGAAAAGATAAAATATTTAAGAAAAATAAACGCTACTATGAAGATCACAAACTGCGCAAACACAGTTTTGTTGACCCCCAAAGCGATAAGGATATCGAGAACTGCACCCATCTTCGTCCAATTGTGAAATGATGTTCCGGACTTTAGTATTAGTTACTGGCGCGAGGGTCAAGTTTAAAGTTTGTCGAAGACGATCCGTCAAACTGGACCCCTTCTTCGATTTTGAGATTCGGAGCAGAAACTGTTCCTTTAAAGCGAGCCGGGGACAACATGGTCACCCGGGTTTCCGCCTTCAAGTGTCCATAGAACTGGCCTTTGATCGTGGCCTCCTTCACATGGACTTCCGCCTCAACCACGGCAGACTCGTCTATTATAAGGAGACCCTCGGAAATAATTTCGCCCTTAAACTGGCCACCAATTTTTAAGGTGCCAACAAAGGATATTTTGCCTTCAAAATAAGTTCCGTGCTGAAGGTGACCAACAACCTGATTGTTAGCAATTGTCACTTCGCTCACAGATTCCCCTTCATTTTTGCCACGATATCCGTGAGACCTTCGTCGGTGTAAAACTGAACCACGATTTTGCCTTTGCCGTCCGCATAATCAATTTTCACCCGAGTTCCGAAGACCTTTTGTAGGTCCTCGGCCATGTTTTCTACCAGACGATCCGAGACTGTGTTTTCTTCCTTGATCGAAGGTGAGCCGCCTTTTTTAATTTGCGACACTTCTTTTTCAACGGCTCGCACGCTGAGGCCGCGGGTGACGATCTCTCTGGCCAAATTTCTTTGTTGTTCAAGATTTTCTAAGGATAATAAGGCCTTTGCGTGGCCTGCCGAAATTTTTTGTTCGCGAATCATCTCGCGAACTTCTTTGGAAAGGGTTAAAAGTCGAAGCGAATTGCTGATGGTTGCCCGCTCTTTTCCCATTTTGTCGGCGAGTTCCTGATGTGTGTAGTGATAGGTTCCAATCAGCTGATTGTAGGCTTCGGATTCTTCGATGGGGTTCAAATCTTCGCGCTGAATATTTTCAATTAACGCCCACTCAAGCACCTTCTTGTTATCAGCTTCTTTAAGAATTACGGGTATTTCATGCACTCCGGCAACCTGCGCAGCTCGCCATCTTCTTTCTCCAGCGATGATTTCATATTCGCCGGATTCCAATCTACGAGTCACGATGGGCTGAAGAATTCCCTGTTCTTTAATGGAGGCCGCCAGTTCCTTAATTTTTTCCGCATCAAACTCTTTGCGAGGCTGGTCTTTATTGGGAATGATTTTTTCGATGGCGATGGACCAAATTCTTTGGGTCGCTCCAATGGCTTCTGCTGCTGCCGGGGCCGGAATAGCAGGTACTTGAATCACTGGAGACTGAATAACGACGGTCTTAAAAGTTTCCTCGGGCTCACCCGTGGCCTCTTGAACCATTCCGGTCTCGGTGATCTCATCAGTAAATAAGCTTCCGAGTCCACGGCCCAGCCTTTTTTTCTGAAAATTTTTATCTTTTGAGATGTCTTTGTTTTTATCAGATTCCAACATGGGCCACTTCCTCTTTCTGCTCTGGTGTCGTAGTTTTATCAATTGCGTCGGCGGCGATTATGTCGGCGGCGATCATTAGGTCTCGCTGCGTTCTTTGATCAAGTTCCGCTGCCAATTCAAAATACTTTTTTGCACCGATGGATTTGTCATCGTATTCGAAAATTGACACACCATGGCTGGGGGCCTCGCTCAATCTAACATTGCGCGGTATTACCGAAGCAAAAACCTTGTCTTTAAAATGCGTTTGAATTTCCTGAACCACCTGATGACTCAGATTGTTGCGAGTATCAAACATTGTCAGGAGAATGCCCTCGATTTTCAATAGCGGGTTCAATTTCTTTTTAATGATTCCCGCCGTATTCAATAACTGGCTGAGGCCTTCAAGAGCATAATATTCACACTGTAGTGGAACTAAGAATGAATCAGCTGAAGTCAGAGCGTTAACCGTTAAAAGGCTCAAAGATGGTGGACAGTCGATCAAGACATAATCAAAAGTATCCTTAAGAGGTTCGAGAGCGCTTTTTAATTTAAATTCTCGATTGGCTTCGTCCACAAGTTCGATTTCAGCTCCCACCAAATCCGAATTCGCCGGTAATATGAAAAGGTTTTCTTTTTTTGTCATATGGATGGCTTCTTTGGCCGGCACTTCACCAATCAGCACATGATATATATTCTTTTCCTGATATTCGTGTCGCTTTACCCCTAGCCCGCTGGAGGCGTTTCCCTGGGGGTCTAAATCTATTAGCAAAACTTTTCTGTTGAGATTTGCAAGAGCAGCGGCCAAATTCACTGAAGTTGTTGTTTTTCCAACTCCACCTTTTTGATTCACTATACATATCGTTCTCATTCGTCCTCCGTGATGTGCTATCTAGGTAATATCTTTTTTGTTAATTTTTCAAGAGATAATGCCGATGTTCCACGTGGAACATGCGTTATTTTTTAATTTATCTTATCTTTTTTGTAT
>JANPLN010000014.1:0-6387 GCA_031426555.1 Bdellovibrionales bacterium | reverse complement strand
GTACCTTTTCCGGCATTATATGCGATTTGAGAATCTAAATCCTTAGTGAGTAGGAATTTACATTCTCAAATCGCATATAATGCCGGAAAAGGTACTTGGTACCAAAAGGAAAAGGTACTTGCAAGGGGGCCAGGCGCCTTCGGCGCCCCGTTCGCGAGCCAAGCTCGCTCCGGCCCCGAACCTAAAAGTCGATGCTGGCGGTGGCCATGTAGACTCGGTCTTCCTTTTTTTGCGAGGACGTGCCCACTTCGCGACCGAAAGTGGAGAGGTCGAGCTTGAAAACCCACATCTGGCCCGTAAAGCCGGCGGTCCAATACATTTGATTCATTCCCACGCGCCAGCCGCCTTTCCACCAGGAAAACATCTCCCAGTTAAACTCGAGTCCGGCGTGCAAACCTTTTTCCAGAGTCCAATTGGGGTGCAAAATATCGCGAACATCAATCGCCAACTGAGTGGACCACAACGACCACTTGGGCAATTTAAAAGCCGTTCCCACGTCGATCACGCGATGTAATTTTTCGGGGTCGCCATTTTTATCATCCGAATAAAGCCCGAGGTTGGAAAAATAACCGAGGTCCAACATATTGCGAAGATTCATTCCGAGCGATGGTTGCAAGAAACTAAAAAATCCCGAACTGTACTGTGGAGCTTGCCAAAGCACACCAAAATCCAAATCCGCCGTCATGCCCTCGTTACTATCTTCGGCTTCTAAAACTTTGCCTGTTTGAATGTCGACCAGGTTTACAATCTTATCCAAGTGACCGCGATAAATTAACTTCGCAGTGGCCCCCAGATCCAACCGGCCATACTGAACTTTTTTAACATTCCAAGCGCGGGAGTAGGCCAGCGTCGAATCTTGAAACGCCACCAAGTTGACCGAAGGCCCCACACTCTGGTGCAAACCCATTTCCACCGTCACGTCGGCCGGAATAAACGCCAACGACCAGCGCGGAGTCGCCCAAATAAATCCCAATGAAGGCGCGCGGAGAGAATAGTGTTCGCCGTATTTCGACTCGATGAGATCAGCGATTTCTTGCGTGGTTGCATCTTCCGCCTTCTCGAGATCGTCCATAAAATCCTTCACGTCGGGATCACCGCCCGCCTTCAAGAAAAAATTCATCTTGCGATCGGTTTTGCGTACCGTGCCCGCGGGATTGTAAAAGATGGCGTTCTCATCGTCGGCCACGGCCACATGGGCGTTACCCATTCCCATGGCTCGCGTGGACATAAATTGTTGGTGGATTCCGAAATACAAAGCCTCTTGGGCCATCGAAGTTCTGATACCAAAATACGAGATAACCAAAAAGAAAAAAATCAACCGCAACATCTGACACGTCCTTGTGCTACCTTATTGTTTCCAACATAATAAAGAGTATAATAGATTTATGACGAAACAACTTCTTCTTGTTCTCAACCTAGGCATTTGTTTGTATTCTGCAAACCTCTTTGCAAAACCACCCACAGATACGGTCTATGTCGCCCCACCTCCGCAGGAGGAAACTCCTGCGCCCACGACTAAGGAAGTGGATTTACAGCAGTCGGGGCTCGACCCTGATCAACCCATCAGTGCGCCACCCAAAGCGCCGACGTATCATCTGGAACCTCGTCCCAGTGTGACCTTTGCTTTGAGTCGCGGTTACGAAATTTCCGAAGAAGATCACAGTGGCTGGTTGGGCTTGCATGTAGCGCCATGGATGACAGCCACGACACGTTTCCAACTGGGCGTCGACATGCACGAAGGAACTGGCTGGATTCAAGCGGCGGCGCACTCTCTGCCCACGCGCAATTTGTACCGATTGTACTGGGGCGGCGGCGTGAGTTTGATTCTCGATAGCGATCGTGAACTGCGACCCCTCGTTGATTTGGATTGCTACCATTTATTTTTGGCAAGCGGCTGGGAATTTCAATTGTTCAATCGACAAAACGCCCGCTTCGAACTGAGTTATCACCAAGGAATCGATACCGCGTACGTCAAAGCCCTTCTAGGTTACACACTCCAGTTTTAAATTAATTTTGGTTCTTTTTGATACAAAAATTAATCTAACTCAAATTAGCTTAATTTCGTCAAGTCTAGGTCAAAAACTCCGATACACTAGATGCTCGTCTGGGCCCACCACAAAATAAAAGAGGTTTTGTGAAACACTTTATTATTTTTTTAATTTCTTGTTTCTTTTTAGAAAAAGGTTGGACTCAGGAGCTTAAAAACATAAAAAGCTTTCTCATTCCAAGTAAAATTCATGAAAACACTTCTGAGCTTATAGCACTACGTGCCGCCTTAGATTACTACGAAAGTATACCTATCGATATGGGAGCCACCCCGCTAGGTGTCGAAAACCGACTGACTATTGATATCTACAGCCATCCCGATACGGTTCAACAGTTCATTGGCAACATCACGTTGAATGGATCCTCCGACTTTTTGATTCAAAACAACGGCTGTGTTGGCGTAAACATTCCTGCAGCACAGCACTGCTACTTTGATATCGTCTTTTCCCCAACTTCTCAGGGTGAACAGGTTGCTGTTATTTCCGTTCCGTATACCAATATTTTCCGAACTCAAGACGGCACACTCACATTCAACACAGGTCAGGCTGATTTTGTTGTCACTGCTTCCACAGAAGACGAATTCCGCATCGAAAAAACAATTCTTAACGAAGCGAATCCGAATTTCATAACTATAGAGCCATCAATCAAGCCTTGCGGCAAACTAAGACAGGTTATAAAATCAAAGATTATGGTGCTAAAATGCATAGATATCTCCAATGATTTACCAGTGAGCGGTTGCTACGCCTCGATGGGCCTTCAAACTGGATTGGATAATGGCGGGCATAAACAATCTAATCACGGCTCCCCGCGCCCGTTACAATTTGCAAATAGAATTTCAACCGGTGTGCCAATGGCTATACCCATTGGAGGTTTACGTTTAGTTTACGAAGCTCCAGAAGTTTCTGGTGATGTGAATATGAAAATCGATGGTGTAGATCCTAATGGCGAGTTTCTTCAGGTGCCGGATACTACGATCAATGTTAGAATTCCCGAAGATACAATGCCTCTCGATAATATCTTTGGATTTTATTTTGATTTAGCAAACATGTCTCATCAAAAGGGAATTTATGGGACATCGAATTTTAATGACAGTTTAAACAAAGCTATTGGTCTTTTTAGATTTCGACTAATCTCATCAGGTTTTACAGAAACAGAAATTCCTTTGATTGAATCTGAAGGTGCGAGTTTACCGCTTGGCGGGTTGTTTGACTATGAAAATACTTGGGGCGCTCCACATTGCACACACAGAGACGGAAAAACCATTGATATTTCGTTTAGTGCTTTTGATACCTTACCAACAACAAGACGAAGAATTAAAAAAATTAAACAGCTTTTTCTAGAATCGATGACTGATCTTAAATTAACAAGGAACCCTGAAAATCAAACCCATTGGCACTTTGTTAGCCGGTAAAGGATAATATATGCTGTACATTATTTTTCTAATCGTCAGTATTTCTTCGGCGCAGCTTATACCATTGCCCAAAAACTACAAGTGTCCAGTCCCTAAAAGCCGTGTAAGCCCAAAAATGACAACACTAGTGGATTACGATTCAAAAACGCGTACGTACACATACAACTACATACTCGAAAACCGGAATGGGCCTTTATCTATTAATTTTCTTTTTCTCTATGTTTTTGAAGCACCTCTAGTTGTTAAAAGTCCAAAGAGGAAAACTTCAGAACCCCTTGATCAATGGTTTCCTGGGCCCTTGTTTGAAGGTAGAATTTCATGGTCCACGATTGAGGAATTTATTTACCCTTCAAAAAAACTCAGTGGTTTCCAAATTTCAAGCTACTACAAGCCTGGAATCATCAAGTACTCGGCATCTGGCTTCAACGACGATGATCCACATGTAGACGCCGAATGTCCCGATCACTTTCAAGACCTACCATCTGAACAGAGTGAAATCGTGGCCACCACAATAGGGCCGGTTCCAGATTCTCTGAATCAAGTTAACGGCGAACTGGAGTTTGAATCAAAAAACCATCGAGGAAAAATTCCAACAATCGACCCTTTAGACAAAGGAGAAGTCGAAGTTTATTTAAAAGACTCCGATAGTTTCGAAATCGCTAATGTTGATATTCCTTCCCTGGAATTTGGACCCGGCAAAGCCAAAGTGAAGCGGCACCGGTTTATCAACGAGCACGGCAAAGAATGCAGTGCTCATGACTTTCGAAGAAAGCATAAAAAAAGAATGCTCAAATTAGTTTTTAAACTAGAAGATATGAAAATTCGCTGCAACCTGGACTACGCTTTGTTTTTAAGAGGCAAAGTGGATGGCAAAAATCTTGTGGCTGCACAGGAAATGAAACCTGTGGTTTGCGAACCTCGGCACTTTCCTAAAAAGTAGCTAAAACTTTGCCTACCTTTTGCGCAAGCTCTTCCAGCGTGCCATTATTTTCAATGACAAAATCAGCTTGGCGAACTTTTTCGGACATGGGCAGTTGAGCGGCTATTCGCAGTAAAGCGTCTTGCTCACTCAGGCTATTTCGTTTCATCAAACGCTGTTTTTGTAGGTTTGGATCACAGGTCACCACAATAATTTTATCGAAATTTTTTTGCATGTTTTTTTCGAAAAGCAGAGGCACATCGTAGATGGCAAGCGCGCAACCTTCATCCATCAACTTTTGTTTAATCAGCGCCACCTGGGAACGCACAAACGGATGCACAATGGCGTCGAGTTTTAAGCGCAGATCACTGTTTGCAAAAATTTTCGCACCCAGCTTTAGTCGGTCGATGTTGCCATTGGCCGCAATTACATCCTGGCCAAAAGTCTGCACGATCGAAGCAAAAACGGGGCTCGACGCGACCAAAGCCTGGTGCGCGATGGGGTCGGCATCAATCACCGAAACACCCTTACTTCTAAAGATATCTGCCACGGCTGATTTGCCGGTGGCGATGCCACCCGTTAGTCCAATCCATTTCATAATCACGTCATAATCATCGATAAAAACTCATATTTCTGGCGTTGAGAGCCGATAGGAAAAGAGTAAAAGAGGACTGGACTTGGCACAAGAAAAATTTGAAAGATTCGGTAATTACATTCTCCTCGAAAAACTGGCTGCGGGCGGTATGGCCGAGATTCATCTTTCAAAGAAGCTAGCAGCTGAAGGGCTGCAAAAATTTGTTGCCGTTAAACGAATCCTCTCTCAGCATTCCGCGTCTGAAGATTTTATTCGCATGTTCAAAGATGAGGCCAAAATTGCCGTGAATATCTCGCACAGTAACGTGGTTGGGATTCATGATTTTGGTGTAGAAAACAAGCAACTTTACATCGTGATGGAATATATCGAAGGTAAAAACCTTCGACAGATTTTAAATCGTCTTAAGCAGCTCAACAAGCGCCTCTCAGTGAGCCATATTGTATACGCCGCAAAGTTGATTGCTGCAGGTCTCGATCACGCCCACCGCTTGATCGACGCCACAACCGGCGAACCCCTCAACATCATCCATCGCGATATGAGTCCGCAAAACGTGATGGTGAGTTTTGAAGGCGAAGTTAAAATTATCGATTTTGGAATCGCAAAATCCACCACACAGCAAGAAAACACCCGCGTTGGAACACTAAAAGGTAAATTTGGCTACATGAGCCCAGAACAAGTGGACGGCCTTGAGGTCGATTCAAGAACAGATATTTTTGCTCTGGGAATCATGCTTTGGGAAATGCTCAGCGAGCAGAGATTGTTTTTGAGCAATAATGAAATGACGACACTTCGTAAAATTCGCGATTGCAAAATCCCAAGCTTGCGCCAGATCGATCCGAATATTCCCATTGAGCTTGAAAAAATTGTGAACAAGGGTTTAACCCGCAACAAAACTCAGCGCTACCAAACAGCCGCCGAGCTGCAAAAAGATTTGCAAAGCTTTTTAAATCGCTACAACCCTGATTTTTCCAGCCAAGATTTTAGCGAATTTATCAAAGAGACCTACGCCGAAGAAATCATCGACGCCCGCAAACGGCAAGTGGCTTATTCTAAAATCGACATTCCCCAGGTTGTGGAGCCTCAGCACGAGCGCTTTAATCCGCGCACCGAGAATGTCACTCAGTCCATGACGTTTTCAAAAAATACGACTGAGAAAATGAATTTTGACGACTTAAAAATCGAAAGGCTGGGCATTGCGACCCAACCGGCGATCATCACCCAAGTGAATCCGTCTCCTCAGTTGGGAGAGCTCAGTCAATCGCATTTGAGTGTAAGTAAAAATCCTAACTTTGCAAATTTGGGAACAAACGCGACCCGAGATTCTGCAAACACTCCGGGATCTAAGAAGTCTATAAAAATTGACTACGCTCCCCAGGGAAATTCGTCGTCAATTTTTGGCGGTCTGGTGTTGATGAT
>JANPLN010000013.1:0-6639 GCA_031426555.1 Bdellovibrionales bacterium | reverse complement strand
TATCCCTGTTTTTTCTGCGATGTCGCGATAGTTCTCCCCGTCTTCAATCAATTGAGCCACTTCCCAGCGGTCGGAAAGGGATTCCAATTCTGCCGGCGTGCAAAGATCTTGTAAGAAATCAGCCAGGTCTTGTGAATTTTTAATGCTAGAAAGGGTCTCGATCAGCATTTTGAGGCGTTTTTTATCAGATGGCGTCGGTGTCACTGTTTTCTCCTGTGTTACTGTAGTAACACAATAAAACAGTAAATCAAGCCAAAAATAGAAGGTTTTGGGGTATTTGCATTTAGCCTTTCACCAGCCGAAGCAACGAAATTTCGCTGCGGGTTCCCACTCGTAAGCTGGGGCCCCAAAAACCTGTGCCGACATTCACATAAACCCACATGGCGCTGCTCTTCATGAGGCCTTTTGGAAATTTTTGAAAAAATCCAATCATAAAAATCCATGGAAAAAATTGACCGCCGTGGGTATGCCCCGATAGCTGAAGGTGAAAATGCGGGGCCGCTTCAATGGCAATATTTGGTTGGTGGGCTAAAAGAATTTTTACATCGGCGGGACGAGCATTTTCGAGGGCTTGCGATATATTAGGTTTTCCTGTTGGGCGAATCATCTTTTCGGCGGGGTCGGTGACGCCGGCGAAAAGGACCGATTTTCCTTTCACTTGAACTGTCATGTGTTCATTGAGAAGCGGCTTGATTCCCAACTGCGAAAAATAATCCACCCACAACTGCCCGTCTTTATAGTATTCATGGTTACCGGTCACATAAAGCACTGGAAACTTTTTTGTGAGTTGAACAAATAAACTCGCTGATTCCTTATGGTCATGAAAGTTCCCGTCCACCATGTCTCCGGTCATGACTAAAATGTTCGCATCCATAGAAAGTGTCAGTTTGATCACATTTTCTACAAATTTTGAGTTCACCCCAGGCCCCAAGTGAAGATCGCTCAACTGAATCATCGAAAAACCCTGCAACTCCTCCGGAAGATCGACAATGGGAACTGAAACAATAACAACGCGCGGACCGCGACGAGCATTCCAGAATCCGTAAATATAAAGAAGTAAAGACCCCAACAAAACAGCGATTGTGGCTTTGGTTGAAAGAAGTTCAAGTGCAAAGGGAGAGTTTACAAGCAGTAATAAAAAATAAACCATCTCTCGAAGCACCAAGAGCCCGAGAACGAAGCTGATGAAGCCCATGCTCAAGTACACAAGGGAGCGAAAGATCCGATCCCATTTTTTTGCGAGACGCTCGCGAAAAATCAGCATGTACGAAAGAATCAGAGCAAAGGGGATGCCGGCTAAAATCCAGGAAGCGTTGCCAATCCCAGTGAGCCTGTAACCGAGGAAGATAAAAACAAGAGAAAAAAACGTCAGCGCAATAAAAAAGAAAAATTTCATTTAAGCTCCATAGCAGAGCCTACGAATTTCCATAGGCATTGTCAAAGCAGCAGAAACAAGCTAGATTAATCATGTATGAATTTGTCGAAAGCCTGCGAAGCCATTGATAAAAACGGAATGTTGTTGGTGTTCCCCATAAACAACCAAAAGGAACCAAAATCTCTCTGGCACGAGTTCTACCCACGCAGCGAAATGCGTTGGGAGTGGGATGACGGCGGCGACGACCGCGTGATGAAAATGTGGTACGGCATGAAAAAACTCTCTAAAGATAAACGTGTGGTTTACTGCAAATGGTATCAGGGACGAGCCACTTTTTTTTCTCGCGAAGTCTTTTCGGCATTGCGAAGTTATTTAGACCCTCAACGACAAAAGCTATCGCGGCAGGCTCAGGAGATGCTAGAGATTCTTGAGTCCGATTCGCCGGTGTCTACGAAACAACTTAAAAAACTCACTGATCTTCAAGGCAAGGATAACGAACGGATTTACCAAAAGGCGATAAAGTCACTTTTTCAACGACTTTGGATCGTGGGATTTGGCGAGGTGGATGACGGCGCTTTTCCTTCGCTCGCTGTGGGCGCGGCATCACTTCTGTACGAAGATCTTTGTTTGGATAAAATGGAAAAAAATAAAGCCTTCGGTATTTTAAAAAATAAATTTTCCCAACACCCGAAAATTTTAAAAAAAATTGAACAAATAAAAACCGCCAAATAGGAGATGGAAATGTTAAAGCAAATTATTGTATCCGCCGTGACGATGTTAATTTTAGATGGCTTATGGTTGGGAGTTATCGCCAATCGGTTCTACTTTGATAACTTAAGACCCCTTGTGCGCGCCAAGGGCGATACGTTTGACATCAATTACGTGGCTGCCGGTGCTGTTTATGTTTTAATGGTCTTAGGGTTTATGCTTTTTCTCGCGCCCTCGCTGCAGAAGTGGAGCTACGTCGAAGCAATCATTCATTCAGCGTTGCTTGGAATTGTGGTTTATGGAGTTTACGACTTTACCAATCTCGCAACCCTTCGCGACTGGTCGATCCTCGTCACGTTTGTGGATATGCTTTGGGGATCTTTTTTGTTTGCAACGACTGCTGTAGTAGTTAAAGTCGTATCGTAGAACTTTCCTACGAAAGAAGGCCGGCTATTTTTTTACTTTTGTTGTTTTCGATGGGCCGATGGATCGTTAAGCTTTGGCCTTCTCGGCGTCCTGTGTGGAAGAAATCGATGTTTTTGAGCCGAGCTTGAGAAGCCA
Source organism: Bdellovibrionales bacterium (assembly GCA_031426555.1). GTDB lineage: Bacteria > Bdellovibrionota > Bdellovibrionia > Bdellovibrionales > JAGQZY01 > JANPLN01. Next base: position 3,995 of record JANPLN010000013.1, on the reverse strand, counting down.
CAGTCACAAGGCGTGGATGAACCTTAGCGATGTACTGCTTGATCTGTGGATCTTTGGAGAATACAGCCAGAGATTGTTTAATGTCGGTGTTTTCTTTCAGCTCTATTTGGTGTGTGAGTTTTTCATCAAAGCCAGTCAGTAATCCCAAATGGTAGGCTTTTGCCATGGATGCGGGAAAATGACCTGTCTGTTTTTTCTTTTGCGCACTTTGAGTAAAAATATATGTTTTTAAAAAAACAAAAACATATTCCGCCATGAGAACATTCTCTTTTCTGCCAATCAGCTCGATGGTTCGCAAACGCGTTTGCTCTTGGGGGCAAAAAGCCGAGCCCACAATCACTTCCACCATGTAATGGTTCACCAAGATGCTCATAATTTTTTGCTCATAGGTGTGCAAGCGTTTGCGGTTGGTTTTTATAAATGCGTGATAAAATTCATCGGAGACGGTGGAGGACTTTTCTAAGTTGTAGCGTGCATAGATTTCACGCACGCGGTTCATGGCCAGGGAGGCTTCATTTTCGTTGGAGGAGCTGGCTAAATTTAAGAGTTTGCGAATTTTTTCGAGACGCTTTTCTTCTTCGGAAGATGGTTGGGTTTGGCGCCAGTCAAGGGTGTGCTGTTGAAGGTGCACCTGGGCCTTCGCGTAATAAAAAGGAACTCCAATTTTCTGACATGCTTTGTGAAACGCGTCCCCGTGCGGACTTCCGTCGGAATTGAGAACTTCGTCGGCATATTGATGGGCCATTTCATGGCTCAGCACACCCACCACGTCATGCCACTCGTAGTCGGTCACCAACTTTTGCGCAATTACAATGTGTCGGGTTTTTGCATTCCATAAACCCCAGTACTGGGACGTGGGTTGAATTTGAATAAGGCACGGGCGCAGTTTGAGGCGGCGCTGGAGATTACGTCGGGTGAACTCGTTATAGAGTTCACGATTGGCAGCATGCAAGAGCGTTTCTATTTCATTCACCACTTAGGAGAATGCCGTATGTCTCTCTTTGATGCAACAACGTCTTCTGTTGAGACTTTGCTTATTATTTTAAAAAACCCTCCGATGAGATAACCATGAAAAAAATAATTCTTATGTGCTGTAGCGTCGTGTTAGCAAATTGTTCCACCGGCCCGCGCACAGGCCTCAACTGCGAAAAGTTGCATTTGGACAGCGAAGCTCGCCTCCAGGAACTGAGGCATATTTTTTCTTCTTACCAAGGCGTGAATTATGATTTGGCCATGAAACTGGCCGGGCCCCTTCGCGAAGAGGTGGGCGACCTTGACGCACGAGTTCGCAAACAAAAGCAAAAGTGTTGGTCCTCTGAAAAACGTCCCATCGATGCCGAAATGGCGTTATTGAAGGAAGAATTATTTAAGGTTTACGGAAAAAATGATGAAGAGGCAAAACCACAATCCGTGGCGACGCAAAAATCGTCTAACAGAAAACCAGCTTCCGTAGATTCCGTCGCCGACTCCGTCGAGCTCGACAGCGAATGACCGCGCGCTAAGCTACCTGGCGGCTGAGAACTTTTTGATGCACGGCTTCGAGTCGCTGTTTTAAAGTGTCAGCCGTGAAGGGTTTCAATACATAATCATCCACACCCGCTACGATAGCGGTCTTTACCTGTGCAAGGTCTGACTCAGCGGTTAAAAGTATAAACGGTGTGTGTGCAATTTCCGGCGTGCTGCGAAGTTTGGCTAACACTTCGAGCCCCGTCATCTTTGGCATATTCCAATCGCAGATAATAAAATCAAAGGGTGGTGATTTTGAAATTATTTGCCACGCTTCCATCCCCGTCGAGGCTTCCTCAATATTTTTAAAATGCATGTCCACCAAAGCTTTTTTGGTGATTTTACGAATGGTTAGCATATCGTCTACTATCAGAATTTTCGAAGCTGTGTTAAACATATCTATCCTACTTCTTTGCAACGACTTCTATTTCAAGATGAAACGAGCCGAGTTCACTGGTAAATGGAATAACAATCGTGGGTCCGAAAGATTGAGTGAGTTTAAGTCTATGCCCCGAAATGATCGCTGGCAACGCCCTTGGAATTTGATAATTGTATTTGGCATTTAAATGCGCTTTAGCAGCACCAAAGATCATGTTTAAAAGCTCGCCCGGAGCGTCTTCGATTTCTGCCGAAATTTCAGTATGGTTTTCGCCAAACAACTTATTACAAACTGCGATAAAGGTGTCCTTTGGAAAACACAGCGAGATGCTGCCCTCATAGGTACGGCTTACCAGGCTCACGACACCCAAAATATCCACGGTTTGATGAAAATCAGACTTCAAAATAACGGGTTGGCACTTCACAGCGAGGGCCGCTTGGATTCGCATTGTATTGATTGTCGCATCGATAAAAGGGTTCAGAAAGTCCGCACTGATGTGTTCAGAGTTTTTGCTATTAAAATTGGTTTTTCTTGCTGCTGACATTGAACTCCCAAAAGTACCTTCTTATCGGGAGTTCGTGGAGTTTTTTAAACAAGACCTGCACTATCGTACAGGTGTGTATTCCACGCTGAAGCGAGCACCGGGCTCGAGTTGCAACTGGACGCCTTCATTGACGATAATTTTATGCACATTGCGGCCAGAAGAGTCTGTTTCCACACGATAGCTCCAGCCCGTTTGATCATTTTTGGGAATTACTTGGCGAACACCATACTTTACGATGATTGGATCCCGTTGCAGATTGGCGATGTTTGGAGCGCGCTCAAGTACGATGGTCCGACGCATACTTTTAGCAACGATGTCATTACCAATTTTACTCAGTTCTGATCCGTACTGGGAATCTTGTAAGTCAAAACCAGTTCCGTTCATAAGATTTAAAAGTTCAACGATTTTACGAGGGCCTCGTCCTGGTTGTTGAATGTAATAATCGGCGTTTTTATATACACCTCTGGTATTTCCATTGGTAGAAATCCAATCATTGTATCTTCCAAGTGCCGCATAAACAGAAACGCTTACGTTTTCTTTTTCTTGTGATTTCAAAAACTGAGCGACTTCAGTAGGTAAAACTTCCAGAGATTCGCGCTTGGCATTCGTTAGTAAAGCCGCCTCACGCTCAAGAGTTGATCGTGTGTTTGCATCTTGTTTAAGGGCGTCCTGCTCGATGTTTACATAGTCAAAGTCATCTGTATCAGTAAAAAAGATCACGGCCAAATGCGCGTCATTTCGACGAAAGTTTTTATTCATTTGCTGAGATTCGGGTCGCAAAGCTGCTATCACTGGAGAAAAAACTTCCTCATGTTGTGGACCAGAGCGCAATGACACTTTACCGCTAGCATCTCGTTCGAAGCCCTCAACTCCAAAAGCCAAGGTCGGGCCCCACAGGCTGAGGTCTGTTGAACTCGTAATATAGGGGACTTCATTTTGTGATGAAGAACAGTCGCCGCTGAATGCGCCGCGATTTCCGCCCACCGGGCGCAGCTGACCGAGGTCGCATCTTTTATCGATTCCAGCAAACGAAATTGAATCCCATGCGGAAACTACACCTAAGTGGAGATCGAGAAACTGCATCTTGCTTGCGAAGTTTTCAGAGAACAATCGAATATTTCGACGTAAGTTGGCCTGATCGTCGTTCATACTGTCAGATGGATCCATAAATACAACAACATCTAATTTTGGTTTAAATATTTCACTATCAACCTGAGTAATGCGCTCGGAAGACTGTGCGTTGGGAGTTGCGGGGACGTTCACTTGCGTGCCTTCAGGAATGGCTGGTTGCTCGGGTCTGTCGGCAGGGATAAAGGTTTTGCCGTCATAAGTTTCGTTGTTGGCAACAGGAGGTATAACTGGAGTAGCAACCCCATAGAGATCCGGATTTTTTGGTTTACAACCCAAAACTAAAGTCGAAGTCAGCGCTACAAATAACAAAGTTTTATAGGAACTCATCACATTGTCCTCCCCGATTTTTTCTCGCAACGATCGACTGTGGCCTGATAACTGTCGAGTTCGTCCAACCAAATGTCGTCTTTCGAATCCTTAAACACAAGGTCGTCA
>JANPLN010000012.1:0-12234 GCA_031426555.1 Bdellovibrionales bacterium | reverse complement strand
TTGATGGTAAAGCAGTTGAAAAAGTTATGGCGATGACTCAGCAAGTAGGTGTGGACGTTGCAATCGAAGCAATTGGTATTCCAGTCAGTTTTGATGTCTGTCAGTCCATAGTTTCCGCTGGAGGTCATATTGCAAACATTGGCGTTCACGGTAAACCTGTACAACTTAATTTAGATAAGCTTTGGGATAGAAACATCACTTTGACAACTCGACTTGTCGATACAGTGACTACTCCGATGCTCTTGAAAACAGTAATGTCCGGCAAAATTCAACCAAAGAAATTAGTTACTCATCGCTTTGAAATGAAAGATTTGATTCAAGCCTATGAAACATTTGGCAACGCAATGAAAGAGCGTGCGCTCAAAGTGATTGTAACAAACAGTTAAAACATAAACGAATCTGCGGCAATTCGTTTGAAGGGTGGCTGAAATGAAATTAAAATCAGAAAATATTGGCTCTGCTGGCGCACAATTTAAAAACGGAGACTTATGAAAATGAATATTCATCTCATCGAGCGAGGCCTTAGGGTCGCAATATGAGTAGTGAACAAAATACGAATCGATATAAGCAAGAAAAAGGGCATGTCATTGTCGAGGTTGGCGTTAAAAACTCGCGCCAACTTTTCAATGAACGTGATCCTGCGCCTTTTCGAGAGCGCGATCTTGATCCACAGTTCGTGAATTATTTAGTCAGTGCCGTAGAAGAGTTTCCACTTCGAACAAAAATGAAGACTCGAATCCTGACTTCTGATTGTGAAGATCTCAAACCTGAGAATAGTCTTGCCATTCAGGAAGCGATCGGAGCCTACTTTCGATATGAATCAAAGCTTGCAAAATCAAGACTACGGAAACGGCGTAGGACTGCCCGCTATTTTTCGATAGTAGGGCTTATTACACTCATTATCTGCCTAAGCTTTGCCCAGCTTATTGGGTCGAGCAGAATTGATCCTGCAATTTCCAATATCGTCAGTGTTAGCCTAGTTATAATAGGCTGGGTTGCAATGTGGCACCCGATGGAGGCTCTCCTCTATGGTTGGTGGCCAATAAGGGAGCAACGACAATATTTCGATAAAATAGCGACAATGGAAATCGACGTGGTCGGACTAGCAACATACAATCATTAATTTTATTTCCAAAATTGCCACTTCATTTTCAGATTTTTCTTTGTGAGCATTTCTAGCCAATCTATAAAAAAGAAAAGTAGCATTACAATAAGACCAAACAGCATAAGAAGTATATTCTTGAGGTCAAATGTGCCCGTGTAAACCTCGCCGAAATTATTGACCGCATATTTTCCTGAGAGAAGAATGACGCTATCACCGATCAAATTGCCGAGAAAAAATGGCGGAATTATGTAAAGTTTCTTAACTTTGGCAAGTCCGGTAGCCGTGAAGAGTGCGGTCGTCGATAGAGGAAGTATGGAGTAGATAAACACAAACGCAAACGTCGACCAACCATGCTGTGAAAGCTTTACACCTAAAAACCTAAGGTCGGATTCTTTTTCGACCCCAAGGGTTTTCTTACCAATCCACGGCACAATCATCGAAGTGTAAATTAAGCGACCAGATACGGTGCCCGCCGTTCCTGCTAATGCCACCAACCATGGATTTAGATCGAATTTTATCATGATAAATAACATCAGCGTCCAAGCAGGCGGAGCCACGATTGGGATGCAGTCTACAATAAGAGAACCCAAGTAGATCAGTGCGTATGGAACCATCCACACACTCTACTTCAAATTCCCTCCCGGTGCGCTAGCTTCAAGGGTGTTTGCCTGGAGTGCTACCCTGCGTCGCTGTAAATAACCGGTAATATCGCTGCGGAGTTCGTGGTCAGCCTTGGCTTTAAAAAATTACTGCATCAATCGGTCGCCTCAAAGACCTTGGCATCAATCGCCCACGTCCAAAACGAACAATTAGATCGGCCCTTCGCCCGCCCAATCCCAGGAACATTTCGAATTGATGTTTTAAAGAGGCCACTTCGACCGGCTGATTCAAAAAAGCATTTCGAATACCCAAAGACGTTGCCAGCAATGCAAATCTCTCATAGCTTCGTCCGACCTCGATCCAATTTTCTTCGTCACCAAAATCAGAGGTAAAAACAGCAATTCCGGCCGAACTGCGCACTTGTTTAATATATTTCTCGTTCTCACTTTCCGGGTCAAAAACGAAATCAAAAACGAGCTTCCCGAGCCACGTTGGCAACTGAGGATTTCCGGCGGATATGGATAACAGACCATCATTTTTTTGCACAGCTTCGCTTTTATTGAAGCGAATCCAAGTCTTTAATTCTTTTATAAATGTTTGATCCTTCATTTGAATTGAATTAGCTTGAACTACGTATTCAAGAATTTGTTCTAACTTCTGTTTTTCGGTAAACATTAGGACCCTCACGCCCTTGCCAATAGCCGCAGCTTCAAGACTTTTTAATTCCTCGATTAACAATGGTTTACTGTCATATTCAGAACGAGTGCTTTGGCGTTCAGGGATGGCCTTAAATAGATTTGATGTGACGGGTTTTGCATCTTCCAATAAGATCTTTATTTCGCCACCTCCATTGCCAGCAAAATTTGTATCAGCTTGAAATCCATAAGCCTGGGCTGCTTGAATTAAATTTTCAGCAGCGCAACCCATCGAAACAAAAAGATGATGGTTGTTTGGATCAACAGAAGGGCACCGTCTCTGAAAATCTGGAAATATAGAAATACCCTTTTCACCGATGCTGAATTTCCAGCACTGAGTGTTGTGGCTCGAGGGGGCAAGAGTTGCATAACGCACTAATTCACGCAGTATTTGAGTACCGCTCGTACCAACTAATCCACTTTTACTCCAAGTTTCATGGACGGCTTTTTCGTAATTTTTATCCGCAGTCTTGGAGGAGCATGAGGGTAATAGCGATGCTCCAGCGGTAGTGGATAGCACAAACTGTCTACGTGTCATAATTTGCCCACTCCTTCGGAACATCATACTCAATTTTTTTTACCGCGAACTGAGCGTAACTGAAGTCTTTGTTGCTCAATTTCCACAAGGCCTCAATATTCGTAGGTACAAGCATGTTATTAATCCTTTTGTAATCGCTGATTCTTGCGATCCAAGTTTCAAGGCGCTTTTTGTCCATATATCTTTGCGTTTCTAATTCAGTAATTTCACCTAAAGTATTGAAAGAAACTTTATACTGAAGCTTTAGAGCATTATGATTGAAGGTTAAGGTTGCAGAAAGATCGTCCAGCCCGGCCCAGATCATTTTTTCTGTAGGCAATAAATTCGTAGGGAACCAAACGCTTTCAGCAAGCCATCTTAAAAGTTCACCTTGATTAAACTCAGGACCTTTACCGTCGACGATTTTATAAATGGACAAGAAAAAAACCTTTAAGTTCCCTTTTTCTTCAAAAAACATGTCATATGCGGTGAATAAAGAAGTAACTCCCTTCCAGATAAAACCGGGAGTTTCAGTGGTAAAATATTGCTTCCCTGAAATGGGCATCCAATTTTTTTTGAGATCCGCTTTGAAACGTCCGTCATGCAATATTCTAGCATTACTGATATAGGGTTGGCCTTCATTGAGAACTAATCTAAAATAGCGTTGTACAGGTAATGGTAATATTTGGATTTGCGCAAAACTAAATTTTTGCCCAACGATAATTTTTGAATTTGCGAAGAGACTTTTTACGAGGCTGCTAAAGTGGAGCGACTGCCTAAACTTTATGATTTTCACTAAAAGCAAAAAAACTACTGCAATTAAAAGTAAAAGAATAATCACCGGATACTCTCCCTTAACAATGTGTTCGACCAATTCCATTTTGCCCGGAGCCACAAAAATTAATGCCTGCATTTTTTCATTACTTGACAGCACTCGGGAATAAATTTCGAAATAAGCCGTATGGCTTCTTGCGCTTTGTTTAAAAAATTATTGGCATTATCGATCAATTCATAATGGGGATGACTTGCCCAAGTGTTCGCAATTTTATCGTCAATCAATTTGGCTTCAACGGCGGTTTCGATACGCAGGGGGTTTTGTTGGTTATATCCCATTTGATCTGTGGGCGACCGAAGATGGATCACGGCAATATACTTTGCGTATTCTAGCTCGACTGTGCTGTTGCTCATTTTCCAAAAAGTCTCTTCTTGATCCGGCCAGTACGCAAGGCCGTCCAAGGTCCCTCTATCACAGAGACCAACAGCCCATTTTTTCTCACCGATCACCAATTTTTCCATTTCAGCCTGAGTATGAAATATTGCGCTTTGCGCGGCTATTCGCGCCGATATGCTTTTAAGTCTCCAAAAACCACCACCAAAAACAATCGATGCCGCTTCGGGTAAGATCGCCACGTTTTGGCACAAAACTTTTTTTGCCATTTCGAGTACAGCAGTTTTTCCCGCGCCTGGCCCACCGGTGACAACAATCAAACGAGTTCCCCAGTGAGCGTTAGAATCTATGCAATGCTTTTCACAGACAGTGGGAGAATTTACCATGGTCATTCCAATGCAAATTCTTGATCTTGTTTTGGAACTTCACAAACCCAATGGAAACGATCACGAATGTGTTCGCTCATCTTAAGAGCCGCGTCGACTTCGCCATGGGTAACGAACACTTTTTGAGGATTTATTTTAGACTTCGAAAGCCAATCCAAAATCTCGATATAGTCCGCATGCGCTGAACTATTCTTTAAAACCCGAATGTCTGCGAGCACTGGAATAAACTCTCCGTGAATTTTGAGCTCTTTTGCACCATCTTGAAGTGCCCGCCCGCGAGTTCCAGCAGCCTGAAATCCAGTCAATACCACTGTTGTGCTTGGGTTTGATACAAAGGCTTTGAGATGGTGAACGATTCGACCGCCCGTTGCCATTCCACTTGCCGAGATGATAATCATCGGCCCTTTTCTTTCATTCAGCGCTTTTGATTCGTCCACGGTTTTGACGTACTGGACAGTCTCGCACAAATCTTTACACTGTTCATCTGACAGCTTATGGAGTGATTTGAATTTACAAAATAAATCTGTAGCATTTAATGCCATGGGGCTGTTCAAGTACATTGGAACATTTGGAATTCGACCTGCTTTTTTTAAAATTGAAAGATAGTACATTAAAGACTGAGCTCTTCCCACCGCAAAGGAGGGGATCAGTATTACGCCTTTTTTTTGTAGCGCCTCGTTGATGACGGTTTCTAGCTCCTGCACGGGGTCAACGGCATCGTGTTGTCGATTGCCATAGGTTGATTCGACGACCAAATAATCAATTGCAGGCAACAACGCCGGTGCATGTAATATGGGATCATTTGCTCGGCCAACGTCACCAGAAAATGCGATTTTAATTGCTCGCGCCTCTACAACCACAATGGCCGCTCCAAGTATGTGCCCTGCATATTTAAAGGTGGCGCGAACTCCTTCAGTCACCTCGAAGGGTTCATCAAAATTTATAGGTACGAATTGTTCAAATGAGATTTCAGCATCTTTTTTCGTAAATAATGGCAACGCGGGAGAATGTTTCGAGAATTTCTTTCGGTTCAGCCATTCGGCTTCTTCCTCTTGCAGATAACCTGCATCAGTGAGCAGGATTCGACAAAGAGCAAAAGTAGCTGGTGTGCAAAATATTTTTCCTCTAAAGCCTTCTTTGACAAGTCTTGGAATATAGCCAGAATGATCAAGATGCGCATGTGTTAAAACGATCGCATTGATAAATTTTGGTTCGATTGGGAACTGATCCCAATTCTTGAGACGAAGTTCCTTAAGCCCCTGAAAAAGTCCACAATCGATGAGAATTTTTTGTTTGTCGTTTGCAAGAAGGTATTTCGATCCTGTGACAGTACCTGCCGCCCCTAAAAATCCAAGTCGAAATTGATCAGCTTGAGACCCGGACATTAGAACTCCTTTTCTGTATTGTACTTAATTCACCAACAGGATTGGCCGGGAAAATCGCCCTAACTTAGGTACCTTCGCAGTAACTTATATCATGTAGTAGGGCACAAACAGCCACGGAGATTTCTTCACATAAGAAAAACGGAAAAGAATCATTGATCTCAACTTTTAATGGGGTGGCATTTTTAACCAATCGAAATTTATTAATCCTGCGATTTTGCGCGGCGAAGTTGTTCGCGAGTCCAATAGAGTTGATCAATCAAATGCAGTAGAATGGGAATTGAATCCTCGTTAGCTCCCAAGTCGTAGATCATATCTTTTATGAGTTGCAAACGGGCTACGTCCTCAGTGTCGAACCGTGAAGGCTCCGGTGGCGTCACCCATTCTTTCTCTATCCATAACGTGACTTGTTCCTGTTTTAATCCTGTAATCCTTAAAACCTCGATGTCTGTAAATAAAGTCTTATTCATAAGGACTCCTTTTTCGCTTGTACTTGGGCATTCTGTCTTGCGCTCCAAGCCGCCACAGCTAGCCTGAATTCATCATCAACTTTTGCGGGAAGCTTTACGTTTAGTTTGACAATTAATGCGCCTCGGTCGCCTCCAAACGGCACACCTTTTCCCGTCACACGCATCTTTTGTCCATCTCGAGCATCAGGTGGGATTTTTAGCAAAATGACGCCGTCAACAACGGGAACTTTTATTTCTCCGCCTAAAATGGCGACATCGAATGGCACGTCAGCATCGGTAAGGATGTCTTTGCCGTCACGTTTGAAGTTTAACGAAGGGAGTATGTTCACCTGGACAAAGGCGTCGCCTCCGTTTTCACCCTTTCCTGCAAACCGCAATCGTATTCCTGAATCGACACCCGCCGGAATTTTAAGTTGTACCGTTTTTCCATTCGGAAACGTGATTTCTCTCTCCGCTCCCAACACCGCATCTGTAAAACTAATTTCGACCTGATATGTCTCTTCGCGCTGTGGTCGATTATTAGGTGCTGATCGCCCGAAATGCGAAAACAAATCCCCTAAAGTTTCAGAATCCATGCCTTCAAATGGATTTGAGCCATTGTTGGAATAGCGCCCACCGCCGGTTTGGGTTTGCGAATAAAAAGGTGCACCTCGCTGCTGAGCCTGACGATATTGCTTTTCGTCAACTTCGCCTTGGTCGAACTTTGCACGGTTCTCTACACTATCTACAAGAGAATAGGCAGCATTTATGTCTTTGAAACGAGATTCGGCCTCTTTGTTTCCAGGATTAAGATCCGGATGAAATTTTTTAGCCAGCTTTCGATAAGCCGCTTTAATATCCTCTTGGGTAGCCGTCGGTGCGACTTTTAATATTTCATACGGATTGTTGACCATTGTCATTTTTCTCCAACGTCTATTATCTCTCTGGTCCAAGTTACGCACCAACATCAAGAATAAGACGGATAAAATCGTTATAAATGTACTAGCATGTTACGGTCTAAATAAGTAATGACATAAATTAGTACGGACACGCTTGTCCGGCCGTTTGCGGCGAAACGAGAAAGGATTAGCGCCCGCTTATGGAGAGTTGATCCTTCAGCGGAACGGCACGGTGCTCTGCCCTACTCCTTAACTCATGTGTGCCCTTACACAGGCGCTACAGCTGGGGGAACTGGGTCGATTTAAAAGTTGCGCTTCATTACGAAAGTGCTCGGTTCGCGGGCAAAAGAGGCCGTCGCAAAAGCCGAAAAACCGATGCTGACGCTTATCAAAAGTGAAGTCGTATAACCCCAAAGTGGTTCTACGCTGTAACAAAAAGCTTTTAGTGATTTTAATTATAGTAGTTTCAGCTATTTAGCAGCTAATTGGTAGCGGGAGAGGGAGTTGAACCCCCGACACGCGGATTATGATTCCGCTGCTCTAACCACCTGAGCTACCCCGCCGTGATAACAAAGTTCGCCCAAGTTGTAGTTCTGTCTAGCAAGGGAGTCAAGCCTTAAGGACTTCAGATATTTAGAGCTGTATGCTACAAGAAGACATGTCGATTCTCGTTGCAATTTTCTTGTTTTTTTTCGTTCATGGGGAGCTTCTCCCGGCGCAAAAATTTTTGCAAACTGCTGCTTCCATCAAGGTTCCACACCCGTTTCAGCCACAGCTTTACAACCACTACTATATGGTGAATCCCGATCAGCCAGAGGCCATTGTTTTTTTACCGGGGATGGGAGAATCCAGCCTCAAGTATTACGATATTTTCGAAAACCTACGGCTGCAGAATACAACGTATTATGGGTGGGACCATATTGGTCAGGGTTTTTCCTCGCATCTATTGCCGCAGGAGCTGATTAAGGTTCATATTGATAGCTTCGACACCCACTTAACAGCGATCCAAGCGTTTTTAAAAAAACTTCGCACTCAGCACCGGAAAGTGATCGTCATTGGACACTCCATGGGCGCGCATTTGGCCGTGCGCGCAGCTGCGGAAAACCCAGGGCTGATTGATGCGTTGATTCTCTCGGCACCCTTATTTGATATCAATCCCTCTTTGCGCACGGGGGCTGTGCTCACGTGGTTACTGTCGCTGTTTCCCGACAGTTCCTACCCCCCGCTTTATAGTTTTTTTGTGAACAAAAAAAATATCAAGAACGGCTGGGTTACAAATAGTATTGAAAAACAGGAGGAGTTTCAGAAAACATTAACGCTTTATCCTGAACTGAAGCGACAGGGGGCGACGCTAGGTTGGTTGCGCGCTGCTCGTGAATCCGTGGGCAAGCTCAAACAGCTGAATTTTAAATCCCTGCACGCCCCCGTTTTGCTTTTACAAGCGGACACAGATTATCTCGTCGACAACTCCGCGCAGGATTGGGCGTGCTCGCAGTTACCAAAGTGTCAAAAAGCAGTGATGAAAAACAGCAAGCACGAAATTTTATTTGAAGTGGATGCCGTTCGCCATTCGGCGTTTGAAAAAATGCGCGTCTTTATAACTTCGCTAAATGAAACGAATAAGGCAGCAAGTCTTTAAAGAGAACTTCTTTTTGCAACCCTGCTAAATTCGCCAGGAACACCGGGGTGTCCGGCGAAAGGAATTCACTCATGGTTTGTAGACACATACCACAAGGGGTAGCAACCGGATTCACTGTGTCCGTTACTAAGACTAAAAATTCAATGTTTTTTGCATCTCTTTCGCTGTCGTTTTCGCACTGGCTCACCCAGTTCCACAGAGCCACGCGCTCTGCGCACACTGTGGCACCGAAGCTTGCGTTTTCAACATTGCAACCGGATATATACAAATCCTGATTACGAATTTTTAAGCACGCCCCCACAAGAAATTTCGAATAGGGAGCATAGGCTCGTCTGCGGGCTTGCATGGCTTCTTGGTAGGCTTTGGTGACTTGTTCCATGGGCCAAGAATAACAAATTTCTTCCCCTTTGCCAGCGTTTTATGTTAACGCGTTACTTGTGTGGGGGACTCAAATGAAATTTATGTTTCAATGCTTACTTGTTCTCCTTTTTGTGTCCTGCGGCTTCGGAACCAACACTCCGAGCACAAAGACCTCAGCTGACGACGCGGCTCTGCCCCTTCCTCAACCTTTGCAAAACTTTTCAGCAGCCTCACCGTCCATAACCATTATGACCTGGAATGTGGAAAACCTTTACGATGCCGAAGATGATCCGCAAAAATTAGACGATACTTACTTGCCGCTGCAAATTAAAAAACAAATTCCAAATCACTTTAAAGACTGCAAAAAACTCGACGCCAAATCATGGCGGGAGCAGTGCGCCGAATGGGATTGGAACGAGAACGTTGTTGGCGAAAAATTGCGCAGACTCGGGCAGGTGATACGCGCCGTTAATTCTGGAGCCGGACCTGACTTTTTAGCCTTGCAGGAGGTGGAAAACATACAACTTCTGCAGCGACTGATCGATGAGCAATTACCCAACATGAATTACAAAGCTTATCTTGTCGAAAACAACGATGCGCGAGGTATCGACGTGGGAGTTATAACTCGCTTGCCGATCGCCGAGGAACCTCTACTTATTGCTCTGGGGAAATCGCGCCCCGCGCTCAACCTCTCCGTGGAACTTCCCGACAAAAATAAGCTCGCAGTCACGGTGGTGCATTTTCCCATTGCCAGCTCTCCCCTTAAAAAACGTCTCGGCATGTTGTCACAGATTACCAGGCAGTCCGGGGAGAACCTTCAGCTCATCCTCGGCGATTTTAATTTTCCGCGAGATGAAATGGAAGGAAGCGAAATTGCCAAAACTCATCTGCTACCGAAATGGGTTCCGGTGCATCTTTATTGCACAACTTGCCAAGGAAGCACCTACGAAACCTTCACGGGAGATTGGTCGTTTTTAGATATGATTCTTGTGAACGAAGCTTTTTTCTCTGCGAACACATCGTGGACGGTGGATGTCACTTCGTTTCGCTTGCACAATCCACTGCCGTTTCAGACCAACCGCTACGGCTCGCCCGCAGACTTTACGTTGCCTTCAATGCGCGGTGTATCGGACCATTGGCCTTTGATGATTCAGCTTTTTAAGACGCCTTAACACTATTTTTCTTGCTAATGTCTGCGATGTTTTGTTCTTATGTGCGAACAACAAACAACCTTCGGGTTCGACAAAGGAGAATGAATGAAATTATTTATCGTAGCGGCTTTAATGCTGATGGGTCTCAACGCTTCCGCACAAACGTCTAAAGTTTTAATGTTCTGTGATTACTACACACCTAACCAAACTGGCGACATTTACGTGGATGTGTACCTCGATTACGATGCGGCAGCTGATACTTATACGAATATCGAATCAGGAATCGTCGAAACTAAAAACGCAAAATATCCAGACTATCTTTGGGCTTTGAAACTCGTTTACACTGCTGGTGATTCTGTTGCAAAAGTAATGATCGAAAGAGATCTTGATATTCTATCTTTTGATTTTCCAACACTTACAACAACATCAACTCCCACCTTTGCAATTCCTAAGAACGCCGAAGGCGTAATTCAGGATTTCAACGTGATGATGACTGGCTTTTACACAGGCCTCACCATCAACCAAGAATTCGTATGTTACGACCCCACTACAAAAGAAACCCCCGCAACTCGCTAAGGATTTTTCTTTTCATTAATTTGTTTATTGATGAATACTGGCGTGCATTTAGCACGCCATTTTTTTTGTAACGCGAGTCTCAACTAAAAGGTACGGCGTACCTTTTAAGCGTTCCTAGAGTTTTACGTCGAAAGGCCAGCGGGCCCAGAAGATTTCTTGCTTGGGGTCGCGGATCAGTATTTTTTGTAGCCACGTTGGAACGATGGAAGCTCCACTGAGTGAGTCCATCACTTTGTCGATCCAGCGTTTTTCGTCGGGATACAAAATTACATCGTAACTTTTAAGACCCGCGAGCTTTGCCGCTTTGGCGATGGCCGCATCCAGCGAACCCATTTCGTCGACGAGTCCGATCTCCATGGCTTTGGAGCCAAGCCACACCCGGCCTTCGGCCACTTCGCGCACGGCCTCTTTGTCTTCAAACTTTTTGCGGCCTTGTTGCACAACTCCGAGGAAGGTTCCGTAAATGTCGGTGACTTCCTCTTGGATGCGGCTTTTTTCAAACTCCGTGAGCGATCTGGAATTGGACATGATATCTGCCGACGCATTGGTCTTGACGCCGTCGAAGGTGATGCCGAGTTTGTTGTCGAAAAACTTTTCGGCATTAAATAACATACCAAACACGCCGATGGAACCGGTGATGGTGGTGGGCTCGGCGTAAATGTAATCAGCACCTGCAGCGATGTAGTACCCGCCCGAGGCCGCAACATCCGAAAACGAAGCCACAACTTTTTTATGCTTTTTTAAATACTCAAGACTTCGCCAAATCACATCCGAGGCAAGGGCGCTTCCGCCCGGGCTGTCGATACGAAGAACAACGGCCTTCACTTCTTTGTCCTTGTCGAGCTCGCGAATCAGCGAGGAAAGCTCGTCGGAGTAAATCGTGCCGTTGTTCGATCCACTGCCCATTTGGATTTCGCCTTCAGCGAGAATCACGGCCACTTTGTCTTTATTGCTTAAGAATGAGCGCGAGGAAACGGCGGTATCGGCATACGAATTCCATGCGACCAGACGCACTTCATCGTCAGCTTTTAGGCCGCTTTTTTGCAAAAGTTTTTTCTCAACTTCTTCTACGGGGACCAACTGGCTGACAAGTTTTGCGTTGTACGCAGTTTTCGCAGAAAACACTTCCAGCTTTTCGGCCCATTGATTGAGTTGTTCCACCGTCAGTTGTTTTTGCTCTTCCACAATTTGCACAAGCACCGTGTTCCATAAACCTTGCGTGAGCTCGGTCACCTGCAAGCGGTTTTCGTCGGACATTTTTTCTTGCGTGATCATCTCACCTGCGGATTTAAATTTTCCGGCGCGGA
>JANPLN010000011.1:0-3665 GCA_031426555.1 Bdellovibrionales bacterium | reverse complement strand
TGGTACCTAAAGGAAAAGATGCCTAAGAGTTGACGTTTAATCAGCTTTTATGGGATACCAACCCTTCGATTAAAACGAAAGGTATGCAATGGCATCAGAAAAAAGACGTGCTCGTTTCAGAATTCAAAGACGCCTTGGGGTAGAACTTCCCGGACTTGGAAAAGCCGGTGCCCTAGAACGACGTCCTTATCCTCCTGGACAGCATGGAAACAAGCGTAAAAAGTTTTCGAACTACGCCCTTCAGCTCGAAGAGAAACAAAAAGTCATGTTTCACTACGGGCTTCGCGAAAAACAGCTGCGTCGCTTTATTAGAGACGCACAAAAAGGTAGCGCCGATAAGAACTGGATTAGTCAGTTGGCAGGTCGTTTAGAACTGCGAATTGATAATTTTGTTTTTAGAGCGGGTTTTGCACCGAGTATCATGTCCGCCCGTCAAATGGTGAGCCATGGTCATGTTCTCGTGAATGGTAAGAAGGTGACTGTAGGTTCGGTGGTGGTCAAATTGAATGACACTGTAACGTTGAGAGAAGATTCGTATCAACATCAGTGTTATTTAAAAGCCAAACAATCTCCTCGCCTTGAGCTCCCAGATTATATCGAAAAATCTGAAGTTTCAGGAAAAGACGTGGCGAAAGTGAAATCAGTTCCCGGAACTGAATATTTCCCGTTTCCATTCTCTGCGAACTTGTTTGCGGAATACTACTCTCTCAGAAGCGTTTAAACGGAAGCGTTTAAATTTTTACTTCAGAGTAAAAACGAAAAAGCCAAGGATCAAACCTTGGCTTTTTTTTTATTCACTGTATTCCCAAAGATAACTTCGTACTGATTAGTTGTCTGATGTTTTCATGTTATTATAAAAATTTTCACCAATTTGTGAGTAATAGTTATCCCATGCGGCTTGATCATTAGGATCAGTAGGTACAGTAACACCCTCCTTGGCTCGATTGATGTTGTCACAAACTTCTGTCTTTTGAAGTGAGTCCCCTTGGTTGCAAGCGATTGGAGCAATATCTAAAATTGTTTCTCCAATAGATATAAGGTTGGCTTTGTCTGTGGAATTATTATCAGGATCTGGGGTGTAATTCGTTAACGCGTTTAGATCTAGCGTGCCGCCTAAAATGTCATATTTGATTACAGTTGCAGTTTTTGCAGAAAGAGCTAGTAGCTTCAGGCCTTCAGATCCACTTGCACTGCAGTAATTTACTGCGGTGTCGGCAGATGCTGTACTTGTAAAACTAAACTGATTGTAAAACTCGATGGTCGGGTCTTCGGTGTTTCCAGCGTCGTTGTCTTCGATGTTCTCAATGGCTGTGACAATGGTCGATGTCGTAATATTGGCGCGGATGAATTCGGCAGAGCATCTTAGTACGAAAGCCCGGGCTGAGGACACACCAGATATTTTTGCCAAGCAAGCATCAACGGTTCCGGCAGTGGCGCTGTTGAGACAGATCTGAGCTGAGTAGATCTGGTCGTCTTCTTTTTCTTCACAACCAATAAAAACACTACTTACAGCTAATACACAAAGCCACTTTTTCATTCGCGATGCTCCTTCGGAGAGTGTATTTCTCTATCGTACTACGGCGGCAATAAGAACACTGATCCAACGTCTAATTTTCTCTCTCTGAAACGCTTTTTAGCGCAACATAAGAGATACTGAAATGAGACATGAAGTGTTTGATTATTCTCAGTATTTTAGGTTTCACAGCAGCGCAAGCGCGGGCCGATTTCTATCAGGGTATTCGCCAGATGGGAATGGGTGGAGCTTCGGTGGCTGTGGTGAACGACGAAACATCGCTGTTGCTCAATCCCATTGGCTTAGGACGATTGCGCGTTCCCTACATCACGCTCATCGATCCCGAAGTGACCACCAATTTAAAAAGCGTTGTGCCGGTTAAAAATTTATTAACTGATGCAACAGATCTCGAAGAAGTTTATCCCGAACTCGCAGACGATTTGGATAAACGCTATTTTGTTCGCACGCAAATTTTTCCCTCCTATGTGGATCGTCATTACGGGTTTGGTTTTTTACTGAAAGATGAAATGACCGCAGTTCGTTCCAGCGCAACCCAGTTCCTAGATTTAAATTATATAAGCGATATGGTGGGCGTGGCGGGATTTAATAAAAGTTTTTATGGCGGCGTATTCAAGATCGGCGCCACGGGGCGCTGGGTGGATCGGGTGGAATACATCGGCACTTTGAATCCTGCCATCGACGAATTGAATATGAAAACACTTGCGGTGCAAGGAGCCGGGCTAGCTGCAGATGTGGGATTAAGTCTTTCATCGCCAACAAGTTGGCTGCCCACACTCAGCGTGATGGTGAAGGACATCGGGGATACGTCGTTTAGTATGGGCAGTGGAATGCGCAGCTATTTAACTACGGCCGATCCTAACAAAGTTCCGATGAGCATGGATGTGGCCTTAGCTGTGTTTCCGATCTGGAACAACTACACTCGAGGTACCTTCACCGTGGAGTACGACGATGTTTTGGAAGACGGCGACGCTGTTCAAAAATTACATGTGGGTATCGAAGTGAACCTTGCTGATCGATTTTATTTTCGCGGGGGATACAACCGTGGGTATTTAACCACAGGCTTCGAATGGAATACGCAATTTGTTCAGCTCCAACTGGCCTACTACGGCGAAGAGATTGGAACCGAAGACGATCCGCAACAGGATGAACGCTTGGCACTTAAAGCTGTACTAAGATTTTAGGGGAATCCATGAGAAAGCTGCTTTTATTTTTTCTATGCGCGGGTTGCAGTGAAAACATTCTCGATGATATTGCAAAAACCCAAACGCCCGAGGCTATTTATTACGAAGCCAAACTCTCTATGAACGAGGGCGATTACAATAGCGCGATTCAGTTATTGCAATCGTTAGATCCCGCATTTCTCGCGCAAAGAGAGGTCGCTCTTGTCTATGCATCGGCCCATTCGGGGCGCTGTGGTCTTAACTTTGTAAATCTGCTCACGCAATTGGATTCCGTGGCCACCTCACCAACCATTTTTCTATTTTTTATGGAAATTTTCCCCGACGGAACCGATGCCAAAATCACGGATTGTGTTTTTGCGGAAACCACCCTTAACACTTTTGGCGATTACACTCTTCGCAGCACTGACGAAAATATTTTAATGGGTCTGTCGAGTTTAACTAAAGTGGGAACCATTTTGAGTCGTTACGCAGATGCTGATTCAGATGGTGTTGCTGACGCTGGCTTCGATCATTGTGATGTCACTGATTTTCCCGACGATGCCGTTCGTGAAATAGGCACCGGAATCGCCAATGCCATATTGAGTATTTCGGCAGTCAGTGGTTCCATTTCTTCGGATACGCTCACCGAAATCACTACCGTCTGCGGGTTAGCTCCGCAATTAAATGCGTTCTGTACAAACACGGATAAAAGTTCCTACTCTCCTTTGGAAGTGAGCGTTTTACGATCGATCTTGGGTTCCACCGACGAAGGAATTGGCGCACCCACGTGCCCGGGGAGTTTTATTACTTGCCCATGCCCTTGATGATTTCCTTTTTACTATCTGTGCTGTGGATAACCACGGCCACCGCTGCAGAGTTGCCTGAGTACGGGCTTTCTGTGAAGGGACTTGGTATGGGCAACGCCTACACCCTGCACGCCCAAGGACACGATGCCATCAACTACAATCCCG
>JANPLN010000010.1:0-1166 GCA_031426555.1 Bdellovibrionales bacterium | reverse complement strand
GTTGAATCGGCAGACAATGGATTGACTGGATATAAAGCGGCGCTGGCTGGAAATTTCAACATAGTGCTTATGGATTTACAAATGCCCGTCATGGATGGCTACTCCGCCACCGAAAAATTGCGATCAATGGGATATAAAACTCCCATTGTTGCGCTGACGGCCCATGCAATGAATGAAGTTCGTATAAAGTGTTTGAATGTGGGATACACAGATCATTTAACTAAACCGATAAATCGCATTGAGCTGATACGCACCATCGTGCGGCTGACCACTTAGAAATTGCATGATCAGCCCCGGGGTCTAATCTTTTATTTATTGAATTTTCTCGATCAGTGCTCGAACTTGCTCATCGCTCAGCGATACAGAATCTGCCGATCCATTTTTACAGAAGCCACGTTTTTCTAGGCTTACAACTTTGAACTTGCTGTCCACGATTCGTCGGCAGGCGAGTGCAGACATGCATATCGTCTTGGGAGTGGAATTGTTCGACGCGATCTGGTCATTAATCAAAGCCACGCGCTGTGATTTACCGCTGCCCTCGAGAATACAGACTCCAATATCAGTCGCATTTAACTTCACACCATGGCGCATGCAAATCTTTTTGTCCTCATCGACCTCCGTTACGACAGTATCTTTTTCTTTTTCTTTGTCTTCATCTTCAAATTCAAGATTTTGATCGTCGTTCACCATGTCAATTTCCGTATCATCAGCGATAAGCTGTTCGGTCCCGTCGATTGACATGGATTTATTTAAATCAGTTCGCGCTGAGAATTGTTGGTCAGAGCAGTTTTGAAAACACACAACCATACCAGTCAGCATGGCAAAAATAATAAACTTCATCATAGGACCCCCCCAATAATTGGTAATCTCTCATCGGGAGTCCTGCAGCTAGACTTAAGTCTTTTGTAACTCAAATTGAGACAAAATGCGGTTTATTTTGTAGATCATTTAGATTCTTTCGCGAGATGAGACAGTGACGGAGCTCTGTGGGGTTTCGGTTCGCGATTTGCAATTAGTTTGAGTATGCGAAAGTTCTCCACCGTGGGCCCTCTAGGGCTCTCATTTTATGTAAAGATTTTAAAACTGTTTGTTTTTTGGGTCCTAGTCAGCCCGGCTCAGGCGCTTCAGTGCGACGACATCTTTTCTAAGGATCACCCCACAAGCGT
>JANPLN010000009.1:0-65931 GCA_031426555.1 Bdellovibrionales bacterium | reverse complement strand
TTGTTGTTGGTGCTTTTTTTTTTTGTGCCGCCGCCAACGCCTGCGCCTAAAAACTGCCCCCGCTGTTTTTTTGTATACCCACCATAATTAAAAATAACAACGCGACCGTGGATTGTGAGCCCGTCGTAGGCTGTAATTTTTGGCTTAAGCACAAGGTGATGCAAAATATATTGTTTGTTTTTTTCTTCGGAATTCACTTCAGCGTTTTCGACTTTGACGCCTTCCACTCGGTAAGTTCCCGTCCAGTCGATATCACCGGCGTGGGCAGACGTTTGTAAAAAGGTCATTTGGAATAGAACAGTGCAAAACACTGTGAGTGTCTTAGACATGGAATCTCCTTCGAGTCACTGGCGTGATCCGTTGTTTAGAGAGAGCTTCACTTAACGTGAACCTCTGGTTAATGAGCGGTTCATTAACGTGAACCTCTACGGCTCATTTCTTCTTGGAAAAATTTCTTGTAGAGGATGGTCCATTCGCCGGACCCCTCGTGAACTCCGCGTTTCATAGAAGTGATCTTCTCACGGATATTGGTATCGATGTCACCCTGCTCTTGAACCCACTGGCCGACTACGAGCCGTGTTTGGCGCATGATATTGTCTTCCTGATCTTCGTCGAAGTCGATCAGCTCATTGCCCCATAATTCATCAATAATTAATCGCGATAGGTAGGATTGTCGTTCTGCACTGATAATCACAAAATGATTCCTTTTTCTTCTGCCATCTTTTTCTTCATCATTTTAAACATCTTGTGGCGGTCAAAGCCTTCGGTCTCTTGTTTTTCCAAGCGATCCAAAGCCAAATTGACGTCATTCTCAAGTTGTTTTTCTTCTTCGTAATCTTGCTGAATAGTTTCGATGGTTTTTTTAAGTGCTTTTTCTTTGCCTTCGCGGAAAGTAACAAGATGTTTTTCCTCGAGGTAAGCCAAGACTTTTTTACTTAAACTTTCGATCTGAAAAGAGTTTAGTCGCATGGTTTGACTAAATGCGCACAGCGACTTAAAGTCAAGCCTCATGATTCGCAAAAAGCCAGTTTTGTTTATTCTTATCGCAATGCTGACGCTCTTTATCATTTACGTCGCAGGCTGGCTTATTCGCACCGATCTGCTGATTAAAGAAAAATTTGCCTCCGGGCAATTTGTCTCACCCACTCAGTTTTTTTCACGCTCGTTGGAACTTGCACCGAACGGTTCGCTTCAGGAAAACGAATTGCTCACCCTTTTGCAGAGCCAAAATTATCGCGAGCGCGTTTGGGGAACGCGGCTTCAGCCCTCGGATTATGCCAAGTCCACCGGGGAAGAGTGTGTTAAAATTTATGCACAAAGTTTAAAGTGTTACGCCTTTTATCACCACCTCAAAAATAAAATTCAAATCGTCACCACCGACGAATTGGACCGCATTTTGGTTTTGCTGGAAGTAGACCCCGATACTCAGGAGGCAAAAAATTTAGAAAGCTTGATGCTTTTTCCCCAGCTTTTTGCACAATATTTAGGAAACCAGCCCATCATTCAGAACCCACGCAGTTTACAGGAAATTCCCCGCCAGTGTTTGGACGCAGCCCTCGCCATTGAAGACCCGCATTTTTTGGATCACCAGGGCGTTTCGTGGCGTGGCTTATTGCGGGCGTTTTGGGTGAACTTGCGAAGTGCGCGTTTGGCCCAGGGAGGAAGCACTGTTACCCAACAGCTGGTTAAAAATTACTTTTTAACTTCCGAGCGCACTGTTTCCCGCAAAGTGAAGGAAATCTTGATTTCGTTCCTTGTGGAGCGGGCCATTGCCAAAGATCAAATTTTAGAAACTTACCTGAACATTATTTATATGGGCCAGCAGGGAAACTTTCAAATTCGTGGTTACTCGGCGGCGGCGCAGTTTTATTTTCGTAAAGATCTGTCCAACTTAGATTTGGCCGACTGTGCGTTGCTGGCGGCGGTGATCAATAGTCCGGGATTATTTAACCCTTTTAAGAATCAGGAACGGGCTCTGCAGCGACGTGAAAAAGTGCTGTCGGATATGGAAGAGCAAAAGCGAATTCTACCTGAAGACAAAATTCTCGCACACAAAAAACCTTTGCCGGAGAAAGCGGCCATCGAAGTTCGTGAAACTGCACCGTACTTTATCGACGGAGTGATTAAAACCCTGCACGCTGAAGGCTTTAATGATCTTTCGGGATACAAAATCTACACGACATTGGATCTACCGTCGCAGCGAGCCGCGCAAACGGCCGTACAGAATCATTTAAAAAATCTCGAAGAAAATTCTGCCTATCACAAAAAAAATACCCCCCATTCCTTGCAAGCGGTGCTCGTTTCGAGCGATGTGAAAACCGGTGATGTGCTCGCCCTAGTGGGGGGGCGCGATCATCGCATGACACCATTTAACAGAGTCATCGAAAGCTCCCGACAGGTGGGTTCGGTCTTTAAACCGCTGGTTTTTTTGACTGCTTTTTACGAACTCGCAGATTTTTCGCCAACGTCATTGCTCACCAACGAACCCTTTGAGTACACCTCCCACGGACAAAAATGGAAACCAAAAAATTACGACGGTAAAACCTCGCAGCATGTCCCGGCCTTTTACGCTTTAAAGGAGTCGATCAACATCCCGACAGCCAAATTGGCCTTAGAAGTGGGGTTGGATAAAATTATTGCTGTGGCTCGCGATCTCGGCGCCGTTTCGGAAATCAAACCCTACGCGTCGTTAAGCTTGGGTGCCTTCGAGATGACACCTTTTGAAGTTTTACAAATCTATACAAACATCGCTCGCTGGGGCCACAAAAAAACATTGCGACTGGTGAGAAGTGTTGAAAACAAAGAGGGTGTCAGCGTTTGGCGCCCCGACACCGGCGAAGAGACTTCCATGATCGACACTGGAAGTTTTTTAAATTTAATAAGTATAATGTCGGAAGCCATGAAATCTGGAACTGGCCAAGCGATCAAGGCCATGGGACTTGATATTGAGTGTGCTGGAAAAACGGGCACCACAACAAATTACAAAGACGCATGGTTTGCCGGCTTTAGCGCCGATCAGACGGCCGTGGTGTGGACCGGGTACGACGACAACACACCGGTGCAGCTATCGGGAGCGTCTGGTGCCTTGCCCATTTGGACAAGCTACATGAAGTCTGCGACGGCGCAAAAGGGACCTTCGGCATTTGCTTGGCCGCGCGAGGATGTGACAACACTTTCTCTTTCGCCCGAGGAGCTCGTGGAGCTTGGAATTCCTGAGGAAAAAGCAATTCCAACGGTTCTGCTTTCGACGCGCCCCAAAAAGTGATTGCATGTTTTCTAGGATGACATTAGATCTTTTTCACTATGTCTTTTTTAGCCCCACAAGCATACACAAAAGAAACCCTGTCGAAGGCGTTTGACTGGCTTCAATACCAGCCAGACTCAGTAAAACAAGTGGCCACATCTCCCGACGTGCTTGTGAGCCTGTTTCTAAAAGCCCAAAGACAAGGCATCGACAATATCGATATTGATGCCCCCGTGAGTTCGAAAAGATTTTTGACAGACCTCAAAAATTTAAAAAAAGATTTTGCGCCGTTTGAAGAGTCCCTCGGCGGAGGCGCACCGACTGGAGCCATGCAGAACAACAGCTCCATGCAAACGCAAGTCTCCCAACAAATGTCGCAACAGGTTTCACAAACGGTCACCGTCACGGAAACAAAGGCCGCCAACATTCCATTCCATGCGTCGTATATGCAAAGCTTGGATCAAGGTTCGCTACAGGCTGTGCTCGACGTGCAAACTCGCTTCAACTTAAGCACTCCGCAAGAGGCCCTGCGAATGTTGATTTCTGTGGGTAACAAACAAATTCGCCAGTGGCCCTAACTGTCGCCTTAACTGTGGCCGTAACTGATTGACCATCCCGCTGAGACCTTATAACTTGGGGAAATGTCTCAAGAAGCCCTCTACAAAGACTCCGTAAATCTTCCAAAAACAGATTTCCCAATGAAGGCCGATCTCGCTCAGCGCGAGCCACAATGGATTGCCCGCTGGCAGCAAAACAAAATCTACGAAAAAATGATTGCCGAGCGCGCTGGTCGCCCACTGTTTACCATGCCCGATGGTCCCCCGTATGCAAATGGTGGGATTCACATGGGTCATACTCTCAACAAATGTCTTAAAGATATTACCTTAAAATATCGCAACCTCAGCGGCAAACAAGCTGTGTTTATTCCCGGTTGGGACTGCCACGGTCTTCCCATCGAACACAAAGTGATTAAAGATCTTGGTGACCAGGATAAAAAGAGTGGAGAAAAACGGCAGCATACGCCGCTGCAAATTCGCGAGCTGTGTCGTCAAGAAGCCTTGAAATGGGTGGCTTTTCAAAGAACGCAGTTTGAACGCTTGGGAATTTTAGCCGATTGGGAAAATCCTTACCTCACACTCAACGCCGATTACGAGGCCGAAGAGGTTCGCGAGCTCGCGCGAATTTTAAAAAATGGCATACTTTATCGCGGACTGAAGCCGGTGTACTGGTGCTATGCTTTACAAACTGCTTTGGCTGAAGCCGAAATTGAATATGCCCCTCACAAGAGTCCTTCGGTTTACGTGAAGTTTCCTTTTGTTCCGAATGCTAAAAAATTTGGAACCTTTGATAAAGATGTTTTTTGTGTGATCTGGACAACCACTCCGTGGACACTTCCAAGCAACCTAGCAATCGCCTTTAATAAAGATTTTGAATACACGTTTTTTAAACACGAAAATGAATACTGGCTGCTGGCGAAGGAAATGAAAGCGTCTTTCGAAAAGGAAACTGGAAAAACGCTCGAAGACACCGGCAAAACTTTTAAGGGTGCCGATTTTGAATACGAAAAAGCGCGCCATCCTTTTTACGACAGAGATTCGTTACTGATTCTTGGGGACCACGTGAGTCTCGAAGCTGGGACGGGCCTTGTGCATACAGCTCCTGGCCATGGACAGGATGATTATATCGTTGGTTTGCACTATGGACTGCAGGTTTTGAGTCCCGTTAACGAGAAAGCCGAATTCACCAGCGACGTTCCCGAATACGCCGGTGTGCATGTGTTTAAAGCCAATCCACAAATCGTGGAGCGTTTAACTTCGCTGAACCGTCTGATTGCTTTTAAACAGATCGAACACAGTTATCCACATTGTTGGCGCAGTAAAACGCCGCTGATTTTTCGCGCCACCTCGCAGTGGTTTATTCGCATGGATGACGAAAAATACAATGTTCGCAAAATGGCCATGGACGCCATTGAGAAGATTCAGTTTGTCCCTGACTGGGGCGTAAAGCGCCTCACCTCTATGATTGCGGCCCGTCCCGATTGGTGTATCAGTCGGCAGCGCAATTGGGGTGTACCCATCCCGGTCTTCTTTTGCGCCGATTGCAACCATGTGCATATGACTGAGGAGCTTCTTTTTAAAGTGGCTGATCGCATGGAGACTGGCGGCGGAATCGAAGCGTATTTTGAAAGCTCTGCCGAAGAACTTCTTGGCAAAGATGTATCGTGTCCGAAGTGCTCTTCAAAAAATTGGTCCAAGGGCACCGATATTTTAGACGTCTGGTTTGACAGCGGCACTTGCCATGCGGCCGTGCAGAAGCGCCGCACAGGTCTTAATTTTCCTTCGGATCTTTATTTGGAAGGCAGTGATCAACACCGTGGGTGGTTTCAGACGAGTTTGATCTCCTCCATAGCCTCAACGGGAAAAGCGCCATTTAAAGCGCTGCTCACCCACAACTTCGTCAATGATGAGCATGGACGAAAAATGAGTAAGAGTCTTGGCAACGTGGTGGATCCCATCAAGTTGATCGATCAGAGTGGTGCCGAGCTGCTTCGTCTGTGGACGTCGTCCCAGGATTACGGCCAAGATATTAACTACAGCGCCGAAAGTTTTAAACGAGTGACTGAATCCTATCGACGGTTCAGAAACACGTTTCGCTTTCTGTTGGGTAACCTTGGCGATTTTGATTTCAAGAAGGATCAGATCGCGGTTGATCAATTGCTACCTCTCGATGCTTGGGCTTTGGATCGACTGAATGCACTTATCGAAACAGTGAGTGCCGCTTACGAAAATTACGAATATTATAAAGTGTACCATGCGTTGAACAATTACTTCACAGTGGAACTCTCGGCGCATTACTTGGATATTCTCAAAGATCGCCTCTATACCTGGAAGACCACAGGAACAGAGCGCCGCTCTGCTCAAACTGTCCTTCATTATATCACCACTTCACTGATGAGCATGATGGCGCCAATCACCTCGTTTTTAGCTGAAGAGGTGCATGACTTCTTCCCTGACGAAGGCAAAAAAGACAGCGTGTTTTTGCTGCCGTTCCCGCAGGCCAACGCCTCTTGGGGACACCCCGCTCTGCGCGATGAATTTGAAAAGTTATTCACCATTCGGACGTCTGTATCACGCCTTCTCGAAGAGATGCGCCGAGATAAAAAAATTGGCGCAAGCCTTGAGGCGCAGGTGCATATCACCGCCCAAGGCGACGAGCTTCGTTTGTTAAAAAAATATGCCGACACACTTTGTGAGTTTTTTATTGTCTCTAAGGTGAATCTGCACGAAGGACTGCTCGACGTAAAAGTGGCAGCGGCTCCCGGCGAGAAGTGCCCGCGCTGCTGGTACTATAGCGAAACTCTTGGAACCCATGCCGATCACCCGGCACTTTGCCCTAAATGCACTGGAGCTATGACATGAAAAAATATCTCATCCTTGCGGCGCTCACTGGCTTTATTATTAGCCTGGATCAATGGTCGAAGCTTTACATCCACACGCATTTTTTAGAAGGCGAAAGCGTTTCGGTGATTCAGAATTTTTTTAACATCATGTATGTACGCAACTACGGCGCAGCTTTTGGACTCTTTGCCACCATGGGCGAAAATTTCCGCGAGATGTTTTTTTTAAGCGTGCCGCCCATTGCTGCAGTGATTATTCTATTTATGTTACGTGCAACTCCCATCTCCGACTTGGTATCGGTGGTTGCGCTTTCGTCCATCTTCGCCGGTGCCATCGGGAATTATATCGATCGCCTTAAATACGGCTTCGTGGTGGACTTCCTCGACTTCCATTATTTTTACAAAGCTCACTACCCGGCCTTTAACGTGGCCGACATCAGCATTGTCACGGGCATCTGTGTGATGCTGCTTTTGGAATTTTTAAATACCCGGGCTTTAAAAAAGAAAAATGCTCGCGGCTAGTCTTTCTTCATCTATTTATTTTGTATTTATCAGCTTCATCCTGACCTTTGTGGTGTTTTGGATCAACCAGCGCTCGCGTAAAATGCAGTACTCTGGGGCGACAGCCATGGATTTGTTTTTTGTGGTGACGCTTTCGGGAGCCGTTGGTGCTCGCCTGCTGCATGTGTTTTTTGAAGAACCTCAATATTATATAGAAAACCCTCTCCGCATCTTTTCGTTTTGGCAGGGCGGTTTTGTTTATTACGGTGGTCTTATTTTTGGTTTTACGGGGGGTTGGCTTTGCTTACTATGGAAAAAACAATCGTTTCCCCATTGGCTTGATTTTTTTACTCCCATCGTATCGTTGAGCTATGCCACGGGGCGAATCGCCTGCTTTGTTACCGGCTGTTGCTACGGCCGGCTCTGCGACCTGCCATGGGCCATCAATGGTCGCCATCCCACCCAACTCTATGCCGTGGTCTTAGAGCTTCTGTTGTTTTTTGGAATACTTAAAATCGAAAAGACCCCGTGGAGTAAAGCCCTTGCAGGTCGACTTTTTGCCACGTGGCTTGCTGTTCATTCGATAAATAGAATTATCGTCGAGCTGTTTCGTGGAGACCCCAGAGGCCCCACCTTGGGATTTCTCAGCCTCTCTTCCCTCTTAAGCCTTGTCTTTATCGCTCTCAGTGTTTGCTACCTCAAATTGTCTCAGAATGAGACAAAGGCATAAGCTCAAAAATCTGCCTGTAGAATCGTTTTAAAAAGACACAAAAGGGCTCCTGTCTTTTCTTTTGACAGTTGTCGAGGCAACTCCCTTATTTCTCTGGGCTTCCCCCGATTGAATCGCGCAAATTCCCCTCTGAGAGTGCATTAAATTGCATTACAGGGCTGGCATACAGGGTTTTTATTTCACACCCGGTTGGCATGAATCATGAAGTACATACCTGTAGGAGATTGAAATTTTTAAGGGGGAAACCATGAAATACTTTTTACTGATACTCATAGCCTTAGGGCTCAGCGTAACTGCTTGTAGCAAAAAAGACAGCTCATCTGCAGCACCGCCGCGTGTGACTGATGACGACGATGACTACTATCAAGGTGGCGGACAAGACGGAGAAATCTGGAGTGGACCGGTCACTATCAATAACAGAACGACCTATCAAAACTTTTTAAACACGGCGTTCGGTTATCAATACAATCAACAGTACAACTACAACGTAAGTTGTAACCTCGATGTGCTCCGGTGGGTTTTTGGTGGTGGACAGATCGTTGATTGTAATTCTGGAAACAGTTCAATGTCGAACTTAGCCAGTGCACCAGCCCTTGTTGAACTCATTTTTAAACAGAACAACCGAGTGGAAGGCCTTTGGGTTGCAAACCCACAGTCGAATGCTTACGAGATTCCGTTTGAGGGTGTTCTGACAAGATATACCGATGGACGCTTTCTTATCGAAGCAGGTGCATTAGCACTTTTAACAACGATGGATAACTCTGGAAATGTGCGCGAAGACAACTTTGATGTGTACTACATATGGTATGATAATTCGAACCGACGCTATTCCAGCCGTTTCGGTAACGTTACCATTAGATAATCGCCCCAAAAGATCAATACAAACCAACCCCCCTTGTGTTTGGGCCCTACTGATAAGTAGGGTCTTTTTGCACATAAAATAATCACCACTTTTTGATTACGAATAAAAAATTAGAATTTACCTTGACCCATTTTATGAGTGGCGCTTGAATCTAATCCTTAAACGTCATGATCGACGTCGTATCAACAAAAAGGAGTCTTTATGAATAAAGCAGAACTGATCGAAAAAGTTGCCACTGAATCTGAGTGCACAAAAGCTCAAGCAGAGCGTCTCTTAGATGCAACACTTGAAATCATCCGCAAAACAGTAAAAAAAGGCGATGAAGTAAAACTCGTTGGCTTTGGAACTTTCACAAAAGCGAAAAGAAAAGCTCGCAAAGGCCGCAATCCACAAACTGGCGCCGAAATTAAGATCCCTGCTGCTTGGTACCCAAAATTCCGTCCGGGCCAAGAGTTCAAATCACTTGTAAAATAATTTTAGCTTTTATTGGGCGAATTATTCGACGAATTATTTACAGAAAAGCCAGCACCCGCTGGCTTTTTTATTTTGAAATCAGGTCCTCGGTCACATAGAGTGTAAGCAATTATACTTAACGAGGAACCAATGAACTTTGAAGCTACAATCAATTCACTTTTTGAAACCATAAACACTGTCGTCGCCAATGTGTTTTTCTTCAACACCTTGTTTTTTATAGAAGGCGCCTACCTTCCCCTCACCGTCGTTTGGTTTTTCGTCGCGGCTGTTTACTTAACAGTTTATTTTCGTTTTATTAATTTTCGCTACTTTGGCCATGCCATCAAAGTGACCTTTGGTTTTTATGATTCTAAAAAGGCCCAAGGCGAAGTCTCCCACTTTCAGGCATTGAGCACCGCTCTTTCGGCCACCATCGGTCTGGGTAATATCGCTGGGGTTGCCATCGCAATTTCTTTAGGCGGGCCTGGAGCTACATTCTGGATGATTCTTTGTGGTCTATTTGGCATGAGCTCGAAGTTTGCCGAATGCACACTGGCACAGATCTATCGCCGGACAGATGAAAAAGGCGCCATCGTCGGTGGTCCCATGGTGTATTTGCAAGAAGGCCTAAGTCGACTCAACAAACCTAAATTAGGTAAATTTTTATCTGTTGTATTCACCATTCTTTGTATTGGTGGTGCCATTGGTGGTGGTGGATCCTTTCAGGTGAATCAGTCCATGAACGCGATGGTGGAAGTGATGCCATGGCTCAAAGACTATAACTGGGCCTATGGTCTTTTTATTGTGGTTGCCGTGGGCTTAGTTCTTGTTGGCGGCATTCAACGCATTGCCCATGTTTCGGAAAAAATCGTTCCCTTTATGTGTTCGCTTTATATCGTCATGAGCTTGATGATTCTGTTTCAGAATTACGATCTTATCCCCTTGGCGTTTTCTAAAATCTATCACGGTGCCTTCTCACCCGAGGCCATGTATGGGGGCTTTTTAGGCGTTCTTGTGCAATGTGTTCGTAGAGCCGCTTTTTCCAATGAGGCCGGTATGGGATCGGCGGCCATTGCCCACTCCACAGCCAAGACAGAACATCCCGTGGAAGAGGGTATGGTTTCGCTACTAGAACCATTTATCGACACCGTTGTGATTTGCACAATGACCGCCCTGGTAATGGTGATTACCGGCGCCTATAACAACCCTGATTACATTGATCTGATTCATGGCAACCAAGGGTCTGCTTTAACTCTGAAGGCTTATGGCAGCTATCACGTGAGCTTTATTTACCTGCTCTGTGCAGTTATTTTTATGTTTGCCTATGCCACGATGATTTCGTGGGGATATTATGGAGAGCGCGCTTTCGTTTATTTATTCGGAGCGAAGAGGAAACGAGTTTATCATATCATTTTACTAGTAACACTTTTTTCGGGAGCCATTGTCAAATCAACCCACGTGATGGAGTTTGGCGATTTGATGATTTTAGGAATGGGATTTCCCAATTTGATCGGCGTGTTTTTAATGCGCAAAGAGATCAAAGCCTCGCTGAATGATTATGTTACAAAATTAAAAGCGCGGGCTTAAAAAAAAGTACTAGGCTGAGTCTTTCTCAGCCTTTGATTTTGTTTGGACGGTGGTCTTGTTGCGAAAGAATGGCTTATTCTTTCATAGAGGGTTTTTGGTAGAGCTCTCTGGATTTTTTCCGATAACTAGAGCCTTAGGAAAGCACGATATCTGTCGGTACGTTTACTCTTTCGTGGCGAAATAGATAACTAAAGACGGGATGTCTTTATTCTGTTTTCCTCAATTTTGATCGTTAATTTATTGATTGTTATTAGACGATTTCCCATTTTGAGTTCACTAGCAGAACAAGCAGAACTACGCTTTATCAGCGCTCCATCTTTTGGTTCTACAACATAACTTTGACCGAGCGTGCAAACTTTTAAGTTTTTCCCTTTTACAATCAGCTTTATGGGTTTACGCGAAAATATCCCAGTTAAGTCTTCATTTTTTGAAGCTTTGTTAGGTGGCAACGCGTACGCAAGAGGAACAATCCAGCTCAAATTTTTCATCCACGTTTTTATGTTCGAGGATATCAGAGCCTCACAGTTATTATCTAATTTCAGTTCAGAGATCTCAGCCATCGCAGCTCGTTGTATTGCATCATTGCCAGAATGCGTACACTCACACAGACCATGCTGTGTTTCTTCATCGAGATCCTAACTAGCATTTGCTTTGTTGCTTGCCTCAAATACGTTGAGGTTATTTATAAAAGGAACAATGTTGGCTTGCAGAACTTTCTCCGCTTCTTGCTGTGAAAGTCGGACTCCTGTTTGACCGATTCGTGTTGCGACCTGAGGATGGTGTACATCATTATCTTTAAGCATCGCCCAACGGCGAGCATAGTCGGGAATCCCATTTTGGACGTAAACAGCATACTCATTCAACCCTGGCTCAGTCGGCGATTCATAAGAAAACTTATAATAGGGCTCATTATTTGAATTATACGTTATGGGCACCTTATTAAAGGTCGGACGGTCTGCTTCAATAACGAAAAAACCATTTTCACCCCCGTGATTTCCAAAGAGAACCACAGGCCGAGTTCTGTCATTAGGAGAACTATTTGTAACTGGTATCTGCAATCGGCCTTGAAAGTTGGCGGGGTGAAAAGCGTTTATGCAACCCAAGTAGGGTGAAAAAGTTTGTTGAGCCGTAGAGGCGCTACTTGGCGTAACTTGAATATCCAGAGTCGTGGTAGTCTCTGCAGAGACAAAAGTGCTAAGAATAGAAAACAGAAAACTGAATAAGTTTATCATAAAACACTAACCCCTTGTTTTTTAATACACTCCTAGTATAAGCGTGAAAAACTTATTTCATAAGTAATGATAAAAATTAGGGACTTACGTCCTAAATCTTAAGCAGCTTTTGCGAACTCCGAACTTAATACGAAATAATCTCTTCTAAGCACACCTCGTCGCTCTATTAAAGAAGTGCCAATCTCTAACAAGCCGATGTCTTTAGATCAGATCAGAAACTTAAATAGGTGGTTTTCTTCTTGGTCCTCTTATGTATGGCATAAGGCATTCTTCCACCGCCCTCACAGTCATTGAAAAGAATGTAGTCCAAAACTCCTAAAAAAATCTCTTCCCCATGTAACCACTCTCGAATAGGGCGCCAAGATCCAGAGTCCTTTTCCTAATTTTTGCGATACCACCCCAGTGAGCGCTCGGAAAAATGCGCGGTACAATTGTCGGTTGGTGATCTTAATACAAAAATGGAAGTGATCTTTCTGAACGCTTTCCGTGTAGACCTTAACTCCAAACTGTTTCGAATAAAGAAAGAGGAATTTTTTGAGTAAAATTCAGTGAGAATAAAGATTTACACTCTTTTTGGCTTTTAAAACGAAGTGGAGAGGTTTACGCCGATCTAATATTCGAGCCGTTTTACGTTTTCCTTTTACTGATAAAACTCCACCAGATTCTTTTTCGATAGGTTTAAAAAAGTTCATTTGCCGAGACATGCTTTCTCCTCTTAAACCAACAATATACGGCACCTTTTAAAAATCTATTTTTAGAAGAACTCAAAAATTAATCCCAATTAGAACAACTATGTTTATTGTTATTTAAACAACGTTAAGGGCTTTGCCCCGAAGACAAGTGCAATTGGTTAAAACGCCTTGACGACCTTCTTTCGAAGATCTCACAAAAGATATTTTAAATGACCAAAAATAGCGTCAAGCAGTGACGAACATTGTCGAAAACTTTTCTTTAACAGTGTCGGGTTAATCAGGACGATCAACCGAAACAGGTTTCAAAGGACAGAGTCCTTTGCGTCAGGATGACTTTTCCACGAAACTGCTGACTTGGGAAAATTTCTAGATCCACTTCCGCTACGGAAGTAAAAAGCCTAGCTAAGGAATGAGCTCGTACGTCAGAGCACCCCGTTCGCTGCACCACGATGAAAGGGCGACAGCCGAAGCATCGTGGCCAATAAACATCGGCGCTTACTTGGGTGCAAAGAATTCGAAGGCCATGACAAAAAACAAAGGCGCTAAAATACCGATCACTAAAATAATCAAGGTCTTCTCCCGAGGTAAAAATTAATGGTAATCCAAAATAAAAAAAAGGGAACTGAAAAGTTCCCCATTGTGAATCATTTACTGAAGGCTGACATAAGGCCAGCTCCCGTTATTATCTCTTAATGTTGATCACATCACTTAGCATTTCATCAGACGTCGTGATGGTTTTAGCGTTCGCTTGGAAGTTCCGTTGCGTTTTGATCATATCAACAAATTCTCCAGCGAGATCCGTTGTGGATCTTTCGAGAGCTCCAGCCACGATCTGACCGCGACCTCCCTTGGATGGGAATCCAATGGCCGCTCCGCCAGCTTCACGACATTCCTTCATTTTGTTGTTACCAACTTTAACTAATGCTTCGGGATTTTCGAAACGCGCTAAGGCTACCTGTGCTAACTCACTGGCTTCGCCGTTACTGTAGAGAGCTGTTAATATTCCATCATCACTAAAGTTCACACCCGTGAGTGTTCCCGCGGCTGCGCCATCCTGTGACCACGACATCAAATCTGATACGTGACCAAACTGTCGAAGCCCTTTAAGACCCGAACCACCAGCTTGCAGAGCATCACCGAAGTTTAATACGACATCTTGGTTTGGAATGGCTCCCACAAAGTTAAAATTTTTCTCTGCTGTGGTTTCGCTATCCAATTTTCCATCTGGTGTAAAAGTGAGCTGTCCACTCGCTACCTGTGCGTAGGGTTGTGCAGGGTCTGCACCGGCGATTTCAGAAGACTTGGCCAAAGCTTTCCAGTCCCAGGCTCCGTCCGCCTTTTTGTTAAAAGCAAGAGTGATCAAATGTTTTGTTCCCTGGCTATCATGCACTTCAACGCCCGTTGTGAAATCGGCTGTTTTGTAAGGATCTGCAAGGCTGAGTTCTTTGTTTTCGCTGGCTGGAATGCGCGAATCCAAGTTCATATCAAGACGCACCACCTTGGTGGCTCGTGCTGGAACAAGGGCTCGGGGCAATTGAACATCGCCGATTTTATTAGTCACTTCGCCTTCGTTATTGAATTCGAAGCCTTTCAAGCGATAGTTATCTGATGTGATCAAATAACCATCTTTGTCGAAGTGGAATTCACCGTTGCGGGTGAATGAACGGCCGGTTGGTCCATCGACAATGAAAAATCCATCACCGTTAATGGCAAGATCTGTATCGCGAGCAGTGTTATCAATGCTCCCCTGGGATAAAATCGGTGTAATGGCTCCTACTTTAGAACCTCGTCCCACTTGCAAACCACCCTGCGCCCCTTGAATACTGCGACTCATCATATCTTGAAACTCCGCACGGCTGGTTTTAAATCCATTCGTCGAAGCATTCGCAATATTATCAGCAGTGACACTCAACGCCTGACCATTACTGGTCAAACCACTCACCGCTGTATGCATTGAACTAATAATCCCCATGAAATCCCCCTCTTATTTAAACTTTATTTTTTATTACTATTTAAAAATGCAGCCAACGAAGCCGACGGCATGCCGCCGTCTGTTGGTAGTCCCGATAGCGCCGCCATTGCCGGAGCCTCGGTCATTGCTTTTGCAGCCTCGCCCGCCGCTTGGTTTAAAGACTTTTTACTTTCTTCCATCTGAATTTGTTTAATTTCCTTTAGTGGAACAGATTTGTTACCGATAAATACGATAGGACCGGTTTCTGCAAACTGAATTCCTGTCACTTGGCCTTTAAATTGAGTCTCTGTTGCCACTTTAGTGCCCGACGAAGTCTTTGCCTCAACTTGTAATTTATAAGTTCCTGCTGGCTGTGGTCGCCCATCCAGGCTCTTTCCATCCCACTCGAGCTTCACTGTTCCCTTTGCTTGGTTTTTAAGATCAAAGTTTTTAACAACTTTACCTTCAGAATCTTTGATCGCAACCTTAACTTCTTCAGCGCTATCAGCGAGATTAAAAGAAACCGAATGGCGTGTGTCCCCATTTTTATGTTCGATCTTAGAGCTGTCGCCACCCACCGTTTTACCGATGAGATCCAAAGCCTGAAACTGACCCGTACTTGTTTGTCCTTTGTTCATATCTTTTAACACTTCGTTGATATTGGACATCTGTTCGAGCGACGAAAACTGCGCTAGTTGAGCGGCCATTTCATGGCTCTTGAGTGGGCTTGTTGGATCTTGATTTTTAAGATGGGTTAACATCAGTTTAAAAAATGCGTCTTTATCAAGTTTAGGATTTCCTTTTCCTTCGACCATCCGCCCGGATGCGGGTTTACCCGTGCTAGCCACGCGATTGCCGATGTCGCCAATATTTTCTTTAGATGCCTTCCCGGGCTCAGATGTCTGTTTGGCCGTTGGGGCAATCATTTGTTGTGTCGGCGTATTCACTTTCATAGTTTACCTCTAAGCAATAATGTTAAGTCGACCGTTGATATGTTTCGATGACGCTGGTGAAAGCCCCTCAGGTCTCGCATTTGCGGGCGTTCTTCCGTTGAGGACGCTGTCAATTCCTTGCTGACGAAATCCCTGTCTCTCATTTCTAAATTGCCCCATAAAGTCTCGGGCAAATTCGCGTTCTTCAAATTGTTGTTGCGCTCCGTTTTGCTGGCCCATCGTTTGATCAAAGTTTTCCGAAACACCCACTTTGAATGTATCAATTTTTAGGTTTTGGCTCTCCAGAGCTCCGCGAATATCAAAGACACTGTCTTCAAACATCTTCTTCACCGTTTGGTCTTGAGTGATAATCTCCACCGACACTTGACCATTTTCAGTGACGACTTTTAAATCCACTGTGCCCATTCCTTCAGGACTTAGTTTCAATGTCATTTCGCCGCCGCCATCTTTTAAAATAGCGCGGGCTTGCGTGATCATGTTCTCTATATTGTTTTCTCTGACTTGCTCAGGGTTTTGCACTTTAGAATCTAACACGGCGGCAAAAGCCTGTTGATTGGGAGCATTTTCTTTCACCATCGTATTTTGGACTGCAGAAAATTCACTTCCGCTATTAAAACCGCTAAAGTCTTGATTAAAATCTTGCGATAAGAGATCAGACGACTTTTGTTCAACAGCCGGCGGTGCCGCCGCTAAAATTGTTTCAACAGCAGAGGCGATCTCGGCGCTGGGCTCTACCGCGGACGTTGCTGAAGTTTGCAACATCTGTGGTTGAACAAGCTGCATCCCCTCAATGCTCAGCTTTCCGTCTTTCTTCTGAAGAGACGCCATGTCGATTCCTGCCGTTTGCAACTCCGCCATCATTTCCTGAGTGAATTCGGCTTTTGCCACTGTGTCAGTCGAAATCGCTTTTGCCTGTGCTGGCAGCTCGGCTGTTACTTTACTTTCGCCCGTGTTTCCCGCGGCCGATGCCCCGGCTTGTTGCTTGTCTATCTGATTGGCTTGCTTTTCTGTTGCTCCAGCCGCAAATTTTTCTGTGCGACTGGTTTGCTTCGGCGGTTCTTGCTTGGTCGAAGTTGACTTTTGTGATCGTGCCGCGTGACTCTGACCTGTTGACTCACGGCCATCGACGGATTTCTTTTTCATGCGCTTTTCATTTTCCAGCATTTCGTTTTTAAAAGAGTTGTCGTCGTTTTTAGATTTTTTGGGCGCTTTTTTACTATCTAAAGACTTTATCTCTAATGGTGAAATTGAATTTGAAACCATTTATCGCCCCTTTTCCTTAGTAACCTGAATATTTTTCGGAGAGTACTTTTGCTTTCTGCGTATCTATAAAATTTAATATACTCCCAGCATCTTGTTTCTTCATTTTCTTCAAAATGGCGATGGCCAACTCTTCATCAAGTTTCGAAAGTACCATCGCTGCGCTCTGTGGTTTCATATTCGAGTAAACTCCTACCAACTTGTCGATGTTCTCTTCTTCTTCAACCACTCGCGATTCAAGCCGACTCGCTATGTCTCGACGTGTTTGGTCGAGTTGCGCCATCCGACTTTCCATCTCTACTTGTACCTGTTGCAATTTCTCTTCCATTTCTTTAACTCTCTTCTCGCGCTCAACTAATTCTTTTTCTTTTTCAAGTAACTGTTCAACATGACTGGCGTTCTTTTCAACTGCAGCCTTCGACTTTTTGTTTTCCGCTGCTACCTTGTCAGCTTCTGAAGGGGCAGATTTTTCCACAGCTACCTCTTTGGATGGGGACTTTTCTTCCGCGTCAGAGGCAAGACTTTTCGAGAAAAGGCTCAGACGAACTTGCGACATTTTTTCCACATTCTCCGGATACAAGATCCCGTACAACGTCAGACAAAACGCCAGAAGAGCCACGAGACCCAAAAATTGGAGATACGGACTTTCCTTTTTTATCTTTCCAGATTGGTAGCCAAGACTCATTTTTTTTTGTTTTTTTATTTTTTGAAAGTGCTTCTGATAATTATTCATTTTCGGCCTTCTCTCGATTATACATTTGCAAAGCAATTTCGGAGGTTATTTTTAAATCCTTCTTATCTCGATCAATTTTAAAATTTCTCAGATCATTTTCCTTTAGCTTTTCGATTGTTTTTAAATCTTTTTTTGACTCCAAATGCTTCAAACGCAGGCGTTCCAAGATTTTTTCTTCATTTCTTTGCTCCAAAAGAAGGCTTTCTATTCTTACTTTTGTACCCTCAATGGACTCCCCGGCGAGGGATAGTTCGTAAATCTGTGGACCTTGATTTTGCCCGATCATGGAAATATTTTTTCGGATTGTTTTTTGTTGGTTTTTTAATTGAGTAATTTTTTGTACGATGACGGTGACACGATTCATCTGAGAAAGTACTTCGGTCCAAGAAAGTTTTTCTTCAAATTCTTTAATTTTTAAATACGATTCCATGCGAAAGTGGTGCTTCTTCATTTCATATCTCCACTATAGCGCATGGCAATGGACAGCATTTCCGAGATAGTTTCCATGTAGTTCGCAGGTTGATTTAAATCTTGACGAAGAAATCGATTCAGCTCGGAGTAACAAGAAACCGCTTCATCAATCTCTTGATTGATACCTTTTTTATAAGCGCCCACATTAATTAAATCTTCGGCTTCACGGTAGATAGCGAGTTTTCGTTTTAGCTTACGCGCCGCCGCGAGATGATCCGGAGTGACGACTTTATCCATTACTCGACTTAAACTTTGTAAAATATCGACAGACGGAAAGTGACCTTGTTGCGCTAATTTTCGCGTTAAAACGATATGACCATCGACGATGGACCGTACCGTATCGGCAACGGGATCATCCATATCGTCACCTTCAACAAGCACTGTGTAAATTCCGGTGATACTTCCGCCTGATTCAAAATTTCCAGCTCTTTCGAGCAATTTTGAAAGCGTGGGATACAAACTTGCGGTGTATCCCTTCATTGCTGGAGGTTCTCCGGATAATAAAGACACTTCCCTTTGCGCCATTGCAAAGCGAGTGAGAGAATCCATAATCAACAGCACTTGTTGCCCTTGCTCACTAAAGTATTCGGAAATTGTTGTGGCAAGCTGAGCTCCACGCATTCTCAGGAGCGGGCTTTGATCGCTCGTCACCGCAACGATGACCGCTTTCTTTTGCCCTTCAATCCCTAGGATATCTTGAATAAACTCTTTCACTTCTCGGCCGCGCTCGCCAATCATGGCAATAACGATGACATCCGCTTCGGTGGAACGGGCCATCATTCCCATAAGGACAGATTTTCCAACGCCAGAGCCTGCCATAATGGATACACGCTGACCTCGGCCAATCGTGTTGAACGCGTTGACAGCTTTCACTCCCAAATCCAAAGATTGATCGATAGGGCGTCTTGCCAGCGGATTTGTGGAATTTTTTGTGAGCGGTCTATGGTAACGACAGCGCAGTTCACCCAATTGATCAATGGGTTGCCCCATACCATCGATTACGCGACCTAAGAGCTCTGGGCCCACAAGGCAATCGTTGGATTGCCTGCGCAGTTCGATTTGGTTACCCACGCTCACACCCGATATTTTATTGTAAGGAATAAGAACAACCTTGCCATTTTTCAAACCCACCACTTCTGCCAGACAAGGTTCGGCGCTAGAACCCGCGTCGATTTGGCAAAGTGATCCGATTTGAGCGTTTGGTAAATAGCCCTGAACAATTTGCTGTGAAACATCTGTCACTCGGCCTTTTTTTTTAAAAAGATCCGCATCCTCAATTTGATGATGTAGCTTTCGTAAATTAAGAAACATTAGCTTTCGACCTCTGTTACAATCTGTCGTAACATTTCGAGTCGTGATTGCAGTGTTCCATCAAGAATTCCAAGGTCGTTCGAAAAAAGTACATCGCCTGGCAAAAGATCGCGATTCACTTCTACGCTCACCTGGGATAAATCAATGTCTAAACCGATTTCAGATTTGTTTTTTTCGAAATAGTTAAAATCCTCTTCGGAAATTTGGATATTCGTCACAGCCTGAGTTTTTAAGACCTGCTGAAAAACATTAAAAACCATTCCTGGCTCTCTTTGCACAGTTCTCTGAATAACTTTTTCGGCCATCAAGTAACACAGATCAACTATGTCTTTTTCGTTTTGCTCAAAGACTAACTTTGTCATTTGATTAATTTTTTCGCAAATTTCGGTAAAGACACGCAAACGCATACCGATCTCTTGTTTTGCTTGATTAAAAGCCTCTTTTTTCGACTCTTCAATTCCCTTTTGCAGTCCTTGTTCGTAGGCTTCCTGAAAAGCATTGTCTTTAATTTTTTGCACGTACATTAAAACTTCTGCATCAAATCGACGTTTTTCTTCCTTGGTTCGAGCCGCTGTTAATCCAATAAAGTGCGAAATTTCCGGGTTTAAAACAAAGAAGTCTTTCGGTGCATCATTCGTATTCCCAAAAAATGCACGACTCTGTGGTGAGTCGGCATTTTCCAGCTTCTCAGGAACATGAGTATCAATTCTAGTGGGGGTCGCAATTTTAAACGAAGACATCTTCCGAACCACCTCTAGCTATTGCAATTTTTCCTTCAGATTCCAATCGACGAGCTACATTTACGATTTCCATCTGCGCCGCTTCAACATCCGCCACTTTCACCGGACCCAGTGAATTGAGATCTTCACTGAGAATTTCAGCCGCACGTTTAGAAATATTGGCAAATACTTTTGCTTTAATATCTTCGTTAGCAGTCTTAAGAGCCAACAGAAGTTTATCATTTGGAACTTCTTTAAGAAGAAGCTGAATTCCCTTGTTGTCGATTTTGCCAATATCTTCAAAGACAAACATCAATTTGCGAATTTCATCAGCCATTTCTTTATCGCGCTCTTCAATAACACCAAGAATAGTTTTCTCGGTATTCTTATCCATCATGTTCAGCATCTCGGCTACAACCTGAACACCACCGAGTTGGGCGTTATCCACCGTTCCAACGTTGGCGAGCTCATCTTTGAGAACTTTGTCCACTTCGGCCAAGAGCTCTGGAGACACATGCTCCAAGTTCGCCAAACGTAAAACAACTTCACCTTGAAGTCCGTCGGGAAGCCGCTTGAGAACATCACCGCGCTTTTCAATTTCTAAATGCGCTAAAATAACGGCGATGGTCTGTGGGTGCTCGCTGATTAAAAAGTTGGCCAGTGTCTTTGCATCGACCATCTCCAAGCTTTCGAGGCTGCGGGTTTGTCGGACGGCATAGTCCATGTGACCAAGGATATGCCGTGCTTTTTCTTCGCCCAAGGCTTCAGTGATAATTTCACGGGATCCTACTTTTTCCGAAAAGATGTAGTCTTCCGATTCACTCACGAGCTCATAAAACTCTTCAAGAACTTTTTTTGTTATTTCGATGGGTACAACGCGGTATTTACTCATGAGAGAGAGGATCTTTTTTAAATCAGCGTCGTCCATGTTTTTAAAAAATAATTTAGCGGCATCTGGTCCAAGATAATTTACCAGAATGGCGGCTTTTTCAAAGCCCTTGAGTTTGCGAAAATCGATGCTTTCAACTTTTTTTAATTTATTTGCCGACATTAGATATCTCTCCTTACAAGCCACAGACTCAGAGCGCCAGAGGCTTTTTCGGTGTCATCTTGAATCAAGGTCAATATTCGATCTTTCAAAATTTCGCTTTCTGCTTTTTCCGGATCAATTGGCGATTCTAAAACCGGAACAAGGTTCGACATTCCAGGGAGTCGGTTATCAATGGATTGCAACTCTTCCAGTTCTTCGATGGTTTTGGGCAACATATCTTCGATGGACTCCTGAAAGCTGTCCGTGACCCAAGAGCTGAAAGGACGGATAACAAATAAGTACACGAGGAGGAGGCCGAGCGCAGCTAATACCCAGCTCAAGATAAAGCGGATCATTTTTTGTCTGTAGAGTTCGCGCGAAATACCATCCGCGTCTTCCATCGATACTTTGGCAAATTCAAAGGATTCAATCTTAACTGAATCTCCACGCTTATCATCAAAGCCAATCGCATTCTTAACTATATTTTCAAGCCGAGCAACTTCTTCCGGGCTTCTTGGTTGCCATTTTTTTACGGTCTTCGTGCCTTCTTTAACATCAACCATCATCCCATCAACCATCACTGCCACACTGATGCGATTGATTCCGCCCGCAGCTTCCACAACATTCACTGTGGTTTTTGGAACTTCGTAGGTTACATTCTTGTGCTCTTTGTTGACGTCTTGATTAAAAACAACGTTTCCAGCCTCGTTGGCCCCAGGCAGGTTGGCTCTGGCCCCAGGAACACCTGTCGGATTCGAGCGATTCCCAGCCATGGTCTCTTGATCCGACTGAGTTGATTTAATTGCGACTTTATCAGGATCGATGATCTCTTCCACTTTCGAAGTTTGCTTCAGATTTAAATCGGCACTCACGCGCGCAATGACTTTTCCTTCGCCAACGACCTTGGCCAAAATGCCTTCGATGCGCTCTTGAAAATAGTTTTCGATTTTACGTCGAGAATCCATCATCTCGGCGGAATCCGCCATGGACGAATCGCCTTTCTTCGAAAGAACTTTTCCGCGAGAATCCACAACCGACACATTCTCGGATTTTAAGTTTTCCACGGAACTTGCAACCAGGTAAGTAATGCCGCGAACTTGTTCCTCACTGAGAATTTTTCCGTGATGAAGTTCGATAATTACCGAAGCTGTGGGAGGTGTGTCATTCTCAGACATAAATGTCTTTTTCTCAGGGATCGCCAAAATAATCTTTGATCTACTTACCGAATCAATGGTGTTAATAGCTCGAGTGAGTTCACCTTGGATGGCGCGTTGGTATTTTATCTTTTGCTCGTAGGTCGTTGTTCCAAAGTTTTGTTTATCAAAGAGCTCCAAACCTTGACTCAATTTTTCTGAACCCACCTCGGACATGATCAGCATCTGTGTCGATGGCAAAAAGCTGTTTGGTATCATGATGGTTTTTCCGCTGTCGATGAGTTGATACGGAATTTTTTTGTTTTCGAGGATGCTAATGACCGACACCGATTGGTCTGGCCCCACATCTTTGAGCAAAACCACAAAGTCTTTTTTCCCACCCATGATCGAAATGGTCACGAGGGCAGCGCAAGCCACGGCGGCACTGGCTATAACAGACATTCTTTTAAGAGGCGTCAGGCTCTTAAAAAAATCTCTTAGTTGCAAAAATAAGACATTAAATAAATTCTTCACAAGGGCTCCCTATTAAACCTGCATTTTCATAATTTCGTGGTAAGCATCGATCATTTTGTTGCGAACAGAAGTCATTAAGCGAAGAGCGATATCCGCTTTCTCAGCGGAAATTTTAACATCTGCGATGTCGGTGGTTTCTCCGGTGGCTAGTTGTTGCATTTTTACGTCAGCTTGCACTTGCAATTCGTTCACTTTTCCAACCGCATTTTTTAAAGTGTCCGCAAAAGATTCGCCGGCCTCGTTGGCTCCTGCGTTGGGCTTAAGAGGGCCCAGAGCATTGGATATTTTTCCGATGCCGCCGCTGAGATTAGAATTTTTGATCGATAAACCGTCCATGGCAAATCCTTCCTTTTATTTTAACTCAAAGTCGCAAATTTAAAACTATAAATTACTCTCCAATATTTAATGCTGACATGGCCATGTCTTTGGTCGCGTTCAGAGCCGAGACGTTAGCCTCATAGGAGCGCGTTGCTTGAATCATATTAGCCATTTCTTCCATTAAATTAATATTTGGGTAGGCTACGTTTCCACTTTCATCCGCATTGGGGTGGTCTGGCTCGTATTTCATCAGTGGGGCACCGGTGTCTACGTGGATGTCAGTTACTTGCACCCGGCTCATGGATTGATTTGGATCCTTTAGCATCAT
This sequence comes from Bdellovibrionales bacterium, assembly GCA_031426555.1. Classification (GTDB taxonomy): domain Bacteria; phylum Bdellovibrionota; class Bdellovibrionia; order Bdellovibrionales; family JAGQZY01; genus JANPLN01. Next base: position 42,492 of record JANPLN010000009.1, on the reverse strand, counting down.
CTCACTGAAAGACTTGGCCTCGGGGAGAGCCTGTAGAACAGCTTCCTTTCGTCTGTAAGGGCCACCCTCTGGCGTATTGAGGGTGTTGATATTGGCAATGTTGCTCGAAATCGTGTTCATGCGAATGCGCTGAGCATTCATACCACTACTACTGATTCTGAACCCTGTTCCAAAATCCATTATCTACCTCCGTCCGAAGCTACATACTTTAACGATGCGAGTTTTTTGTTAATCAGCTGATTGGCCGCTCGATACATGATGTTGTTCTCGACCATACTCGAAAGCTCTTTTTCCAAATCGACGGTGTTGCCATCGTTGGAAACATCGACTTCAGGATTATCGTAAATGTCGGCTTTTACCGACTCGATGGATCCTTCGTTGATATTCAATGCTCGCTTAAGCTCCGACTCAAAATCCACTTTTTGAGCATGGTAACCGGGTGTTTCTGCGTTGGCGACGTTCGCTGAAAGTACGCTCTGCTTTACTTCGCGAATTTTATTCGATGTCGCAAGAGCTCTTAGGGTTTTATCAAAAATTTGATTCACTGAAGCCCTCCAATTTGTATTCGTTTAATTTATTTCTCAGTGTGCGAATACTAATTCCAAGAAGCTTAGCTGCTTGCGTTCTATTTCGCTCGGTATGTTGAAGAGTTTTGAGGATTAAAATTTTCTCAGCTTCTTGAATGGTCATTCCCGGCTCTAAACGTAAATTGCGAACTTCTTGGAACCCATCAATGAGCACGTTCTCGGCTGTCAGCTGAGGTCCAGAGCAAGCCAAAACGCTTCGTTCGATTACATTTTGCAATTCTCTAATATTCCCTGGCCAGGACCATTTTTTAATTTTTGAAATTGCTGTTGAGTCGATATCCTTGCACGGAACACCATTCTCTAAACAAAACTTCTCAATTAAGAACTGTGTGATTGTTTGCATATCTTCGTAGCGCTCTCTTAGGGATGGGATTTTTACAGGCACTACATTAATTCTATAAAACAAATCACTTCGAAAAGAGTTTTCTTTGACCATTTCTTTCAGGTCTCGATTTGTTGTGCAAATAAACCGAACATCCACCTTTTTGGGTTCGTTGCTGCCTAAACGAACGATCTCTTTTTCTTGAATGACTCTCAATAATTTCCCTTGGAGTTCAAATGGCATTTCGCTAATTTCGTCGAGGAGAAAAGTCCCCTCGTGAGCTGCCTCTATTTGGCCCACTCGATCTTGGTGCGCCCCGGTAAAAGCACCCTTTTGCGAGCCAAAGAGTTCGCTCTCGAGCAATTCGCTTGGAAAAGCCGCGCAGTTCACTGCGATAAAGGGCTTTTTTCTGCGTGGGCTCATATGATGAATGTACTTAGCCATTTCCTCTTTACCAACACCCGTTTCGCCACAAAGAAGAATGGTCGACCGAGCTTGAGCAACATTGTCCAGCAATGCTAAGATATTCTTCATTTGCTCATTTTGGGTTTTTATCATCAACAGACTCCTTAGGTTTTTGCATAGCAGGAATTCGATCTACAAATTTTTGGTATTTTTGACCCCATTGCGTCGAAGTCTTTTTTTCGGCGGCTAACTTAGCCCAGTAGCTGTCCGCTTTAATTTTAGAAAACACTTCCTCGGCTTCTTTCATTTTTTTTTGGTCCAATAAATTTCCAAAAAGAAGATACTTTTCTCTGTCAAAATCAAAAGGCTTATTTTTGAATTCTTCATAAAAGCTCTGTAAAAACTGTGGCATTTTTTTATCTTTGCTATTTTCTAAGATCGAAAGCTTTTTTCGTAAAAGACTAAATCGATCTTTTTCATTCAACGAATTTCCGTCCATATACGAGTCGATAGAGGCAATGGACTCTTTGCTGAGCCCTTTTTCGTTTAAAATATCTATCTTTTTGTTCAAAGTATCGAGATTTTGGTTTTGAATTTTTGCCAAGAACTTTAGCGCCTCATCTGGTGCAACATTTTTCGTCGCGATATCTGCCTGTAGCAGGTAGTAGTCATCTAACTCCTGTTGCCCAAGATTTTGCGGATCCACTTTTGACAACATTTCTTGAGCTTTTGATTGCTGATCGAGTTGGTTGAGACAAATCGAACTTTTTAAGTAAACTTCTGAAAGGTATGGCAGTCTTTGGCTTTTATCGAGCTCGTCTTTTTTAGGCACTTTTTCGAAATCTGCAAGATAAACCTCGTACTGCTTTTGCGCTTTGGCGCATAAATTTGCTTCGCGAAACAATTCACCTTTATAGAAACTGAAATCAAAGCGCTCGGATTTTTTAAACCATAAAGGGTCTACCTCATCAAAAATTTTCATTCCTACAACCACTTTTTTATCTTCGACGGCTGATCTTAGTTGCGCCGCAAGACCACGTCCAATTCGCTTGTGTAGTTTGTCAGTGTGTTCTGGCATGCGACCCGATTTAAACTCATTGATCAGTGTTTGTGTGGACTCCGGATATTTTCCCACTTCGTAATAGGCGTCTGCAATTTTAAAAGTGATGTATTCGTTAGCTTGCTTGAGCGGAATTTGATTTTCAAACTTTTTGATTTGCTCCAGCAAGTAGTCAAATTTCTTTTTGTCACCAATTGCTTGGTGGTACAAAAGATTTATCTTTGCAATGGCTCCACCAAGGTGATTGTGAAAACGGAAGTGGCTTTCATTGTAGTAGCCCCTCCATATTTTCGGATCCACCTCGGAAAGTTCAAATATTTCACCCATTCTAGTCCAGGCATAGGAGGCGTAATCATGCTGCGGATGTTGTGCAATAAATTTTCTTAAATGATTGAGACTGGCCTTGTAATCGCCAATCAGAAACTGCGTCTCCCCCAGGTTAAAATAGATATTTTCATGGGTTCTATCTTCGTGTGGATATAACTTCAGCGCTGTCTCGTAGGCCGAAATGGCGCTGAGGTAGTCTTTTTCCTCAAAATAGATATTGCCATACTCGTAGTAGGCGGAGGCTTGAATTTCTTGATTGTCCGACTTAAACAACTGGCTGTATATTTTCTTGGCATCTTCGTATTCATGCAGCCGAACAAGTGACTGGGCTAGAATAAGTTCTATGTTTTCGCGGAGAGGCGACTTTTCGTATCTCACAGTGTACTGCTTGAGATTCCTAGAGGCTTCGAAATACTGTTGGTCTTTTAAGCGCAGATAGGCGGCTAGCAAAAGCGTTCGTTCCGAAATCTGAGAGTCCGGATATTTGCTGAGCAAGGAGTCATAGATTTTAAGTGCTCGGTCAAAGAAAATCTTTTCTTTTTCCAATTTATAAAGCTCTAAGTAGGCATCTGCTTCCATATAGGTAATCATTTCCTCGAATTTTGAGGTTGGATGCCTTTTTTGAAATATTTTTTCCGACTTTAAAAAGTTTTTGTAGTCACTATTGGTGTAGAACTTACGGATCTTCAAAAAATCTTTTCCCGCTGCATCCTTTGCTTCTTTTACTTCGTACTGTATATTTTTTTGCAGTATTTCAGAAATATATTTGTGCTCATTCAACAAAACTGGATATTTTATATAGATTTTATTTTTTCCCTCTATGAGAGAATCTTTACTAAAATTCAACTTGTCCGTGTCGAACTTTAAAATATCTCCGGCATCCTGTTTGGCCAGTCGAATTATTCTTAATAACTCTGCGTTCACTTCTTTCTTTTTTTGACTCTTCTCTTCTTCGCTCTTGGCGTGGTCTTTTACATCTGCCGTGTCACCGGCAATGGTTACATGTCCTATTGTTTGAATAAATTCCGAAGAAGCGACATCTCTTCTGGCGTTTTGTAAGGATTTTTTCGAAGCACTTTTTTCTGAATTTTTTGAATTATTTTTCTTTAGTAATTTTTGTGCCATTTCATATTCGGCATCTGTTTCCTTTCCCTCTTCTTTTGCGAAGAAGTCGAGAGAAAGTGAAGATGGAGCATCCGTCAAATAGTCAAAAACTTCGAGGTCTTTGTCGGCAAGATGAAATGTAATGATGTCTTTGCTCAATGAGGTATTTTTCTGTATTTCGATCTTTTTAATAAATCGATCAGAATAGTTCGTTAGTTTCTTTTTTGTAGTTTCTGACAGGGCATCCACGTTTAATTCCAGCTTTTCGCCGGTTCTTTTAATTACATAATCTGCAGGTGCTATGTCCTGCATTTCGAGATGCGTGACTTCGTTGAGATGATTGATTTCTGTTTCACCCGAAGCATGGCTTTGTTCCAAAAACAGGAAAACACTCGTACTCATTACGAATGCGACTTCCAAGACTCGACAAAGGTTTAGCAAAGAAAATAGTTTCATCTAACAACCTATAAAGCATAAACAGTGCCAACAGAGAGAGCGTCTTTTATTCATTTTTGACGAGACTGGACCTAATTTTTCTGTCGCTTGGAGGATTGAAGTGTCGCTATTTTGACTGCGGCGTTTGCAAAGAACTCGTTCTAAAACGCAAAAATCCAGGATTACGAAGGAATTCGTAATCCCGGGAGCAGATGGGACAGGTCTTGAACCAGCTCTTTTGGGGGGAGAAGGCTCAGGATAATTTCTCTAGAAATTCAGCCTTTGTTATCCAAAGGCTGAGTTTAATAATTGTAAAGCGTTTTTAGATGTTTGGTTGGCTTGAGCCAAAACAGAAGTTCCTGCTTGCATCAGAATATTTTGTTTGGTGAGCTCAGCGGTTTCTTCGGCAACATCCACATCACGGATTCGACTATTTGCTGCAGCCATGTTCTCGAGAGAGATCGACAAATTATTTATCGTCGATTGCAATCGATTTTGCATGGCTCCAAAGTCGGCCCGGGTCGCCGAAACTGCGACGATGGCTTCGTCAATGGCCGAAAGTGAATTTTGTGCAGAGGCTTTATCTGCCACTGTGGTTAAATTCACTCCAAGTGCAGCACTATTCGCGTCTGCTTTCGAAGCGTCGAATGAAAGTCTGTCAATATTTGGATCGTTCCGTGTGCCCACTTGGAAATCTAGGATCGCTCCTGTTCCGCTGAGAAGAGGCGTGCCATTAAATTCTGTGGAATCGGCAATACGGTCGATTTCATCGAGTAACTGTTGATATTCTACATTGAGAAGCTGGCGTTCAATGGGCCCGACAGTGTCAGAAGCTGCTTGTACACCCAGTTCGCGCAATCGGATGAGGATGTTACTGACTTCTTGCAATCCACCTTCGGCAACCTGAATCATCGAGACGCCGTCTTGTGCGTTTCGCGAAGCCATTTTCAATCCACGAATCTGTCCTCTCAAACTTTCTGAGATCGCTAAACCCGCAGCATCGTCACCGGCCCGATTGATTCGGAAACCCGAAGAAAGCTTTTCCAAGCTTTTATCTAATGCTAGCTTTGTACCGTACAAATTTCTCTGTGCGTTTAAAGCCGCTGTGTTTGTGTTAATACGCAAACCCATACTTCCTCCTTGAAAACACTACGTATCATCCATTGATACTTTAAGAGATAACTCTATGGGCAATTACTCTTGTATCACTCATCGGTGTTTCAATATGAGTCTTTAGGGGTATTTATCTCATTTTGATAAAACTATCCCTAGGTCTAGGGAATTAGGGCGTCAGATGCAATCTATTGAGGTCCCGTGGCTCCGGCACACAGTTCTGAGGCATTCGCATTGATCGCGGCCTCACCGTTAAAGTTGTAAACAAGCGAATCGTTACTTAGCATTTCTACCACTGAGCGAATATTTTTTGGTTCAACTGCGAGGCAACCGTGGCTTCGTCCTCCGCTTTGCACATAACTTGCTCCGTGCACTACGATTCGACGGCGATAGGAGTTGCCGTTCCGCGACGGTTCTACGCCGTGCAAATTCAAACTCAATCCATTGCTCCCCATATACTGACCGCGAGCGATATGGAATCCTGCAGGCGTCTGATTTGAGTTTGCGAGATTACTGAAGGTCTGCGCTCGGCGATCATGATCGGGATCTGAACCACTGCCGTGGGCCACAAGCATATTGGTAGACGTTCCAGTTTGCAAATTAATCAGATGCAGACGATTTTCGTTAGAAGGACGAGTAAAATCCGAAATGGCTAAGGTCTGAGAGCTCATATTGCGGCAGCACGATTGGGATCTCGCAGATGACGAGCAACTATTTTTCTCGTAAAACTCAAAAGCATTGCGGAGCGCGACTTTGTTAACTTCGTTGGCCAAATAGAGTTTTATATACACATTTTTTAACTCTGCGTTTCTCGGAGTCCAACCGACATTCCGTGCATCTTGCTGGGAGAAGGACGGTACGCTCAATCGCTCGCGGAGCGCCGATGGATTACTCGTGGTTTCTGCAAGGCAAAAATAAATGAGAATTAATTTAATAAGAATCATTTATTTCCTGTTGGCAGTCGCTGTTGCTGAAGCCGGGTCATATGTTCCATCACGAACTGCTTTTCCCAATCTAAAACTTTTTGTAAATTCTCTTTGGATTTGAGTGTTTTAGTGAAGTCAGCCATCGCTTCATCTTCTGCTGCTTTCAGCTTTGTGAGGCTTAGCTCGAGCTGACGAGCATCTATGGTCTTCTGCAAAGCCGAGAGTTGACTTACGAGGTTAATTTCACGGGCTAAAAATTGAACCATTTCATCTTCACTAAGTCGCAAAGACTGGGCGTTTTCGATGTTTGTAAGATGCTGGGTCCACTTATCCAAATACAGCGAATTTGTTTTAAACTCCACGTAATCTTTTAAATAAAGCACACGCTCACGGTAAGAATTACGCCATGCCGCGGTTTGAATGGGCACGTAAACACTCTCGATCTGCATTTTATCAAACATAAACTTTGCATAGGTCTCACTCTGGCGGAGAGATTGATAGATGATATCCCAAAACATAAAAACGCCCATAAGTGCTGCGCAAAGTCCGACAGCAAAAATCGTTGCCGTTTTTGAATTTCTATTCTGTACCGTTTTTTCTGACGAATTTTCAGAAAGAGCACTCGTCGTTCTTTTTTCTTCTTCGATTTGGTGAATCGTTTGATCGATGTTATTACTCACTCGCTCGAGGAGAACACTCACTTGTTCCTTGTCGATATGCTCTCCGAGCCCTTGGTCTAAGGCTGCAGCAATGGATTTCTTTAAAGAGTAATTCGCCTTGAGATTTTGCATTTTTTGGTTTTCATCGAGGGTTCCCTGATGCTGCTTTAAGTAGGACTGCATCCGCTCGAGTTCACTTTTCTTGTAGATCTCCATCTCGACATCGTACTTTTTCTTTAACGCATTAACTGTAAGCTCCGATTTACCCTTTTCTTCTTCATACTGAATTTTTAAAGCAAGACTTTTCTGTGCATAGTCATTTTTTAACTGTTCGTGTTTATTTTGCATCGTTTCTATTTCATTCTCGATGATATACTTTCTACTCACCAAATCCGATTCTTCGACCCGCAGAGTTTCTTGCTTTTTAAGCAATTCCTTAGCGAAGAGAGTTCTTTTTTCATCCAACTCTTTTCTTACTTTTTCGCGCTCTTCAAAATGAAGCTGCTTTAATTTAGCCCCTTCTTCTTCTTTGAATTTATTAAAGTCAGCGCGCAAACGTTTTTCTTCTTCGAGCCAAATTTCTTTTAACTTAATTTTCTCATTCTCTATTTGTAGTAGCTCACTTTTTACAAGGCTTTCGCCTCGACGTCGTCCTTCAGCTACAGCTAAATCAGCTTCCATTAAAGATTTATCTACGATGAGTTTGGATTGGACATTTGCCTTATCAACAATGGTCTCGGCATCAAATTTTGCTTTTTTAATAATGACCTTTGTGGACTCCTCAGCATTGATGATGATTTTCTCGGCCTGATCTTTTGCGTCCCGTATAATTGCTTCTGAATTTTCTAGCATTTTTGCAGATTTTTGATCAGTTTCGTGTTCCGCCAGCGCAATAATTTCACGAGCCTTTTTCTTAGCGTTTTCCAAGATGGCTTCGGCTTTTTTACTCACTTCTTGCAGCGAAACCTCTGGGGGAGCTATTGCGATTTTTACAGCTGTTGACTGCGGCTTGGGAGTCAACGGTTTGTTAAATACCTCTTTAGGTGCAGGCACATCGACCTTCTCAGGCTCTTCTCGTGGATCACAAATTTTAATGGTTTCCTTCATGTTTCCAAGTCGGATATCACTTAGCTCACTGACCACATAGGGTTGTTGAGGAGTGATGAGATGTCCGTCGACGTAGGTACCATTCGCTGATTTTAAATCAAGAATGAAAACCTCTTCTGGAGTCACAACGATTTTAAGATGATGACGAGAAATAACGTCGGATTGGATTACAATATTGCAATCCGTGGCGCGCCCCAGTATGAACTCTGGACCCTTCGATGTGAAAAGCTCAAAGCTGTTATTTCTCTTAATCTTAATAGAAAACAAAGTAATTGCTCCTTAGCTTAAGCGCTTTTATCGTAATCACCCGTATGTTTTTTAAATTCCTGAATAACACTGGCCTCCGCAAGAACTTCGTCGGGACTTCTGTTCTCATCGAAAGATTTGAGGTCCGAAGGAACCTCGTTGTTCGTTGCGTAGTTCCAAATCAAATCAAAATTGTTTTCCAGTCTTTCTGTCATGTCGGAGTACAGTCTTTCAGGATTGAACGAAACGTTAACAATTGTCATCATCACGCTCAATAAAATACCAGTGACCGAGGCTCCCATGGAGAGCGATACTTCAACAAGAAAGTAATCCATTACAGTTTTAGTGGTCGCCGGATCACTTAAATCCATAGCACTTAAGCCAGGTAGACCCTTCATAACTCCCAAAAATGTTCCGAAAATCCCGCCAATCACAAAAAGTCCTGGAAGCATATTTAAAAACTCATTAAGTCCACCGAGCGGAATCACACCAAAAAGTCTGGTGAATACCGGATTTTTACCTAGTAGCGTTTTTGTGATGTTCATTAATTTAGGGTCACTAGCTCCGTATTGTAAAAAACGAATTTGCTTAAGACTGTTTACAACAAACCATGAAGCTCCCCATTTTGTTAAAAAAAGCCTGTCATCCACTAAAACAATTCTATCAAAATCACCCTTCTCTTTCTTTTCCCGAGCTGAGGTGATTTCAAAGAACGTTTTTTCCAAAAGCTTTTTACACAGTACATAAAATGAGTATTGGGTCGTCTTTTTTGGACTTTGTTCGGCCAAAAATTGGCTGACCCGGTTCTCAAACTCCCTCGCAAAATAGTAGTATTTGTACACCATTTTGTAAGTCAACCAACGCAGAGAGGCGCCAGCAGCAAACATCAATAGCATTGCTGGAAAATGCACTGCCTTGGCAACTGTCACAAACTGACTAAACATTTCATTTAAACCATGGTCTAAACCGCTCATTTTACGCTCCTAGTCTTTCAAATTAAATTTAATGATAACTTTTTGTAGCTTTGAGCAATCATTTTTCAGACAAAAATCTTCTGCGCCCGAAGTTGCAATGTTTCGCTCTTTATTTGCCAGAAAGCTACGTCCTGCGACCTTAATGAGAGGTAGCATTTCTTTTTTGTGCTCAAAGGTCATATTGCTGTACACGTGGTCAAAAATAGATCTTGCGCGTTGATAGCTTAAATCCAAATTGTAATTAACGGCTCCGCGATCTTCTCCGCTTAACTTAGTGGGATCTATATACTTACCTTTATAAGTTGGCGATGCAAAACCAATGATTTCAATGTTCGATATTTTAGATGCGATGGATCTGTTTTGAAATAAGCTCTTGGAATATTCGGGAACCGTCTGTTCCAACACTTTTTTCATACCGGGCTTTAAAATAGAGCGTCCCGTATCAAAATATTCCTCTCCAAAGGAAAGTAGAACATCTCCGCTCTTTTGATCCACTTCTGCTTTGATACCTTTGGCTGCAAATGCTCCTTTAATACCTTCGGCAAGCTTTCTCTTTGCGTTGAGATTTTCCTGTGCTTTTGCGAGATCACCACTGAGCTGAGAAACTTTTTGATTGGCCTGCGCAAATTTTCCTGACATTTCCTGTGCCTGCCCTAGAGCGCCAGCATACTTCCCTTTGAGGTCGGAGATATTTTGTCCAGCCTGTTCAAGCTCTTGACTTGCTTTTCCGAGTTGGCCCTTGGTTTGCTGAAGATCGCTACTTAGAGCGTTGAGCTGAGCCTCTGTTTGCGCATTCGCCTCTTTTAATGAACCCATTCTTTGCTCGTATTCGGATTGTATTTTCTGTTTCTGGGCTAAGAACTTCGTTTGCGTCATTTTTTGCTTTTTGTAAGCTTTTTGCAAATCGCTTAAACTACTACTCAAATTATTTTCCAATTTTTCTGCGTAGGCACGCCCTTCATCAAGCGCCTTCTTCTTTTCGTCAATCTGTTGGGCTAAAGAGTCAATTTCAGTATTTTTCTGATCGATCACGACTTCTTTTTTCTCGATCAGCGTATCACGTTGCTTGATTCGTGATTTTGAAAGCATACTCGAGTTAATAATATTTCGTACAATCTGTTGATACTGATTCAAAGCAACTTCTTTATCCTGAAGCTGCTTAGCTTGTTTCATAAGATCTTTTTTTTCTTTTTGTGATTCATCTTGAAGGAGATCCAACTGTCCCATGAGTTTTTCATAGGTCTCTTTTTCGCCTTCGGAGGCCTGCGTCTCAAGATAATTTTTCTTTAAAGAATCATAAACTTTGATCTGTTCTTTGAGATCTTGATTTATTTTTGTAAGCTCTTTGTACTCTTGCTGTTTTTGAAAGCCCTCTGTGCCTTGCTTCAGACTTGCTGAAACATAGAGGAGCAAGAAGACAACGGACAATCCTAAAAATAAGTCGGATGTCGATGTCCACATTGAATCTTGGGATTCTTTTCCAATTTTTTTTCTATCAAATGGCATATGTAATTCTCCAATGTGTAGATCGGAATTTGATGAAAAAATCTTTATACTTAGACTTACTCAAACAGTCGGGACATTTCGCTGAGATACCCGTCTTTTGTCTGGGACGAAGGCACTTCGGATCCGGCAGTCCCATTTGGCGCGGGAGTCGGTTTTATTGAAAGTGGTAATCTGTCGCTTTTTTGCTTGTTGCTGGCTAGGATGTCAGTACTTGCGACTGGGTTTTCGCGCGTGGCGATCATAAAAACTGCAATAGCTAAAAAAAAGACACCTAAAATGGGAAATATTCGTTCTTTTATTTGAAATTGATTTAAAAGATCCTGGACGTTCGCTCTTACGCGACTAAAATCCTGACTGTCGAAGAAATCGTTGATCTGACTGGAGATATTTCTTCTTGCGATCAGAATCTCATAGCTCTGCTTATTTTTTTTAAACTGTATTTTTGTGTTCGTTAAAGTAGTTTCGTCAAAAGCTGGCGCCACGCTTTCCGCGACCGTCAATATGCGCGTGGCTTCTTGGGCAGAAAGAATTTTTGTTTGCTCAAGATTGGAAACAACTCTCGTCGCCTCTAAATCAGTTAGATCTGGTGCCGACGAAACGACTTCCAGGGTCCGCTCACTTTGGCTGACAACGCGCGTTTTATCTGAATTATCAAGCATCGTTTCGTTTACAATTTTTGTGGCTTCACTCTCAAATTCTGGAATGGAATCAAGTATCACTTTTAACACCATGTCGCGAAATTGAAATTGTGAACTTTGTGAGATTTTTAAAGACCTATGCTGTTTGCCTAAAGAGGTAATCGGCGCACCGTCTTTCCCCACCTGGAGCCAACACTCCCCGTTCAAAAAATAAATTTCGTGTTCCAATTCGGCCAGTTTATTATTTTTTAAGCAGATTGAGCATTCTTCACCAGATCCAATGGAAATTCGATCTTTAAATGAAAAGACTTCTCCCAGCACTTCTCCCGTTTTCGACTCAACAAATACACTTATTTTTGTCACAGAACGCTTCCCCGGGTTGCATTTAACATTTTTTCAACGATTTCCGTTTGGTTATCTTTCGTAAAGCCTTTGGCCTTTAAAAATTTGTAGATAATTTTTTGATTATGGTAAAAGCCAATCAGATGATAGCCATTATATAAGTCATTAAAGGTTCCGTTTTTAGTAACACATGATTTCATGTATAGTTGCTTTTCGCCAATCCAATGGGAAATGCAACGCCCCAAGGCCATTCCGCTAACAGTGTCTGCATCCATTTGTGTGCCTAATAACGCCAATTGCGTCGCGACAGATGGTATCTTTAAAAAAGGCTCATCCGTCTTAAGTACTCCTGTCAGGACTGTATACTCAGGCCTAAGGGTTGACGAGATCTCGCGAGAGGAGAGTGACCCTTGCACATGACACGCAAAAGCCTGCTCTAATCGGAGCTGAGCATGGTTTTTTGTTCTAATTAATAAATCTGAATCCACTGAACATGAGTCCACTAGCGGAAGTGGCATCGAAATATTATTCTTCCAGAAAATTTTACGCTGACTCTTAACCATCGCATTGGTCATTTTTTGCGCATAGTCTTTAATTTGTAGTCCCAACATTTCGTAAAAATCTTTGTCACCGGCGATTCCACGGGAGTGGCGGTTTTGGTCAAACTTAACCAGGGCTGATAGAATAAGCTTTCTATCTCGATGATCGATCAAATCATTTTGCGTCAGCAAATCCACAACTTGCTGATCGCCCAATTTTTGTCGTGGAGCTGAAACAGCCTGTTTTTTGACTTCCGCCAACATCCAACCCGAAGAGAGATCGTAATCCACGACCACAGCTCGTGTCCCGGTCGCTTTGGAATCGTTGATTTGAAGAATTACATTTGAATGGACATCATTCAAACTTAATTCCTTACTCGCTTTAAATATAACAAACATGGAGTCAATCCAAACGGCTTTACCACTCGTGATTGGCATCTTTAAGTTATCGATCCAAAGAGAAGCTGTGTAGATTCTGTAATCTAAAGTTCGCTTTTCTTTAGCCAACAATTGTTGGCCAGGGAAAACTAGAGATAGACTAATAAAAAACTTCATAAGCTTTTGCATGCATACCATCTTCGGTATTTTATTTCGATTTGTGAAGTTCTATTACTTGAGTCCTGAAAAGATCCTGTTTCGTTTTTGTATACTATCTGTTTCTGGGTGAAACGCTATTTGCCCCAACAAAAGTCTAAATTCTCAAATCTAGACTTAAATTGTATCATGATGTTCCGATCTGTTGTTCATATTGCACAAGCTGTTGACACAATAAACAACAATAAACCCGTGTCGACAAAGACCTCATGGAAGATTGGTCACGCAAGAGGAGAAAACTATGTCGTTGCGTATATCTACCAATCTCGCATCTATTAACAGCCAAAGACAGCTGTTCAATACGAATCGAAGCATGCAAACGAATTTAGAGCGCATGAGCTCTGGATATCGAATCAATAAAGCTGCTGATGATGCTGCGGGCCTCGCCATCTCAGAAAACTTAAGGGCGCAAATTCGTGGCTTAAAGCAAGCCAACAGAAATGCGAACGACGGTATCTCACTCGCACAAGTTGCAGAAGGTGGATTGAACGAAGTCTCAAACATGCTCATCCGCATGCGAGAACTTGCGATTCAGAGTGCTTCTGATACAGTGAGCGACGTTGAACGTGGATTTGTAGATATGGAATTCCAAGGTCTCAAAAAAGAAATTCAACGTGTTGCCGAAGTGACAGAGTACAACGGGCAAGAATTGCTTAATGGACTCGGTGGCGTTTACGAAATTCAGGTAGGCGTGCACAACGATCCATTCCAAGATCGAATTTCTTTTGATGCTACAAACGCAGACGCTACTCTTGAAGCGATGGGATTGACTGCAGAAACTCTTTCAAACAAAGAGGGTGCGAGAAATACCCTAGCTGTGATTGATGAGTCACTTGTTAAAGTGAATTCGATCAGAGCTGATATGGGAGCCTTCCAAAACCGATTGGTCTCCACTATCAATAACTTAAATATCGCCCATGAAAACTTGTCGGCAGCTAACTCACGAATTCGTGATGCAGATATCGCAGAAGAAACAGCAGAACTCACACGTAACAATGTGATGTTGCAGGCTTCAACGGCTTCCCTAGCGCAGGCAAATAATATTACAAACTTAGCTCTTAAACTGATCGGCTAATCAGAATAAGAGTTAGCGAAATAATCAAACTAGACACGATAAGTGCAAAGAAAATAATCTTTGCACTTTTTATTTGTGCTTTCACCAATTCATCCAAATTTTTGATTTCGACTTGCTCCGCAAAACTTGGATGATTTCGCTTTCGCCAATAAGAACGCAATTCCAGGGGCAAGGTCCTGGTCAAGCTATTGAACTCGCGGGTCATCATTGCAACCTCACCCATCATTTTTAACGGATCTTGCGGCGACTGGGTTTCGGCTGCCTTTTTAGTGATAAACGAAAGCCAGTCTAAATCGACGTAAAGTGATTTCGCGACTCCTTCTAGTACTAAAAGCGATCTAAACAACAGCAAAAATTCTGAAGGCAACTTGAGGTCGTGCTTAAAGGCAACGGCCGCAGCCTCCATCATAAGTTTTGCAACATTGGCACCCGACACACCCGAACCCGTATTGTATGGGGCGAAAATTTTTCTAAGATCTTCCGTGAGTTTATCGCGATCTATGGCCTGATAAACCGCCGCAAGCTCGATATACTCGATGGCCATTTTCTCGTAGTCTTCTTGAGACAGTGACAAAAAGACGTTGGTAATTCCTCTTTGCAGTCGTTTTGAAAGCCGACCGACCATCCCAAAATCCACGAGAGCTAAATGCTTCCCGTCCACAACAAGCAGATTGCCCGAGTGCAAATCAGCATGAAAAAGACCATCAGTAAAAACCATTGAGACGTAGGCTGTCAGACTGCGTTCGGCAAGATTTTTTTTCTGTGCAAGGGTTGCAGACGCTGCGAAGTCGTTCAGGGAAGTCCCTTCGATGTATTCCATGACCAAAACCTGGGAACCTGAGAGTTCTACAAAGGGCCGAGGTACGACAATGCTTTCCCGATTTTTGAAATTTTCGTAAAATCGTTGAGTGTTTTGTGCCTCTAGCAAAAAATTTACTTCTTGCTGGATTGTTTGAGCAAACTCGTCAACCATAGCTACCAAATTGTACTTTTTAAAATCAATAATCCACGTGTCTAAAGCTTCTGCTAAAAATCGCAAAACTTCAACATCTTCAGAAAGAGTTTGCTGAATACCCGGCTTTTGGATCTTCAACACAACCGAAGCTCCCGTACGGAGCCGTGCTCGATGAACCTGTGCAATGCTCGCCGAGCCAATGGGTTTAGATTCAATCCATTCAAAGAGACTCTCTACACCCTGTGGATACTGAACGTTTAGAATTTTTTGAATTTGCTCAAACGCAACTGGCGGCACCTCGTCTTGAAGCTTTTTTAATTCAAGCAAGAAGTCTTGCGACAATAAATCTGTTCTTGTTGAAAGAATTTGCCCAAACTTTATAAATGTGGGGCCCAGCTCCTCAAGACACATGCGAAAGCGCTGGGGTGTGCTAAAAACCGAGGTGGTTTCGGTACTCCAAGGCCCGGGTAAAAAATCAGCGAGATGGCTTTTTCTTACGAGATCCTGAAAGCCGTGCGCTACTAGAACTTTTAATATGTTTTTTAATCTCGAAGCGTTTTTGATTGTTTTTTTGAAACGGCTTTGAGGTCTCATTATTTTTTGCAAGCGATCCCCCTTCTAACACAAAATCAATTTGTCCTTCGATGGTGTTCGCTGCTGCCACTTGAACTTTTATCGAATCACCTATTCGAAACATGAGACCCGATTTTTTGCCACGCAAAAGCAGATTTTCCTCGTCGAACTCAAATTGATCTTTGCCTAGGTTCTCCACTTTCACAAGACCGTCCACATCAAATTGCTTCAAAAGTACAAAAATCCCAAAACGCACAACACTGCTAACCACACCCTCAAACACTTCGCCCAAATGTTGATGCATAAAACGTGCTTTTTTAATAGAAACCAGCATCCGTTCCGATTTCACGGCTCTTTGCTCACAGGCACTTAAGAATGTTCCCGCCGATGTAACTCGCTCGGGGCTCATCTGCTCTCTTTTATAAGAGTTGATTTTCAAACTCTTAAGCAGGCGATGCACAATCAAATCCGGGTACCGACGAATGGGCGACGTAAAGTGTGTATAGTACTCAAAACCTAAACCAAAGTGGCCGATGTTTTCTTGGCTGTACTTGGCTTGCTTCATACTTCGCAAAGTCATGATGTTGAGAACAATCCCTTCGGGCTTATTCTCAAAATCTTGTAAACTTTTGGTCAATTTTTTTTGCAAATCTTTAATTTGAATCTTTTTTGTCGACCCAAAACCGTGCAAAAATCTTTGTAATCGTTCGATGTCTTCTTGGTCTGGTGTTTCGTGAATTCTGTAGAGGGATGGTATTTGCGCTTTATGAAGAATTTTTGCCACACTCACGTTGGCAATCAACATTAACTCTTCAATCAGTCGATGCGAGAACACGCGCTGGGAGCGAATGATGTCCGTGGGGTTCCCCGCCTCGTCGACAATCACTTGAGTCTCACCAACATTGATTTCCAGGGATCCTTCGCGAAACCGTCGAGCCATCAAGACCTTTGCCAAATCTGCTGCGGCTCGAATATTCTTTGAAACTTCTGGCTTACTGTGTTCGATATTTTCATCGAGAATATCCTGCGCCTCACCGTAAGTGACCCGAGCTTGACTATGCATCACAGCCTCGTAAACCTCCGATGCCTCCACTTCACCCTGAAAAGAAATTTGCATTTCGCACACAAAGCACAAACGATCCACGTTTGGCTTTAACGAACACAACTCATTGGATATTTTTTCGGGTAGCATGGGAACCACAAAATTTGGAAAGTAAACGCTGGTTCCGCGCTCGTAGGCGGAGTCATCAAGCGCTGTTCCCGTGCGCACATAGTGGCTCACGTCGGCGATCGCCACCCAAAGATGAAATCCCTTAGAGTTGGTGTTCACGTAAACCGCATCATCAAAATCCTTGGCGGTGACACCGTCGATGGTGATGAGGGGAATATCTCTAAGGTCTTTTCGCCCCGCCACCTCCTTGTCGAGCACATGGCTTGGCAAAAGGTCGGCCTCGCGCAAAGCGGGAGGGGGAAATTCCTTGGGAATTTTCTGCAGATGGAGCACACGCTTGATATCATTGAGGGGATCGTCCACATCGCCGATGATTTCGATCACCCGCCCTGTAAATTCCTGCCCATTCATTGGATATTGCACAATTTCGGCAGCGACCAGATCACCGTGAATGGCACCTCGGCTGGAGCGGAAAGGAATTTTTATACTTTGGCCCCATTGGTTAATACCATCGACAATTCGTCCATCGCCGTTATCTAGTTTTTCAAATCGGCCCACGATGCGGCTCGCTGCGCGCTCGGTAATGCGCACGATTTTGCCATAATATTTATCACCTTTTGCAGATTTAAAAACTTCCACTTCGACTTTGTCGTTGGACATCACGCCGGTCATGTCTTCCCGGGAAACAAATACATCGGGCACACCGTCTTCAACCGGGAGCACAAAGCCGAACCCGTCGGGGTGGCGTTTGACTGATCCAAAAATAGTTTTCGTTTGATTTTTACCGGTCTGTCCAGTTTGTTTCGTCGCCGAATGTTTCATCAATTTCTAGACTAATGGAGCCCCAAGGACTATACAACAGAAATCCTATGGTTTTAATAACACTCGGTTTTGTTCATTCTCCATTTATCGATAAATTTGGCACTCCTCGGCAGTCTCAAATTGCTAAAAACTCTGTCTCCGAACTGATTCTCGACAAAAAAATTCCCGTGGAAACTCTCGACGGCTTGCAAAAAGGAACCTACATTTGGGTGCTCTTTGGTTTCCACCTGAACCGGCAAAAAAAGCCATTGGTCAAAGTTCATCCTCCGCGATTGCGCGGAAAAAAAATGGGCGTGCTTGCGACTCGTTCCCCCCACCGCCCCAATCCCATCGGACTTTCGTTGGCACGAATCGAAGCGATCCACAAAAATAAATTGACCGTATCGGGCCTGGATGTGGTCCACGGAACACCATTCTACGATATAAAACCTTACTTGCCGTCTTATGATCGGCCCCGTGGTCAACAAGTGCTGTGGACCAAGGAGACGCCGTTTGCAAAACTTAAAGTTCGCTTCGCTGCGCGCAGTCTGCAGCTCATCGAGCCCGCCCAGCGCACATTATTTAAAAAACAATTGCGCGAAATCTTGTGCGAAGATCCTCGCCCCCTGGCTTACCTCGAGAAAGTGTCGCACACGTACTGGTTGCATTATGGCAAGTGGGACATTGGGTTTCAGATTCATAAAGATCAAGTCGTCATTATCGAACTCAAGCGCGCATAGCTTTTATCGCTGAATAAATTACACCAGCTGAGTGATTTGCAGTGAAATATGCATTTTTTTGTTACTCTCTAAATCGGTTTAAAAATGTTCAGGCTCAAATCTTCAACCTTATCGCTCCTATGCATTTCGCTGTTCTTTTCTCTGTTAGTTTCAGAGGGGCGCGCTGAGGGTTTACTGTGTAAAAATATTTTTCATGTGACCCTTCATCACGAAAGCGCCTTGCAAATGCTCGCGCAGCGGGCGCTCTCGCTCTCAGAAAAATTGGCTAGCACGCCACTGTCTCTTTTATCGATTCCAGAACGGCTCCTCAGCTTACAGCTGATGCGAGTGCATAAAAAAATGCTCATCTACCTTCCCCCACCGTCCTCGCATCCCGGGGCTCTTTTTGTGCAGAGCCATTTTACACCGGAGTTTTACTGGCCAACGACTGTGAACATGCGCTCGGGAGGTTTACAAACAAAAGCCCCGTTGCTAACTCAGGCGCAGAGAGAGGAGTTCCGTTTTATTTGGACAGCGGAAGGCGTCCTACATGCAGCCTCTGGTACGAAAATCGACGCTGCCATCTCCGGGGATTTTGTCATTGGCCTTGATCAACAAGTTTATATTGCCTCTGGCTCCGTCCCCCGCCCTAGATTCTTCCGGCACAGCAGTTTTTTTGCGGGCGAGCCCGTTCTGTTTGCGGGCCACATCCAGATTCAACCAAATGGGGAAATTTCGCTCCTGTCTCGAAACAGTGGCCACTATCGGCCTTCGCGTGCGCATCTTTTATGGGCTATGGATTTTTTTTCGGCAGCGGGATTTGCTGTTGCGAGCTCCTATCCTGATTTCTTTTACTAATTTACAGCACCGACAACTAGTTCGACAGTGTGACAATTTGTGTCCTCCGCAAAGAAAAATGTGACATTTAAGAGGCGCAAGTCGAGCTCAAACCCCTCTTATTCTCAGCATTTGTGGTTCAAGAATTGCTCAACGTGAGGTGTGGTTCGAAGACAGCACGTTTTCTTTATTTTAATGTTTGCACTTTCCCTCCTCGGAAGCTCCCTCGCCTTTGCCGGCCCAGGTGGCTTTCCCGGTCGTGCTCCCCAGCCTAAAGCTTCACGCTTTACTGATAACGAAAGAAAATTTTTAAAACTCATCTCGGTCCGCGCTCAAGAGATCGTCAACGAAAGCATCACCACCACCGGTGAGCAACTTGAATTTATTCAAAGCAATGGCGAATACAAACAAATGACCCTCTCTGTTGTAAAAAGCGCTTACGCTCAGTACAAAACCTATTTATTCATGTCGGCAGATTCTTTTGGCACTGCAGGGCAAACGGTTCCGGCATCTGTGCGCCATCTCACAATGCCTTTCAAAGATAACGAGTACACTCCCTACGACTTTTATCTCACCCCACAGGACCGTGAACGCTATCGCCAGATGTATCTTGAGGACAGGAAATTCCTTGTCGAAAAAATGGAATCCTGTCGGCTGCGAAGAAAAAGCATGACGAATTTCTATAAAAAACAACTCGGCGAAATTTTAGCTCTGGCTCCTGTGGTTTTGCAAATCAATGCTGCCGGCCCCATTCCAACCGACGACGAAGTGGTCGCGGCCTATCAGGAATTGCTCGCAAACATGGAAGAAACCCTCCACTCGTTTCAAAAACTCGATCTTACTAACGATGACAAAGTCGAAGGCTTGTGGGCTTATCAAGGCATCGCTCAAGAGCTCGTCGAAGCCAACCCGCGATTGATTAATTTTTCCGAAAGTCTTCGACTGAAGATTGAGCCGCAAGGCCTTTTTGAAAAAGCCATCGCCTATATCAAGGGAATTCTCCCCGCTCTAGCCCCGCTGGCCTGCACCATCGCCGCCATTGCAACGGCCAATCCCGTCCTCGCCATTGCCTGCTCGGCACTCAATCTGTACATCGCGGTTAACAACGTGCGCGCCGATTATGTGCGAATCCACAGCACACGCAATTCGTGGCTCTCAGGGATTAGTTCGTTTCAAGATATTGAGCTGGCAAACCGACAGCTTGTGATCGATTACGTTCTCTTTGCATTTAACCTCTATGCCGGAGGTGCTGTATTGCGCTCGACCAATCACCGTTTGTTATTTGATTGGAGATTTCACAGAAATAATTTAGCCTCCACCGTAAACTTAAAAACCCTTCGCGCCGAAGCTAAAAAGTACACCGAAGACTATCTGAAAAATGAGGGTGAAGGACAAATCAAAAACCATCTCACTTTGGGTGTGGCATCTCTGCAACAACCCGACAACGTGGTTTCGGAAATCAGTCAACAATCGACTCAGGTTTTGATCGCTTATCTACGAAAAGGCATGTTTACCTTTAAGGATACTGCACAGGCCCTTTGCTCAACTCCAAGACCGAACAGCCCATGACCAAAAATCTCTCATTCCTGCAATATTTTCATATCACTAGCAAATACCTGCCATTTCGCGCACTGTTCCTGTATGTTTTGCACATGTTAAGAGTTTTCTTTTTTTCCTTATTCTTACTTTCTGCAAACATCGCCAGCGCCAATGGAACTTCAACACCGCCTTCGTGCGAATTGGACGAAACATTATCGTGTATAGCCAATGCCTTTAAATGTTCAAACTTAGATCAATACTCTGTTTCTTACACGCCGACTTCGGGCTTCCCCAACGAAAATGGCGAAGTGGAAGTGAATGTCGAAGTGCGCGGAAGCACTTACGGTGGAATGGTCATCAAGTGCAACATGAAGACTGACAAATTTATTTCGTTTGTTTCTGGCTACCAAGAAATCGGTCAAAACTAATACCCATTTACATTCTACCAGGTGCGGGAATACCCAAAAGCTCTAAGCCTTTTTTCAATAGATCGCCCGTGGCTTGCACCAAAGCTAACCGGGCTTGTTGAAGCTCGACGTCATCGATCTTCCCAATGGGACAGTCGTGGTAAAAACTATTAAACAATTTAGCGGTTTCGTAAAGATATATGCACAGCGTGGATGTTCTTAAATTTTGTGCGCAATTCTCTACGGTTTTATTAAACTGAGCGAGCTTCAACGACAGCTCAAGCTCCACGGGCATTTCGAGCTTTGCAAAGTTCACCGTGGCGGAGGTTTGCGGAATCTTTTGTAGCAACGATTGAATTCGTGCATAAGAATACTGAACATATGGCCCCGACTCGCCATCCAGCTTGAGCCACTCTTCCATTTTAAAAATAATCTTTTTGTTCGGGTCCATGGCGTTCATGCCGTACTTGATGGCCCCATGGGTGACCATGTCGGCCGTCTGATCGATCTCTTGTTGCGACCATTCCTCATTGTAGCGCGCCAGGTAGTGCGTCTTCACGTGATCGCGCATTCTGTGGATGAGTTCCATAATCGGCACAATGTTACCTTTGCGCGAGCTCATCGCTCCGTCGGGCAATTCCACAAAATTATATTTTAGATGAAAGCATTTTTCGGCTTCGGCAAAACCAATATTTTTAAGCACTGCAAATACTTGTTTAAAGTGCAGCTCCTGGCGCATGTCCACAACATAGATGGAGCGCGACGGTTTGTAGGTGGCAAATTTTCGGCGGGCAAGCTCAATATCCTTAGTGGCGTACAAGCCATTGCCATCAGTTTTTAACAACAGACAAAATCCTAAACCTTCAGCCTCGAGATCCAAGCCAATGGCGCCCTCCGATTTTGTCAGTTTGCCCTGCTGGTAAAGTTCTTCAGCCGCCTTGACAGAGGCGGAATCCACTTCGGACTCCCAATACCAAACATCGAACTGCACGTCGGCCCACGCATACAAGGCTTTCATCAAATCGATGGACCACTTCCGTGTCTGCTGCCAAAGTTCGTAAAATTCACCACTTTTTTGTTCCAGTTGCTTAAGGATAGCGGTCAGCTGCTGGCGATTTACTTCCTCTTGCGGAGTGCCGCGCTCGTCTTCGAGTTTATTGTGGGCCAACGAATACATTTTGCCCAACCACTCCCCTTTACCTTCGGTAGGGGCGGACTGTGAATTGTGATATTTCATGTACCACAAACACTTTGCAACATGCGTCCCCACATCTCCTGGATAGGTGTTCGCCACCACCGGTCGACCGGTGTAACGCAAAATGCGCACAAGAGCGTTGCCCAAACACATATTGCGCATGTGTCCCACATGCAGCTCCTTGTGGGTGTTGGGCTGCGAGTATTCAATGAGAATAGGATCCATTTTTTGTGGCGCCCGCTGAAGCAGTTGCCCCTTTTGCAAAGGCGCAATCACACTTTTCCCTAATTCCTGCGGCGATAAAAATAAATTCAAGTAGGGCCCAGCAACTTGAGACTTAGAAAAGGGCGCTTTAGAAAACGGAGCCTGCAACTTGTGCGCAAGTTCTTGCGCCAACTCCGTCGGCTTCTTTTGCAAGGCCTTCGCATACTGAAAACAAGGAAACGCAAAATGCCCCATCTCAACCTTCGGCGGCGTCGTCAACTCAGCAGCAATTTTCTCCACCGAAGCATCCACAACGCCCAACTCCACCAACGCTTTTTGCAGCGCGTGCGCCATCGTTAAATAAATAGGATCCAATGAAGAAACGGTTTCAGTACTCATACCATTTCATATAGCTAAGCTTTAAGACGATGTCTAGGCGAGATCCTTAGCTTGAATAATGCTTTTGAGATTTCCCAATTTTTAAAACCTCCTTTTTAAGACCTTTGCGACCCGGATGGGGTGTCAACTGAGTACATGGATGTACGTGTCTTAAAAAGGAGGTTTTAAAAATTGGGAAATCTCAAAAGTATTATTCCGTAGGATTGTTTAGCTAGCTTTGCGCAGCCGACGGATATCAAATTCCGTCTCGTCGTTGACCATAGCACTGATGACACGATTTTTACCCTCAGCCTTGGCTTCGTAAAGTTTCGCATCAGCTAAGCGAACAATAGAATGTGCATCCAATTGGCTTTTTCCATTTTCCATAATAGCCGCACCAAAACTGGCAGACAAATTGATTCGATCGGGGCCATTAACAAACTCGTGTTCGTCGATTTTTTTGCGCAAACGATCGGCAAAGCGCACGGCTCCCACGGGCTGCGTTTGCGTGAGGCAAATCAAAAATTCATCGCCTCCATAGCGAGCGGCAAAATCAACAGATCGAATATTGGCTTTAATGAGTTTTCCCACTTCGGAGAGAACATAACTGCCAAAGAGGTGATCGTGATTATCGTTGACGCGTTTGAAGTCGTCCATATCCATCATAAAAACGGCGATGCTATGTTTGTAGCGACGGGCTCTGTCGATTTCTTGATTGAGTCTTTCGTACACCGACCGCATATTGTACAAGCCGGTTAAATCATCAATATCCACAAGGTTTTGCAGCTTTTCGTTGGCGATGCGCAGATCGTCTTGGATGCCTTTGAACTTGAGCTGGCTTTTCACCCGAGCGATGAGCTCAAGAGGTTGAAAGGGTTTGCAAATATAATCCAAAGCACCGGCTTCGAGGCCGCGGATGATGTCTTCGGTGTCGCGATTGCTAGTCAAAAACATAACCGATACTTGCTCGTTGCGTTGGCGAATGAGCTTGAGGGTCTGGAAGCCATTGAGACCTTGCATGTTGATGTCAAGAATGACGAGATCCGGTCGGTAGTCCGAGAGCATTTGCAAACCTTCAACGCCTGATCTGGCTTGTTTCACCAGCAACTGCTCGTGTTCTAAAAGCCGCGTGACAAGCTTGAGGTTGTCTCTGTCATCATCAATCAACAAAACTTTATTATTCATTAAAGATTCTATCGGTTTTTCACCTGAATTTTTGAAGATAGGCGCATCGATACTAGACCACAGACTCGAACTTAGTCCCAAATTGAACAGTCTCATAGTGAACAGCCCCCAAGGCCAGACGGACTGGCCTGCTTTTCTCAGATTACCACGCCCCGACCGCTTCGCCGCTTTATTCAGACACAACGATTCAATTTGAAGCATTTTACAGAAAAAATTTCTGCAAAATGCTTCGAACCTGGCATGTTTTTCCATGACTCAGCCACACCGGGTTGTTATACCAAATCCATGTCGTATCCACACAACGTGATTGATTCTAAGTGGCAAAAAAAATGGGAAGAGCACGAGGCTTTTAAGGCCATCGATTTTTCTCCAAAACCTAAATTTTATGCCCTTGATATGTTTCCCTATCCTTCCGGCGCCGGGTTGCACGTGGGGCACATGGCCGCGCTCACACCCAACGACGTTGTGGCTCGTTACAAACGGCAAAAGGGGTTCAACGTTTTGCACCCCATCGGCTACGACGCCTTCGGTTTGCCAGCTGAGCAGTACGCCATTCAAACTGGGGTTCACCCCGAAAAAACAACTCAGACAGCCATCGAAAACTTTCGTCGCCAGCTAAAAAGTTTTGGTTTTAGTTTCGACTGGTCGCGCGAGATCTCCACCTGCGATTCGTCGTTTTACAAATGGACACAGTCGATTTTTAAAATTCTTTTTGAGCGCGGGTTGGCTTACCAAAAAGAAGCCCCCGTCAATTGGTGTCCAGCGCTTAAAACAGTTCTGGCCAACGAAGAAGTGATCGACGGCAAGAGCGAGCGCGGCGGCCATCCGGTGATTCGTAAACCCATGAAGCAGTGGATGCTTAAAATCACCGACTACGCCGATCGCCTTCTCAGCGACCTCGACACCATTGATTGGCCCGAGCGCACCCGCGAAGGGCAAAAAAATTGGATTGGAAAATCCACCGGCGCCTACGTGGATTTTAAAATCAAGGATCACTCCGAGTCGTTGAGCGTGTTCACAACTCGGCCCGATACGCTTTTTGGAGTCACCTTCTGCGTGATTTCCCCCGAGCACCCGCTCACTCTGCGAATCACTCCCACGGCGCAAAAGCCAGCCGTCGAAAAATACATCGAGCTTGCCGCCAGCAAGTCCGAAAAGGATCGCAAAGCCAATACCGAAAAAACCGGAGTTTTTACCGGGGCCTTTACTCTCCACCCGCTCACCGGTAAAGAAGTTCCCATTTGGACGTCGGATTATGTGCTGATGGATTACGGAACGGGCGCCATCATGGCCGTGCCGGGGCACGATGTTCGCGATTTTGAATTTGCCCAAACGTTTTCGCTGCCCATTGTGCGCGTGCTCGAAAACGAAGAGGCTCTTCCCTTCGAGGGCGATGGCAAATTAGTCAATTCTGAATTCTTAAATGGTTTCGGTAAAGAAGCGGCCATTCAAAAAACAATTGCCTACCTCGAAGAGAAAAAAGTGGGCAAAAAAACCTTCCAGTACAAACTTCGCGATTGGCTTTTTAGTCGCCAACGCTACTGGGGTGAGCCGTTTCCCATTTTATTTGATGCCACTGACCAACCCAAAACAGTGGCCCAAGCCGAGCTCCCCGTGATGCTCCCGTCTGTTCCTAATTACGAACCTTCCGAGGACGGCCAAGCGCCCCTTTCGCGAAATCAAAGTTGGGTAAACACTCCAAGCGGCAGGCGCGAAACCGACACCATGCCGGGGTCTGCGGGCTCCTCGTGGTACTTTTTGCGTTACACTGATCCCCACAATGAAACTGCTTTGGCTGATTTTGAAAAACAAAAATACTGGATGCCTGTAGATCTTTACATGGGCGGCCCCGAACATACTGTAGGGCATTTGCTTTACTCGCGCTTTTGGCACAAGGTGCTGTTCGATGCGGGCCTCGTGAGCCACCCGGAGCCCTTTCAAAAACTCGCCCACCAAGGAATGATTCTCGGCACCGACGGCGAAAAAATGTCAAAATCCCGCGGCAACGTGATCAACCCTGATGACGTGCGCGAAGAGTATGGCGCAGATGCTCTGCGCTGCTTTATTTTGTTCTTGGGACCTCTCGACCGCGATAAACCTTGGAGCTCCACGGGTATCATCGGCGTGCGCAAGTTCTTAGAACGCGTGTGGCGATTGTGTGTGGACGAAAATCAAAAATCCTTGCTGACAGACGAGGCCCTTCCCGAAGAGCTCGAACGCGCACTCCACAAAACGATCAAAAAAATCGGCGAGGATATTGAGAGCTTAAACTTCAACACAGCCATCAGCTCGCTGATGATTCTGGTGAACGAAATTTATAAGCACGGCTCCCACTCGCGAAAGGTGCTAAGGCCTCTACTCAGTCTTCTGGCTCCCTTTGCGCCCCATATCGCCGAAGATTTGTGGGAAAAAATCGGCGAAACCGGCCTCGCTTCTCTGTCGACATGGCCGACCTACAATTCTCATTTGACTATTGATAACACTGTCAGTATTGGAATTCAGGTTAACGGAAAAAAACGCGGCGCGATTGAAATCCAGGTAGACGAAAGCCAAGACTCAGTTATGGTTAAGGCTCTGGAGATCGAAGCGGTTAAAAATGCAATTGGCAACTTAGGGGTGGGGAAAGTTATTTATGTACCAGGAAAAATTCTCAACATCATCGCAAGGTGATAACACAACAAACGCGGATAACACGATGACCACTCAAATACCGACGCCCTCAACACCGACGTCCGCAACCCCATGGACTCCTAAAAAATCAAAAGAGCTGTACGGCATCGAAACTTGGGGTCGTGGGTACTTTGATATCAACGAACGCGGCAACGTGATTATTTGCCCGCGCGGCGAAAACGGTCCAAAAGTGGATTTGATGGAACTTACGAACGATCTCAAAGAGCGCGGAATTCGTTCGCCCATGCTACTGCGTTTTCCCGATATCACCAAAGAGCGCATTAAACTTTTAAACGAATGTTTTGCCAAAGCCATCAACGATTACAACTACAAGGGCCGTTATCAAGGCGTTTACCCCATCAAGGTGAACCAGCAGCGACACCTCGTCGAAGAAATCATTCGCTTTGGTGAGACCCACTCTCTGGGCCTTGAGTGCGGCAGTAAGCCCGAGCTTCTCGTGGTTCTCGCCATGCTCAACAACCCAAAATCCATTGTAATTTGTAACGGATTTAAAGACGCCGAGTACATCGAAACCGCTATACTTTCGCGAAAACTGGGCCGCAATACCATTATCGTTGTGGAGCGCCTCGAGGAACTCACGTTGATCATGCGGGCGGCTCGCAAGTTCAACACACGTCCTAAAATTGGTCTCCGTGCAAAACTTCAATCCAAAGGCTCGGGCCGCTGGATTGACTCTGGCGGCGATCGCTCCAAATTTGGTTTAACAACGTCCGAAATTTTCACGGCGTTCGAAACCCTCAAAAAAGAAGACATGTTGAATTGTTTGGATTTGGTGCACTTCCATGTGGGCTCGCAAATCCCATCCATCAAGCAAATTAAAAACGCCCTTAAAGAGGGTGTACAGATCTATGCGGAACTTCATAAAATGGGCGCTTACCCAAGCTATCTCGATGTGGGCGGTGGCCTCGGAATTGATTACGATGGAACAGGTCTTTCTGACTCTTCGGTGAACTACACCGAGCAAGAGTATGCCAACGATGTGATCTCCCTTGTTCAATCTATTTGCGAAGAGAAAAACGCTCCGATGCCAACCATCGTTACAGAATCGGGTCGCGCCACAGTGGCCCACCATTCTGTCCTGGTTTTTGATGTTCTCGGCCTCAACAAAGTGGCCCAGCCAGGCCCGATCCCTGAGGTGAAAGAAACTGATCACAAAGTTGTGCACGAGCTGCGCGATATTTATAATAACCTCACGATCAGCAATCTTCGCGAAAACTACAACGATTTAAACGATCTCAAAGACAACACGCTTCAGCTTTTCACCTTTGGTCTTTTATCGCTGGCCGAAAAAGCCACGGTGGAAACGCTATTCTGGTCCATCTCCACAAAGATGGCAAAACTTGTAGAGAACGATGTGGATCACGAAGAAATAAAAAGCCATCTCACAGAGGTTCTTTCGGATACGTATTTCTGTAACTTCTCAGTGTTTCAATCCCTTCCCGACTCCTGGGCTGTGGATCAAATTTTTCCTGTGATGCCCATTCATCGCCACACCGAAACTCCCAACAAGCAAACCATGCTTGTGGATCTAACCTGCGATTCTGATGGCAAGATTGCCAAGTACTTATGTTTGGAAGACGGCGTGCCTAAAACGACTCTTCCTGTCCATGAGCTCAAGCCCGATGCTCCTTACTACATGGGTGCGTTCCTTGTTGGCGCATACCAAGAAATCTTGGGCGATTTGCATAACCTGTTCGGCGACACCGATGCGGTTCACGTTTCCATTTCGCAGGATGGTTACCAGATTGAGCATGTGGTCGAAGGCGACACCGTGGCCGAAGTGTTGAGCTATGTTCAGTACAACCGCGAAGAGTTGATCAACCGCATCCGCAAAGCCAGCGAGAGCAGTATCGTCAACAACACGATGTCGAAGCAAGAAGCCAAGATGCTGATTCAGTTGTATCAAGAGGGACTCTCTGGCTACACCTACCTCGAAGAACCAGATCATATCTTCGGCGCGTAAAGGTACCAAGTACCTTTGCCGGCGGCGATGTGTAAAAATCAACTTCACTTCCGTAGCGGTAGCACGCATGCATCATTTCCGGCGCTCAATGAAAGCTCGAATCATCGATCGTATGACAAGCATTGCTACTGGCTAATCTGTTGACACTTGTTAGCCATATGGCGCCTTTTCAAAACCTCTAAATGTAGATTGATAACTTAAAACGATTTAGAGCGTCCTTTGAGTGGTATCTGGCTTGCTTTGTAAAGCACTAACCAGTTTAACCAAGGAGAATTAAAATGTTTAAATCAATCATATTATCGATGGCTGTGTTCATTTCGTCGTCCGCTCATGCAAACGAATTGCTAAACGCGTGTGCAAACGCATTCTACGGAAACCAAAACGAGTTTGCGTGCTTCAAGTATGCTCAGGATCACGGGTTGAGTGTTTCTTTGATCAGTATGTGTGACAACCTCACCAGCGACGACTCGTCCAATTTTTATTGCTTGGCGAACTTAGGGACTTTAAACGCTTCCACGGCTGTCATCAATGCATGTGCGTCTGCTCTCAACGCAGACAAACTAGAAATTGACTGTGTTAAATATTCTCACGACAACCGTCTTTCTGAAAATGAGATTAACCAATGTGCGCGTGTCTCTAATTCTACAAGTTCCTTTTATCGATGTTTAGCGCTTCTAAAGCCAGCAGTAACACCAGTAGCACCAGCAACATTAGAAGATCCCGCCGGTAACTGCGTACAATAATGTTTTTCGAGAGACGGCACCAAAAAGTCTCCCGAATTCTTTTTATTTGAGCCGGCCTCGACCCACGTCCCTCTGACGTTGGGCCAATATCGTAGGCAGAGTCGCAAGAAATGCCTACAAATCTATTAAAAAAATCGAGAGAAACCCCGATAAAAGTGCATGATGATACGAAGTAAATTCAACTTGTTATGTTTGGCTTTCGGAGTTGCGATCTTTTCTGTTTGCTTGGTTAGCTGCAGCCCAGAGGATGTTGACGACTCCACAACCGCCGATTCCGAAGACGAAATCTGTATCGAGTCCGGCGACATCGTTGTCACCAATAGCGGTAGTGATGCACTTGTCGTTTTTAATTCGGATGGCACCTACAAATCGACTCCATTCTTCGTGTTGAGTGCCACAGAGAGTTTGTATGGAATCAGTTGGTCCTCAGTCACAGGCGAAATTTTGATTGTAGTCGATGGCGTCGATCGCGTTGTTGCTCTCAACCCCACCGATTGTACAACGCGAAATATAATTATCGAAGCGAATCTCACTGGTACCGTGCGAGGAATTACACAACTTACAAATGGAGATATTCTCATTAGCGAAACCAGTAATATCGAACGCTTCGGAAGCAACGGAAACCGTGTTACATCGGGCTGGCCTCTGGCCGCACAAACTTTAGCCACCGGATTGTCTGCTCTTTCAAATGGTGGATTTGTTCACTGTTCAACGACCACCGACGTGGTTCGCACGTATACGAATGCTGGCGTACAAGTTGCGACCCGCTCTTCAGGAATTGCTGCAACGACTGATGCCATGGACTGCTTTACGATGTTTGATGGAAGCATTGCCACGACCTGGTCTGGCACAACCGACACCGTTTCGATTTACAATTCCAGCCTTGCGCCAGTTGCCAGCTACAGCAACACCGCTTTCTTGGGTGCGCCTGGAGGCATTGCCCAACGCTCTAATGGTGGCAATCTTCTTGTTGTTGATCGAGTCTTTAATCTTGTTGTCGAAATCACGACGGCCGGAGCGTTCGTTGGCACTTTTGGATCAGGTTTATTGAGTACACCCGAAAACATTCTGGTGATTCCGTGATTCAAATTCTGAACCTTATTATGCTGTTTTCCGCCACGGCCCATGCCGGCTGGTTTAGCGATGACACCGATAAACTTTGTTATGACGTGCATGGCAACAGGGACTACTGTCAAAGAAACGGCGCACGCCGTGAATCCCTCATCGCTGGGCAGTTTAATTCTTACTACGGCGAACGTACAGGAAGTATGGTGGGCAGTTTTGGACAGGGTCTGCTCATTACCACTGTTAAAAGCAGAGACACCGTCCGCTTTTTATTTGGTGGACAGCTTTTGTACTCGGCGGCTAATAGTTACATTAATAATGGCAGCGCTATACCAACCACACTCATGTCGGCGGATCTCATTTTTGGAATTTCCATCAAACCTTACAACGATACTTATATTAAGCCTATTTTCGAAATCGATCTTATTGGTGGTCTCAAGTCCATTGAATTTGTAAATCCGCCCGTTGGAGTTGAACAAAAAAACTTAAAGCCTTCCTACGGGGGCAAGGTACTTATTGGGATGGACATTCCCTTTTCGAAAACAATGTCACTTCGTCCTGCGCTGGATTATCAAGTCACTCGTGTGGACGGCATTATCGACAACGAAAGCTTTGTGCTTGATGCCTTGGGGATCAGTCTCGGGCTGGTGTTTCACTAATAATATTCCCCTGTTTTGACATCGTTCAGCGTGCAGACTATAACGAGGGATGCGCAAGATCTACAATTGGGTTTTACAGTTTGCCTCCCACCCACACGCTATAAAGTTTATGATGTTTTTTACTTTCATCGAAGCGTCTTTCTTTATGATCCCGCCCTACCCGTTACAAATTGCGATCTCTATCCAAAATACCAAACGCTCGTTGTGGATCGCGTTCTTAAATACAATTTCTTCCGTGGCTGGAGGCCTGCTTGGCTACGCCATCGGTTATTTTTTTTGGGAGTGGAGTCAGGAATTTTTCTTTCGCTATATTTTTTCCGAAAAGCTGTATCAGAATGTTGTTGAAGTTTACAACAACAACGCCATTGCCGCTTTGATTACCGCCTCGGTCACACCCATGCCGTTTAAAGTGATGGCGGTTATCGGTGGCGCCACCCACGCGCCACTTTTAACGTTTATCATCGGGTCTATCTTGGGACGAAGTTTGCGGTTTTTCGCCGTCGGCATTCCCCTCTACATTTGGGGCGAGCCGGTAAAATTATATATCGATAAGTATTTAGAGCGAATTGTTCTTGTGATCACAGCCGTGATCTTTTTGTTTTTTGGATTGTACTACTATTGGAGTCAGCGATGAAATTTGATCCCAACGCCACCGGCGTCGCATCGGCCGGAATTTTTGGTCTACCTTTTACCTTCGAAAACGCAAAGCTTGTTCTTCTTCCCATTCCCTGGGAAGTCACCACGTCCTACGGAAACGGCACCTCCCTGGGGCCGGACGCCGTTTACGAATGCAGTCGACAGATCGACGTCACCCACGCCGACACCGGGCGGGCGTATGAAAAAGGAATGTTTTGGTCAAACAGTAAACAGTCTGAGTGGAAGGCTTTAAACGATAAGCTAAAACCCATGGCCGTCAAAATCAAAAACCACCTGGAGAGCGGCAGTGAACTTGTCGGTGGCTTTTTGCAAATGCAAGAGCAAATCAATCTGCAAGGTGCTCAGTTTCACGACGACGTTTATCAAACTTGCAAAGAAATTTTGGCGCAAAATAAAATTTTGGGCATTGTGGGCGGCGATCACTCGTCTCCCTTCGGAGCTCTGCGCGCCATTTCCGAAAAATACAAAGGCGATTTTACAGTGATCCATGTGGACGCCCATGCCGATCTTCGTAAATCCTATCAGGGTTACGAATTTTCCCATGCGTCTATCATGCGCAATGTGATGGAGCACGGACTGGCAAAAAAATTAATTCAGCTGGGCATTCGCGACTATTGCCCGGAAGAAGCCGAATTTATCGAAACGCGAAAAGACATCACCACCTACTACGACCGCGCCACAAAACGTCGCCTTGCGAAAGGCGAAAGTTGGATTTCCATTTGCGAAGATGTGCTCAAACAAATTCCCACGCAAAACGTTTACTTCTCGTTTGATATCGACGGCTTAAATCCCGCTCTGTGCCCGCACACAGGAACCCCAGTTCCGGGGGGCCTTGATTACGATCAAGCTCTCGAACTCTTTAATTTTATTTATTCCAATAAAAAACGCATTGTTGGTTTTGACCTCTGCGAGGTGTCACCACCTGCACCTGAAGAGCTCGACGGGTGGGATGGCAATGTGGGAAGCCGCGTTTTATACAATTTATGTTGCTACACTTTAGCTTCCAATGATTAATTGTCTCCATCATCGGAGGTGTCATGTTGCGCTCGTTTGCTTTTCTTTTTGTGTTTGTTTCTTCGTTCGCGCAGGCCGATGAAGCTGCCGACAAAGCTGCTGTGGCCGCCGCCGCTGCGAAAGAGGCGGCCCTGGGCTTGCACAGTGAAAGCGAGGCGGGATACATCGTTGTCGGTGGTAACGCCAAGTCGCAATCCTTTAGTGGTAAGCAGTCAACGTGGTACCAATTTGAAAGTGATCTTTTAAAACTCTCTGGACACTATCTCAATTCGCAAGCGCAAAACCAAGCCACTCGTCAATTGGAGGGCGTGGCCGAAAACTGGTCTGCCAATCTTCGCTACGAACACATTATTATTCCGAACACCTTTAATCTATTCACCCAGGCCGGAGTGCGCGGCGATCGTTTCGTGGGTGTTGATTTTGGTCAGCTTTATGACGTGGGTGCAAAATATTTCATCATCTCCAACGAATCTTTCAAGTGGTTTACGGAGGGCGGCTATCAGTTTTTAAAAGAAGAATTTAGAGACGATGCAAACCCGGCCACGCCAGCCTATCGTGAATCGCACTTTATTCGTCTGTTCACACAAGCAGACTACATCTACACACCTTCGATTAAATTTGGTTTGTGGTTAGAATACCTTCCCGATCTCAAAGAGGAAGAAAACTATCGAGTCAATTTTAGTCCTTTCATGACAGCCATTTTGTCGGACACCTTCTCTCTCAAGTTTGGCTACGAAGGCTATTATCGAAATCTGCCTGTGGCGCCAAATACGATTCGCTTCGACTTTCGCCACGTAACGGCGCTGATTGCGAAGTTTTAATGGGAACAGAAATGTCGCCAGAGCGAAAACCAGAGAAATGGTGGGCTAACGGAGTTCAGTTTCAATGCCAAGGCTCCGGTAACTGTTGCGTCTCCCATGGAGAGTACGGTTTTGTTTACGTGACAAAAAGCGATCGGCAGGCCATGGCCAAACTCCTTGGCATCAGCACCGCTGCTTTCACCAAAAAGCATTGCAACAAAACAGATGATTTTTTTCATCTTAAAGATAACGGCGAAGACTGCTCTTTTTTAAAAAACAAACGCTGCACCATTTACGCGGCTCGCCCCATGCAATGTCGAACTTGGCCGTTTTGGCCCGAAACCATGTCGGCCAAATCTTGGAAAAAAGATGTGGTGGGTTTTTGCCCCGGTATCGATAAGGGCCCCGTAAGAGGTGCCAGCGAAATCCAATCGGCTCTCGATCAACAAAAACAGTGGGAACAAGCCCTTGTTGAAGAAGCCAGTGAGCGATAAATTAGCCCTCCTCGCATCTCTACTTCTGCATATCGGCCGTGCCGACGCCTCAGAAAAGCTGGGCATTGATCAACTTCTTGAGCGCGCTGTCAACAACAGCCTGCAAGTGAAGATCCAAACGCTGAAAGTGGAAGAAACAAAATATCTTGGGTCCGCGCAAACGGCTTGGAGCAACCCACATGTGACTGTGGAAAGTCAAAAGGGCGACGATAACACGGGTAGCACCATCAACAAGTATCAGGTGGCTGTTTGGCAACCCCTCACCTCTCCGTGGAAAACCCGTCTGAAGTCGAAAATTACCAGTTCCACAAACGACATCGAAAATCACCACCTCGAAGATCAACAGCTCGCTGCGAGGGTTTCGACATTACAGCTCATATTTCAGTATAATATTGCTTTAGAAAAAATGAAACGCGTCGACAATCACGTTAAACGCATCGAAATTCTTAAAGGCTATTTGCGTTCGAGGCAGTTTGTTTCGGCACAAAAAAAATCAGAAGCTTTTATTGTCGAAAATAAAATTCGCATCCTGCGCAAAGAGCTGGAAGACCTCAGTGTGCACACGCGCAGTCTCTGGCTACAACTCAACATGCTTCTTCAGCTCGAAACACAGCAACAGCTGCAAACCTTTTGGGTGAACCAAGCTTTGGAAATTCCTAAAAATGAATACCACCAGAAAATGTTGCGCACAAATCACGATTTGGAGCTTTCAAAATTCGAAATCGAGCGCAGCCAAAGCGAATCGTCGTACGAAAAAAATCAACGTCTTCCCGATCTCTCTTTAACTGGCGGCGTCAGTAAAGGTCAGAGCGGCAATCCCGAAGACAACTACACGGTGGGTTTGCAAGTGGCCGTTCCACTCTTTAATATGAATAATAACAAAGTTCGGGCCAGCCACTTATCACTTCAGCAGGCCAAAACAAAAAAAGAGCTTGTCGCCCAGCAGCTCGCTCGTGAATTTGAAGATATTTACAGCCAGTACAGCTTGAGCAAAGAGCAAATACAAAAATTTCCGCTTAAAAAACTTTCCGAGATGGAAGACACGATGTTGCGGATGACCGAGCAATTTAAACGCGGCCAAGTGGATTTGATGACTTTTGTCGAAGCCGATCTCTCTCACGATATGTTAATTGACGAGACTCTCAATATTCAAATGAACTACATTCACGCTCTGGGACAACTTTCTGTTCTTGTGGGCGAGATGATTCCCTTGCAAGGAGTTGTTCATGAAATCCATTTATAGCTTTTTGATCGAACGGCGCTCTACGGTTCTTGCACTGTTTTTCTTTTTAAGTCTGGCTGGGATCTATAAAACTTTAAATCTGCCGGTGGATGCCGTGCCAGATATTACAAATGTGCAAGTGATGGTCAACACCCTCACTGGGCCGTTAGAACCCGACCAAATCGAAAAGTTGGTGACCAAAATCATCGAAACTGAATTGTCGGGAATTGAAAACCTGGATGAAATCCGCTCCATATCCAAATTTGGCCTATCGCAGGTGAACCTTATATTTAAAGACGGAACCGATCTGTATCATGCGCGAAATTTAGTTTCGCAACGACTCCAGCGACTTCCCACGCAAATGCCTGCAGGACTTGTCCCCGAGATGGCGCCCCCCACCACCGGTCTTGGCGAAGTGTTTATGTACGTGCTCAAAAAAAAAGATTCTTCCACTCCTCCGTCGGTTGAAGATTTAATTTATTTGCGAACAATCCAAGAACAAACTGTGCGCCCGCAATTAAAAAAAATAAAAGGCGTGGCCGAAATTGACACCAATGGCGGTTATCCCAAAGAAATTCATATCAGTCTGGACCCTTTTAAAATGCGCCAGTATGGACTGCGCATCGAGCAGCTGCGCGATCAATTAGCCACCATCGGTGAAAATTTTGGTGGCGGGTACTTTGAAAGCGACAAAGAGCAAATCATCGTAAAAACCACCACGGCTCTTTATAACGTCGAACAGTTGCAAAATATTCCGGTGAAACTCAACTACTCCGGAAAAATCGTAAAGCTAAAGGAGATTGCCGACGTCGAAATCGGTAAACCTCTGCGCGTGGGAGCTGCTACCTACGATGGGCAGGAGGTTGTCCTGGGAACTGCTCTTATGGCCGTGGGTGCAAACTCGAAGCAGGTGGCCACTGACTTAGAGGCTGCCGTGCTACAACTTCCATTGCCGCAGGATGTGCAATTGAACGTAGTTTACTCGCGATCGTATTTGGTCGGCGCCACCATCAAAACAGTGATGACCAATCTGATCGAGGGTGCGCTGCTGGTGATTGTTATCTTGATTATTTTTCTTGGGCGCTTTTCGGTAGCCATGATGGTGGCCTTGGCCATTCCGTTTTCGATGCTCATGGCCACACTTCTCATGGGACCGCTACACATCACGGCAAATTTGATGAGCCTTGGGGCCATTGATTTTGGTCTATTGGTTGATGGCTCGGTGGTTATTGTAGAAAATATTCTACGCCGTCTGCGCACAACGACCGTCTCGGTCAAGGAGACGATCATCGCCGCCTGTGCCGAGGTTTCAAAACCTGTACTTTTGGGAATTGGGATTATTGTGTTGGTCTATGTTCCTATTCTTGGCCTTGAAGGCACAGAGGGCAAGCTATTTCACCCGATGGCGATGACAGTGATCGCAGCACTCAGTGCAAGCCTTATTGTAGCCATTGTTTTAATGCCCACTTTGAGCTCGTACTTACTTAAAAATGCTCAGCACAAGGACCATGCGGAGACCAAAGTTTTTGCAACCGTGTTGCGCGGGTACTCTTTGGCTTTAAAAAAAGCCCTCGCCCATGCCTGGGCCATTCCGACGGCGATGGGAATTTTATTTTTTTTCACAGTCCTCATCTTTTACCGCGCTGGCTCCGAATTTGTTCCGCAGCTCAACGAGCATGATCTTGTCGTTGGCGTGATTCGCGATGCAAAGATCTCTTTAACAGAATCCATCGAGCAGCAGAAAGAAGTGGAAAAAATCATTCGGCAATTTTCCGCAGTGGAACATGTTTTCTCCCGCCTCGGTACCCCGGAGTCAGCGACAGATCCCATGGGACCAAATTTTGCGGATACTTTTATAATCCTTAAAAAAGACGGCCTCACAAATCAAATGACCGAAGCAGCACTCGATAAAATTGTGGTCGCTTTGAAAACACGCTTTCCCGACGTGGAACTCAGCCCCACTCAGCCCATCGAAATGCGTTTTAACGAAATGCTCGAAGGAAGCCGCGCCGATGTGTCTTTGCGTTTTTATGGCTCCGATCTGCAGCAACTTTTGAGTTACGTGGAGCAGGCCATGGAGATTTTGGAAGGCTTTGCTGAGACCAGCGAAGTGCAAGTGGATGCTCTCACCGCACTTCGCATGAGCCCCAACCTGAATATCGAATTCGACCTGGATAAGCTCACGCAATTCAATGTCTCTTTGCCCTCAGCCCAACTGGCTATCAGCTCATTGCTTGCTGGCGAACGCGTGGGAAGTTTTCAGGATACTCTGTGGCGTTACCCCATCGTGATGAAGCTGGACGAAAAATATCGCAATGATCCAAAGCAAATACCAAATCTTTTAATTTCGACCCAAGATGGCGGCGAGGTGAAGTTGGGGCAAATTGCAACATTTGAAAACAAAACCAGCGTGACAACCATTGCGCGCAGTTTTGGGGAACGTTACGGCGCCATCTCGATTTTTCTCAAAGGCACCGACATCGGTGGCTATGTGCAAAAAGCTAAGCGCCACCTTGGTAAAAAACTAAAACTGGAGCCCGGTGTTCGCATGGAGTGGGGCGGCCAGTTTAAAAATTTAGAACGGGCGCGCCTTCGTTTGGCGATCATTATCCCCGCCGTACTATTCGCCATTCTGTTTTTGATTTTTAGCCATTTTCAAAATTTCAAAATCACGGCCCTGGTGGTTTCGGGAATTCCCTTTTCGGTCAGTGGCGGATTGATTTCGCTAT
This sequence comes from Bdellovibrionales bacterium, assembly GCA_031426555.1. GTDB lineage: Bacteria > Bdellovibrionota > Bdellovibrionia > Bdellovibrionales > JAGQZY01 > JANPLN01. The sequence continues at coordinate 4,532 of JANPLN010000009.1, read as the reverse complement.
GGCTGTTTGGTGTGGATCTTAGCGTTTCGGCCATTATCGGTTTTATCGCACTCATGGGAATTTCGATTTTAAATTGCATGGTGCTTGTTGAATTTATGATCGAAACCCGTCACGAATTTAAAACCGCCTTAGAAGCTGTTACGCATTCTTGCCAAACGCGCCTTCGCCCGGTCTTGATGACGGCTATGGTGGCCGCCTTCGGATTCTTGCCGATGATTTTTAGTTCGGGAATGGGCTCAGAAGTTCAAAGACCCTTAGCCATCGTTGTCGTGGGCGGCATTATCACCGCAACACTCTCCACGCTCTTCGTTGTTCCCTATCTTTATATGAAATGGATCGCGAAGAGCGAGTAGTTTGCTTACTCGCCGCCTTGGGCGTAACGCTTTTTCATGCTTTCTCGAATTTCAGCACCTTCGATGCTAAGGCGTGTCCAGGGAATCGCTCTAAGGCGCTCTGGCTCGATCTGCTCCTCGGTCTCTTCACAAACCCCAAACGTACCGATTTCGATGCGCGACAGAGCTTGCTCGATCTCAAACAACTGCCCACGTAAGCGATCGTGCAGCGTTAGGATCTCTTTCTCGTTGAGAATGCGCGCTGTTTGATCAGCTTCGTCCCCACCCTTATCCTCGAAGTAAAGGTCCTTGCGGACTTCCTGTACGCGGTTCAGGATATCTTCCTTCGTTTCTAACAATTTGCCGCGGCACTCATCCACTAAGGCCTTCGTAATCATAGGCATATTTCCCCTCCATGTTTTAAGACTCGAAACCCCACCCCTGAGGTTTTGAATTCTTTCCCAGCTCCAAGTCCCGTTTTGGAACTGGGGACTATTAAGACACGTGACGAAGAAAAAAGGCAAGTCAATTTACTTAAAATATCTTAAAAATATTAGATACTTGATCAAAGTCTTGCTTATACCTGGACCAACGTCGTGCCGGAAATCCGCACCGGAACTGGCTTCCGCGACGAATGTTTTCTTAATAGGCACCTAGTATTTTGGGTTGTGATGTGATGCGAAAAACAGTCGCATTCTTATTTAAAAATTCACCCGGGAATACTCGCGAGGCTCCCAAAAATTGTTCTCATGGGCCCAGTGAATTTGGCCGTAGCTGTCCTGTAATTTGAGCCAATCATCATCGCGACCCACTTTTTTAAAAACGGCGTAACGTTTAACGCTTCCCAAATCTGTAGAGGCAAACTTCTGCCCCGGCCCCAGTCGCAGTTTTGCCACAAGCGACTTCACAACAACACAGCTGCCCTTCCACGTGAGGTGGCGTGCATGCACCCAATGCTTCTCGCCTTCAAAATCCTGCACCTCGTACCAAGCGCCTTTTTTGTTAATCTCAAGCACCGGCATGTTCTCACCCACCATCCAACTCACTTTGGCTTTGGGATCGGGCTTGGCGTGCAATTTAACCTTATTTTGAGCGATACAAGCTGCATGGGTAGATAACTGCATAAAAAAGAGGATGCTAACGAGAAGAGTTTTCATATCAGTGAGGATATCAAACTCCGCTGTCACTGCCCACACCAGTCGATAACTCCAACTGCAAATCCAACTGATAGTCCAGTTGATATGTCTGTAAAAAAGTCATCCTTGTGTTTTGCTTAGACAGGTGAAAATTCACAGAACTGCTTGAGGCTTATTTATATCCTCTCAGACACCGGCACACCGGTTGCTACTATCTGTCTGAACAACTCTAATCACTATTTAATTTTTTTTAAAAGAAAGACTTTTATGAACTTTACGCATTTACTAATCGCAATCTCCGCCGACTTACTCTCCTCTAGCGCATGGGCAGCAGCGCCCATTGTTGACGGACTTGTCTACATCGAAAATCCCGGCTCTTTTTGCTCGGGTAGCATTTTCGCCCCCCAGGGTTACGACAAGAATCAAAAAGCCTTGGTCATTACCAACGGTCATTGTACAGGGATGGGGAGCGCGAACATCTTTGGCGGCACCTACCTCGCGGCCACAGAGCAACTCAATTATGTTGAGGCTCCAAACACCTACCTTGTTCTTTTTAAAAAAAATACGGCAAGTGAGGGTCAAATAGATATTAACTATAACAGCACGGCTCGTCTGCTTGTTGCTACGATGTACAAAAAAGATCTCGCCATTTACGAAATCGAACACACCTATGCGCTCCTTGAAGAGGGCGGATATTATCCCCTCATCTTAGGTTCAAAAATTCCGTCACTTCAATCACAAGTGACGTACCACTCCAGTGCTTGGGGAAGCCAAGTGAGTTGCCAGCTTGAAGCCTACGCCGACATGGTCATTGAAGGCTTTTGGGTATGGCACAATGTGCTGCGCTTAACGGGCGAAAACTGCCACGCCCAGGGCGGCGCATCGGGCTCTCCGGTTCTTGATGCCGCAGGAAATCTCGTGGCCCTTATGAACACGATGTATGAGGGTGGTCAAAAGTGCACCGTTATGAATCCCTGCGAGCGCGAACGCGAAAGCGGTAATTCCACGAGTTATAACGGCGCAATCTACGCCATTCCCATCGTTGATCTCAATGCGTGCTTTAATCAGAGCAAAAAAATTGATCTCAGCCTTTGTCATCTTCAATAACTTCTGTTAACCATCCCTCAAGTCAATAAATGACGGGGGGATTTTATGTCAAAATTTATTCATAGCATCATATTCGTTCTTATGACGATCAACGTGCAGAGTCTGTTTGCAACAACACAACTCGAATCTAAAGTGGATCTCGCCTTTACAGGCTGCGCGGCTCTTCAGTCATCGCAATTTATCTACGACAAAGCCTGTGTCGAAACTTTTTATAATAACCATCCCATGAACTTCACTTCGCTGCCAGAGTGGCAAGCTGTGATCAAAAAACCAGTGGAAGATCGACTCGTTGTTGCCACCGAAGAGATGATTCAATTCATGACCCTCGACAATCTTCTTTGGGACTTTCCCTACGAAAATATTAAGCCGGCCTCCGATCCACAACTCATCGCCGCCGCACAAAAGGCTCTTAACGAGCTCCCGGCTCCCCTCACTAAATATATCAATGAGCACTTTTATGGGTTTATGCTGGTGAGCGGAGTGGGATGGACGGGATTTGCATCCTCTGTGTTGGAAACAACAGGCGTTCCGCTAAAGCCCGGAGCAGTTATTATTATTAACGCCGACAATATTCAAAATCGAACACTCAACGAGTGGTTGGCATTTCGCGAAGAAACCGCTTTTGTAGATAGTAAATCCAAACTTTCTATGTCGTACGCTCGCCCTGGAGAAAAAAGCACCCTTACCGATAATCTGCGCCATTTTTTGATTCATGAGACTGCGCATCTTATTGTGAACGCTGTGCCAAGCATTCACCCAGCTTTTAAATACAGAAACAAAGCGATTCCTTTTACGGAATTTCAAAAATGGTCCGGCGCTAGCGAACCATTAGATAAAGCCTTTCCCTTTTTAACCTATGCTTGGATTTTAACTGAAGGCCAAACAGCAACTTCAGAACCCGCCTATTTGGCCTCGCGCAATGTTCCCGCTTATTTGGATCCAGTTTTGAAAAACAAAGCGATCAAATTTTACAGCACAGACGAAAGCGCTAAATTTACCGATCGAGAAGCCTTTGTAATATATAAGCACCTCAACAGCACCTGTTTCTCTTCGCTTTATGCAATGGTCGATTACACAGAAGATTTCGCAGAAACCGTGACACATTATTTTATGTCCCATAAAGAGGGAAATGTGTACTCCGTCGATCTCGTAAAAACAGGCAAGAAAGATAAAGTTCTAACGACATTTGTCGATGATCTTTGGAACGATCCGAAGTGCCAGGATAAAGTTCAATTTATGGAAGATCTGTTTAATAATTAATCGTTACATCTTCAAAAGCACGGGGCAATGATCCGACCCGTGCTGCTGATCCAAAATATCAGCTCGTTGAATATGCGCCTGCAGAGTGTGACTTACGCAGATGTAATCAATTCTCCAGCCACGATTCGCGGGGCGGGCTAATTCCTGATAGGACCACCACGTGTATTTTTCTTTTTCTGAAGGATGCTTGTGGCGAAAGGTATCGGTGAATCCCGACTGTATAAAACCATCAAACCATTTGCGCTCTTCGGGCAAAAAACCGCTCGTGTTTTTTAGACGAACGGGATCGTAAATATCCACCTCTTTGTGGGCGATATTGTAGTCCCCAACCAAAATTATTTTTTTGCCGCTTTCCATCTGCTTTCTTAAGTGCAAATGAAACAATTCTAAAAACTCTTGTTTAAAATTGTGGCGTTCGAGGCGCGCGGCCCCATTTGGAAAATAAACATTATATAAAACAAAGTCTTTAAAGTGCGTGATAATAAATCGCCCTTCAGAATCAAACTTTTCCAGACCAATCCCATGCTCCACCAAAAGCGGCTCTTTTTTCGAATAGGTCACAACGCCGGAATAACCCTTTCGTGACGCCGAGGACCAATAACTTGAATAATCGGGCGTGGGGCTAAAAAGAATGGGCTCGAGCTGATCTTTGTGGGCCTTGGTTTCCTGCAAACATAATAGATCTGGATCTTCTTGC
>JANPLN010000008.1:0-64704 GCA_031426555.1 Bdellovibrionales bacterium | reverse complement strand
AATGCGCGTGGTCCCGCCATAAAGCGTTAACGAACCACTAATAATCCCGCTGGATTCAAAAACAACTGGGCCCGTTGTATTGTTCACTTGCACACTACCGGGAAATGTATGGTTGTTTAAATTCACTGACTGCGCAGCCGTTCCGATAAATCGTAAAATGGCTCCTGCTGTCGTATTTTGAAATGTAAAGCCCGTGCTAGTTTCGAAGGCTCCGTACACTTGAAAAATATTTGCTGTGCTATTCCAGTCCAGCGTACCGCCGTTAATCAACTCCGTGTTCAAGCACGAAAATGTTGCGGCCATAATTGGGATGCTGTACCCACTTCCAATTTGACAATCGCGAGTGTTCGACGGAATCGTTGCTGGTGTCCAGTTATTGGCTTGAGCCATCACTGTACCATTACCACCGTTCCAACGAAGCATCGCCAGGCCGGTGATGGTGGAAGTGTTTGCGCTGACAGGAGGACCACTTGTGTTTGATAGCGCATAGCTTTGCGAATTCACGATATCATCAGTGGCAGCAATCCGAACACCCAGCGTGTTGTTGGTCTGAGCGGTGCCTGATGTGGCTAACAACACATGAACACAGCGTGGTGTTGTGCTATTGACCTGAATGTTTCCTGCTGTAAAGGATGCTGTAAAATTTGCTGGCGAACCCGAAGGAGAAAATGTTCCGCCAACTTGAGAGTCGACGCCCGCATTGTAAACACAATTGTTGTTATCATCGCGATAAACGCGAGCGCCTGCTAAGTCAGAGGCACTGTTGACTCCTGATATCGTAAATTTGATGGAGGTGATATCCGTCGCAGTTGCACTTGTTGATAGGGCAAAAGAGAATGTCGCAAAATGTGTGTACGCAGAACTTGCTGCGATTGTTGTTGGCGGCGAACCCGATGGAGAATTATTGGTTAGTAACAACTCCACTGCCGCTGGCGATCCCCATGTGATTTTGTTAGTTGGGTCTGTTTCGTTGGCAGCGCCTCCGATGCCGGAGTAATTACTAAACGTAATAACACTTCCTGCATAGGCCGTTGCATTCACATTCAGGGGAGTCACAGCATTTTGTCCGTAAAACCCAACCCCTGTGAGCGTTGCAACCGAAGTTGCCGCTGCACCCAAAGTTAAGCCATACCCACCGTTCGAAATATAATTGAGTGTGCCATTGGAAAGATCTAAGATCTGCCCAGTAACGTTGATTCCCGTCGCGCTCATACGACTGATGGAAAAATACTCCGCATCGATTTTTCCTATGACGTTAAATGTGAATGTAGAACTGGAGTCAATAGCATCGACAATGGCCGCATTCCCCGACGCTCCTGCAATTTGAATGGTACCGGTAGCTCCAACAGACAAAGTGCTTCCGTTGGCCATTTTTAAACTGGCGCCGGGCATGAGTTTTAAAATTCCATTCACTGTTAAACTGCCGTTCACTTTCCATTCCACGCCGCTCGACAAGGTCACTGTGGAGGATGAAGGTATGGTGATGGTGCTCACCTGCTGAGTTTCTAGATTTCCCTGAATATTCACATTGCCTGTACCCGCTGTAATCGTGAACAAATTTGTAATGACGAAGGCATTGGTCAGATTAACAGTTGAAGAATTGGTCAGTGTTAGACGTGGAATGGGGTCGACGTTGCTAAAAGCCTGCGTGCTGGTACCCGCCATGGCGATGGTCCACGTGCTTCCGCCGGGAACACTTATAGATCCTAAATTGAGGTTTTTAAAATAATCGTCGACGATAGTGAGCGTGCTGGCGGCAGGAGCCGTCATGGAACCAGAATTAATTTCAAGGCAACTCAAACTACGGGCGGCGTTCGGCAGAGTGGGAATTTGCCAGTCGGCAACGATAAAAGCAGTTTCGGTATTTGCATCGGGAACATTATTCGGATTCCAGTTGCCGACGGTATTCCAAGCAGTGGTGTTGGCATTCGCTAACCAGGATATGGTGGTGCCGCAAGCGGCAACTGCATTCGGTGTGAAACCGAAACTACAGATGGCGCCAGAGCCAACGTACAACATGAGGCGAAACATAAAGTTTTTAAACATTTAGACCCATCATCTTATCGGCTTTATTAACGAAATCTAAAGCCATTGTATCAGATTGAAACTGTTTTAAATCGCTTCAGATGATCCCCTTTCGACTTAAGCCGTGGCGTCTAAAAAAATCCTGTCTTAAGTCGGGAAAGTGTTCGTTTTGTGCCATATAAATTTTCCTCGTAGGCACCGATAAAGCAGAATGACGCTGTTTACGAAATCCAATTCACGAACCACAAAATTACTCTTTCTAGCCTTCGCCGGCCTGGGTATTGTGGTTTATTTCTGCGCAAAAACTTTAACCATAGATCCCGAAAAGGCCATGCAAGTACTATGGCTCGGACGATTACTGATCGCCTTCGGCGCCATTGGGTGGCCCCTTGTGGATGCTGTTTCCGTTTGGGTGGACGAAAAAACAAAAACGCTCGTGATTCAAAAGAAAAATCTTTTTCGCACGACTTCCAACGTTGTTCCTTTTGCGCACGTTGAACAGATAAGAACTCTTCGAATGGGGCGATCTAAGGGGCCTGTTGTCTACCAACTTGTGATTGATTTAAAAAATTCTCAACAAATCAAAACCGGTCGATGGTCCTTAGATCAGTCGGAAATTGTCAGCGAGGCCGAATCCCTCGCGCTGATCGTTGGGAGCAACGCTCAGTCCGGCCTCGTTGTGCATCCAGTTAATTCCAACTTAACCATTGGTTCCTTTCCAGTAAATCAAATGGCCTTGGCCTTCGTTATTTCGCTGGCGATTTATGCAATATGGTACCGTTGCCAGGTGGGAATCTGGTGTTCAGCGATGTGGTTTGGTACTGCGCCGATTTTTATCATTGGTTTTAGTTTTATAGCTTGCCTGAATATTCTTAGAAGAATTCCTCGACAATAAAATATTTACGACTACTGACGATTGAGAATGCGCTCAAAGTCTACGGCGTTGAGAGGGCCCACGTGAACTTCGTTGCCGATAAACGTGGTGGGCAATGCCGTGAGCCGTAAATACTGCGCCGTTTTACGATGATACTGCACGATCTCTTTGGCCTCTTGGGCAAGAAGACATTTTTTGATCGTGTCGAGATTTACGCCCTCGCGCGCAGCGATTTCGTTGACTTGTTCCTCGGAAAAATCGACTTTTAAGTCCGAAAGTTTTTCCAGCAACAGCCAGTAATCACCGGGATTTTTAAGCCAGGCACAAAAAAAATATTCGGTTAAAAATTCCTGCATGCGATCAGTTTCGGCAAATGCAGGGCGAAACCCCACGGTGTAATCTATTTTCTTTTCCCGCAGGGCTGTGAGCATTTTCAGCGTGCTGCGGCTGGCTTGGGAAAAGTAGTCATAAAAAATAATCACGTGCACCGAGTTTTTGCGTGGAGCGATGCCAAAAAATGGTGTCCACTCCCAGCGCGTTTCAAAATTAAACTGCGGCCGCTGAATATTTACCACGATAGGTTTTTGCACATGGTTTTTGAGCAAAAAATCAGTGATTACCCGATCTTTGTGCTGCTGATACAAGTGGCCGGCATAATATTTCTGCTCGTCTTCCGACGAGGAATAGGCAACACTCGCTTTTTTCGACCACTCCACAAGCTCATCCTCGCGCACGATATTTTTGTCGACGTACTCCTGGATCGTTTGCTTTTGTTCTTTTGCCAAAACATACAGCACCTTGCCGCGAATTTTTTCGTCGATTCTGGTGATTAAATAATCCAAAATCTCTGAATGGGCGGCTTTTAAGATAATGGAATCCTGTTTCACTTGGTCCAGCGTGATGGAACGCCCGTTCACCTGTAAAAAATAATTTTGTGGCCCCGCAAATTTTACGCGGGACTCCGGCGGACAGCGAAACCCGAATTGGTTGCAAATTTCTAAAAGCTTTCGCGACGGTGGTGCCTGCCCCACGGAAATAACGTCTTTGCTTTGTAACGCAAATTGCTCCAGCGCCGACGCCAAAAGCAGATGGTCTTTCTTTTCCGCAAGGGTGCGGTAGTGCACATCGAGAATCTCTTCAAAGGTAATCTGAAATGGTGAAATGGAAGCTAAACTCTCCCCGCGAAACCGCACCTGGGCTGCAAGTTTTGTATCGAGCTTAGAAAACGTATAGTTTTGCGCCCCCGAGCGAATCCCAAGATCGCGCTTGTTGTAATAAACAAATACGCCGGCCAGTAAAAAAAGCGCCATTGCAAAGAAGATGTATTTAAATTTCATCGTGTGGTGATCCCTTTTATTACATTTTAATCCTAGGTGGCGCTTTCACGCACTCCCGATTTTAAATTATTTTCCCGATGGTGGTCGAGTCTGGTTTGCAAAAATGTCGTCTAAGTTCAAATGAATCGGTTAATCTTGAAAGAACGAATTTATTTTGTGATTCGAGACGAGGAATAAATATTATGATACAAACTCTTAACCCGCTTCTCAAGGTATTGATTTTCGCCCTGCTCATCTCCCAAACAGCCTGCGATCAAATATCTTCCCTCTTGGGCGGCGCAAAAAAAGAGGACGACTCGTTGTTTCTCTCCATCGAAAAAATGTATGACATGTACAATAAAAAAGAGCTGGAGGGCTACTGCAGCTTTTTTTCCGATGAAATTAATGTATTTAAGGAGAGCGGACTCGGAAATACGCGCATCATCGCCGGTAAGGAAAACTTTAAGAGTTACTACAAGCGTATTTTTCAAACAAAACGGTCTTTAAAAATTACGCCACTCTCGCATTTTACAGTCTACCCCTGGGTGATGGTGAAAGAACTGATAGAGATGGAAGAGCAGGTCTTCGAAGCCGCCGTCGGCTACCGTCTGTTGGATGGAAAAATTCGCGACCGCATGATCCTGAGCGAAAACTTTTTAGTGAACAAAGAAAAACTAAGCATCGCACTCCCGAAAGAGAAAAAATCCAATGAAGTTGAGTTGCCTCCTCCGCACCTGCCGCGCGAGCCGGAAACTCCTCCTGCAAAGACAAAGTAAGGTTGAGCCACTTGTAAACAGACAGAAACCGTTATTTAAACCTCACTTCCGCAGCGGTAGTACGATAGCGTCATTCCAAAAGTAAAGTCCCGCTCTGAGGCTTGCTAGCGACCCCCCATCGCTTATGGCGCGAAAACTTTAAGCGATTATGCACCCCGCATAACACCTGCAAATTCTCAGGATCATGGGATCCGCCGTCGCTCCAGCTTTTGATATGATCAATCTGCAAAAATTTTGTGCTCCCGCATGTGGTACCATTAATATATTTAAAAGCGCATTTCGCATTTTCGTGGAGTAGCTGCTTGCGCAGGTCTGCGGGGATCGCGGGTCGGTAATTCACCGGCGATGTTTTCGATGCTGATGCCAATTGAGATGGTGGCGTTGATGTCGATATCGATTCCAGTTTTGCCACCAGTACCGATTCCGATTCCGATTTTGAGCTCGGTGTTTCCGATCGTGCCAATCTTGATTTAGATTTTGGTGCCGAGGCCGATCGCTCTGATAACGTCATAGCTTCGCCCGCCCCCAATGGCGCCGACTTTCGCACAGACGTTCTGCGTGCAATCTCCCGTTGTGCCAAATGGGTGAAAAGGTCGGCCCAATTGTTGTCGCCAACGCAATGGGAAATTAAATTTTGTGCTCGCACCAAAATTTGCATTTGCTCTGCCGTAAAAGTCATCGTCACTGTGACAGACTGATTGCGATGAAATGTCTCTTTCTGCACTGACATGAGGGGTAGCTCCAATTTACTTGCTAAAATTTGCTCCGTTTGCTTTTGCGTTGTACTTTCGATCTGAAGTATCAGATCTCGCTTGTCGTCCGTGTCGAGAACTCTTTTCTTCGTTTTCTTCAATTCCCGCGATGCGCGTTGCACTTGCGAGGCTTGCGATAAAGTCAGGGAACCATTTTGAAATTTACTGGCAGCTTCGGGCAGTTCGCGTAGTAGGCGCGCCGCATCGATTCTGCGCATGGCGGAACCAGGGCTGTAACCAAAGCCTTTCACCAAATAATCAAAAAGACTATTGTGGCCGTTTTCTAAATATAACCTTCGTCGGTCAAGCTCTGCGATAAATTCTAAAATCTGCGCCGTGATCTTGCGCTCCGTACGAACCAGAGAATCGAAGTTCGAAATTAGAAGTGTGGTTGTTAATTGTGAAAGTTGCATAGGACCTCCTAAAAAAATTAATTCTTTTCATGCAAATACACTTAACATGATTTTTATTTTTTAAGATTTCGAACTTTTGCTTTCCGGACATCTAAAATGAATTTTGCTCTGAAGCGCGCTCTAACGAATGCTAGCAGGCTTTTAAACTGCGATTTTGAAAGACGCAAGAAGCGGTACGAGATGGAGTAAAATGAAAGGCTATAAACAAAATGTATGATCAAAAACCCAGGTCAAATAGTTTTTAAAATAAATTACCGGATTGATGCGGCTGTACTACCGCAGCGGCAGTGAGCGTGACCTTTACCCCGTTTTTAGTACCAGTAAATTATTTTTCTTATCTAGCACAGCACTTTCCTGCTTTGCAAATTCTTTCGGCGTTAGGTAATCGAGCGAACTGTGTGGCCGCTCCTCGTTGTAATGTTTTATCCATTGTTCGAGCTGCTTCTGCACCTCCCTTATTGAACTAAACTTATTTTGATCTAAAAACTCATTTCTAAACTTCCCGTTAAAACTCTCCACATACGCGTTTTGCACGGGCTTTCCTGGGTCAATAAAGTGAAGTTCTATTTCGTGCCGATTGCACCACTCCACAAACGCCGTATTTGCGAACTCAGGCCCGTTATCTACAACGATGTGCCTTGGAAGATGTACCGTTTCTTTAAGTCGATCTAAATACTCCACTGGCGAAAACCCCGCCATACTTCGACTTGCAAAAATACCAGGTGTTTCCCTCGTGTAGTGGTCGATGATCGTTAAACATCTAAACGACTCATTATTTTTTAATCGATCAAACACGAAGTCCATTGCCCAGGTATCTCCACCTCTTGTGGCATCTGGCGTACTCTTCGGCTTCGTAATAAATAGTTTCTTCTTTCTTCTCCTTCTCAGAACAAGCAGATTCATCACCTTTAAATTTCGATAAACTTTTTTTCCATTCACTGTAAAACCTTTATTTCTTAACAACGCTAAAACCCGGGGAAGTCCATAATACGAGTGCTTCTCTTTAATCATCAAAATCTCTTTAATAACCTCTGGGTCTTCTGTTTTTCGACTCTGGTATTTAAATTGAGAGCGACTCATCCCACAAAGCTCGCACGCTCGACGCGCACTCATTTCATGATTCAATATAAAATCTGTAACGAGTTCTTTTCGATCATTGATTTTTAACTTTTTTTTAAAGCGGCCTTTAACAGCGTGATCTCTCGTTCACGCTCCTTTAAAGTCTTTTCGAGTTTTTGAACTTTATTTTCAATCTTACGCCTTGTTGCATCAGCTGGAAAACCACGACTCACCCTGAGCATACGGAAAAATGTGGTTTCAGAAATATCGTACTTTTGACAAATTTCTTTGGCCGACATTCCTTGCTCGTAGTCGTTAAGAATTCCTAAAGTTTCTTCCTTGGGTCTCGGTTTGTGTGGCATATATCCCATCTTTGTATCCATTCCGACTGAGACTTATCAATGACTCAGTCCGCAAAGTGGTACTAATTATGGGGGTAGGGTCAAGCGTAGCTTGATATTCATCTTACGGTAAAGACTCTTCGTATCAGTTGTTGGTTATGATCCGATCTTATTGGTTATGATCCGATCTTAATAGATGCAGGATAAAAATTTAAATTTTTTAAGGCCAGGTAGGACCTAGCCATTATTCATACACTTAAAATTTTAACTTTCTTTACCAAAGATTGTAATCCCAATCAGTGGACTCAAAATTTACCGGGGTGGCGTTTTGGTTGCCCAGTTGATCGTTGATCACGGCGCTGCCGCCGCTGATGACGTCAGCTGCGTAGTCGCCCATGAGATAGTAGACTTCGAGGTTTGATACATGGAAAGCCGTGTAATTGCTAAAAGCAAATTGTGGATCCATTCCTGCGCCACCCGCGTACAACTGACTGATGGCATTTGCTGGAAGCACTGAGGTCCAAATCATCACGTTGTCCATCACCCCGGCGAATGGGAGGGTTTTGTTTCCGTCGGCGGCCTGAAAGCTAGGAGCTGGATCGTATCCGATTGTTAAAGTGGTGTGGGCGGCCGCGACACCGGCGCCAAGAGATGCCGGCACCCCGCCAACTTGTGCACCATTGACGTATGCTCGTGAAAGATTTCCGCCGTAATCGCCAGTGACGCAAACTTGGTAAGTATTACCTGACGTAAATGTTGTTACGCCGTCAATGTTCATATCTGTGTCGTCACTGGATTCCATTTTCCAATCGAGTTCGTTGTTATCAAAAGACAGGTAAAAGTATTTGTCAGCAGATGACATACTTAAAAGTGTATGGCCAGAACTTCCTGAGCTATCCACGCTACTTGGCTTCATCCATAAACAGATCGTAAAATCGCCGGTCAACCACGCTGACGACGTTGTAAGGTACTCGGCGGTGCCGTCAAAGAGAACACTCTCACCACTTGTTGCTCCACCACCACCTCCGCCACCTGTTGTGCCGCCTCCAGTGGTGTCTGTGTCTTCTTCGTCTTTCGAGAGGCAGCCCGTGGCCAAACTGATTACCAAGACTCCCAAAATAAATATACTTTTGTTGCCTGCATTAGTGAAAAAATTCTTCATAAAACCTCCGCGTTGATTTAAATTACCAAGAACCCGGGCCGAAATCGCCCGCTTCGAAGTTAAATGGCGTTGCATCTTGAACTCCCATAACGTCTTTAATCACTGCGCCGCCACCGTTAATGACGTCGGCTGGATCATCACCCATTAGATAGTAAATTCTCAAAGCAGCGAGATCAGCCGCCCCATAACTACTGAAGGCGAAGCGAGGATCAAATCCGCCACCAGCTGCATAGAGCTGGTTGATAGCTGCTGTGCTAAGATTTCTGTTTCTCCAAATCATAACGTTATCAATAGTTCCTTGGAACGGAAGTGTTTTGTCTCCATCGGTTGACTGGAAGCTCGATGCTGGCTCGTAACCAATCGTTAATGTTGTATGAGCCACTGATGGTGTTGCACTCAGATTGGTCCCCGACGTCTGAGCAAGTATGGCACCGTTTCGATAAATGCGCGAGTTGGCGCCACCATAATCTGCAGTCACGCAAATTTGGTAAAGCGTATTGATTGCAAATGCGGCCACACCATCAATTACCATGTCCTCATCTCCGTTTGATTCCATTTTCCAATCGATTTCATTATTATCAAACGAGAGATAAAAATATTTGTCCACGGCCGACATACTCAATAATGTATGGCCTGATGTGCCAGAGCTGTTTACAACAGTTGGACGTATCCACATACAGATTGTAAAGTCGCCTGTGTTCCACTGAGCATCCGGCAAAGTAATATATTCGGCAGTACCATCGTACTGTACGCCTCTGAAAGAATACCATCTTACCGTGTCTGTTCGATTCGATTGACGACCTGACTGATCCTGAGCACGAATCGAAGTGAAGTAGCCGTTGATACCAGTAAGAGTTAATCCCGTTCTAATATCTGTGGTAACATTCCCAACGCTCGTGAATCCAACGGTGTTACCGAGTTCTCCCCCGTCTAAGGCTCCATTATTATTAGTATCGTAACTGATGGCTACATAGTACGTCACGTTGGCGGCGCCGCAGTTATCGACCGAAGATGACCATACAACTGTTGGAGAATTATCCGTATCGTTGTCGTTGGCAAGAGATGTGATTGTCACGTCTGGTGGGTTTACAGTATCAACTCTGTATGGAGTTGACACCACCGTTGAGCTTACGTTTCCAACGTCATCAAAAACGCGCAGGCTTGGCCAGTAGTTTGTACATTCTGTTAAGCCAGTAAGGCCTGTGAAGGTATACCCTACTGTCGCGGGAGCGAGTGAGAACCAGCCGGCCACTTGGTTACCACCTCCAACAACATTTGATAGACCAATTTCAACACGATTCACGCCCGAGCTCGGTGCAGGATCTGTAGCCGTCGCCCATGTTAACGCCGGTGAGTTACTACTACTTTGCGACCATGCACTTGCAATAGCCACCGAGCTTGGATTCGCTGGATTCACCGTATCCAAGAAATAATTCATATTGGTATTGCCCGCCGCACATACGTTTTGATTTGTTCCAAGATCCGTGGCGCGCACATAGAATGTTTTATTGCCATCGTCTGCGCCGCCAGTGACATAAGTTAAACTGAACGTCGCGCCGCCACCGGAGATCGTTTGTGGTAATCCCACTGATTGAGTACAGAGAGTGTCTTGGTACATCTGAACGATCGTACCTTCTTCACCAATCACCCCTGCCACTGAAATCTGCGGAGTGGTGTCGGTGCTCTCAGTTCCATCGTTCGGACTCGCCATACCCCACAACCATGTATTTGGAGTTGGAGCCGTCGCATCGATAGTGTAGGCCACGCTAGTTGCAGAACAAGCCGATTGGTTGCCGTAGCTGTCCTCGCCTTTTACGCGGAAAGTGTATGCGGCTTCGGCGAGAGCGCTGGAAGTAAGCACGATGGAACTTGCCACTGCGGTACCAGTTGCAACCTGCGACGTACACGCATCGCTATATAAATAAACTCTGAGGGAGGGTACGGTTTGGTTGGCCTGAATCGACGGCGTGGTGTCTGAGCCAGGGCTCGATGATGGACTTGAAAGAGCCAATGTCATCACATCCGAGTACGAACGACCAGTCATTGCTTTCGTCGTATTTGTCGTTCCCACGCCATCATTATAATCCATTTGTACAGAGTCAGTATAGGTGTTCGTCACAAGTGGGCTAAATCTCACAAACACCGTACACGTGGCTGCCGGAGCTAGAGTCACACCGCAAGTTCCGCTGGAGCCTGGGTATGTGCCACCAGCGAAACTGTATGGATTGGCGAGACCTGTTCCGTTCATCCCAGTGGCCGATACGCCACCGATGTTTTGGAATGTGAAGCTTGTGGTTTGCACGTTGCTATTAAATAACAAGAGCCAATCGTAAGTTCCCACGGAAACACTGAGGAGAGCTGGGCTTGCCGCAGCTCCTGTGATATTTCGTGTCACTGTTTGTGCACTGACTCCGTTGTTATAACTGACGATCACGCCATCGTTAAAGGTTCCTGTGCCCGTTGGCGCGTAGTTAATGACGATGGTACAGGTTCCCGCAGGTGCGAGTGTGGCCAAACAAGTTCCGCCCGTTCCTGGGAACGTGCCGCCGAAGAATGTGTATGGTGCCGCAAGGCCCAATCCATCAGCGATGGCCGTGGCCGTGACGCTGCCGGTGTTTTGCACGGTGAGCGTGGTTTGCGCGGTGGCGCCCACGGCCAGAGTTCCAAAATCAAAAAGTGGATTGGAACTGAGCGTGAGTGTTGCTGGAGCGGCGCCCGTTCCTTGCACATCGCGGGTGGTATTTTGCGAAGACACACCGTTGAAGTAGCTGAGGTTGATGGTATCTGATTGCAGCCCAGTTAAACCCGGGCTGAAGGCTACCTGAATTGTACATGTGGAGCTCGCAGGGAGCGTGGTGGTACATGTTCCCGTTGTTCCTGGGTATCCACCTGGGAATACAAACGGGGCTGCTAAGCCCACTTCGGCGATACTAGTGGCGGCGGAGGATCCTGAGTTTGTCACCGTGAACACAAACGTGGCTGTTCCGCCTGTCGCTACGGTACCAAAGTTGTAGGGATCCGAGCTACTGATGGCAAGAGTGGCCACGGACAATCCGGTACCTTGAATGTTTCGTTGTGCGTTGGCTGTGGACTGACCGTTGAAGTACGAAATGTCGATGGTGTCGGTTACAAGTCCTGTGGCAATGGGCGCAAATTCGATGTCGAGGTTGCACGAAGAGCCGCTACTGAGTGTGGCACCGCAGGTTCCACTGGTTCCAGGATATGATCCACCACGGAATCTAAATGGCACGTTCAGTCCCACTTCGCTGAGGGCCGAGGCCACCACGCCGCCGGTGTTTGTGACCGTAAATACGTAGGCCGAGGTGGAGCCCGCGGTGACGGATGGATAGGTGTAAGGATTTGATTCGGAAATGGTTAAGCTGGCAGGCGATGCGCCGGTTCCTTGCAATGGATGCAGTCCCGCCACTGTGCCAGCGCCGTTGTTGAAGTTGAGTTCAATGTCGTCCGTCTGCAGACCATTGCTGGTTGGCTGGAACGAAACCACCACTGTGCAGCTCGCGGCGGCCGCAATAGTCGCTCCGCAAGTTCCGCCCACTCCAGGATATGGCGCGCCTTTGAAAACAAATGGCGCCGCCATGTTTCCGCTATCCACAATGGCTGTGGCCATCACCGCACCGGTGTTGGTGATGGTGAATGTTTGATCGGTTGTGGATCCTGTCGCTCTGATACCGTAGTTAAATGGACTGATGCCCGAGTAGCTCAAGGTGGCTGGAGCTCCGCTTGTTCCTTGGACTGTGCGATTGGCGGTTGTTACCACAGCACCGTTATTATACTGCAAGCTGAGTGTGTCGGAATTCACTCCCAAAACTGTAGGACTGTAAGCGATCACGATATTACATGTAGCCGCCGGAGCCAGTGAAGCCCCGCAATTTCCGCCAGTTCCTGGGTAACCACCACCTAAGAATCCAAAGGGGGCTGCCAAACCGATCTCGGTGATGGCTGAAGCCGCACTGGAACCGGCGTTGGTGATAACAAATGTACGAGAACGAACTCCATTGTTGGCAAGCAAACCATAATCGTAGGGATCTGAATCCGATATGGTTAAGAGAGCTGGAGCAATTCCGTTTCCTTGCACGTTGCGCATGGACGTTTGCGAGCTAACGCCGTTAAAATAATCCACGTTGATGGTGCTGCTTTGAATTCCAGTAGCTGTTGGAGCAAAATTGACTACGATGGAACAACTTCCGCCGGCCGCAACACTCAACGCGCAGGTTCCACCGGTTCCAGGGTAGCTTCCACCCAAGAATGTAAATGGAGCCGCTAAGCCCGATCCGCCCATAGCGGTGGCCGATACACCACCTGTGTTAGTCACAGTAAAGGTATGATTTGAATTTCCACCGTTTGTGACGTTGCCATAATCGTAAGGATTGGTTTCGCTGATGGTGATAAGCGCAGGTGATGCACCCGTTCCTTGAATGGAGCGCGATGAGGTCACAGTGGCCGATCCGTTAAAGTACGACACGTCTATCACATCAGGAGCCAGCCCCGTTGTGGTTGGAGTAAAACGAAGCACGATGGTACAAGCGGAAGCCGGTGTGAGAGTTCCACCGCAGGTTCCACCAGTTCCAGGATACGCGCCACCCACATAGGAGAACGGAGCCGACACACCAACCTCTGTCATGGTGGTTGCCGTAAATCCACCCGTGTTTGTGAGTGTGAACGTGTAGTTGGTGGATGCGCCCACGGCGATGGTGCCGAAGTTGTAAGGATCCACGTCGGAAATTTGAATGTTAGCTGTGGACACGCCCGTTCCTTGAACATCGCGCGTAGAGGAAACAACACTCACACCATTGTTATAATTTAAGTTGATAGTATCGCTATACGCTCCCGCAACGGCCGGGTTAAAGCGAAGAACAATGGTACAACTTGAAGCAGGATTTAAAGTGACCAGACATGTTCCACCAGTCCCTGGGAATGTTCCACCGAGGAATCCAAATGGAGCGGCAAGGCCCACTTCGGAAATTGAGGTGGCAGTGACGCTTCCGGTGTTTGAAACCGTGAATGTGAAATCAATGTTGTTCCCCGCAGGTGTGCTTCCGAAGTTGTATGGATCGGTTTGACTGATGGTAAGGAGCGCCGGCGCAACGGCGCTACCGGTGACATCGCGACTGGACGTTTGCGTCGCAACACCGTCGTTAAACGAAATATCTATGGTGTCGTTATCCGCACCACTAATCACCGTTGGCGCATATTGAACGATCACAGTACAGTTTGCACCCACCGCGAGAGTCACACCGCACGTCCCGCCGGCACCAGGATATGTACCACCTAAGAATGAATATGGAGCCGATAAACCAAGTCCGCCCATGGATGTGGCGATGAATCCACCCGTGTTCGTAAGAGTGAAGGTGTACGTGCGAGTAGAGTTTGTGGGCACAATTCCAAAGCTGTAAGGATTGACTTCGGAGATCGTAATTGTTCCCGGAGCTGCGCCCGTACCAGTGACTGTGCGGCTGGAGTTTTGTGTGCTGACTCCGTTAAAGTAACTCATAGTGAGAGTGCCGTTTTGTACGCCCGTGGCGATTGGCGAGTAACGCACAACCAATGTACAACTTCCGCCCGAGCTCAACGTGGTGCTGCAAGTTCCACCCGTTCCAGGGTATGTGCCGCCCACAAAACCAAATGGCGTGGTCAAGCCCACTTCGCTCATGGTGGTGGCCGTGACCGAGCCTGTGTTTGTCACCGTGAACGTGTACTGCGTTGTTCCGCCGGTTGGGATTGTGCCAAACGAGTACGGATTGGAGTCGCTGATGGATAAACTTGCCGGGGCCGCGCCAGTTCCTTGAACCGCGCGCAACGTATTGGTTGTGTTGGCGCCGTTGTTGTAATTGAATTCGATGGAGTCGGTCTGCAAGCCGTTGAGTGTAGGCTCGAAGCTCACAACGATAAAACACGAAGCGCCGGTACCTAGGCTTGCTCCGCAGGTTCCGCCCACTCCTGGATAACCGCCACCTTTAAACACAAACGGCGCATTCATGGTCGCGGCATCCACGATGCTTGTGGCTGCCACCGCACCCGAGTTGGTGATGGTGTAGGTTTTATCGGTGGAGCTTCCTGTAGCTTTTGTTCCGTAGTCGAAGGTGGGTCCATCGCTGATGGTGAGAAGCGCTGGCGCCCCTGCTGTCCCTTGAATTCCGCGTGTGGCCGAAGCTGCGCCAACACCGCTTTGATAATTCACTTGGATCGAATCGGTGTAGGCGCCGAGAACCGTTGGTGAGAACGATAAGACGATGGTACAAGTGGTGGACGCCGCGAGAGCCGTACCGCATGTTCCACCCGTTCCTGGATAACCACCACCAAGATAAATAAATGGCGCTGCGATGCCCACTTCAGAAATGCTCGTGGCAGCTGAACCGCCGGCATTGGAGATGGTGAAGGCGTAATTGCGTACGCCGTTGTTGGCCACAAGACCAAAATCGTAAGGTTCGCTTTCGCTAATCGTCAACAAGGCTGGAGTGATTCCGGTTCCTTGTATTGTGCGCAGCGAAGTGGCTGGTGCCGCGCCGTTGTTGTAACTGATGTCGATGGCGTCACCTGCAAGTCCGCCAGAGAAGGGAGAAAATTCAACAAAGATTGTGCAGGCATTACCCACGCCCAGGTTGTTTGTACATGTTCCACCCGTTCCTGGATACGCTCCGCCGAGGAAAGTAAATGGGGCAACAAGGCCGCCACCGCTCATGGCGGTTGCAGGCACACCACCCGAATTGATCAACGTGAACATATGATTGGTGTTTGAACCAATGGTGATGTTACCGAAATTGTAAGGATCTGATTCGCTAATCGTAATTAACGCTGACGAAGTTCCTGTTCCTTGCACTTGACGACTCACCGATTGGATACTTGCACCGTTGTTATAATTCATCGTGATCACGTCAGCCACTAAACCGGTTGCGGTTGGAGAGAAGGCCACGTTGATCGAACAGCTGGTGATTGGTGTCAACGTTGTACCGCATGTTCCACCCGTTCCAGGATAAGCACCGCCGACGTAAACAAACGGAGCGGCAATTCCCACTTCGGCCATGGCTGTGGCAGTAAATCCACCCGTATTCGAGATAGTAAAGAAGTGCGTTAAACTTCCACCGATCGCAATGGTTCCGTAATCGTAAGGATCGGCATCCGAAATTGTGAGCGTGGCAGGAGCTGAACCTGTTCCCTGAACTTGGCGAGTCACCGTTTGCGCGTTAACACCATCATTGTAAGCAAAATCGATGGTATCGGTTTGTAAGGCCGCTGCATTTGGCGTGTACTGCACCATGATCGTACAGCTGGCACCGGCGTTGAGAGTGTTCGAACAATTTCCACCAGTTCCCGGATACACTCCACCAAGGTAAATAAATGGAGCCGCAATGCCTGTTTCAACGAGGCCCGTGGCTTGGAAGCCGCCGGTGTTGGTGATCGTAAACGAATGTTGAGCTGTTGCACCGATGGCAAAGGTACCAAAATTATATGGATCGGATTCGCTGATGGTGAGAAGTCCCGGAGCCACCGCCACAGCTGTAACCTGGCGAAGGGATGACTGAGAATTCACGCCATCGTTGTAATCAATCTGAATGCTGTCGGTGTCGGCCACACTTGGAATCGTTGGAGCATAGCGCACCACAATTGTACAGCTGGCGCCGGCCGTGAGCGACGCGATACATGTTCCGCCGGTTCCAGGGTAGCTTCCGCCGAAGAAACTGTAAGGAGCTGCCAAACCACCGCCCACAATGGCTGTGGCTGTGGAACCGCCGCCGTTTGTTAAAGTGAACGTGTAATTGTTTAAACTTCCTGTGGGACGTGTTCCATAATTATAAGGATCAAGCTCGCTCAAAGTGATCGATGCAGGGCTGAGACCAGCGGCTGTGACGTCGCGTGTGGAGTTGGTTGTTGCCGCGCCGTTATTGTATTGTAGATTGATCGTGTCGTTAACAACGCCTGAGGCTGTTGGCGAATAGCGCACAACCAAAGTACAACTTGCGCCGGCCGAAATCGAAGCCGCGCACGTTCCACCGGTTCCTGGGAATGTTCCACCGAAGAAGGCAAACGGTGCAGCAAGTCCAATTTCGCTCACGGCAGTTGCTGCCACGCCGCCGGTGTTGTTCACTGTGAAGGTACGATCTGCTATGCCACCAACTGTGACGCTGCCGTAATTGTAGGTTGGACCGCTGTCGATGGCTAAGAGCGCTGGGTTGGCGCCAGTTCCTGTTAAGTCACGGGTTGTGTTTTGCGCCGTAGCACCATTGATATAATTGATTTGCACAGTGTCTGTAGCAACACCCGTTCCAGTAGGTTCAAATGCCAATACGATAGTACAACTTGCACCCGCTGTGAGTGTGGCTCCGCATGTTCCCAATGTTCCAGGATATCCTCCACCCACGTAAACAAACGGTGCTGCTAGAGCTGCGGCATCGGCCATGCTGGTGGCGTTCACCGCTCCGCTGTTATTAAGAGTGAAAGTATAGGATGTGCTTGAACCCGTCGCTCGCGTTCCGTAGTTATAAGTAGGTCCGTCAGAAATCGTGATAAGAGCTGGCGCTCCAGCTTGACCTTGTACTGCGCGGGTGGCGTTGGCTGTGACCGCGCCGTTGTTGTATTGTAGATCAATGGTATCGCTGTGAGCAGCCACCGCCAGTGGCGAGTAACGAATCACGAGGGTACATGTGGCACCAGCTGCGATGGTCACACCGCATGTTCCGCCTGTTCCTGGATAACCACCACCTAAGAAAGCAAACGGTGCCGCCAACCCAACTTCGCTGATCGCTGAAGCCGCGCTGGCTCCACTGTTTGTAACACTGAAGGTGCGATCGCGAACGCCGCCATTGGCAATCAAACCGTAGTCATAGGTTGGACCGCTATCGATGGTGAGGAGCGCTGGAGAAACGCCGGTGCCCGTGAGCTGTCGCGAGCTGACTTGCGCCGAGGCTCCATTGTAATAATTGATATCCATGGTGTCTGACGACGCCACTGCGGATGTGGGAGCAAATTCAACAATCACAGTACAGCTTGCGCCAGCGTTAATCGTTGCTCCGCAAGTTCCCGCTCCACCTGGGTATGATCCACCGAGGAATGAGAACGGTGCGAGCAAGCCGCTTCCGCCCACGCCAGTGGCGTTGATGGCGCCTGTGTTCGTTAACGTAAATGTGCGCGTGGCCATGGCGCCCACTGTGATGTTTCCATAATCATACGGATCGGTGTCGGTAATGGTAATGAGTGCTGGTGCGGCGCCAGTTCCTTGAATCTGTCGTGTAGAGCTGACAGTTGTCGCTCCGCTGTTGTAACTAAAATTAATTGTATCTGCAAAAAGACCAGTTCCCACTGGGCTAAACGCAATCACCACCGTACAAGCCGCGGTCGGGGCAATGGTCACCGCACACGTGCCGCCGGTTCCAGGGAACGTGCCGCCCATATAACCAAATGGTGCCGCAAGGCCTGTTTCAAGAAGGGCCGATGCTGTAAAGCCGCCGGCGTTGGTGAGCGTAAATGTTCGCGTGAGTGTAGAGCCTTGGGCAATGGTTCCGTAATCGTAAGGATCCGTATCGCTGATTGTAATGAGTGCCGGAGGCACCGCCACACCTTGCACCGTGCGAGTGGTTGTCTGCACAACGACTCCGTCGTTGTAGTCGAAGCTGATGGCGTCGGCATCGAGAACACTTGGCGCTCCGGGGGCGTACTGAACAACGATGGTACAAGTGGCCCCGCCGTTTAATGTGTTCGAACATGTACCTGCGGTTCCTGGATATGAGCCGCCGACGTATGTGAATGGCACTGCTAAGCCGTTTTCGACGACGGCCGTCGCTTGAAAAGTTCCAGTATTGGTGATGGTGAATGTGCGCTGTGCACTGGCCCCTACGGCCAAGGTGCCAAAGTTATAAGGGTTGGAATCGCTGATGGTTAATACCGCTGGAGCTACCGCCACAGCGGTCAATCCTCGATTGCTCAGCTGCGCCGACACGCCGTTGTTGTAAGTGATATCGATGGTATCTACATCAGCACCGCTGATGGCAATCGGCGCATATCTTACGATGATGGAACAACTCGCACCGACCCCAATAGTGAGACCGCAGGTTCCGCCCCCAGGATAACTTCCACCCACAAAACTGTAAGGAGCGGCGAGGCCCGCGCCAGCGAGAGCTGTTGCAATGGATCCACCGGTATTGCTCACTGTGAATGTAAAGTCGTTGGTGCTACCTGTTGGAACAGTGCCGAAGTTGTAACTTCCAGGACCATTCGAGATTGTAAGAAGCGCTGGCGCAAGTCCCGTCCCTTGCAACGCCCGTGTCGAAGTTTGTGAACTTGCTCCATTGAAATAACTTAAAACTACAGAATCTGTCGCGAGACCCGTCCCGGTCGGTGCAAATTCAAGCACGATGGTACATGTGCCTCCAGCCGAGAGCGTATTGTTACATGTTCCACCCGTGCCAGGATAACCAGCTCCTAAATAATTAAATGGAGCGGCCAGTGCCGCCGTGTCGGCGATGGTTGTCGCGGCCACTCCGCCGGTGTTTGAAACGATGAAAGTGCGGGTGGTGGATGCACCAACAGTCACGTTGCCAAAATCATACGTTGGACCGCTGTCGATGGCTAAGAGGGCAGGAGCGGCGCCGGTTCCAGTGAAATCGCGAGTTGTGTTTTGCGCCGAAGCACCATTGTTATAATTGATTTGCACAGTGTCGCTCGCCACACCAAGACCGCTAGGTTCAAATGCAATGACAATTGTACAATTCGCACCGGCTGTGAGGGTTGCTCCACAAGTTCCGAGAGTTCCAGGATAGCTTCCACCAACATAAACAAACGGAGCTGCTAAAGCGCCCGCATCGGCTATACTTGTGGCGCTCACCGCACCGCTGTTGTTGAGGGTGAACGTAAAGGATGTGCTCGATCCTGTCGCTTGCGTACCGTAGTTATAAGTAGGCCCGTTGGAAATAGCCACCAGAGCCGGAGCTCCTGCTTGACCTTGTACCGCACGTGTTGCGTTGGCGGTGGCGGCGCCGTTGTTGTATTGTAAATCAATGGTATCGCTATGGGCAGCCACGGCGACTGGAGAGTAACGAATCACGAGCGTGCAACTTGCGCCAGCGGCGATGGTGACACCGCACGTACCACCCGTTCCAGGATATCCACCACCTAAGAAAGCAAACGGTGCTGCCAAACCAATTTCACTGATGGCCGACGCTGCGCTGGCTCCACTGTTTGAAACTGTAAAGGTGCGATCGCGCACCCCGCCGTTGGCAATCAAGCCGTAGTCATAAGTAGGTCCACTATCGATGGCGAGCATCGCTGGCGCAGTGCCTGTGCCCGTCACTTGACGAGAGCTCACTTGTGCTGAAGCGCCATTATAATAATTGATGTCGATGGTGTCCGAAGACGCAACAGCCGACGTCGGTGCAAATTCAACGATGATTGTGCAACTGGCTCCGGCGTTAATTGTAGCGCCGCAAGTTGCAGCGCCGCCCGGATACGATCCGCCGAGGAAAGAGTACGGAGCGAGCAAGCCGCTTCCACCCACACCCGTTGCAGCGATGGCTCCGGTATTGGTGAGTGTGAACGTGCGCGTGGCGGTAGAACCCACGGTGATATTGCCGTAGTCATATGGATCGGTGTCGGTAATGGTAATAAGAGCCGCCGCCGCGCCGGTTCCTTGAACTTGGCGTGTGGAGCTGACGGTTGTCGCTCCGTTGTTGTAGCTGAAATTTATTGTATCCGAAAATAAACCGGTTCCTGTGGGGTTAAAGGCGATAACGACCGTACAGGCAGCTGCCGGGGCTAAAGTCACCACACACGTTCCGCCAGTGCCTGGGAACGCGCCACCGAGGAAAGCAAACGGTGCCGCTAAACCAGTTTCGCTAATCGCCGACGCGGTAAATCCACCCGTATTTGTTAACGTGAACGTACGATTTGCCGACGACGTTTGCGCAATGGTTCCATAATCATACGGATCGCTATCGGAAAGCGTAATATTCGCTGGCGTCACTGCCACACCAGTCACTGTGCGGTTGACCGTTTGTACATTCACGCCATCGTTGTACTGCATGGTGAGTGTGTCGTTATCCGCAACACTTGGAACACCGGGAGCGTATTGAACAACCAATGTACAAGAGACGGTTGGATTCAAGGTGGCCGTACATGTTCCGCCAGTCCCAGGATAGCTTCCACCGACGAACGTATAAGGTGCGCCCAGACCAATTTCGGTCATGGCACTGGCTTGGAAAGAACCCGTATTGGTGATTGTAAATGGGTGCGAGGCGCTTGCGCCAACGGCCAGTGTGCCGTAGTTGTAAGGGTTCGCGTCGCTGATGGTGAGTAAGGCCGGAGCCACTGCCACGCCTGTAAGCTGGCGAAGTGACGATTGCGAATTTACACCATCGTTGTAATCAATTTGAATGGAATCATTGTCGGCAACACTTGGAGCCGACGGAGCGTAGGAAACAACGATGATACAGTTTGCGCCCGCAGTGAGTGTGGCCGTACATGTTCCGCCCGTGCCTGGGTAAGAACCTGCGAGATAACTGTAAGGCGCAGCCAAACCACCGCCGACAATGGCTGTAGCTGTGGATCCGCCAGTGTTGGTTAACGTGAATGTGTAGTTATTGATGCTTCCGGTTGGACGTGTTCCGTAATTGTAAGGATTGAGTTCGCTGATCGTGATCACTGCAGGAGCTGCACCCGCACCGGTCACGTCGCGAGTGGCCGCAGTTGTTGCCGCGCCGTTGTAGTAGGAAAGATTGATCGTGTCGTTGGCCACACCAGAACCCGCTGGAGCAAATTGGACCACTAAGTTACAACTTGCGCCCGCCGAAATCGAAGCGGCACAGGTCCCACCAGTTCCAGGATATGTTCCACCCACAAACGTGAATGGTGCGGCTAAACCGGTTTCGCTCACAACAGTGGCGGCGACGCCACCAGTGTTCGAGACAAGAAAGGTGCGCGTGGCGATGGCGCCCACAGTTACGGTTCCATAATTGTAAGTGGGTCCACTGTCGATGGCTAAGAGGGCTGGGTTTGCGCCAGTACCGATGAGATCGCGCGTGGAGTTTTGTACCGAAGCCCCGTTGTTGTAATTGATCTGTACGGTGTCGCTAGCCAAACCGGTTCCAGTGGGTTCGAAGGCAAGAACGATGGTACAGTTTGCGCCAGCAAGGAGTGTGGCTCCGCAAGTTCCTAGAGTTCCAGGATAAGTGCCACCGACGTAAACGAAAGGAGCTGCGAGAGCTGCCGCATCGGCCATGCTGGTTGCACTCACGGCACCACTGTTGGTTAACGTGAACGTATACGATGTGCTGGAGCCTGTCGCGCGCGTTCCGTAGTTATAAGTAGGGCCATCAGAAATGGCAACCAGAGCAGGAGCTCCCGCTTGACCTTGTACAGGACGAGTGGCGTTGGCGACGGCCGCACCGTTATTGTATTGTAAATCGAGAGTGTCGGTATGCGCGGCAACGGCAAGTGGTGAGTAACGAATCACCAGCGTACAACTGGCTCCCGCTGCGATTGTTACGCCGCAGGTTCCACCGGTTCCTGGATAACCACCACCTAAGAAAGCAAAAGGTGCGGCCAAGCCAACTTCGCTGATAGCCGAAGCAGCACTGGCTCCACTGTTTGAAACTGTAAAGGTGCGATCGCGCACGCCGCCGTTAGCTATTAAACTAAAATCATACGTTGGACCACTGTCGATGGCGAGCAGTGCTGGTGAAACACCAGTTCCCGTCACTTGACGAGAACTTGTTTGCGCCGAAACGCCGTTGTTGTAATTGATATCCATGGTATCGCTTGAAGCCAAAGAAGCGACTGGTGCAAATTCCACAACCACAGTACAACTTGCAGAAACAGCGATCGGTGTCGAACACGTACCGCCAGTTCCTGGATAAGAACCACCTAAGAATGAGAATGGCGAAGCCAGTCCGGCTCCACCCACTGCTGTGGCTGGAACCGCACCCGTATTTGTAATTGTAAACGTGCGCGTGGCCGTGGCACCTACAGTGATGTTGCCGAAGTCGTAAGGATCGGTGTCGGTAATAGTGATCAACGCTGGAGCTGCGCCAGTTCCCTGAAGCTGTCGTGTGGAGCTCACAGTTGTCGCTCCGTTGTTGTAACTAAAATTCATGGTGTCTGAAAATAAACCTGTGCCTGTTGGACTAAACGCAATCACAACGGTACACGCCGCCGATGGCGCAATGGTCACTGCACAAGTTCCCGCTGTTCCTGGGAAGGATCCGCCGGCATAAGCAAACGGAGCAGCCAAACCAACTTCGCTCAGTGCCGAAGCTGTGAAACCGCCGGTGTTCGTTAAGGTAAATGTTCGCGTGGCTACGGCACCTTGCGCGATGGTTCCATAATCGTAAGGATCGCTATCGGTGATGGTAATGTTGGCTGGTGTAACTGCAATACCTTGCACCGTGCGAGCCACGGATTGTGCTACGACTCCGTCATTGTAGTCAAAATTGATGGAGTCTGCATCGAGGACGCTTGGTGCACCTGGAGCGTACTGCACAACGATCGTACAAGCTGCGCCACCGTTAAGAGTGTTCGAACATGTTCCTGCTGTACCAGGATATGAACCACCCACATAAGTGAACGGAGCAGCTAAACCGTTTTCAACAACGGCCGACGCTTGGAAACTTCCGGTGTTGGTGATTGTAAATGTTTTTGTGGCACTCGCACCCACAGCCAAAGTGCCAAAGTTGTAA
The DNA here is from genome assembly GCA_031426555.1 of Bdellovibrionales bacterium. GTDB lineage: Bacteria > Bdellovibrionota > Bdellovibrionia > Bdellovibrionales > JAGQZY01 > JANPLN01. Next base: position 41,305 of record JANPLN010000008.1, on the reverse strand, counting down.
GGATTTGCATCGCTGATCGTCAATACAGCGGGAGCTACAGCAATTCCAGTAAGACCGCGCGTACTCATTTGTGCTGCTGCACCATCGTTATAAGTGATTTCAACAGTGTCCACATCGCTACCACTCACCACTGTTGGAGCGTAGCGCACGATGATCGTACAACTTGCGCCCACTCCAAGAGTGAGAGCACACGTTCCTGCGCCACCGGGATAAGATCCGCCAACGAAACTGTACGGAGCTGCAAGACCTGCTCCGGCCATGGCCGTGGCAATGGATCCACCCGTGTTGTTAATAGTGAATGTAAAGTTGTTTGTGCTGCCAGTTGGCACGGTTCCAAAGTTGTAACTTCCAGGACCATTTGAAATGGTAAGTAATGCTGGAGCTAAACCAGTTCCTTGAATCGCACGAGTGGTGGTTTGCGCCGAAGCGCCGTTAAAATAATTAATTACTAAGGTGTCTGTGGCTAACCCTGTTCCGGTCGGTGCGTACTCGAGGACAACAGTACAGGTTGCTGCTGCGGAGAGTGTCGTATTACAAGTTCCACCAGTCCCGGGATAAGACGCACCCAAGTAGCGAAATGGCGCCGCAAGTGCAGCCGCATCGGCAACCGCAGTGGCAGCTACGCCACCCGTGTTACTGACGATAAACGTGCGAGTTGCAGTGGCACCGACAGTGACGTTTCCAAAATCATAGGTAGGCCCGCTGTCGATGGCTAAGAGAGCTGGGTTGGCGCCAGTTCCTGTGAGATCGCGAGTTGTGCTTTGTGCAGCAGCGCCATCGTTATAGTTAATGAGAATGGTGTCGTTGGCAGCGCCAAGACCGGTGGGTTCGAAGGCCACGACGATGGTACAATTTGCACCGGCAGTGAGTGTGGCTCCGCAGGTTCCCAATGTTCCAGGATATGTTCCGCCCACATAAGTGAATGGAGCTGCGAGACCGGCACCATCAGCCAAGCTTGTGGCACTCACCGCACCGCTGTTATTTAGCGTAAAAGTAAATGGTGTGCTGCTGCCTGTCGCTTGTGTTCCGAAGCTGTAAGTAGGACCATTCGAGATGGCCACAAGAGCTGGCGCTCCCGCTTGACCTTGTACGGCGCGTGTAGCGTTGGTTACAGCTGCTCCGTTGTTGTATTGAAGATTAATCGTATCGCTGTGGGCAGCGACGGCCAATGGAGAGTAGCGAATTACTAATGTACAACTTGCACCGGCTGCGATACTCACGCCGCACGTTCCGCCCGTTCCAGGAAAACCTCCACCTAAGAAAGCAAATGGAGCGGCTAAACCAGTTTCGCTGATGGCCGAGGCGGCACTGGCACCCGTGTTTGAAACTGTAAAGGTGCGATCGCGTACGCCACCGTTAGCGATCAAACCATAGTCATAGGTGGGACCACTGTCGATGGTGAGTAGCGCCGGAGAAACGCCCGTCCCAGTTACTTGACGAGAACTTGTTTGCGCACTCACTCCGTTATTATAATTAATATCCATGGTGTCGCTGGAAGCGACCGATGCTACCGGCGCAAATTCCACGACCACGGTGCAACTTGCAGACACTGCGATCGGCGTAGAACATGTTCCGCCCGTACCAGGATATGCTCCACCTAAGAACGAGAATGGCGAAGCCAATCCAGCTCCACCCACAGCTGTTGCTGGAACGGCTCCCGTATTCGTCAGTGTGAATGTGCGAGTCGCTGTGGCACCCACAGTGATATTTCCAAAGTCGTAAGGATCTGTATCGGTGATCGTGATCAATGCCGGAGCGGCGCCAGTGCCCTGCAACTGCCGTGCAGAATTAACCGTTGTCGCTCCGTTGTTGTAACTAAAATCCATCGTGTCGGAGAATAAACCAGTAGCGACTGGGCTAAACGCAATCACAACGGTACACGCTGCAGACGGCGCAATAGTCACCGCGCAGGTACCTGCTGTGCCAGGGAATGTTCCACCGGCAAACGCAAACGGTGCAGCTAAACCAACTTCGCTCAGCGCACTGGCTGTAAATCCGCCGGTGTTGGTTAAAGTGAATGTTCGCGTGGCCACGGCACCTTGCGCAATGGTTCCATAATCATAGGGATCGCTGTCGGTGATCGTAATATTGGCCGGCGTCACTGCCACACCTTGGACTGTTCGAGCTACTGATTGCGCTGCGACTCCATCGTTGTAATCAAAATTGATGGAATCCGCGTCTAAAACACTTGGTGCGCCCGGGGCGTATCGAACAACAATCGTACAAGCTGCTCCACCGTTCAGAGTGTTAGAACATGTTCCTGCTGTTCCAGGATATGAACCACCCACGTAAGTAAATGGAGCGGCCAAACCATTTTCAATGACAGCCGACGCTTGGAAAGTTCCGGTGTTGGTGATTGTAAATGTTTTTGTTGAGCCCGCACCCACAGCCAGTGTTCCAAAGTTGTAGGGATTTGAATCGCTGATCGTCAATACGGCTGGAGCCACCGCCACGCCAGTAAGGCCGCGTGTACTCATTTGCGCGGCGAAGCCGTCGTTATATGTAATTTGAATCGTATCCACATCGCTGCCGCTGACCACGATCGGAGCGTAGCGTACGATGATGGTACAACTTGCACCCACTCCAAGTGTGAGAGCACAAGTTCCTGCGCCACCCGGGTATGAACCACCGACAAAACTGTAAGGCGCAGCGAGACCTGCTCCGGCCATGGCCGTTGCAATGGATCCGCCCGTGTTGGTGACAGTCAGTGTAAAGTCGTTGGTGCTTCCAGTGGGCCGTGTTCCAAAATCATAACTCACCGGACCGTTCGAGATCGCAAGCACGGCTGGAGCTAAACCCGTTCCTTGCAGAGGACGAGTTGTGGTTTGTGCTGTGGCGCCGTTAAAATAATTAAGTACTAAAGTATCAGTAGCTAAACCGGTGCCGACAGGCGCGTATTCCAACACCACTGTACATGTGCCACCCGCTGAAAGTGTCGTATTACATGTTCCGCCGGTTCCAGCATAGGCTGCTCCCAAATAATTAAATGGAGCGGCCAATGCTGCGGCATCGGCGAGCGCTGTGGCCGCCACTCCGCCGGTGTTACTTACCATAAATGTGCGGGTTGCGCTGGCACCCACTGTGACGTTACCAAAATCGTAAGTTGGGCCACTGTCAATCGCAAGAAGCGCAGGATTTGCGCCGGTGCCTGCAAGATCACGAGTGGAGCTTTGCGCGACGGCACCGTCGTTGTAATTAATAATAATCGTGTCGGCCGAAGCACCCAAACCGGTTGGTTCAAAGGCCACAACAATCGTACAATTTGCCCCTGCAGTGAGAGTGGCTCCGCAGGTTCCAAGGGTTCCAGGATACGAACCACCCACATAGACAAATGGTGCTGCGAGACCCGCACCATCTGCAAGGCTCGTGGCGCTCACCGCACCGCTGTTGTTTAATGTAAATGTAAATGGCGTGCTGCTGCCTGTCGCTTGTGTTCCGTAGTTATACGTAGGCCCGTTGGAAATGGCCACGAGGGCTGGAGCTCCCGCCTGACCTTGCACAGGACGAGTGGCGTTAGCGACTGCCGCGCCGTTGTTGTACTGTAAATTAATCGTATCACTATGTGCGGCCACGGCTAGTGGAGAGTAACGAATCACTAAAGTACAACTTCCACCAGCAGCGATGGAAACACCGCAAGTTCCACCCGTTCCTGGATAGCCTCCACCTAAGAAAGCAAATGGAGCCGCTAAACCCGTTTCGCTGATTGCCGAAGCCGCGCTGGCGCCACTGTTTGAAACTGTAAATGTTCTGTCGCGCACGCCGCCGTTAGCGATTAAACCGTAATCATAGGTTGGACCACTGTTGATCGCGAGAAGTGCAGGCGAAACACCAGTTCCTGTCACTTGACGAGAACTCGTTTGTGCATTCACTCCGTTATTATAATTAATGTCCATGGTGTCGCTGGAAGCGACCGATGCTACAGGGGCAAATTCCACAACCACAGTGCAACTTGCAGAAACAGCAATCGTCGCCGTACACGTTCCGCCGCCGGGGAAGCTTCCACCTAAGAACGAGAATGGCGAAGCCAGTCCTGCGCCTCCCACGGCTGTGGCTGGAACGGCTCCTGTATTCGTCAGTGTGAAGGTGCGCGTTGCTGTGGCGCCCACGGTGATATTTCCAAAATCGTAAGGATCTGTATCGGTGATAGTGATCAAGGCTGGAGCGGCGCCAGTTCCCTGCAACTGTCGTGTCGAATTAACCGTTGTCGCTCCGTTGTTGTAACTAAAATCCATGGTGTCGGAGAATAGCCCTGTACCGGTTGGACTAAAAGCAATAACCACTGTACAGGCTGCTGCCGGAGCAATAGTCACCGCACAAGTACCAGCAGTTCCAGGGAATGCTCCACCGGCAAAACCAAAAGGAGCTGCCAAGCCAACCTCGCTCAGCGCACTGGCTGTAAATCCGCCGGAGTTCGTTAACGTAAATGTTCGCGTGGCCACCGCTCCTTGCGCGACTGTTCCGTAATCGTAAGGATCGCTGTCGGTAATTGTGATGTTGGCAGGAGTTACAGCGACACCCGTGACGGTGCGATTGGAAACCTGAACATTCACACCATCGTTGTACTGCATTGTGAGAGTGTCATTATCCGCAGGGCTTGGAACACCTGGTGCGTAACGAACAACCAACGTACACGAAGCTCCGCCATTGAGGGTTGCAGTGCACGTTCCCGCTGTTCCAGGATAGCTTCCACCCACAAAAGTAAATGGAGCGGCAAGTCCGATCTCTGTCATGGCTGACGCTTGGAAGACCCCGCTGTTCGTGATTGTAAATGTTTTTGTAGAACTGGCGCCCACGGCAAGTGTTCCAAAGTTGTAAGGGTTGGCATCGCTGATAATGAGAATCGCTGGAGCTACCGACACACCGGTCACTCCGCGAGTGACCGATTGGGCAATCACACCGTTATTATAATCAATTTGAATGGCGTCAACATCGGACGGACTTGGTGCCGCTGGCGCGTAACGAACCACAATCGTACAGTTGGCGCCGGCCGTGAGTGTGACTGTACATGTTCCACCAGTTCCAGGATAACTTCCGCCAAAGAAACTATACGGCGCCGCTAATCCGCCACCGACGATGGCAGTGGCAGTGGATCCACCGGTGTTTGATAATGTAAATGTGTAGTTGTTTAAGCTTCCACTTGGCACAGTACCAAACGAGTAAGGTTCAAGCTCGCTGATGGTGATGGTTGCGGCAAGTAAACCAGCGCCAGTGATATCGCGCGTGGAATTTGTTGTCGCTGCTCCGTTGTAGTATTGAAGAGTGAGAGTGTCGTTAACCACACCCGATGCCGTCGGTGCGTAGCGCACCACGAGCGTACAACTTGCACCCGCCGAAACGGACGCAGCACAAGTTCCACCCGTTCCTGGATACGTTCCGCCCAAGAAGGCAAATGGAGCTGCTAAACCAGTTTCGCTGATGAGCGTGGCAGCAACGCCGCCCGAGTTGTTCACAGTGAAGGTGCGATCGGCGGTGGCTCCCACGGTGATACTTCCGTAGTTGTATGTTGGACCACTGTCGATGGCTAAGAGGGCTGGGTTGGCACCGGTTCCGGCAAGATCACGAGTTGTATTTTGCGCTGTTGCACCGTCGTTGTAATTAATTTGCACGGTGTCGGTCGCCGCTCCAAGTCCCGTCGGTTCAAAGGCGAGGACGATGGTACAGTTGGCACCGGCTAAGAGAGTGGCTCCGCAAGTTCCCAAAGTTCCAGGATAGGTTCCACCCACGTAAACAAACGGAGCTGCCAAGACACCGGCGTCAGCTAAACTTGTGGCGCTCACTGCACCGCTGTTATTTAAAGTAAAGGTAAACGATGTGCTACTTCCTGTCGCTTGTGTTCCGTAGTTAAAGGTAGGTCCGTTGGAGATTGCAACCAGAGCCGGAGCTCCCGCTTGACCTTGCACCGCACGAGTAGCGTTGGCCACGGCCGCACCGTTGTTGTATTGCAGATTGATCGTGTCGCTGTGGACAGCCACCGCGAGCGGCGAATAACGAATCACGAGGGTACAACTTGCACCCGCTGCGATACTCACGCCACACGTTCCGCCAGTTCCAGGATAACCACCACCTAAGAAAGCAAACGGAGCTGCTAAGCCAGTTTCGCTAATGGCCGAAGCCGCACTGGCTCCACTGTTCGAAACTGTGAATGTTCGATCGAGCACGCCGCCGTTGGCGATCAAACCATAATCATAGGTTGGACCACTATCGATGGCTAAGAGCGCCGGAGCCACACCGGTTCCCGTCACTTGACGAGAACTGGTCTGACCTGTCACTCCGTTATTATAGTTAATATCCATTGTATCGCTGGAAGCCACTGGAGCCACCGGTGCAAATTCAACCACCACTAAACAGTTGGCGCCGGCTCCGAGGGTGACACCGCAATTTCCACCCGTTCCAGGGAACGATCCACCGAGGAACGAAAACGGCGACGCAAGACCCGCACCACCCAAAGCCGTTGCAGGAACAGCGCCAGTATTGTTCAACGTAAATGCCCGTGTGGCAGTCGCGCCCACGGTGATGTTGCCAAAATCGTAAGGATCGGTATCGGTAATAGTAATCAGCGCCGGCGCTGCGCCAGTTCCTTGAACTTGGCGAGTGACGTTAACCAAACTCGCACCATTGTTGTAATTGATATCGATGGTGTCAGCAAAAAGACCTGTTCCCGTAGGCACAAATTCAATAACGAGAGTACAACTGGATGTGGGCGTGAGTGTGGCCGTACACGTTCCGAGAGTTCCAGGGAACGTTCCACCGACAAAACGAAATGGAAGAGCCAGTCCCACTTCGGCAATGGCCGAGGCGGTAAAGCCACCGGTATTTGTGAGAGTGAAAGTGCGGGAAAGAGCCGAGCCCACAGCGCGCGTTCCATAATCATAAGGATCCGCATCAGACAGTGTGAGTACCGCTGGATTTGCGCCAGTTCCCTGAACCTGACGAGTCACGCTTTGAGCGTTGACGCCGTCGTTGTAGGCAAAACTAATAGTGTCTGTTTGTAAGGCAGCCGCCGATGGTGCGTACTGAACAACGATCGTACATGTTCCTGCCGCCGCAAGAGTGGTGGAACAGGTTCCAGCAGTTCCTGGGTACGTTCCACCAAAATAAGTAAATGGTGCAGCGATTCCCGATTCAATCATGGCCGACGTTTGAAATCCACCGGTGTTGGTAATTGTGAATGTGCGAGTGATGCTTGAGCCGATGGCGAGAGTTCCAAAATTATATGGGTCTGTGTCGCTGATCGTAAGAAGTCCTGGATTTACTGCGGCTCCTAAAAGATTGCGTGAAGCCACTTGCGCGGCAGAGCCGTCGTTGTAACTGACTTGCACGGTATCTGCATCTGAACCACTCGGCGCTGCAGGAGTGTAAGCCACAGTGATTGTACACGATGCCGCTGGAGCTAAAGCAACTCCGCACGTTGCCACACCACCTGGGTATGAACCACCTGAGAAACTATATGGGAAGGCTAAACCCGTGCCCGACATTCCGGTGGCTGAAGTGCCGCCCGTATTTGTAACTGTAAATGTCTGCGTGTTGTTGCTGCCGGTGGGAACGGTTCCAAAGTTGAAAGGATCTACACCAAGAATCGTGAGAACAGCAGGGCTTAAACCAGTTCCTTGTAAGTCGCGAGTTGAGTTTTGTGTGGAAGCGCCGTCGAAGTAACTTAAATCGATGGTGTCGGTTTGCACGCCTGAGGCGGTTGGTGCGTATCTAACTCTTATAGTACAACTCGCACCTGCCGAAATGGACGTGTTACACGTTCCACCCGTTCCTGGATAAGTTCCACCGAGGTAATTGAATGGGGCTGCCAGCCCTCCCGTATCGGCCAAGGTGGTTGCGGCCACGCCGCCCGAATTGTTCACTGTGAAAGTGCGCGTCGCACTGGCGCCGGTTGTTATGCTTCCGTAGTCATAAGTTGGGCCATCGGAAATTGTGAGCAACGCTGGATTTGCACCAGTGCCGGCCACATCGCGGGTGCTATTTGTTGCTATGGCGCCGTTATTGTAATTGATTTGAATGGTGTCGGCATGCACGGCAACAGTGAGTGGTTCGTAAGTGACAATGATTGTACAAGTTAGTGCTGCTCCAAGAGTTACACCGCAAGTTCCACCGGTTCCTGGATAAGATCCGTTTTTAAATTGGAAGGGGGCTGCAAGACCCACCCCTGCCATAGAGGCTGTTGGCACAGCTCCACTGTTGGTGAGAGTAAATGTATAATCCGTGCTCGAACCTGTCGCTTTGATACCGTAATCGTAGGTAGGCCCATCGCTGATCGCAATACTTGCTGGTGCACCGGCAGTTCCCTGCACAGCGCGATTGGCCGTTGTTACAATGGCTCCGTTATTGTATTGCAAGCTGATCGTGTCGTTAAATGGACCCAGGCCCACAGGAGCAAACTGCACTGCGATCAAACAACTTCCGCCAGCGCCAAGAGTGATACTGCAAGTTCCACCGGTTCCGGGATAAATTCCGCCTAGGAATGCAAACGGAGCTGCAAGACCAATCTCACTGATGGCTGTTGCAGGTACGGCTCCGCTATTCGTCACTGTGAATACAAACGACGATGTTCCGCCGTTAGCGATCAAACCATAATCATAGGTTGGACCATTTGAAATGGCTAAGAGTGCCGGTGTCGCTCCGGTACCGATAATTTGACGGCTTGATGTTTGTGCAATCACGCCGTTGTTATACGTAATGTCGATGGTATCGCTGGCCGCCCCGCTCACGATGGGACTAAATCTAACAACAATGGTACATGTCGCGGCAGGGGTTAACGTCGCCGTACACGTCCCTGCGCCGCCAGGATAAGATCCGCCAGCAAATGTGAACGGCGCCGCAAGACCCGTTCCGGTCATCACGGTGGCATCCACACCGCCGGTGTTTGTTAAAGTGAATGTTTGATCAAGACTGGCGCCATTGGCGAGGGTTCCATAATCCACAGGATCCACACCCGACACCGTAATCAAAGCCGGCGAAGCGCCGGTTCCTTGAATGGCGCGTGTGGAATTGGTTACGGCTGCACCGTTGTTATAGCTGAGATCGATACTATCATTCTGTAGACCTGTTGCCGTCGGAGAGTAAGCAATCACTAACGTACAACTGCTCGCCGCACCGATGGTGGCTATACATGTTCCACCAGTGCCTGGGAATGTACCACCTGCAAAAGCAAATGGAGCAGCCAGCCCAACTTCACTCACTGCGGTGGCGCTCACGCCCCCCGTGTTGTTGACTGTGAAGGTGCGAAGATTTACTGAGCCAATGGCCAAAGTTCCGTAATTGTGAGTGGGACCGCTATCAATGGCGAGGAGTGCTGGATTTGCCGCTGTGCCAGTAACACCGCGTGTGGCAGTTTGTGCGATCACGCCGTCGTTGTAATCAATAACAATGGTGTCGCTGGTTGCGCCCACAAGAGTTGGTGCATAGGCCACCACAATTGTACAAGTTCCGGCAGCTGCAAGAGTGGCCCCGCAGGTTCCGCCGGTTCCAGGAAATCCTCCACCGAGCAATGTGTATGGTACTGCGAGACCTGATTCACCCAAACCTGTGGCCGTTGTTCCGCCACCGTTAGTGATGGTAAATGTTTTTGTGTTATTACTGCCGGTTGCCACCAACGCAAAGTCAAAGCTTGGGCCATCACTCAACGTTAAGCTTGCTGGCGTGATACCGGTACCTTGAATATTGCGACTCGACGTTTGCGCATTCACACCGTCGTTGTAAGCGATATCAAGAGTATCGGTTTGAGTTCCCACAGTGGAAGGCGTGTAATTGACAACGATGGTACACGTTGTGCCACTGCCAACAAGAGTGGCTGCGCAAGTTCCACCAATCCCTGGGTACGATCCCCCCAAGAATGTAAATGGCGCTGCGAGGCCTGAACCCGAAACGCCGGTTGCTGTCGTGGCGCCGGTGTTGGTTACAGTAAATGTAAAATTCGCGTTATTGCCAATAGTCAGTGTGCCGTAATCGTAAAGTGGACCGTTGCTCAATGTGAGAACTGCTGGGCTCAACCCTGTTCCTTGTATATCGCGAGTGGTGCTCTGCGCTGAGGCTCCATCAAAATAACTTAAAATCAAGGTATCACTAAACGCACCACCTGCTGACGGCGCAAATTGAATTCGCAACGTACAACTTGCACCCGCATTTAAACTGCCAGTACATGTACCCGTAGTTCCGGGATATGTGGCGCCCACATACGAAAATGGTGCAGCCAGTGCGCCGGTATCTATCAAGGTCGTAGCTGGCACGCCGCCAGTGTTCGCCACCGTAAAGGTGCGAATGGCCACGCCGCCCGAAGTGATATTTCCGTAGTCATAAGTTGGACCGCTATCGATGGTGAGAAGTGCAGGGTTGGCGCCAGTGCCCGCCACGTCGCGGGTGCTGTTTGTCGCTATGGCTCCGTTATTGTAATTAATTTGAATGGTATCGGCATGGGCCGCCACCGTGGTTGGTTCGTAGGTCACAACAATCGTACACGTTAGTGCCGCGCCAAGAGTGGCCGCACAGGTCCCGCCAGTTCCTGGGTAGGATCCGTTCTTGAATGTGAATGGTGCTGCAAGACCAACACCCGCCATGGAGGTGGAGCTGACAGCGCCGCCGTTTGTGAGGGTGAGTGTGTAATCGGTACTGGATCCTGTCGCTTTGATTCCGTAATTATAGGTAGGACCATCGCTGATTGAAATATTTGCCGGCGCTCCCGCCGTTCCCTGAACAGCGCGATTTGCAGTGGTGACGATGGCTCCATTGTTGTATTGCAAACTGATGGTGTCGTTAAATGGACCCAAACCTGCGGGAGCAAATTCGATGGCAACCAAGCAACTTCCGCCGGCACCTAGCGAGACACCGCAGGTTCCGCCCGTTCCTGGAAAGCTTCCACCGAGGAAGGCAAAGGGAGCTGCCAAACCAATTTCGCTAATGGCCGTGGCGGGAACCGCTCCGCTATTGGTCACGGTGAATACAAATGATGAAGTTCCACCATTGGCGATCAAACCGTAATCATAAGTTGGTCCGTTGGAAATTGCGAGCAAGGCTGGTGTTGCACCCGTTCCCATCACTTGACGGCTGGAAGTTTGTGCAATGACACCATTGTTGTAAGTGATGTCGATGGTATCGCTCGCCGCACCACTCACTGTTGGACTAAATCGCACAATGATCGTACAGGTCGCAGCTGGTGCTAACGTTGCCGTACATGTTCCTGCACCACCCGGGTAGGCACCGCCGGCAAAAGTAAATGGCGCTGCAAGGCCGGTTCCCGTCATTACAGATGATGGAACGCCGCCAGTATTTGTTAATGTGAATACATGATCAAGGGAGGCGCCGTTAGCTAAAGTGCCATAATCGTAAGGATCCACTTCGGTGATGGTAATGAGCGCTGGTGCTGCCCCGGTCCCTTGAACCGCACGTAAGGAATTTGTCGCTCCCGCTCCATTGTTATAACTCAAATCGATCGTGTCCGATTGCAAACCTGTCACAGTGGGGCTAAATGCAACTACCAATGTACAGCTCGCACCTTGGTTAAGCGTCGTGGTACATGTTCCACCGGTTCCTGGGAATGATCCACCAAAGAAAGCAAACGGCGCTGCAAGGCCCACTTCGCTAATAACTGTGGCTGGAACGCCGCCGGTGTTATTAATTGTAAAAGCTTGGTTGAGACTAAACCCTGTAGCTAAAGTTCCGTAATCGAATGTAGGCCCGTTGGAAATTGTTAATAACGCTGGGTTAGCGCCCGTGGCCACTACATTACGCGTCGCTGACTGCGTTGAGAAGCCATTGTCATAATCGAGCTGAATAGTATCCGCAAATGGGCCGACAAGCGTTGGACTAAAACGAACAACGATTGTGCACGTAGCCGCAGGTAAAAGATTGGCTCCGCAATTTCCAGAAGCTCCTGGATACGATCCGCCAGCAAACTCAAACGGCGCCGCTAAGCCTAATCCCGTAATACTGGAAGCCACAAAGCCCCCAGTGTTGGTGACCGTGAAGGTGCGATCGGTGATGCTGGTGGTGGCTTGAATTCCAAAATCAAAAGATGGACCATCGCTGATAGATAAAACCGCCGGTGGTACGCCTGTGCCAGTCACATCGCGAGTGGCCGTTTGTGCAGCGGACCCATCGTTGTAGGCGACAAGAATGGTATCGGTGACAGATCCTAAAGCCACCGGCGCATACGTCACCACGATGGTACAATTGGCTCCGGCAGCGAGTGTTGCGGTACATGTTCCGGTGGTGCCTGGGTAACTTCCACCTTCGAAACTAAATGGAACTGCCAGACCCGAACCGGTCATTCCCGTAGCGGTAAAGCCACCCGAGTTATTAATTGTGAACGAATAATTTGTGGTCGAACCCTGCGGGAGAGACCCATAGTTGTAAGTGGGGCCATCAGAAATTGTGAGGAGCGCTGGATTCACTGCTGTTCCCTGAACCGCGCGCGTGGCCTGCTGAACGAGGGCTCCGTCGTTGTAATTGATTTCGATGGAATCTGTTAGCAGACCCGTCACCGTTGGTGCAAACGACACCACGATGTTACAAGAGGCTCCGTTCGCGATCGTCGCCGCACAAGTTCCACCCGTGCCTGGATAAGTTCCACCAGCAAAACTATAGGCTCCTGCTAAGCCCGTACCAGTGATACCTGTGGCAGGTGCGCCACCCGAATTGTTAACCACAAACGTGCGGTTGGTGGTTGATCCCGTCGCTTGAGTTCCGTAGTCGTAGGTTGGACCACTGTCAATGGCTAGCACTGCCGGATTCACACCCGTTCCTTGCAACGGACGACTTGAAGTTTGCCCTGCGACACCATCGTTAAAATTTATGTCTAGAGTATCTGTGGCCAAACCCAAAATGGTCGGCGTGTAAGTGATTTGCACTGTGCACGAGGCCGTAGCTGCCAAAGTGGCTCCGCAAGTCCCGGTAGTTCCTGGGTAAGATCCACCTGCAAATTCAAACGGGGCTGCAAGCCCCACACCTGTCATGAGTGTCGCGCCAACACCGCCAGTGTTGGTGAGCGTGAGAGAGTACGCCGAGGTGGCAGTTAAAGCCACATTGCCAAAATCGTACGTTGGATTATTGCTAATCGTAATTTGTGCAGGGAGGGCGCCGTTCCCCGTGAGAGCGCGCGCCACACTTGTCACCGCGGCACCATTGTTATAATCGACGACGACGCTGTCGTTGTAGGATCCCGCAATGGTCGGCGCAAATTGCACAACAATGGTACAACTTGCAAGGGGCGCAAGAGTTCCCGCGCAGGTACCGGCGGTTCCCGGGTAAGCAGCTCCGGTAAAATCAAAAGGAGCCGCAAGTCCCGAGCCGCTCATGGCTGTGGAATCAACGCCACCGGTGTTGGTCACGGTGATGACAACGTTGGCCGTTCCACCGATTGCCACGTTACCAAAATTGTAAGTTGGACCGTTTGTCAAAGTGAGGAATGCCGGCGACGCTCCAGTTCCTTGCACGGCGCGCGACGCTGTTTGCAATGCCACGCCGCTGTTGTAGCCCACCGACAATGTATCGGAAAGAGCTCCCGAGGCGATGGGATTAAAGCTGACAACAACAGTACATGAAAGAGTCGCACCGAGTGTGGCCGCGCAGGTTCCAGCAGTTCCTGGATAGGTTCCGCCAGCGAACGAAAAGTTCGCTCCAAAGGCGCCGCCGGCCATGGCCGTTGCCGTCACTCCGCCCGAGTTTATAATTGTAAACACATGATTGGTCACAGAGCCCACAGCGGCGGTGCCGTAGTCGTAAGATGGCGCTTGATCGATTGTTAGGAGCGCTGGTGAGGCACCGGTTCCTTCGAGGGCTCCGCTCACACTTTGTGAGCCCGCGCCATCGTTGTAGCCAAGTGATAATGTTCCCGTTTGTAATCCCGTAGTTGTTGGCGCAAAGCTCACTACAATTGTGCACGACGAACCCGCAGCCAGCGTGGCAACACACGTTCCCGCCGTGCCTGGAAAAGTTCCTCCCGCAAAAGAAAATGGCGCAACCATGGCCACTGGCAGAATGGCCGAGGCACTCACGCCCCCGGTGTTTGATAATATGAATGTATGATTGGTTGTAGAACCGGTTCCTTGTAAACCAAAGTCGTAGGTTGGACCATCGCTCAATCCCAAAATAGCCGGTGTGGCGCCAGTTCCCTGAACCGCGTTGAGTGCCGTTTGTGCAGCGACACCGTCATTGTAATTTAGATCGATGGAATCCGAATAGACACCATTGATGGTTGGACTAAATGCGATGACCAAATCACAGCTTGCACCAGCGGCCAATGTTATCGCGCAAGTTCCACCAGTTCCAGGGAAGATGCCACCGGCAAAAGCAAATGGAGCGGCAAGGCCCACTTCGGCGATCGCCGACGCAGCAAAACCACCTGTATTGGTTACGGTGAAGGTTTGATTGGTGATTGAGCCTGTCGCCATCGTGCCGTAAAGATACGGACTTGGTCCCGCAATCGTGAGTAACGCCGGAGCCACGGCTGTTCCTTGCACGGCGCGCGTGGAGGTTTGCACAACCGAACCGTCGTTGTAACTAATAATTACTGTATCGCTATTTGTACCCACCGCGAGGGGTGAGTAACTCACTTCAATGGTACAGGTGAGGCTGGCTCCGAGAACGAGTCCGCAAGTTCCGCCTGCACCTGGGTAAGCGCCACCAGTAAAATCAAAAGGTGCTGCTAAACCGCCGCCCGACATTGCCGTGGCTGGAAAGCCGCCAGAGTTTGTCAGCGTGAATGTTTTAATGGTGACACTGCCCGTGGGTTGAGTTGCAAAATCGTAAATCAAACCATCACTGATCGCGATGGACGCTGCACTCACGCCCGTTCCTTGAATTTGGCGTTGTACACTTTGTGTTGTAGTTCCGTTATTGTAAGTAAAGTCGATGGTGTCGGTAAACAACCCAGTGAGCGTTGGCATAAAATCGACGACGATGCTGCAACTTGCTCCGCTTGGAATGGTGCTTGTGCAAGTGCCCGCCGTACCTGGGAATGTTCCGCCTGCAAATTGGAATGGAGCCGCTAATCCAACTTCGGTGATGGCCGTTGCAGTAAATCCACCGGTATTGGTAAAAGTAAAGGTGTGACTGTTTGTTGAACCCGCAGCAAATGTTCCATAGTCATAAGGATCGGCTTCAGAAAGTGTTAACAGCGCCGGAGCAACGCCTTCGCCAAGCACATCGCGCGTGGAAGACACAACACCAACACCGTTGTTGTAATCAATTTGAATGGTGTCGACAGTAGCACCAATCGCAACAGGCGCGAAGGTCACTTCAATTAAACACGTGGCCGTTGGCACTAAAACAGCGCCGCAAGTTCCAGCGGTTCCGGGATATGTTCCACCGGTGAAAGTGTAAGGCACGGCTAAGCCCAGACCGGTCACTCCCGTGGCATTCACACCACCATTGTTGATGATCGAAAAAGTTTGCGAAATCAACGAGCCCGTAGGGCGCTGACCAAAATCAAAAGATGGTGCATTGCTAATTAATAAGAGAGCAGGGTCTGCACCAGAACCTTGAACATCGCGGAGAGCCGATCGAGCCACAACGCCATCAAAATAATCGATCTGGATAGTATCAAGATAGGCGACATTGATTGTCGGCGCAAATTCCACAACGATGGAGCAAGTCGCAGCTGCCGCTATGGCCAATCCGCAGGTTCCACCAGTTCCAGGATAGCTTCCGCCAAAATAATTAAACGGAGCTGCTAGACCTGCGCCCGCAAGAGCTGTGGCGGTTGTTCCACCGCTGTTGGTGATGGTAAACAAATAGTTCACCGCGGCGCCTGTAGCTATAGTTCCGTAATTATAGATAAGCCCATCGGAAATGGTTAAGAGCGCTGGCGGAAAACCTTGACCAGTGACATCGCGCAGCGCCTGCTGCGTGTTGGCTCCATCAAAATAATCGAGAACAATCGTGTCGTTATCAATACCACCGACGACTGGCGCATAGGTCACGATGATCGAACAGTTTGCACCGCCCGCTAAGCTGTTAGCACAAGTTCCACCGGTACCCGGGTAGGCACCACCCTTAAAAGAGAATGGCGGAGCAAGTCCCAGTCCAGAAATTGTTAAAGCATCAATTCCGCCGGAGTTTGTGACTGTAAAGATATGTTCACCCACACCGCCAACCACCACTTGGCCAAAGTCGTACGTTGGGCCATCAGCGATCACGAGATTGGCAGGAGCCACACCCGATCCTTGAATGGGTAAACTTAAGACTTGTGCAAAGGCTCCATCATTATAGTCAACGTCGATGCTATCGGTAAACAAGCCCATAGCGATCGGAGTAAAGACCACATTGATTGTACAGCTAGTGCCGGCAACAACGGTGGTTGTGCAGGTTCCACCTGCGCCCGGATAAGCTCCACCAACAAACGTGAACGGCGCCGATAAGCTGGCAATGCCCACAAGCGTGGCAGCCACACCACCACCATTAGATATAGTAAAAACATGCGTATTGCTCGCACCGACGGCCAACGTGCCAAAATCATAAAGTGGGCCGTTGGTAATTGCGAGCAGAGCCGGTGCCGCGGCAGTACCCTGCATATCGCGGGTGGATTGAACCAGTCCAATTCCATTATTATAGTCGATGTTTAAAGTGTCGCTGGAAAGTCCGATTCCAACCGGTTGATAACTGATCACCACATCGCAACTGGCGCCTGGAAGCAGATTTCCCGTACATGTGCCGCCGGCACCGGGATACGCAAAACCTTTAAAATCAAATGGAGCCACCAAGCCCGAACCTGAAACCAGAGTCGCACTCACGCCGCCGGTGTTAGTAAGTGTGAACGCGTGATCGTTGGTAGAACCCACCGCTACAGTACCGTAATTATACAAAGCCGCATCCGAAATCGTGATTAACGCAGGAGTTACGCCAACACCTATCACGTCGCGGTCGCTCGAAGCGAGGGTGATACCGTTGTTATACACTAAATTCATCGTATCCATATATGTGCCAGCAATTGTTGGCGCGAACTGAATCACCAACGTACAACTGCTTGCCACGCCGAGTCCCACGCCGCAGGTTCCACCGACGCCTGGGTAGGAACCGCCAGCAAATGAATAAGGTGCTGCCAAACCCCCGAGGAATAGTCCTGAGGCTGCTATGCCGCCGGTATTGCTAATGGTGAACGTATAAGTTGGCTGCTGGCCGATAAGCACTGTTCCGAAACTGTAGATCGGAGCATCCGATATTTCCAAAACAGCCGGAAACACGCCGGTTCCTTGAATATCGCGCGTCGAATTTTGACTGCCAACACCGTCAAAGTAAGAAAGATTAATTGTGTCAGGTAAAACTCCCAGCAATGTAGGCGTAAAGGCGACGACAATGGTGCAACTCGTACCACCAAGGATTTCTGGCAGACAAGTTCCGCCAGTCCCGGGATAAATGCCACCCTTAAAACCGTAATTGGTTGAAAGTCCGATTTCGGCAATGCTCACAGCGCGAGACTCGCCCGAGTTGGAAACTGTAAACGAATATTCGGCTGAACTCCCGATGGCGACCACACCAAAATCGTAGAGGGGCGCATCCGAAATCGTGAGTAAGCCAGGAGTTCCACCCTGACCCGTCACTGCGAGAGCCGAAGATTTAGCGCCGTTGACGCGATCTTCATAGCCAAACGAAATTGTTCCTGAAGAAACACTGGTGTCGGTTGGCGAAAAGCGCAATTTGATAATACACGATTGCCCCGCGAGGATTTCGGTTGTGCAAGTCCCACCGGTGCCAGGAAAGGCTCCCCCAGCGTAGGCAAACTTTTGGGCGACGTCGCTCGTGTCGTTGATGTTCTGTGCAGGCACGCGCCCCGCATTAAAAACGAAAAGTGAGATGTCGTAGTAGCCTCCAACAGCGGCTATTCCAAAATCGAGCGACGTGATAGGAGTGGTCCCATCAGCGCTGGTAGAAAAAATAAGATTGGATTCGGTGGCTTCACCTGGCTCGGTCACGTTGGCAACGCAGGATAAAAGAAATGCACTTAACGTCGATAGAAGAATCCATCGAGAAACAGAGGAAAATCTAGAAGTGCAGAAACGTACCACGTCAGTTATCAAAATCTTTCGACCTTTCCTGCCTTTAGTGTATTAAAAAAATATTCATGCATATATATGTACTTAAAAAACAAATCCAAGGTTCTGCCAAAATAGCCACTCGACCAATATCTATCTATCGGCATTTTTTTGACTATTTTGAGTTTTGGCAGAAATTTTCTTAACTCGGGATAAAAAAATAATTTTTATGTTTCATAGTGATTCAAAAAAATCTCAGAATGAGATTTTTGCGCGACTTTTCGCCAGAAAAAGTCCTGCATTTTCCCAATATTGAAATCGCCACAAAACCAAAGTGACACAAAATTGACACTGCAAAATGATTTTTCTTAAGACCAAAGTAGGTGATTTTTTAATTAAAATTAAACGTTAATAGATCTTCTTGATCTGTTCGAAGGGAAAGTAACAGTACTGTAGCGCTTTTTCAAGATGACTCGGTTTAATATCGAAACTGAAATCAAAATCGGCGATGGTGCGTGCCACCTTTAAACAGGCGATCTCGCGGCGTTTCGATTTAAATTTTGGCAGCGATAATCTTGCTTGCGAGGGCACTGCCAATTCATTCGGAAGTATTTGTCCCCGTTGATTGCTTCGAAATTCATTAGCTCTTTCAATTTCCTGTAGTAATTGGTGACTCGCCACAAAGTCGTTTTTTTCCGTCTGATTCCAATCATTGGTAAAATGCAAAAGTGAAAAGCGATCGACAAAAGGTCCACTTAACTTTTGCAAATAGCGCCGAAGTTGTAAGCTGGAGCAGCGACATTGCTTGTGCAAATTGGGACTAAACTCTCCACAGGGACAAAGGTTACTTGTCGCTAGGATGGTGGACTGGCAAGGAAATTCATAGCGCCTTCCGGCTCGAGCCATATGAAAAACTCCCGCCTCCATGGGCTCGCGCAACAGTGACTGCACACCCGTCGAAAATTCCAATAATTCATCGAGAATTAAAATTCCGTGGTGAGCGCGCATCAACTCTCCTGGTACCAACCCGTTTCCACCTCCCGAAAACGCCAGGACCGTGGACGAGTGATGAGGTTTTACGACGGGGCGCCATTTTGCCGGTTGTTTAAAATAAAACGAGTTTTTTTGAATATCGCGCAATTGTTCGCGGGAAGGAGGTGCAAAAAATGCCGATGCTCCATCCACAAATGCCGTCTTACCCGTTCCCGGCGGCCCGGCCAGCAGAAGGGAGTGTTCTCCACTTGCGACGATTTTTAAAAGTTCACACACTTGCGGACTGAGTGTGGGATAGAGAAATGGCGGTCGCTGGGATTCTTCGCGAACATAAACACTCTCCACCCACTGCGGATCTTCTTTGAGGGCCGAAAGTTCAAAACGACCTCCGCTAAGCTCTGAGCTACCAACTCCCGTCAGGAGAAGCGGGGGGACTGTGTCCATCATCACAATGTCTTTGGGTACCCTCACGGCACCCTGCATGTCGAGCTCTCCATACACCACAAGATCTGGATCCAGTGCAGACCTCTGGCCACTTTCGACAAGAATTCCGAGGGCGATGGCTAAATCCAATCCCAGACTACTTTTGCGAATATCCCTCGGCCAAAGATTCACGATCACCTGTTTGGCTCGCGGCATTTGATACCCTTGATTTAAGAGAGCTGTCTGAATTCGTTTGGTGCTCTCTTGAATCACCTTATCTGGCAACCCCAACACGGATATCACCGGCAAGCCGGGTGTTAAAGCAATTTCCACATCGACGGGTCTCAACGAAAAATGATCGCGCACAAAGGATTTGATAATCATACGCAAGTGCTTTGCAAGAGCGGTCACTCAAGCAGCAAGGAAATGAACATTATAAAGGACGAAATATCAGATTTCGGTTTCCGGCAGCGAATTCTTATTGGATGACGAAAGAGGATGATGTTGATCGATGGTCTCTTTCATTTTAGCAGTGGAAACTGACGTATAGATCTGTGTTGTTTGGATGCTGGAGTGCCCCAAAAGTTTTTGGATGGAGCGCAGGTCCGCACCAGCATCGAGCAACGCTGTTGCACAGCCATGGCGAAATTTGTGCGGGTTGATGGTCTCTTGAAATCCGGCTTTTTTTGACCACGAGTCTAACCAACGCCAAATGTCCACGCGACTGGGGCGGCGGCCCCGGTCGTTCACCAGAATCGATACTTCGCCTTCTTTGCAAAGGTGGGGGCGCGCTTTCTCCAGATAAGCCACAAGCTCCTGTTGCAGCTGTTCGGTCAGCGGAATCATGCGCTCCTTGTTGCCTTTGCCTAAAACTTTCAGCCACCCTTCGGTGGGCACGAAATCGCGAACATCCAACTGAATCAATTCCGTCACCCGACAGCCCAAACCAAAGAGCAGCAAAAGCGTGATTTGATTACGGGCTGATTTTAACGGATCGTCGCTCACACAGGCATGGAATAACTTTTGAAAATCTTCATAACTTAAAACCTCAGGCAGAGCCGCGGAAACGCGTGGGGGTCGCAGCTGAGTGAGATCGGGAATCTTTTCACCCTTGGACGCCAAAAAACGAAAATAAGTGCGTATGCTGCTAATAATTCGAGCTTGCGAGCGGGTGGATAATTTTTTTTTGCTTAAAAAATAATAAATCTCTTTGAGGTCTTTGTGCTTCTGTAAAAACTCATCAAAGGATTCCAGATCATGGCGATAGGCCTGTATTGTATTTAACGAGCGTCCGCGAACGTGTTCTAACTCATCAAAAAATTCAACCCACTTGGACAATGCCATGAATTGATCTTGTCACATCGCTTGCAATTTTCAATAAGGCTCTATGGCGCTAAGCAATACTGAATCACTTTCAATCCCGCGCAATACGGATTTGGGATAATAATGCGTGAGAATCTGACGATAACCCCTACCTCTTTGCGCCATGGCCCGCGCACCGTACTGGCACATGCCCACTCCGTGACCAAAACCACGTCCCGAAAATGTCCACTCATTATTCTTTTTAGCAATGGTAAAGGTGGTGCTTTTGATTTTGTCGTAACCTAAAAGCTGCCGAAGATCCTCCGCCCGCACTCGCTTGAACACACCTTGAGTGAATAAAAAATCCACCGCTTCGACTCTTTCGGAATTGGCAACCGTTCGCGAAATCACTTCTTTGAGCGAAGATCCCGGAGGCAAAACAAGTTTTTGCAAAAGGCGACTCTGAATTTTTTCTTTGGACCACGCCGCCTGCCAGTGGCTTTCGCGATTTTCACAGTAGGGATCTTTGACGGCAGTTCCTGCTGTGCTGTTTTCGCCCCACGCCTCCTGTGCGGTGGTCGTAGAGCCTCCGCAGTCCGAGTGAAAATAAGCTTTCAAGATGGCTTTTGGTTTTTCAAAAAGCACTTCGCCATCGGTGGCTCGCAAAGCTTCAACCACATTAGGTGCAATCGAATTTCCTAGGCCCCAGCGTGGCAATTCAAAAACTTGGTCCATGACAGAGGGTTTCAAGTCGTAAAGTTTTTGCTTTTGCTGTTTGCTCCGCATTTTCCAATAAGCATAGGAGCGCGAGGCCACGGCTTGGGCCTTTAACGATTCCAATGGCCATGACGCCGGCATCTCGTGTGGAATCACACCTTGCAAATACCGGTTCATAGCCATCTCGCCGAGAACATGATATTGCTGCTCGCGCCAAACCAGATGAGTTTTAAAATCTAAATTTCTGTCCTTCCATTGAATGTCTGATAAAGACGAAATCGAAAGGAACTCTCCGCGGATTTTATATTGATCTTGGAAATATTTGGTTTTGATTTTTAAAATCCAATGCTGATTTTTAAATTCTGCAGACAGATGATATCGCGATTCATAAATGGCTACTTTTTGCTGTCCCGTTGAAAATTCTGCCGGGCCTAAAAAGTAAAACTGCGGAGCTTTTGTGTCTTGCTCGAGTAAAACCCGCACCGCTTCGCCAAAGGCTGGACTTACGGCCATACTGATGAGCATCGAAAGAAGAATCGCCATGTACAAATCAGGCTAGCACGAACAAAAACGGGAAGACTCGCTTTATCTAAAAAGCCCGACCTTGATCGATACGACGATGGTCCATGGCTTGCTTCAAGAAAGACCATGCTGATTTTTTAAGTTCTGGATTTTGTGCCATGTCTTGGAGCGATGAAACAACAAGATGTTTTTGTAAGCCACTCGTCTCTTGCCAGCCTTGCTCGTCGCCGCCAAAGGCTACACGCACCCGTGTTTCATTAGAGACTGGTGGTGGTAAGTCTTGCAAGCTGAGTGCAAATTCGTGGGGTTTGAGGCCCATGGCTCTAGTGATTTTAGCAAACATCTCTCGGTAAGAATGAAACTCGGCTGTTGTTAAAGAGCTCGTAAATACAATCCATGGCTGTGGGCCAGCAGCGGACGGAGACAGGATGCCGGCTGTTGCGGTTGGCGCGGAGGTCGGGATAACAAAGCTGTCGATGCCGTAAACTTGTAAGTAGTAATCAAAAGGGTTCACTGCGGCCTTCTCCATGGAGAGGGACACTAGCGGTATTTTTCCTAGTGCTCAAGTCTAGAATCCAACCTGCCGCTTAAGGTCTAAGCAAAAGCACCGACAAGGTACAAGCGAGGTACCTATGTCAAAGACACTTACAGATACGACAACCGACGACATCAGCTGGGGCGACGATTTTCTTCAACAAGAGTGTTCTTGTTGTTTTTGTGGAAATGACCTTACGTTTGAACATGATTTTAACTTTTTAAAACAAACCGTCATCGAGATCTCATCCTGCCCCAAATGCAAAATCGATCTCAAGAACAAAGAGCATAAACTCCACTAGGTGCGCGAGCGTTGTTGCTAGCTTGCGCCTGTATCTAGGCACGGAAACTCTTTTGGGATTTGAAGCGTTATAATTTTTGAATCCTCATTTCAAATATCACTGAAAAGCCTCGGACAGTCCTCGCCCCTGCGGGTCTGCGGAACTCGTTTTTAAGTAATATTTCAAATGAGGATTCAAAAATTATAACGCTTCAAATCCCAAAAGAGTTTCCGTGCCTAGAACTCCGCCTTGAGTAAAAAGCTGGGTGTGATCTGCCATAACGTTGTGTCGGAGGTTGCCGACAGTGTGGGGTTGGAGATTTCTGCGTGTTGACCTTCGAAGGTCAGCCAACTGAAATCCACTTTGCCGCCCAAGCTGAGAGCTGGAATCAATTCTTTAAAAATCGAAAGATTCATATTGAGTCCATACATCGCTGACTCGTTAAATTCTCCGCCCACAGAAATGGGATACATAAATTGAGCGCTGGCATCGATGTTCCAATCCTTGGCCTTCATCGTCTCAAATGCAACACCCGCTGCTGCTAAAAGCACGTCATTGCTAAACACACGATACACGCCGATACCTGAACGCTTCACAAACGGAATATCATGTCTTTGTAAACCGCCTTTAAAGCCAAGGCGATATTTTGCCGACTCCCAAGAAATCGGGAAATAGGAAAGATTGGTTCTCAACTCTGTCCATTCCATATCTTCGTTTTGTAAGGTGTAAGCACCGTCGGCGTCGGCTTTGCCTGGGCGATTCATAAAAGCTAGGTCGATTTTCCATTTTTCGTTCCAGCGGTATTCTCCGCCGATTTCCCAGTAAGGAAAGGACAACCCACCAAATGATCCTAAGCTGTCCGTGGCAGCGGCACTGATCTCTTGTTCAAGAGTGGTGTAACTAAAACCCAAACTTCCCCAAACCACCACTTTGCCGGTGACCCAGGATTTCCACTCACCGCGGTCGTTAACAACCATTCCGCGATCTTCGTCGCTGTCGTACTCAGAGAGGAATTCTTCAATTTTAGCGCCCTCTTCGTCTTTGCGAATTTTAAAACTTTCTTCGACAAACTTAAACTCGTCCGCAGCACCGCGATCTGGAACTTCAAAGCTAAAGCGATACGGAACCCACTTTCCGCCTCTAAAAATTTCCAGGGGAATTTCTACGGAAACAGTGGGAAGATAAAGTTCGAAGGAAAAATAACCGGTGTCACTAGCAATCACCGGAAACTGCACGCGGTGTTTTTGCGGAATGCGAGCCCATTTTACTTTTGTTTGGTTAAAAATCATTTTGACTTTGTTTTCGCGAACACGCAATTGGGTTCCGGCTTTTGCCGTTCCCGAAAAGCGCAGAACTCGGCGGTTGTCGCGAGCCAATTTTTCGGGCACCACTTCGGGTTGATTCCATTGCAGGTTTTGCGCGTGCGATTGCGCTGGGGAAAACACCGTTAGACAGATAAAACAAAGAGCTGATAGAGATAAACGTTGAAGCATGGACTCTCCCTTATTGATTTATCATCAACGGGAGAGTCCTGAGAGTCAATTAAACAACCATGTATCCGCCGCCAAATAGGATCAGCGAACAAAATACGATCATCAAAATGGTTTCTGGTAACTGCAACATAGGTCCTCCTCGCTCTTGCGAGCTACGAAACTCCTTGCAAGCTAGAAACCAAATCAGGGTTCCCTTCATTTGAGTTGTCAGCGGTGAGCTGCCCTAAATTGTCACTCTTTGCACCCAATCAAGGCCTTTTGCACTCAAAACTTCGCGCGGGTCTCGCCGCTCCTGGCGCAATTGCATCGCGATCAAAATGGCTCTGAAGTGGGCTTCGAGATGGGCTCGGTGAGAATTCATATCTGCCATCAGGTACGCAAGGTCCCGCAAAAAAAGCTCGTCGGTGACGTCGAGAAGCTTTTCGCGAAGAATAATTTCTTTCAGCTGCGAAAAAAAACTCCTCTGTTGCGCATGGGTTTCTTGATCTTTAAAAAAAAGATCCGCATGCAATAAATCATGCAACAAAAACTCAAAGGCATCTCTTTGCCCGTCGACCAACTCCCCCTGCGCGGCTTTTTGCAAATCCATGGTGACAATTCTTTGCCCCTTGGACTGATAATCCAACATTTCAAACGGCGTGGGCACTCGATCCCACAGCAGTAGATCGCACTCACCCCGCCCCCACTTCCACAAAACAGAAAAAATGGCTTGCGGTAAAAGGCGGATTCGATACTCCACGGCCACGTCCAGAAGATGCGCTGTGGTTTTGAAGGTATGCAAAAAACTCCAATGGTCTTTAAGGGCGTCGATGCGCACGCCACTGCCGACCACCAATTGTCCCGAAGGCATCATCCATCGATCGCCCCTGCGCTGAAAAAGATAGATCAGCACAAAAATAAGCACCTTTTCCGGAGGAGTCAGTCGCAGATTTGCAGTTATTTTTTGCAACTCTTCAAATTGACTGGCGAGTTGTATGGCCTCCTCGGCCAGAGAATTCGTATTTATGAGGTAGTTTTTAAAGCGGCTTTTAGGCTGAAGCATGGGACTGCATATTCCATGAAGTCAGCTGTTAGCGTCAAGGTGCTTAGCCGCACCCGTCAAGACTCTCAGCCGCAGCCGTCGACGTCGCTAAGATCCAATTGAAGTTCGATCTTGGCTCTAAAAATGATTTCGCGGGCGTCCTTAGATGGCATTAAACCTTTGCGAACGTCTTCGTAGAGTTCTTGCTCAAGCTCTTGTCGAGTTTTTTTAACCAGCACGTGTTCGGGCCAAAGATTTTCGAAGGCGTTATTTCCACCCACGGCGAGAGGCACGAGGTGATCCACGGTGTAACGATGGCGGCACTTTTGCGGGATATTGTACTGCTTATAGATTTTGTCTTTTTGCCACTGCGCCACTTTGCGAATGCAGTAGGGCATTTTTTCGGAGTAGCGATACTCGTAAAAGTCTTTGTCCTCATCGGAGCATAATTCGCCCGGCGTTTTTTCCACATCCGGGGTCACTGGAATCGAGTTTCCAACGGGTGCCGCGAAGGCGATTTGTTGGCTTAGAAACAGTAGAAAAAAAGTACTGATGACAGATCTCATATTCCCCCCCCATTCAAAGACAATAAAACGTTACCAAAGTACGTATTTTTTACAATTATGGATTCTGTCAGGATTTTGTTAAGGTATTAATTTACTGCTTATTAAAAAGGCATGCTGGCGCCGCTTGGATCTCCTTTTGGCGCAGTCAGTGAATGGCTCGTCGGGACTCGCTTGACGATTCCCACCGGGCATTCATATTAAGGTCATCGCAGGAGGTTTTTGTATGTCGATGATTTTAACTTCGCTTTTGTTCTGGTCGTCCACTCTGCTCTTTGCCCAAAACACCACGGTTTTGGAAAACGAAAAGCCATGGCTTCTGCAGGACGAAAAAAACACCATCGATGTTTTCAACAAGGCCGCCGACTTTGTGGTGTTTGTGAATACGACCACCAAAGTTCGCGATTTTTTTTCGCGGGACGTGTTTGAAGTGCCGGCTGGTGCGGGGACGGGTTTTATATGGGATCAAAAAGGTCATATTGTTACAAATTACCACGTGGTCGAGGCTGCAACATCCAACAATGTGAAAGTGACGCTGAAAGATGGCCGCTCCATCGATGCGAAAATTATCGGCACCGAACCTCGTCGCGACATTGTACTCCTTAAAGTTAAAGACACTAAAAATTTGCCCCTTGGGTTTTCTTCGCAACTTGGAGATTCAGCCAAACTGCAAGTGGGTCAGAAAACCGTGGCCATTGGTAACCCCTTTGAACTTTCGCACACGCTCACCACAGGAGTTGTTTCGGCCCTCGGACGCAGTGTACCCTCCCCTGCCCAGGGAATTATGAACCGCGAAATGATACAAACCGATGCTGCCATCAACCCCGGTAACTCCGGCGGTCCGTTGATGGACAGCCGTGGATTTTTAATCGGCATGAACACTGCCATCTATTCGCAGTCAGGAAGCTCTGCCGGCGTCGGTTTCGCTGTGCCTGTCAACACTATCCGCCGCGTGGTGGAGCAAATTATAAAGAACGGCAAAGTTTCGCAACCGGGGTTGGGCATTGAATATCTACCCGAATTTTACTACCGTATGCTGGGCGTACGGGGTTTTGACGGAATCATTATCAAAAGTATATTACCTCGCGGTGGAGCCGACAAAGCGGGTCTCCGAGGCATGAAAATTTCGGACAGCAATGCCGAACTGGGCGACGTCATCACAGCCGTAGATGGCAAACCGGTGAAGGACGTAGATGATCTTTTTAGCATTTTAGAAAACAAGAATGCAGGCGACACAGTGAAGGTGGATTACCTGCGCAAAAAATCCAAACTTTCCACAACCGTAACCCTCAGCAACCTCCACGAATAAAAAAAAGGTACCAAGTACCTTTTCCGTGGATATAACAGATCTCATCTACTCCAAGTACCCGGAAAAGGTGCTTGGTACCTTTTTTACTTCTGGTAGTAGTAAGGACCGTAGTTGCCGCTCACGCAGTAGGGTACTGACGTGTGCATGTGGTGTTGGTGATTACCATCTTCTTTGCCGATGGAACCGGTCAAGCTGGCTGCTCCTTTGTAGTACGGACAGGTATTAAAATCGCGCACGACTTTTCCCCAGCAGCTGCGGAAGGCACCGAAGAACGGATTGCTGGAGGTTCCTGAAAAAACAAAGTTTTTTACGGCACCAGAAGTTAACTGCACTTCGATGGATTTAATATCGATGGCGCGATTCTCAGCATGCATACTCTTTGGCGAATGATTTGGATCGCCTTTAATTCCGGCATGTACGATGTGGTAGTCGTCTACTGTGCCACCGCCCTGTGCGGCGAGGCCCGCGTTAACACACTTATACATATGCTGATCCATAAACTTTTTTAATATTACTGAAATTCCTCGCGAGGTTGCGCACTTGTAACCGTAGTAGTTACCTGTCACTACATCCACACACTCTTTCCAGCCCGTTTGTGAAAATTTATAGGTAAAGGCTTTTGCGGAACCAGGAAAGTATATTTTCTCGAACTCGACTTCATCGTCAGGTGTCATTACACTTTCATCTGTTTCAATCTCTTCACTACTCGGGATGGTTTCGAAACCTTTTACAGCTTGTAAAGATTCTCCCGCATTTTGCGCACAGGATACCGAAAATAAAGCGAGACATAGGACGAGTCGAAGTTTCATAAATGCTCCTTTGTTGAGACAAAGGGCTTATCGACCATCTTTTAAGAACGTTGAGATTTTGACGCCATTTTTTTTAAAAAAAACTGATCAGAGCAGATATCTGCGTTTTGAAAAAAAACTGCTCACGAATTCGTCAGGATAAATTAAAAGCGGCAGCGAAAGATAGGTTCAAGTCCTGCGCCGCGAAGGTCCAGTTGCCACCCAGCCTCGACCTTTTGTTCGGTCCAAAGGTCTAGGCTCATGCCAG
Organism: Bdellovibrionales bacterium; assembly: GCA_031426555.1. GTDB lineage: Bacteria > Bdellovibrionota > Bdellovibrionia > Bdellovibrionales > JAGQZY01 > JANPLN01. The sequence continues at coordinate 13,119 of JANPLN010000008.1, read as the reverse complement.
GCACGGAATCCGCTCCCAGCTTGTCTGTGCAGCCTTCCACATTTTTTGTTTCCACCATGATTTCTTGGCCATCTAAACAATTAAAATGAATTTGCTCACCGTCGTTTTCAAAATGAACTGTCTGCCCCGTTTGCGCCACGGTGATGGTAAAGTTTGTGCGCGTTCCTTGTAAACGAAAGCACTCATCTTTGCTGTTCGCAAGAACGCGAAAGTCCACTGGGTTGCTCAACACATCGTAGGGGCGTTCGAACATAGCGATGGGATTGGCAAAATCTACAAGCATCTTTTCCTGGTTGGTGCAGAATTTTTTATCAAAACTAAAAGTGCCTTGCCGATCGCTGGTTAAACACGACGTAATCGTTCGTAGGGTCTCGACCCAGCAGGTTTTTGCAAAGTCCACTGTGCAAGTCGTGCTTTTTTGTGGGGGTGGTTGAGTTTTATCCATCTTATAAGAGGTGTCTAGGTTGTCACAGCCCAAATATAAAAAACACGATCCAACTAACACTGCTAATTTTAAACTAAGCTTCATCATCCAATTCATCCTCTGAAATAGACCCTAAATTATATTTCTCAACTCGGTAACGCATCGATCTGAAGGTAATGCCCAGTAATTTAGCTGCGCGCTTTTTGACCCCGTCAGCCGTATGAATGGCTTTAATGATCAACTCTTTTTCGATCTGACCAATAATTTTATCAAGATCCACACCCTCTGTTGTCACCTCAATACCATCGCTGGATACCATTTGTTTTGCACCCGAGGATGTTTTTACAAATGGCGGCAAGCTTTCGGGAAGAATTGATGCTCCCGCTTCAAGAGCCACCGTGCGCTCAATAATATTTTCCAGTTCGCGAACGTTCCCCGGAAAGTCGTAAGTTTTGAGGACCGCAAGAGCGTCCTGACTAATTCCCGAAATATTTTTATTGAGTCGTTCGTTGTATTTTTTTAAAAAGTGTTTCGCCAAAATTGGAATATCATCGCGACGCTGGCGCAAAGAAGGAGCTTCGATTTGGATCACATTTAAACGATAGTAAAGATCTTGCCGGAACGTTCCAGCTTTGACCATTTGCTCCAGGTCGCGGTTCGTGGCGGCAATGATTCGCACACTCACTTGCGTGTCTTCGGTGGAACCCACACGTCGAATGATGCGCTCTTGAATCGCGCGTAAAAGTTTTACTTGGATGGTCAACGGCAACTCACCCACTTCATCTAAAAACAAAGTCCCACCATCGGCCGCTTCAAAAATACCTGTTTTATCAACGTGGGCGCCAGTAAAGGAGCCTTTCTTATGACCAAACATTTCCGATTCCATGAGCGCCTCGGGAATGGCGCCGCAGTTCACCGACATAAAGGCGCGGTCTTTTAAAAGGCCGTTATAATGAATCGCTTTTGCGATCATTTCTTTTCCAGTCCCGCTCTCGCCGGTGATCAACACATTGGTTGGTGTGTCGGAAACGCGTTTGATGAGATCGTAGATGGCATGCATCGCTGGCGAATTACCGACGAGGTTTTGAAAGCTGTATTCTTTCGTCAGTTCTTTTTTAAGACTTCGGTTTTCTGTTTCGAGAGTTTTGCTGCGAAGAGCATTGGCGATATTAATTCTGACTTCATCCAGCTTAAAAGGCTTCGTGATGTAGTCATAGGCACCGGCCTTCATGGCTTCGACGGCGGTCTCTGTAGTTCCAAAGGCAGTGATGAGCATGAACAACAGATCAGGATAGTTTTCTTTTACAAATTTCAGTAATTCCAGCCCCGTCACATGTGGCATCTGTAAGTCCGAAATAATCATTTCGAAGGATTTTTTCTTTAAGATATCGATGGCCTTCTGGCCGTCTTCGACACAGGTCACATCGTAACCTTCTTTGCGTAGCATGATATTTAAAAATTCTCTTATGGATTCTTCATCATCCACCACTAAAACTCGGGCCTTCATAAAATACCTCTAACTTATTGAAATCCTGGGACTGATTTATAGGGACTCTATGATTGTCTCCAGCCTCGACTTTATCTGCAAGCATTTCTCAAGAAGGCAGGACCCGTTCAAAGCTCAAACTGAAGGTCGTGCCTTCGTTGACCACACTTTTCACATCGATTTGGGCGGCGTGGGCTTCTAAAATGGAGTGCACGATGGCCAAGCCAAGCCCGGTTCCCTTGACTTTGGTGGTGTGGAACGGCTCAAAAATCTTTTTTATATTTTTCTCAGAGATTCCAACGCCGGTATCTTGAATCACCAACGTCACGGAGCTTTTATACTGGAAAAGTCGAACGGTGAGTATTTTTTTTGTCGTCGACTCCATGGATTGAATGGCATTGACCAAAATATTGAGCAACGCCTGTTTTAATTTGTCACCGTGACCCATAATACGGAGCCCAATCTCGAGGTTTTTTTGCAGCTCAATCTGCCGTGCGACGGGATAATTGCGCAAAGAATCTAAGGTTTCTTCCAACAAAATCGAAAAATCAATGTTCGTAAGTTCCGCTCCCACCGGTCGTGCGTAGTCCAAAAACTCAGTGATCAGATGGTTGAGGCGATCGATCTCTTTAATAGCGATGGACATCAATTTTTTTTGATCCTGACTCATGGAAGCTTCGGATTGTAGAAGTTGAACACTTCCGCTGATGCCTGCCAAAGGATTGCGTATTTCGTGGGCAATGCCGGCGGCAAGCTGCCCCACTGCTGCGAGCTTTTCACTCTGCATAACTCGGGCTTCGAGTTTTTTAAAATTGGTGATGTCGTCGATGAGTAAAATAGATCCCAAGCGAACCCCCTGCTCGTCAGTTAAGGGCGAAAACGACAGTCGCAAAATACGATCGTCCTGGGTATGGATCTCGGCCGAGGGGCCGCCGGTGATTCGCGAAATAAAATCCTGAAAAGGGGGAATTAAGGTTTGAATATTTTGATTGAGAATTGTTGAAGGGGTTTTACCAAATATTTTTTGCGCCTGTTCGTTGGCTTGCAAAATAATTCCTTTACTATCGATGGTCATTTGCCCAGAGGGCATGCCTTCAATAATGAGCGAATTGAGATTTTTTAAGGCGCGAATGTCACGCCCTCTTTCTAAAAGTTCCAGTCCCATGACGTTTAATTGCTCACTTAAATACCCCGAAAGATAAGCCACCGCAAAAAACGCGAGATTGTTGATCCCCGTGGCCATATACAGGGTGTTTCCTTGCCACTGGGGATCAGACGCCAGCAAAAAACTAAAACAAATAGAAGTCACCAGCGCCAGATAAACACCACCCCGTCTCTTAAATACGATTCCGCACAAAATGATATTGATGAGGTACAGAAAAATCAGCAGCGATTGATTCACACCAATAAAATAAATAAGAAGTGTCACAAAAAACACTTCCCAAACAAAAAGCAGTGCTGTGAAAAAGCCTATCCACGAGTTTTTTTCCTGAAATAGGAGTATATAAATAAAGTTTAATAAAAACGAAAAGGTAAGAAGTCCGTACACTGAAAAAAACACACCCTGGGCAATAAAGTGTGTGTTCACTAACTGGTAAGCTAAAAAAGCCAAAAAGACGACCGTCAGAAAGAAGATGCGCACACTTTGCACAGTCAAAATCTGACTGCGACTTTGCGAAAAATCAAAACTCTTTTCTTGAGTGCTCATCAGATGTGTCCTTACTACTGAACGCCGCCTGCCATTTGGAAAATAGGCATATACATTGCCAAAACAAGACACGCCACGATCCCCCCTAGGACCACAATCATAACAGGCTCGATGAGGGTCGTAATGCTTGAAACAATGGTTTCCACTTCATCCTCAAAGAAATCGGCAATCTTTGACAACATTTGATCCAACGCACCCGTTGCTTCGCCAACGGCCATCATTTGCACCACTAACGGAGGAAACATTTTATCTTGCGAAAACGGTGTTGCGATAGACTTTCCCGAAGCAATGGCATCCTTAGCTTTAACAATAGCAATTTCGATCACGTAATTTCCTGAGACTTGAGCACCGATGTCCATGGCGTCCATGATGGAAACGCCCGCATTGAGAAGGGTTGATAGCGTTCGCGTGAACTTTGCAAGGCCACCTTTAATGATAAGATTGCCAAAAAGAGGAGCGCGAATTAAAAGAGCGTCGATCGTCTGCCGTCCTGTGGACGTCGCGTAGTACTTCTTAAGCCCCTGCACCATCACAAAAATTCCAACGCCAAACATCCACCATGTTCGTTGCATAAACGTGCTCATATCCATCATCATTTGCGTTAAGAACGGCAACTTCATCCCCGAGCCCATGAAAAGTTCGGCGAATGTTGGAACGACAAAAATTAATAATCCAGTAATAATTAGCAACGAGATCACTAAAACTGCGATGGGATAAACTAACGCACCTTTGATCTTCCCCTGAATTTTCACCGCTTTTTCAATATAGTCGGCAAGCCTTTTAAGAACGATTTCTAAAACCCCGCCCTCTTCTCCGGCAACAATCATATTGACATAGAATTTATCAAACACATGTCCTTGGCGAGCAAAGGCTTGGCCCATTTTTTTTCCGGTGGAAATATCTTGGCAGACTTCGGTGATGGCTTTTCTAAACACCGGGCTTTTTTGCCCCGTCGCCAAAGCTTCTAATGAAGGTATGATGGCCACACCGGCACCCACGAGCACGGCGAGCTGACGCGTGAAATTCTGTAGATCCTTGGGTTTAACTTTTCCAGGCCCCGTTGAAAAATTGATTCCTCCGGTTTTTTTGCTCGCTATTGGCGATGAGCTCGCTGCAGATGCGCCACTGATGACTTCTAATTTGAGCGGAATTAAACGATTCGCTCGAATTTTGACTCGCGCTTCGTTTTCGCTGGTCGCCTCAACCTGTCCTTGAACTGAAGATCCGTTGAGTGCTTTCGCCTGATAGTTAAATACAGCCATTAGGCTCCTCGTTGTAGTAACTTGAACAAATCATCTGGGTTGTTGGTGCAGGAATAGGCCTCTTTCTCTGTGATGCGACTGGCGCGAATTAAATCACAAAGGGTTTGATTCAAAGTTATCATTCCTGATCGTTCTTGACCAACTTCCATCATGTTCTGAACTTGGTGCAGTTTTCCTTCTCTTATCAGATTACGAATCCCGGCATTGAGCAACAAGAATTCACAAGCAAGGATGCGCTTGCCGGTTGTACTCACGATCAGCCTTTGGCTGACCACGGCTTGTAAAGTAAAACTCAAAACAACACGAATTCGCTCCTGTTGATCAGAAGGAAAAATACTCACAACACGATTAATGGTTTGCACTGCCGAATTGGTGTGCAATGTCGCAAAAACCAAATGGCCAGTTTCGGCAAGTTTTAACGCTGTTTCCACCGTATCTTGATCTCGGATCTCACCAATCAGGCAGTAATCAGGATCCTGACGCATCAAACGTCGTAAACCCTCAGAGTACGATAAGGAGTCCACGCCCACTTCGCGCTGATTCACAATACAGTTTTTATGGGGATGCATAAATTCGATGGGATCTTCCAGGGTCACGATGTGACCTTCTTTTTCTTGGTTGATTTTGTCGATCAGCGACGCAATGGTCGTTGTTTTTCCGGAACCCGTTGGGCCCGTAACCAATACCAAGCCGTTGGCAAGGCCGGTCAGTTTCGGGATAGCCGGGGGCAGTCCTAAATCCATGTAATTGGGAATATGGTTAGGGACGCGGCGAAACACACCTGATAAAGAATTTTTTTGAAAAAATAAGTTACCACGAAAGCGACACAAGCCTTTAACTTCGAAACTAAAGTCTAATTCTTTTTCCTGTTCAAAACGGCTCTTTTGCGCGTCGTTAAGTACAGAATAGCAGAGTCGTCGCGTGTCTTCGGCATTGAGGCTACTACTTTTAACTCGAATCACTCGCCCTTCAACGCGCAAACACGGGGGGCTACCGGCCACAATGTGCAAATCCGATGCACCTTGTTCAGAAGTCAACTTGAGTAATTGAATCAATGTGATCATAAGTTAGGATCCTGCATGGTACTGTTGAGAACTTCGATCAACGAAATCAAACCCAGCTTGGCTTTTTCGACTGCTGACATTCTCAACGATTTCATTCCACCCCGCAGAGCAGCTCTTTTTAGATCCAGTGGTGTTGCATTGGCCATCACGGCTTCTTTAATTGTATCCGAGATCGGCAAAAATTCGTAAATGGCAACTCGCCCTTTAATACCGGTACCTGAACACGTCTCACAGCCTTGGCCTTTAAAAAATTTTATATCCTTAAGATCTTTCGCCTGAAGATTTAATTTCGCCAGTAAGCCCGCATCGACGCGATCTTCAGCTTTGCAAGCAGGGCATATTTTTCCAACTAAACGTTGAGCCAAAATAATTTCAACAGTCGACGTTATCATATAGCCTGGAATGCCCATTTCTATGAGACGCGAAACGGTTCCCGGAGCGTCATTGGTGTGAAGCGTACTTAACACCAAGTGGCCCGTCGAGGCGGCTTTAAACGCAATCTCTGCAGTCTCCGTGTCGCGAATCTCTCCCACCAGAATGACGTCTGGATCTTGACGAAGGAACGCTCGCAAGGCTTCGGCAAAAGAATATCCAATGTCGGGTTGCACTTGTGTTTGATTGATTCCAGTCAATTTAAATTCAACCGGATCTTCCGCGGTGCTAATGTTGATGGTCGTATCATGAATCTCCTGCAGAGAAGCATAGAGTGTTGTGGTTTTACCACTGCCTGTGGGGCCGGTAACTAATACTAGACCTTGCGGTTTCTGCAGAACAGCTTGCAACACTAAATACTGATCGTTTGTAAAACCAAGTTCTGTCAGCTTGATATTTGTAATTTTGGACTTATCCATAATCCGCATGACGACTTTTTCACCGTCGACCACGGGCAGTACGTTCACGCGAAAATCCACATCGCCTTTGTCTTTAAACTTCAATTTGATACGACCATCCTGCGGCTTCCTTCGCTCGGCCAAATCCAATTTAGCCATTACTTTAAGACGTGACGAAATCGCCGAAGCAATATTATTGGGTGGTCTATATTTTTCGAACAACTGGCCATCTTTGCGAAAACGAATGCGGATGCTTTTTTCGTAGGGCTCAACGTGGATGTCAGAGGCGTTTTCTTTGACCGCTTCGGTCAACATCATATTTACAAATTTTACGACGGGGGCCTCATCTGGATCTGACCCGATGTGCGTACTTTTTGTTTCTTCTTGAATTTCTTCATCGCCCAAGTCGTTGAGGTAATCTTCTTGGCCAACCTCTGACTTCGCATAATACTTCCCAATCGCTTTTTGAATGCCACCTTCTGTTGCCACTACTGGCTCAATTTTACATTTCGTAATATACGAAATATCATCGCGCATGAATAAATTAGTGGGATCGGAGAAAGCAACCACCAACGTATTTCCCGCTCGCGAAAGCGGCATGACAGAATATTTTCGGCATTGCTCAACACTTAAAATAGCGATTGCGGCTTGATCGATTTCAAAATCCGAAAGATCGATAAATGGCATTTGATAAAATTCACCCAGCTCCTCGCCCAATTGTTGCTGCGTCACGCCCAAGCGCTCGGCGGCCGCTGTGAGAGATTCGTTCGTTCGGCGATTGGCTTGTACGTGAGCCAACTTACCACTTGGTTTTTTAACTTCTGCCAGATTGTTTTTAGACACAAGGTCTCCTTGAGTATTTTCTCAACACCTCTTATTAATTTAACGGTTTAAGGCCGTCGGAGCCTATTGATTTTTTTGAGTTCTATCTTTGATCCAGGTTCCGCTCGACTCAGAGTCAACTCGACTCGACAAAGGTTAGAGGGAACGAGCCTGCTGCACATCTCTGGCTATTTGTTCTTGGAGTTCCGCAACGCTGCTAAAGCGTTTTTCGGTCCTCAGCATTTTAATAAGCTCAAACCTCAGCGTGCGACCGTAGAGGTCCCCTTGGTAATCAAGGATATGGAATTCAACTTTAATGTTTAAAGAATCTTGCGTGGTTGGGTTAATACCGATGTTGCCCACGCCTTTGTAGGAAATGCCATCGATTGTGGTCTGACAAAAATAAACTCCCCGCGACGGGTACAACTCATTTTCACAACGTAGATTGACCGTGGGAAACCCAAGCTTTCGCCCCAACTGCTTACCCGGCGAAACCACTCCTTCGATGTAGTAAGGACGACCCAAAAGTTCTGCCGCTGAATCAACCTTACCAGCAGTAATGAATTCACGAATTTTTGAACTAGAAACAATAACTCCATCGACTTCGTACCGGGGAATGCGCACCACACTTGCGCCGCGCGGGTTGAGTTGCTTTTGTAACAATTCAAAACCACCTTGTTTGCCTTTGCCGAAGCTAAAGTCGTATCCAATAACCAAGAGCTTCGGAGCAAAAATTTGCACTAAAATAGTTTCAATAAAATCTTCAGCCGAACAGTTGGCGATTTCTCGCGTGAAAGGGATAAAGAACAGGACATCGATGCCTTTTTTGGAAAATACTTCAATTTGATCCTTCTCCGAAAAAATTAAAGCTGGCGGCTGAGAGGAGAGCACCTTTGCAGGATGGGGAGAAAACGTGATTATCACTTTCTTTCCGACTGAATTTTTTTCAAACATCGCGTCGATGAGTTGTTGATGGCCACGATGAACGCCATCGAAACTGCCAATACTCACCACTGTGGGTCCCTTGAGAGCGAGAGATTGTGCTTCAGAAATTGATCTTACGACTATCATGATATATTATCACACCTCAAGAATGGTAAAAATGCAACTTCAGACAGGTCTTTTCAATCGTATATTTATTTGTTTAGCCTCGGGCTATCTTCTTCTATTCCTCCTGAACATTCAAAATTTCGACTTGCATTTTACACTCCGTGGAGCGCAAAACGTCAATTCCGACATCATCATTGCCCACATCCCTCCAGAGGCCGCTGATCTGCGAACCGCTATTTACGAAATCAAGAAACACAGTCCACGCTTGCTCGTCGCGCCCGTGAATCGAAAAACACTTGTCTGGCTCAACGAATACAGTGGTGTCGTGCTCATTCCACGAAAAAGTCTGAAAGCGGATGCCGATGGTATTCTGCGAAGCCTCAGTATTCCTCAGTCCTTACTCCGAAAACTAACGCCTGCTCAATCTCTTGAAAAGATTCAGACTCCGTCGTTTATTAATTTTCGTGGACCGCAGAACAGCTTTACCACAATTTATTTTTACGAATTAAAAAATCAAAAGATTTTACCGACGAACATTCGCGATAAAATTGTCATCCTGGATATTCAAGACCCCGAGGAAGACTCGATCATAACACCAGTGGGTGAACTAAGCACCTCGGAGCTCATTGCCAATATGATCGATAACGTTCTACGTGAGCGTTGGATTACGCCTCTGCGCACCTGGATCTCTATGCTGATCATCCTCATCATCACGACGTTGGTGTCTTTGTTGATTTTAAGCCTTTCAAGTAATTTAGCTTTTCTTGGAATTTTTATTCTCATTATCGTCATCAGTTCAATCAGCTTCATGATGTTTGATCAATTCAATGTTTGGCTCCCCCTGACAGCCTATATTTTGCAGATCTTTACATCTTACTTCGTGTTTTTAAATTACAAACTGGATAAAAAAGAACAATTTGCCTGGCGACTCGAAAAAGAAAAGGCCTATAAAGATGAAATGGATGAGATGAAGAAAAACTTTTTGAATCTCTTCAGTCACGACTTAAAAACACCGATCGCCAAGATTCTTGGACAAATCGAAATTTTGGATGGCGAACCGCCGATCAACGAACGCATCACCGACGGGTTGCAAAAAATTCGAAAGTATAGCAACGAATTAAATCAGTACGTTAAGAACATACTCAAAATTTCACAAATCGAATCCAATCGATTTCTCTTAAAGATAGAACCCTGCGATATCAACTCGCTGATTAAAAATGGCGTTTCCATGATTCGCCCACTGGCTGAAGAAAAAGACATCGTTATCCAAGAAAACCTCGAACCGCTGTTTTCGATCAATTGTGATAAAGATTTAGTTCAGCAGATTATTCTAAATATTCTCGAAAACGCGATCAAGTTTTCGCCTCACTCAACAACGATTCATGTTTCTTCCAGCGAGGAAGAAAATTTTGTCGTTGTTTCAATTGAGGATCATGGTTGCGGGATTAAAATGGAAGATCAGGATAAGATCTGGAGAAAATTCTACCGCACGGACGAAAACACCGACGGGACTGGACTTGGTTTGTACCTTGTGAAATATTTTGTTGAAGCTCATGATGGAAGCGTATTTGTAGAGAGTGATGGCCTCAGTGGCTCAAAAGTCGGATTTAAATTACCCTTAGTATAAGGAAGGCATATTTTATGGAAAAGAAAAATCGTGTTTTAATTGTTGATGATGAGGCTGATTTAAGATCCTCTGTTATCTCTATGTTTCAGCAGGAACTGCCAGATGTTATTTGCGAACAGGCGATGAATGGGCTTGAGGCCGTCGAAAAAGTTGAGAGTCATTTTTATGACCTGATCATCATGGATGTGAAAATGCCGCAGATGGATGGTCTCTCTGCCCTCCATCGAATTAAGTCTATTGATCCGCGAACGTTTGTCGTTATCCTTACCGCTCATACCAATGTTCGCGATGCCATCGACGCTATTAAAGAGGGTGCCTTTGATTACCTCGAAAAACCGATCCAGCGCGGAAAGCTCATAGAAATTTACAAAAAGTCGCAAGAGGCCAAAGAGCTGGTCGAAGATGTCGTCGCCTCGTTGCCCATCTTTGACGATGACGTCAATACAGACTTTGTTGGCGAATCACAAAAGATGCGCGAAGTATTTAATCTGGTTTACAAAGTTTGTAAAGTCGACACCACCGTGCTGATTCGCGGAGAAAACGGCACCGGAAAAGAACTTGTGGCGCAAGCCGTGCACTACAATTCGCACCGTAAACTTTCGCCATTCATAGCTATCAACTGCGCAGCTCTCGCAGAAAGTCTCATAGAGAGCGAACTCTTTGGTCACGAAAAAGGAGCCTTTACTGGAGCCGACGAGCGAAAAATTGGAAAATTTCAATTGGCCAACGACGGAACGCTGTTTCTCGACGAAATTGCCGAGTTAAAGCCGGAAACCCAGGTTAAACTTCTACGTGTTCTTCAAGAAAAAAAGTTTAATCCTGTGGGTTCCAATCGAGAGCTTGTAACATCCGCTCGCATTGTCACGGCGACAAATCAGAATTTGGAAAAGATGATCCTTGAAGGTCGCTTTCGCGAGGATCTTTATTACCGTCTTAACGTGATGCCCATCTTTTTACCCCCTTTGAGAGAACGCCTTGAGGACATAGAAAATCTGACTCTGTATTTTCTTAAAAAATTTAGCGAAAAGTACGACAAACCCATCCCTGCAGTGGATCCTGCCGTTTTACAAGTTTTTAAAAAGCATCTGTGGCCAGGAAATATTCGCGAACTTGAAAATTTGATCGAACGCTTTACCATCATGAATACCGATAGCCGACTTTCCATTTCGCAGTTGCCGGAGAATTTTCAGAATCTACTGAATCAAGATTCGAATGCAGGAACAGCTTTGAATTTTGAGAAATTTAAAGAAGACGCTGAGAGGGATTTTATTATTAATGCGCTTAAAGTGAACAACGGCAAGATCAACCAGACTGTTGCGAACGCAAACATTCCGAAAAACACGTTGCTGCGAAAGATTAAGAAATTTAGTATAAATCCGAAGGATTATAGCAAAAAATAATCCTTTGCTATTTAGAGCAAAGGTTCCACAGCGCGCACGGAAACTGAAGTCATACATTCGTGGGTTCCGATGGGGCAGATCCTGCCCCCATGGGATGAACACGGGCGACAGGGGAGCACTTTGTTCTCCACCACCCTAGCTCTTTCGTTCCAAGGCTGATAACCAAACTGTAGCACTGTGGGTCCAAAGATACTCACAGACGAAGTGCCCGTCATGGCAGCGATATGCATGGCGCCACTATCATTGCTCACCAATTTTTCACTTGCCGCAATGACTTGTGCAAGCTCGATAAGACTTGTACGACCTGCAAGACTGATGGCTCCAGGAACCTGAACCTGGATTCTTTGACAAAGCTCTGACTCCGCGGGACTCCCCACGAGCACAACCTGGCGACCGCTTTTTATAATCTCGCTGGCTAATTGGGAAAACTTCTCTTCTCCCCACTGTTTCGTGGGCCACACACTCCCCGGAGCCAAGCAAATTGTTTTTAGATCCTGCACAAACCCGTACTTTTTTTTCCATTCACTTTTTTTAAAATCATCTTGATAGCGCGGCACAGTCATGGCTGTCCATGCAGGGATCGTCGTGAAGGGAGCAGTGGACTCCGTCAAACCGGCAAAGTGCGACTCTGTTTGTACGTCTAACAAACGCAACAAAGACAATTGACGTAAAACCTCTGGGAGATTCATGGGGCGCTTGACGCATTCAGAGAATACTAAAGAGTTGACCCAGTTTTTATAAACGATCTTACGTTTGGCATTGATAAGAGCGCTGATAAACGTAGAGCGAAACGATTCGTGGGGGCAAATCAGCACATCAAAGTTGAGTCTCGAAAATATTTTTTTAATTTCAAAAAGTGTGGGCTTGGTGCTTGAAAACTGATCGTGGACCACATCCACCAAACCATTTTCTTTGAGCAGAGAACCCAAATTTTTTCGACATAGAAGGTGAACTTCTTGATCTGGGTAGATTTCTCGAAGCCGCTTGAGAGTTGGGATACTGAGTAACAAGTCTCCTAAGAAGGCTGTTTGAACGTATAAAATCATGGAGAAATTTTTTGCAAATTAACAACAACTTTGCCAATTTTTATTTTTGATTCGATTCGCGCAATGCGGTGATGTGTGTCGTTAGTGATCCACATAAAAATATCGCCCACCGGTTTAAAAACGCCATCGATTTCGAACTCAGGCTTAATTACAAAGGTATCAAGCGTTCCTACCGCTGTGCTTAACTTTTCTTCGCGGAGTATCTTGGCCTTCATTATAATATTTTTTCCCTCGTGACCCACGCGCATAGAAATTTCTTTGCCCACTTTGTACTGAAAAGTTCGCATGTAATAAACTGCAGACAATACGTTTTGTGAGTAGGGAAGAATTTGCCACTCATAAATTTTTTCTTCCGGACCTTTTCCTTTTTTAATTTTTTTATCCCAAGTTTTGGCCTGCA
>JANPLN010000007.1:0-15585 GCA_031426555.1 Bdellovibrionales bacterium | reverse complement strand
GCCTTGAAACGAGCCTGTGGCTTTGGCAAGTTTGTAAGCTTCGACAAACAAAGGGTTTTGCAAGCTATCTGAATTGTGTTTTGTGTACAGCCCATCTTTTTTAAACGTGAGGGGCGCTCCAACGATATCAAAAAATTGCGGATATCTATAGTAGCGATAGGCCCAAGTAACACGCGGATTCACTATTTTTTTAAAAAACTGTTTCATTGGTTAAACACCTTTTTTTGCAAGGAAAGAACGACATTTTTTAGTAACGTTTTATTTTCAGAGCTTAGCAACGTAAAGTAGCAAACCAAAGAAAGTACCGATGTGCTCAGTGCCGCTGTGAGAAAAAGTTTTGACCAGGAATCAATATGGGGAGCGCCGTAAATGCTTAAGTAAATGAGCATAGCACCAAGGGGAGGGACAAGAGGTTTTATCCACGATAGCGTCAGTTTTAAAAAATCGATCTGAAAGGTTTTGCAAAGCACGGTGGACTTCCAAAAAAGACTAACACCGGCGTAGCCAATGAGTGTGCCGTAGAGGGGGCCGGTGATGCCCAGATAGCTAGTGAGCATCACCGAGGCGATGACATTGACCACACCTTGGGCGATAGACATTGTCACCATTTTTTGTGTGAGGTTGGTGGCAGCAAAGCACCACGACCACAAACTTAAAATTGAGAATAAAGCGGCATTGATGCAGGTTAAATTTGTCACTGTGGACCCCGAAAAAGTGTCGACTCCGGTCCACAAAGACACAAACGAAAAATTCAGTAAGCAAACAATGGAAAGAATCACTCCCGAACTAAATGCAATGAGCTCGGTCAGATCAAGAACCCGTTTGTTAAACTGCTCGTGTTTGCCCTGATAATGCAACTCACTGAGGGCTGCCCAGGAGGAGTTGCTTAAGTGTTGCAGCTGTTGCTGCATCATATTGCCAACTTTTTGCGTGATAAAGAAGGCGGTGACCGGCCCGGCCCCCATATAAAACGAAATAATAATATTATCGGACATGAGCGAAATACGACTGCAGAGTTCGTTGATAAAATGACTAAAGCGCTGATTTTTTAAAAGCTGGCGCGGAACCGTCGCTTTGAGGGGCGATAGAAGGTACTTTATCACCTCTGGAGCCAAAGCCACCAAGGCAATAAACGAAATGAGCAAACTGCTCACGTAGGCGATCACTTGCCCCCACAGCCCCCACTTCCAATAGGCAAAAAGTGTGCACTGAACTAAAAAGATAATGTTAAATAAAACCAAGGTGAGACTCACCAGATAGCCTTTTTGAACGGCCTCAAGGTAGGCCTTAAAAATTTGACTCACTAAAAACAAAAGTGAGATCGACATAATCAGCGCCGAAATTCGCAGTTCGTTTTGTAACTGAAAACTCACGGGGATCAGCCGGTCCACAAAGAAAAAGAACACGATAAAAAATCCAACCTGCGCCAAAAAAACATATCCGTAGTTTTTAAAAATAAGTTTGAGAGTTCCCCGCAGGCTTTCAGCGCCTTCCGTGGCGGACTTTGACAGGATTGTGAGGCTTGCCGAGTAAAGCCCAAATTCGAGGACCCCTAAATGCGACAACCAGTCCAACAACAATCGATAGGCTCCAAAACGCTCCTCACCGAGGGAGTTGAGGATGAGCGGCGTTGTGGCCAAACTTAGCACGGTAGCCACGATGGTTCTAGAAAAGCTGGAGATAAAGTTAAGAATCGCACGGTTTGATCGCATCGGTACTTAGATTGTAGGGCGCAATCTGTTGAGAGAGAAGCAGTGGACTCGAGCCTAGACATTTGTCGCGACTTCGACTACATCCAAAGCCTGTGAAACTCCCTTTTTACTCACTCCCATTTGGCGAATTGTGTTCACTCTTAGAGAGCAAAAATTTGCCCCTCGAGGGGGCGAGCCAGCTGTTCAATTGGTTTTATAAGAAGCTTCAGAGCGAGCCATGTCTGTTACATAATTTTTCCAGTAAAAATCAATCCTTCGTGAGCGAATATCTGAGTTTTTCCCTGCCCCCAATTGCGGAGATTCAACAAAGCGACGACAAAACCGTAAAGTTTTTGTTTGGTCTGTCGTCCACAGAACAAGTGGAGTCCGTGCTCATTCCGTTTCAAAATAAATACACGGTGTGTTTGTCGTCGCAGGTCGGCTGCGCCATGAAATGCTCATTTTGCTACACCGGAGCCCAAGGGTTTACCCGGCATCTTAAAACCGAAGAAATCGTCGGCCAGTTTGTGCAGATTCAAAAGTGGCTCAGCAAAAATCGTCCCCAGGATGATCGAATTTTAAATATTGTATTTATGGGGCAAGGAGAACCGCTACATAACTTTGATGCGGTTCGAAAAGCCTGTGAAATATTTTTGTCTCAGCATGGATTGAGTATTGGTTTTCATAAAATCACGGTCTCCACAGCGGGCTATTTACCGGGCCTCGAGCGCTGGAAAGCCGAAATGCCCAATGTGAACGTGGCTTTATCTCTGCATTCTGTGATCGCTGAAAAGCGCAATCAGCTGATACCACTTAACAAGAGTTATCCCCTCGAAAAACTTCTACCACTTCTGGATAGAATTCCCCAGGAGAAGAAGCGCTTTGTAACCTATGAGTATTTAGTTTTGGATGGCTACAATGACAGTGATGAAGAAATTCATCAGGTCGGGGAGCTATTGAAAGATCGTCGGGCGTTTATCAATCTGATTCCTTTTAATCCCTATCCGGGCTCGGTGTATCGACGCCCCTCCGAGGAAAAGGTTCTACACCTGCAAAAGATTTTAGAAACATATAGAATTCCGGTGACAGTGCGGTCTACAAAAGGCGAGCGTGTTTTGGCAGCCTGCGGGCAGCTCAATACACGCTGTTGAGCGCACTTATTTGTTGGCGATCTCTTTGCAAAGCTTTTCGACTGATTTAACATCCAGGACTTCGCCAGAATCAGAGTGGCAGGGACGTGTAAAGCCCAGAGTTGCGTCGTCCACCATGCCACACGTAATGGCAAT
Organism: Bdellovibrionales bacterium; assembly: GCA_031426555.1. Classification (GTDB taxonomy): domain Bacteria; phylum Bdellovibrionota; class Bdellovibrionia; order Bdellovibrionales; family JAGQZY01; genus JANPLN01. The sequence continues at coordinate 12,608 of JANPLN010000007.1, read as the reverse complement.
GGATGCCGTATCGTTGATTTTTAGGCTACTTTCGAGGGACGTTTGTGCGTTTTTAATAAAATTCTGAATTCGCCCACGATAGGCGAGAAGTTGCGAGCCTTCGCTCGTTTCGTTTTGATTTTGGAGATGGACTTCGGCAGACGCCAACGGATCGCATACAATGATCGAAAAGTCGCTAGCCCAAGTAATGTTGAAAGTTAAAACAAGAATCGCGACAAGAGAGATACGCATTTAGGGGCTCCAAAACAATCAAAGCAGAGTGAGAGTAAGTAGGCTGATTGAGTGGGATGATGTATAAAGTAAGTTTGGCCACAAGCAAACCAATATCATAGCGGACTGAAAAGGCTACAGAACTGTCGTCATTTTCAACAGTTTTAACGCTCTTTCTTCTTTTTGTTGCCAGTGGATAACCAGCTGATTGGTGCAAGGTCGGTGCTAAGCCCTTAAGGAGGAGGTTTTCTCTTTGGACTGCGTATGGCATAAGGCACCATGCCGCTAACCTCGCAGTCGTTTAACAAAACGTAATCCAGAACCGCAAAAAACTCCCGCCCCCAAGACACTATACGGGAGTAGGGAATCAATGCCCATATTCCTTTTCCAAGCTTTTGCGAAATAACTCCTGTCAGCGCACGAATAAACCCTCGATAAAGCTCGCGATTGGTGATTTTTATGCAAAAGTGGAAATGATCTTTTTGAACACTCTCCTTGTAAACTTTAATCCCAAATCTTTTCGCATAAAGATAAAGGGGTTTACGAAGAAGAACTCGATGGGAATAAAGATTTGCACTTTTCTTAGATTTCAAAACAAAATGCAATGGTTTACGACTATCTAGAACTCGCGCTGCTTTACGTTTTCCCTTTACAGAAAGTGATCCACCAAATTCTTTAACTGTTGGTTTAAAAAAGCTCATTTGTCTGGCCATCGTTTTCTCCTCTGTTTTCTCTTTTTAAAAAAACAATATACATCCATTTTTAAAAACCTATTTTTGGAGGAAATAAAAAATAAGACCGCTACCAGATACAACTCTTTATCGTGTTTTAAACCGCGGTAACAGCTTTGCCCCACAGAGAAATTCTAATCACATTAACCGCTTGGTGAGTTTTCGACAAAAACCCCAATGAAGAAGATTTAAAGAGACAAAACAAGCGTCAAGAACTAATGACTGTTGTCAAAAAATATTTATTAAAAACCTATTTTCAAAAAAGAGACTTTGTACAGCGTCTTCGGAGCCAAAATTCACGACAGGCTCTGAAGCAAATCTTACTTAACCAGCAGGATTGCATGACTGGCTCTGAAGCACGGCTTACCAGGAGGATTGCACGACTGGTGCTCGGCTGATCAGGAAGATCAGACGAAACGGGATTAAAAGGGCAGCGGCCCTTTTCGTTCAGGATGAACTTTTCCACAGATTGAACTTTTCCACAGATTGGCTACTTCATACAGAAAGAAACCAACAAAACAGTGAATTTTCCTCACGGAAATTATCATAATCTTACTGCGCCGTTGTGGGGGTGGTCTCAGGTTGGTATTTCCATGCCGACTCGGGAAATGGATTGATCAGCGTATGGTGAAGCATCAGTGTTCCATCGGAAAAAACCGCATTGATGGCGGCCCCGGCAAATTTTGTGTTGCGGCCGCATTTCACCTTCAGGCTGGGGGTGGCGTTGTTGCGAAGGGCGTAGGCCTCGCAGATGGGAATGTCGTTGATTCGCGCCAGGGTTTGGCCTTTGCAATACTGGCGAAGAAAGCAGGTTTGCTCTACGGCGAAAATGTCGGTGGTGGACACAATTTGTACATTTTGGCGCCGGATGGGTGCGAAATTAGTATTCTCCAATCGATTACCACTGCTGGGGTTGACCTCGAGAGGAGAAAGAACCACTTTGTTGTCGGGAAAAACCGCTTCTACCAAGTACGGCTTTTTGTCCTTACCCAAAACAATCACGCCTTTTTTAAGGACATGTTGCTGGTTGTGAAAAGGGGCTTGCAGCTGCGGCAGCTCGAAACTTAAATTCTGCCGCGAAACACTATCTGATCCTGCAGAAAGGTTGAGCGCGCTGATGTATCGTTCGTAGGAAACGATGAGATTGGTATTTGCAGGATCACTCACTTGTTGGGCACTGACGGCGCCATAGGTGAGTACCCCAGCTCGTTGATACAAAACGTGAACAGGCGCCATGGCAGGTTCGATGGCAATGGCTAAAAAGCAGGAGATGAGTAAAGCTGTGAAGTTCAATAGCATCATTGGTCGTCCTTTGGTTGGAGCATTGTCTGGTAAATAGCTTCGATTTCGGTAACGGTTTTGTCTTCGCCGCAATGACTTTCAAGCAATTGCCGTCCGTTTTTCCGCAATTCCTCTTGCAGTTCAGGATCTCGCAGAATTCTTACCGTGCGCGCGATCAGCCCTGCGTTGTCTTCGCACAAGCCCATGTGCACCATATCCTCGGCAGGTAACCCCTCGGCCCCTTCGCTGGTGGTGACCACGGGAATTCCAAACGCCAAGGACTCAAGAACCTTGATCTTCATACCGCTCCCGCGCACCGGCGCGTACAACATCACCGAGGCTTCTTCAAAGTACGGTTGAATGTCCGCTACGTTTTCTAGAATTTCCACATCTGGTGAGTGGAGGTAATCTTTGAGAGCCGTTCTTGCAGACCAGCCAACGATTCTCAAGAGGGACTCTGGAACTAGCTTTTTTATTTCGGGCCATAGTTCGCTGAGAACTCGTTCGGCTGCCGACACCGAGGGATACCAGGTCATTCCACCAATCAGAGTGATGATGGGGCGGCGGTTTTGGCGTTTCTCGACGGCAATCCATGGGTACAACGAAAGATCCAAAGAAAAGGGAACAGTGGTGACCATGGGGCGCGCGGTATCCCAGGCGCGAATCGCCGTGGTGAGGCGGGGCGAGCACGTGCGAATAAATGGATACTGTTTTAAAATAAATTTTTCGGCATAAAACCAACTTTTTGTGAGCATCCACATTTTCCAACTTTTTGGCCGAGTGGATCCAAGATCGATGGCTTGTAAAAAATGAACATTCATCAAGGTTTTGTTTTTATGTTGAAAGCCAATCCAGCCCGCCCAGGTTTGTTCGATATGCATGATATCGTAGGACTCGGGTTTAAGTTCCAGAAACTTTTTTCGAGCATCCGTATTAAAGATATAGCGATGAGGAAACAAAAACGTTTTCATTTTATCAAAAAAACCCTTATTTTTGCCAAAGGGGAAAATAAAAAAATTTTCCCGTGCCGCAAATATTTTTTTAGCCTTTTCGATGTCTGACGGCACGCCGCTCACCACAAATACGTCGACCTTATGGCCGCGACGATCAAGACCTTTGATAAGAACATGGAACCAGCGGCTTCCGGCATTGCCAAAGGGCAACGGAGGCTCAATGAGAATCATTAAAATTTTTAGTTCCTTCAAAGACATACTCTATTTTTGAGGAAGCCCAACAGCAGGTCAACCACGAAGACCTTTGTCTAGCCACTCTGCTATGCGTTCGCGAAAGACAGTGTTAGTGTTAGGGAAAGTGAAAAAATTAAAAGTGGGCATTACCGCCCGAATTCTTGATACAAAACAAGTGCGTGGCTGGAGTCGATACACCATGGAGCTCATCCGTGGGTTGGTACAAAAAGACGTGCAAGTGGTCTTGCTTTCCGACAAGCCAATCAATACTTCGTTTTATGAGTCTGCAAAGGTGAGTCTTGTTTGCCAAAGCGGGCGAAGTTATTTTGACTGGGAGCAGAGAGTCTTGCCAAACTTGGCGCACATGCAGCAGTTGGATATTCTGCACTGTCCAATCAATTACGGTTTACCCGTGCTTGGAAAAACTAAAAAAGTCCTAACGATTCACGATGCGATTTCTAAATCTTTCCACGATGCGCAAAAAAGTTTTTTCCAAAGATGGACTCTGACCGATCGAAAACTGCGTGCGTTCAATTGGTTGTCGCAAAAGGCGGCGGATGCAATCATCACAGTGAGTGAACATGCAAAATCAGACTTGATGAAACACTATGGGATTCCCCAGGAAAAGATTCAGGTCATTTACGAAGGGGCCGACCAGCACTTTACGGAACAAAATGTAAAGCCGTTGGCCGAGATAGAAAATAAATATCCTGCTTTTGTAAAGGACTCGTTATTTTACGTGGGCGGTTTTGAAGAGCGCAAAAACATTGATGGCTTAATCACTGCCTATTGCCAGTCCACGAGAGCCAAACCCTTGCTCCTGGCCGGGCAGGGGAGTCAAAACGTAAAAGGTGATAACATCTTCGGCATAGGCTACGTGGATGACGAAGACCTTCCGAGTCTATACCATTATTGTTTTGCTTTCATCTACCCGAGCTTTTACGAGGGCTTTGGATTGCAAGCTGTGGAGGCGATGCAAATGAGGAAACCGATTTTGGTTTCGGCAAACACCAGTCTGAAAGAAGTGGTGGCCCAAGATGACTGCACGTTTGATCCTTATAGCCGGCAGAGTATTGTTGATAAAATCAACTGGCTCTTTAGCCAAGCCGATACGGCGAAGCTCGCCGAAGCGAGTTTTCAACGCTCCAAAAGATTCTCGTGGGACCAATGTATCACTGAAACTCTCACTCTTTACGAAAAGGTATTAGCGCGATGAAAAACACTTTGATCTTCATCTTTCGGCTGTGGGCAAGAACCGGGGTCGCGTTGGGTTGGCTTTACCAGTGCGTGGATAAGTACTCCTATCTCTTTAGAAATAAAAAACAGTTTACGCAAATATTAGGAGATACAAACATCGAGTGTGATCTGCATGATCACGTGCAACGGCAGATTTACTTTTTTGGTGCCTACGAACCGATCGAATCATTTTTGTTGCAAAATCTGCTCGAAGAGAACGATGTGGTTGTGGATGCTGGCGCCAATATCGGCTTCTATACTTTACTCATGGCACAAAAAGTGAAATCCGGAAAAGTTTTCGGCTTTGAACCTGTTCCCAAAAACTTCGCCATATTGAAACATAATATTTCTTTTTCTCCACACATTCATAAAATTCAGCTGCAAAATAATGGTTTGTGGCACGAAAAGGATTTTTTGCAGTTTTCGTTGGATGAAAGCATGGAAGATAACGTGGGTTCCTTCACCGCAGGCAAGGTTGAACACGCACTTCATCGGGAATCTTGTGCCGTTTTCCCCCTGGATGAGTTTTGTGCGGGTTTTACAAAACTTGATTTTATAAAAATGGATATTGAAGGTGCGGAGTTGTCCGCATTGAAGGGCGCACAAAAAACAATCGAGCGTTTACGACCCCAGTTTTTAATTGAAATCAATCGCAAAGCTTGTGAACGTTTTGGTTACAGCCCCGATGAGATCTTTTTATTTTTTAAAAAGTTAGGCTATCAATTTTTTCAAGTGGGGGATGTGGTAGAGCGTAGTCACTGGGTCGATAGCTTTTCGCAAATCGAGCAGGCCAACGTGTTTGTGGTGAACGAAAAACGCCAGCAAAAAATTCTCGAAAATTGGGATTCCAAAGAAATTAAAAAACACTTCATCAGTTTGCAACATTGATTGGTGCCAAACGGTTGTACACGCTTTCAAGCTGCTGCATCATGTTCTTCGCCGTGTAGTGCTTTTGATATCGTTCGCTCGCGTTTTTTTGCATTTGCATTCGACGTTCGCCATCGGCCAACATCCATAGCATTTTTTCGCTCAGGCTGTGCGCGGAACGTGCGGCAAAAAACAATCCGCATTTTTGATCTTGAATAATTTCGAGAGGGCCGCCCTCGTTGGGAACGATTACTGGACGCGCCACCGAAAGAGATTCGATAATGCTTAACCCAAAAGGCTCTGGTTGAAGTGATGCATTGATCACAACGTCGCTTGCCGAAAAAGCGAGGGGTACGTTTTTTACCGAGCCCGCAAAATAAAGCGGGAGTCCCTGAGCCGACGCTTTTAACTGTTGTACATAGTCTTCGGAATCAAAAGTATCGCCGTAGATTATCACGAACAAAGGTTTTTCCCGGAGTTTGCGCACAGCCTCGATAACCAGCTCCACACCTTTCCATTTTTGCAGGCGGCAGGCCATGGAAAATATCACAGTGTTGGAGGAAAGTTGATGTTCGACAAAAATTTTTTTACGAAACTCCGCACTCTCGTCCTGGGTGTGCACCGGTTCTGGGGTGCCAAGGTCCACCTTTTCGAAGAAACGGTGGTTAGAAAGCAAAAGCGATAGGTTTTTTTCCAGTTTTTTTTGTGTTTGCAAAGTGAATTCGGAATTCACTAAGACGCCCGCATGGGGAAGAAGAGCCGCCGCCTGATCCATCCACCCCGAGGCAGGACCATGCTGAAACCACACGTGGGGCCGACGAGAGCCTCGCGCTGCATAGCTTGCAAACAGCGCCCCATAGGCCATTGTGGAATGCACCACATGCGCTGATGTTTTTGCTATGTGTTGCTGGATCCAATGGTGGGTACTAACGATGCTGAAGGGACGTGACAGTCGTGGGCGCTGTGGGAGAACGTCGTAATCAGCGTTGTTGGCTTTGAGCCAGTCTGCGAAAGGGCCTTGTTGAAATAACAGATACGTAGGCGAAAATCGATTTCGATCGTGATAGGTGAACGTGGTCTTTAAAAAAGTTTCCGCTCCTCCTAGACCAGAGGACGGGCAGACATAAAGAATATTTTTTTTCATAGGTCTATTCAAGCACTGGCCGTCTAGAAATTCAAATGCTGCTTTTGTAGCTTTTAACAATTGTTTACAATTTTATTATGTCCAACGCCCTATTAAAAACCCCCGAGATCAACGAAAAGCTTACCCCCGCTGTCCAACAAAGTTTGGGAATCAGTCACGACGTGATTTATAAAAAAGTGCAAGAGGTGATAAAAACTTACGGCCCAGAGAACGGACAGCTTTTAGATTTCGGTGCCGGGCAGGGAGATTTCTTAAAAGGTATGGTGCGCGGACCTTTTAAATTTATGTATCACGGTGTGGATTTGATGTACTCCAAAGTCGAAAGCGTAAACTGGTATGTGCAAGATTTAAATAAAAAATTGCAGTTCAAAGACGCACAGTTTGATGTGGTGTCGTGCATTGAAGTGATAGAGCATTTAGAAAACCCACGACAAATCGTTCGCGATTTGGCCAGAGTGCTGAAACCCGATGGTTTGTTGGTTTTAACCACACCCAATAACGAAAGCTGGCGCTCGATTCTTTCGTATATTTTTCGCGGACATTTTGTGGCGTTTACAGATTCTTCGTACCCCGCGCATATCACGGCTCTCAATCAAGTGGATATCTATCGTATCCTTAAAGAGTGTGGTTTTAAGCGCATGGAAGTGACCTTTACCGATTCTGGAATGGTACCAGCGGCTCCCAAATACACGTGGCAAAAGATTTCTCTGGGTCTTTTAAAAGGTCTTCGCTTCAGCGACAATATGATTATAGTCGCTCAAAAATAGTCGCTCAAAAATAAGCGACTCAATCTGTATTTGCATCGATCAGCACAGCGCTTAATATAATACTCGCCAGTGTCGAAGCGAAGATGGCAACTGTGAATGCGTTCTGACTAATCCACGGTTCATCGGCAGGTACAACAATGATATCATCCGGCTGGAGTGTGAGGTTGCCATTGAACTCGCCGTGAATCAATTGGCTTAAATCCACGTTGATGCGGGTTTGTTTGTTACCTTGTTGGCGCTTGATAGTGATATCTTCGATAATCGCATTGTCACTCGGTCCGCCGGCAAAAGACATCAACGCCACAAAATCAGTTTTTACGGGAACGTGGTAAATGCCGGGTTTGCGAACCGCGCCCCAAAGATTCACCTTCATCATGACGGTTCCAGCCTCCTGGCCCGCCATAAATTCGCTCCCAGCCGTGAAGCGATTGAAAGATTCGCTCTGTAGACTTTCAAAGCTCGAAACGAGATCTCTCGTGCCGGCAAAAGCCGAAGATTGAGTACTAAGAAGATAGCCAACAACGGTGAGGATCTTGATGAAATTTTTCATTTAGCTTGTCTTTCGCTTAATTTTCTCTAAAAACTTATCAATATCTTTGGGGTCGATACTTACATCGGCCATCGGAGCCAAGTTACTGTCTGCCTTCGAGTAGTTATGATATCCATAATAATGGAAGCGAGACGTACTGACAATAGCCTTATTGATAATCGCAAAAACACGTTTGTAGGAGACCTGCAAAATCTGATTATAAGCATCGTTTAGGTGAACTTTCTTTGTCTCACGAAAGTTAGCGATGATGATGGGAATGTCGCTATAGCTGCCCATGATTGCAGCATCAACCGCAGCAAAAATAGGAGGGCAATCGATGATGACATATTCATACTCGGTCTTTAAGTAGTTTAAAAGCGCTTTGAAAGTTTCGGTGCTCAGAATCTCGGTGGAATTGGCTGTGCAAAAACCAGCAGGAAGATAATCTAAATCTGGATAAAGATTTTTTACAATGACGTCGTCTAAAGTTTTCGAAGTGTTTAAAAGATCCACCAAACCGTACTGTGGATTTACGTCAAAATAGCCGTTCTGTGAAGGGCGGCGAAGATCGGCATCGATTAAAAGTGTTTTGCGCTTAAGCTGTGAAAGGCAAACTGCGGTGTTGGCAGATATAAAAGACTTACCTTCGCTAACACCACTGCTCGTAACACTTACGATCATATGATTCTTTTTGAATTTGTATTTATAAGATTCCAAGCGGGCACGAATGTACTTGAAGGCCATGGACTCAATGGATTCGGGAATTTTCACGCAAACAAGTTTGTTGGGATGAGCAAAGTTTTGCTTTGCAGCCTTTTCTATAAAGGAATGAATTAATGGAATTTCACCGATAAACTCAAGGTTGCAATCGCTGAGATCCGAGCGATGTTTGATTGTAGGGTCGAGGGCTTCAATCCCAATAATAATACAGATTCCCAAAAAGAGAGATATGAAAGCCGAAAAAATGAGCTTTAGAAAAATATTTCCCTTTTGGTTGGCGGTCGGCAGCTGAGCCACTTGATCAACACGAACCTCTTTCTTTTGCGAGATTCGCTGAATATCCAGCTCTGTGAGTTTGTTTTTTAGGTTCGTGTAGTTCTCAGAATCAAGAGTAATGCTGTTTTCTAGAAGGATTTGTTTTTGCGCTAAAACTGGGATTTTTTCAATTTGCGCTTTCACTTCGTCAGACGCCTTCGACACAGTGGATATCTTTGTCTTGAGCATTTCGTTTTCTTCTTTAAGCTCGTTGATTTTTTGTTGGAGCTTTTGCGGGTTCATATAAAAAAACAAATTCTCACGACCAATTTTATTGGAGTAGACTTTGAATGCTTGATAGGTTCTGCTAATTTCGCGATCGATATCTTGCAGGCGGTTCGCTTGGTTTTTGTCTTCTTGAGCGTTGATTGTCGCTTTTTCGCGTTTTAATTGGTCCAATTTTTTCTGCAGGACGATCGTTGTCTCTTTAACGCCATACGTAGTCAAATTCTCTTTTTCGCCTGAATCCAAACGATTTTTTTGTCCGTTTTCAAAAAAAACAATCATTTTTTCGTTTTCTTCAAATTGTAAGCGGGCGGTTTCAAGTTCTGAAGATATGCGGGAATAGCGTTCGGCAACAAGGTTGGAATTTCTATCGGTGGAGATTAAACTATTTTTCTTTTTAAAATCAATAAGATCAAGTTCGGTCGCACGCAATCGCTCTTGGGTCTCCGTGATTTTGTTTTCAACAAAGGTGCGGATCTGTTCGATTTCTTGGATACCGCGTTCGTTCGTGATGTTTACAAATTCTTCTGCCGCGATATTTGCAATGATCTGGGCTGCGTGGGGCTCCAAGGTTTTCACGCGTACAAAAACAAAATGGCTGTAGTCGGTGTCGTAGGTTATCATTGGTCGAATCAAATTAACAATTTCGGCCGAATTTAACTTACTATTATCGATTGGAGCAGGCTTATTGACTGGTTGCGAGTTTCCTGCAAGTTTGGCTTTCCAAAACTGCAAACTCCACGGTGAGGCCGTGTCCATAGGAATTAAATTTAACTGATTGAACTCTTCGTGGAATTTTAATTTCTGCGCCACGGTTAAAAAGAACGAGTCCGAACTTAAATAGCGCATGTAGGTTTCGACCCGGTCCGCTTTATTCAGCCGGCCGACTTGATGATTCAGGAGATATTCGGCAGCTGTGGGCTCTTCCAAATTTTGAACAAACAATGACGACGATGCGGTGTACGTCGTTGTTTGTAAAAAATGGCCGAGCATTGTACCCGTTGTGGCGAGTAGGAATGTTAGTAAAATAAATCCTTTTTTTGCTTTCAAGACTTCGATCGAAGCTACAAAAAGCGCACGTTTTTCAGAAAATTCCTGAATACGACTTGGATTTGCGGGTTTTCTTTTTTGTTCTTGTGTATTTTCCATAACTTAATCCTATCGCCTCGTTCTAAGATTTTCATTAAGTGTTTATACAAACAATCCTATAGGCCTGTAAGTTAAGGCCTTATTCACAACAACAGAACTTGCGTACAAAACGAGAAGGATGTTATAAAATTAGTTATATACAAACACTCTATAGGCATCGGTATTAAATTGAGAATCCTTAATAAACCTGAGTATTTTTATCGACCGGCGAGTTTAGTAAAAAAGATATTTTCGCTATTAAGACCAAAGCCTAGCAAGAGTTTAACTGTTGAAATTCTTGGGCAAAAATTTGTGGTCAATCCTAAAGAAACCATTGGCCGCGCATTGGTCGATTTTGGTCTTTACGATTTAGCGCTCACCGAAACCATTTGGCGCTTAACAAAAACGGGAGATCGCGTCGTCGATGTGGGCGCCAACATCGGGTACTTTAGTCAAGTGATGGGGTATCGAGTGGGCTCCTATGGAATGGTTCATTGTTTTGAACCTCACCCAGCCTTGCAAAAAAAATGGCAACAGCACCTTCGCAAGCGCGAGCAGTGTGTGCTGCATCCTGTGGCTCTGTCGTCGCAGGAGGGCCATATGGATCTCTACATCCCCGTGGACTTTAATAAAAACGAAGGCACTGCCAGCTTAGAAAAAAGCGAAAATTCGAAAGTGGTGCAGGTTCCGGTGCGGATGCTGGATCGAGTTGTGCTCGATAAAAAAATCCAGTTGATAAAGATTGATGTTGAGGGGCACGAGCTGGAAGTTTTTAAAGGCGCCGAAAAAGTACTCGCTGTCACAGAGTATGTTGTGTTTGAAGACTTTCACCATTCTAAGTCGCCCGTGATCGAATTTTTAGGAACTCAAGGATTTAAAATTTTTCGCCTTTACAAAGGGTTTCGCGGCTTGCAAATCTTAAACGTGGAAGACGGCGAGAAACTTCCTCTCTGGGAACCGCCGAATTACATCGCGTGCCGAGATGAAACAGAGATGCGCCGGCTACTGAGCGATTCAGGCTGGAAGTGTCTCCAATTTCTTTAGTTCAAAAAAAAGTGCGGGTCGTGTTTAATTTCGAGACGTGTTCTTTTTTTGTGCTGGACGTCCATTTTTTCAGTGCTTACTTTTCTTTTTTGATTTGAGATTAAATTTAAAAGCTGCGCGGGTAGGCATCGCGGTTGCATTTGATCCTTTTGTAACGATCACTCAAACAGGAGGAAAGTAATGGAAGCAGTTCAAAGTCCAGTGCGGATGTCGATTGGTGAGCAAACAAAAAAGCACACTCTCGAAAAAGTTCGACCGCATAAAAAACGCGTTCTCATCGTCGATGATGATAAAGATTTTGCAGATCTCTTAAAATACAAGCTAGAGAAGCTGGAGCCTCACATCACATGCGTGACAATTTCTGATCCCTACGAGGCGGTCATCTCTTTAACTGACGAGAATTACGAAAAGATCTACATTGACCAAAATATGCCTGGGCTTAACGGCGACTCCGTGATTCGCGAAGCAGATCGTTTTATCGATTACGATTCAACGGCCCAAATGATGAAGTCGCCGTCGCACAAAACACCTGTGATATTTATGTCCGGCCGCGATCTTGATCAAAAGCGCCCAAATTTTAGCTTTTTTGAAATCAGAGAGAAAATTAACAAACGCGAGTTCGCACTGATGAACTAACGATTACTTGCGAAGATTGTCCAGCACCGTATCAGTCACACGATTGATAGAGAGGGCCAAGCCTTCGGCGATTTTATCCTTAAGAGTTTTCTTCACACTGAAGGAAACTTCTTTAATGTCGCGATGGACGCTTTGCTTAAAGAGGTAGTCGTCAGAGGTGCCAAGGGCGTCGACTAAATTTAACTGCAGCGCCGTTTGCCCAAACCAATGTTCGCCCGTGGCGATGCGCTCGATGTCAACCTGAGGGCGGAAAGTTTTAATGTGCTTTTTGAAGAGTTCGTGGGTTTCTTCGACGTCTTCTTTAAACTTTTCAAGACCTTCAGCGGTCACTTCGCCCATTAGAGTGAGGGTGCGCTTAAATTTACCAGAGGTGATTTGATAGTAATCCACATCGTTCTTTTTTAAGATTTTGTTAAAGTTGGGAACGCTGGCAACAACCCCCACAGAGCCGATAATTGCGAAGGGAGCGGCAATAATTTTATCGGCAAGGCAAGCCATCATATATCCGCCGCTGGCAGCCACTTTATCTACACAAATAGTCAGTGGCACGCCGGCATCCTTGATCCGTTGGAGCTGACTGGCGGCGAG
>JANPLN010000006.1:0-6782 GCA_031426555.1 Bdellovibrionales bacterium | reverse complement strand
TCAACCCTCCTTCAAAATAAAACTATGGCAGCCCTGTTTTTAAGCATTTTATGCACCCTGACCCCCATCGTGAATGCCGTTCCCCACCCCGCTGTGCAAACGCCCCAGGCCGTGGCCGTTTACCTCAAACCCTACTCTGCAGTTCCCACCGGTCACCTCAACGCGGACACACTTAAAAAACATCTCACTCGTCAGGAAAAATTGCAGTGGTTGCTGGTGCGAAGCAGCTACGGCGTTTCGGGATGGACTCCCATTCAAAATCTTTTGACGCCGCTGCATTTTTCCACCAAAGCTCAGCTTTTAACGGGCAGTCCGCTGTACGCCTCCATGGAAGCGGTTAGGCCGCTGGAAGCTCTCAAGACCATGGACGAAGAAACCGTTGCAATTTTGCAAATTCAAAACAAGCGGGCGCAAATAAAAATTGGCTCACGCGAGCTGTGGACATCCACCGAGTTTCTATATCCTGTCGAAAAAGACCCGGGCGTTTTTTACGCCAAAAAAGATCTCGCCCTGAGAGAGCGCGCGGTGCTGAAGAGCCAGCACGTGCTGCGGGTTCCTCGCGGTGCGCGACTCACACCAGTGAGCATGGGATCCACCTGGGTGAAAGTGGCTTACAATCAACGCGCGGGCTATGTTCCCCTGAGCGACGTGGTCACGCGCATTGATATCGCCTCCCGCCTCAAAACCGAAAGAGGCCTAGAGCCCGCTTCGCGCAAACACCTGGGTAAAAAAATCTACTCGATTTTTATCAATCCTCTTTGGCTAGGTTCGGGCCCCAACCGCATTCCCCTGTTCGAATCACCCACGGCGGCCTCGCCGTTGATCGGCAGCGTAGACCCTTGGCAAAATCTCACCAAGCAGGATTCCATCGAGCAGGAATGGGCGCAGTCCGAGGTTCCGCAACTGGGCAGTGTGTGGTGGCAAATTCCCCAAGAGCGCACGATTTTTCGCAAGCTTGTTAGACTTTCCCTGGCCGACATTCGCGATGTGAAAGAGAACCCGCTGTTTGATCACGTCAAGGTGGCCTCGGCCCGTGGCTTATTTCGCAGCACAGATGGCCTTCTATGGACACCGCTGAAAGGTTTTGAAAAAACCAGTCCGGCCTTCACCTTCTCCGCCGATGGCGTTTTGTTTGTGGAAGATAAAATCAGTTTTGATAACGGCGAAAATTTTACGCCGTTTGTTTTTTGGGAAAATTTATTCAAGGCGCTGAAACAGAGCAACGTTGGAATTCGCAATCAAGTTAAAATCATCGGTATTGAATCATTGAACCGAACATCACAACAATTGGTGTTACGCCTCGACATCGGCGGATCTCGTCCCGTCTCCGTCTACACCGCCAACCGCGGCCGCGACTGGCAGTATTTAAATCGTTAAAGAAATTAAAGGAGTTTTCACATGGCACTACTACGGATTTTTACATTAGTTTCATTACTGGCAGGAGCAGAGACAACCACAACGTTGAGCCTTCCACAAGTTGGACAAGCTCCATCGTCGAATCAACAGCCCTATTCACCCTATCTCCGATGCATCAACGGCTTCTCCCAATTTCACGCAGGATATTTAGTGCTACCAGTACGGAATGGACCTGCAAGTGATTCTGTGAGCCCTCGTATATTGTTTGGAAGCCACGCCGGCAATAATGGTTTTTTCGTCTTCGAAGCAAACCGAGTTACGTTTGAAAAAGTTTCCCCTACCTACAACGCTAATCAAGAACCATTTTATTCAATTTCGTATGATTCGCCCACTGAGCCCGGCCTCGGTGAATATTCAGTGTACGTTAAAGATGGTAAGGCAGATTATGCGCGCACAAATTTTAATTTTAACAAAGAAGGGGTTGCCGCCCCTCATCAACTTGGGATCAACGGCACCGCCTCATCAGCAGTAGTGGCAGAGCAGGTGTTCAGCAACCATATGCTACCTATGATAAGTCGGATTAGCATGTACCACAAAGACCTTGTAGCATCGACCTCTTTTGACATTGCAGCAGATACACGACAAGGTCTTTGTGAATGTGCACATTCTGGCGTTGAGCAAGTTGAAAAAGCCGCAGAGGCAGAACTCTTATAGCTCAAGTTGGATCCGTGTGAGCCTAAGGTAGCATCGACAATTAGAACTTGGCTTAAAAATAATGGTTGGACTATGGCGTCTGCTCATGCTCGACAAAGAAATGAAAAACAGACCCGTAGCGCTTTCACGGGCATTTTTTCACGGCAACCCATAAAACTTGTTGGTATGGGTAAAAATTTTAAAGTATGCACGCAAGATACTAGCTACCTATTAAATCCTGCAGGAGATCTCGTGAGTCGTGGTCAAACCTGCTCTTCGACGGACCTAAAAAAAGGAAGTCGCCTACTTAATGTTGGTAACGTTACAGCAAAAAATCGAAAACAACCTTGTGAAAGTTTTTTAAAACAGTATTCCCAGCTGGATTTTGAAAAACGAAAAGCGTGGAAAGTGCGAAGTAAATTTTATGGCTGTATCCACGTCGTCGCGATCTTGGGGATTGGTGACGTAATCGAGGAAGACCGAGTCTTCTTTGGTAACCACCACTGGCTGCGACCAGCTGATCCAGTCCACGCCCAAGGTGATGTTGTGATCCAGGTGCCAACGATTGCCTAGCGACAGGTTGAACCCGAGCGCTTGAATTTTAATTAAATCAATTTCTGGAACGGCACCGCTGGTAAGGCGACTTAAAATATCGCTGCCAAGGTTAACCTTAAAATCGTAATAGCTCAGACCGTAGCCAATGTTAAAACTGTTACCACCAAAGTACGAACGTCGGATTACTGAAATCCTCTGGTCGGTCATGGAACCTAGGTCATCAATAAGAAAAGGAACAGACACACTGCCTCGGAGATATTCTAGCTCCCACGACGTGTCGGCATCGCGAATCAATCCCAAGGTGAATCCAATTTTGCTTGGAATGATTAAATCTAGGGGCGCGTAGTTTATCAAACCTAGATAGTCGTTCTGCGCACGGCGGGTGCGAGTGTTTTGCAACACATTTTCGACTTTTTGCGCGATCACATCGACGTGTTCTCTGGCACTATCTAAAGACTTATCAACCGTAGTTTTTTCGGGAGTCGATTTTTCGGTTGTTTTGTTCTTTTCGTCACCACTAGCAAAGCTAGCAAATAAAATGATCACCGCGCAGCTCAGCATCTTAATCAACTTTCCCCCAGCAAACGCATCCGCGCCGCCTGGCGCTGGCGTTTTTTGTACTCATGATGGGCCTGCTCGCCCTGAATACTGAGCAGATAGGCGTCTTTGGTTAAAACTTGCACTTCGAACGGATAAAAAAAGCGATGGGCATAGCCATTCACATTCACGCGGATGAGTTTGCGGCTAACAAATTTAATAAATTTATAGCCTTCGCCGGAAAAGTTATTTTCCTTTAAAAGATATTCGGCGCGGTCCACGTTTTCTAAAAGCTTTTTTTGTAAAATCACATCCACCTCTTGCGATTCCAAGCTTTCGCCCTTGGTGCGCAAGTGATCCATGACTTCTAAAAATAAATTGGCTGGATACACTGTGTTCACCGACTGATCGGTGATGGTGTGGAAGGAATTAACGATGGAGTTCGACATTAAAAACCGAAGGACGCGGTAGCAATCAAAATTGCTATTAACTACAAAGCGAAAACCGATATTGTCGTACAGGTTTAAGGCAAAAAGCTTACGTTTGGCGAGCAGTTTTAAAATGCTGCTGCGAAATTCCTTAATTGGTTTTTGCTCGAACTTGTACAGACGGATTGTCTCTTCGGTGGAGTTTTTTCGTAAAACCGAAGCACCGAGCACCGGATCGGTGTGCAAATGCTTTTCCACAGGACCCAAAATTTGTTTTTGAATTTCCTCTGGAAAAATGGAGTACATGTCGTGGCTGTAGAGCAAGATCACATGCAATACTTTTAAAAGGGCACCCGACCACACACGAAGGTCGTTGCTAATCGACGGCGTCTTTTCGTTCACATAGAGAAAAAGTTTTCGCAAATCCCCGAGCTCGTTCACATCGGTGAGCATAGACGGAATGACATCCCCCTCTCGGCAAATTTCAGACTGCACAAAAACCACTGCTTTTTGGTAAAAGCCCAAGAGTTCTTTTCGATCTGCCTCGTCGGCCCAATCAAAACCGTAGGAGCGTAAAAAATCTTCGGCATCATCCACCGACTCCATCGATATGGTCGTGAGATCTAGCGGTGAGATCCCGCCGATCAACGTGTCCATGTTGTGGCGGCGAAATCGGTAGTTCGTGCTCATGAATAAAACAATCTTTGTGTCTTCGCCATGTTGCGGAGGGGGTTAGACGGCTTAAAGCGATGGCCATACTTTTTGGCATACAGCTCGAGGCTGTCTACCATTCGCTCCGAACCAATCGTATCGGCGTACTTTAACAAGCCACCGCGGAACGGCGGAAAACCTGTTCCCATGATCATACCGAGATCCACTTCTTCGGCGGTGTCCACGATTTTTTCTTCGATCAGCACCAGGGCCGCTTCGTTCACCATGTTGTACATAGCGCGACCAATGAGGTCTTCATCGGAGATCTGATTCGTTGGCGTGGAGAGCCCAAGTTCTGCGTAGATTGTTGTATCCACTTCTAGTTTTTTGCCGCGCGAATCGTATTTGTAAAAGCCTTTAAAATTCTTTTTGCCCAGGCGGTCGGAGTCTTCAAGCTTCACCAAAGTGTCGGGCAATTGCAGTCTTTCTCCGAGGGACTTTTTAAAGATTTTCGAAACCTTCACACACACATCGATACCCACTTCATCCATCAAATGGAAGGGGCCCATGGGCATGCCGAATTTTTTAACAAACACATCATCTACTTTTTGTATGTCCATGCCCTCTTGCAAAAAGAACGCGGCCTCGATGAGGTACGGAATCAATAGTCGATTAACTAAAAAGCCGACGCCATCTTTCACAACAATGGGAGTTTTTCCCATTTTTTTCGAAAGTTCAAAAATGGTGGCTGTGGCTTCGTCGCTGGTTTTTGGTCCACGAATCACTTCGACCAATGGCATTTTATCCACGGGATTAAAAAAGTGCATGCCCACAAAGTTTTCGGGGCGCGGATGGGCTTCGGCCATTTCGGTGACGCTTAAAGATGAGGTATTCGTCGCGATGATCACATCTGGCGAACACTTGGAAAAAGTTTCGGCGATGACCTTCTTTTTCACTTCCATATTTTCGACGATGGCCTCAATCACCACGTCCATGGATGGAAAGCCCGAATAGTCCAAGCCACCTGTGACGTAAGTCATTTTTTCGGCTTTTTCGTATTTTGTGATTCTTCGTGTTTTTAAAAGCTTGTCCCACACCTTGGACGCTGCCTGGAAACCCTTGCTGATAGCGTCGGTAGTAATATCTTTCATGCGGACATGAACTCCGTTATCGGCAGCCACATAAGCGATTCCGCCACCCATAGTCCCCGCTCCGAGAACGGCGATATTTTTTACTTCGCGAGGCTTCACTGACGTGTCTGCGACGCCTGTGCGTCTTTTTACCGCTTCCATCATAAAATAAAGATTTACCAAGTTGCGGCTCACTTCGCCGCCAGCAACGTTACAAAACCCTTCGGCTTCGATGGCCATGGCTTTTTCGCGGGATTTTCCGTGGGATTTTTTTACCACGCTTAACGCTTCGAGAGGCGCTGGGTAATGGCCATGACTTTGCTTCATGACTTGTTTTTTCGCCCCAGAATAAACTAAGGAAAGCGCCAAGGAGTTCATGATTTTTTCTTGCAGGTTGTTACCAGAAAATGTTTTTCGACGTTTTTTCCCACCTTCTTTTATCACTTTTTGCGCGAGCTTCAAAGCTTCAGCTTCCAAAATACTGGGATGAACAACTGCATCCACCAAACCAATTTTTAAAGCCTTTACAGCGGGCACTGTTTTACCAGCTAAAATAATATCGAGAGCGTTCATCACACCCACCACTCGCGGCAACCGCACGCAGCCACCAAAACCGGGAATAATGCCCAGTTTTACTTCTGGTAAACCGATCTTTGTGCTTTTATCTTCGCTGGCGATACGGTAATCGCAAGCCAAGATCATCTCGCAACCGCCACCGACGCAGGCGCCATTAATGGCCGCAATCACTGGAATTCTGAGATCTTCGATTAAATTCATAATTCCTTGGCCCGAGTCCACTGCAAAACGAAAGTCTTCCTTGGAGCGAAGATTTTTGATTTCCTCGATATCAGCGCCTGCGATAAAAATCTTTGGCTTGCGCGAAATAATCACAACGGCTTTGTACGAAGATCTTTGCAAATCCGCTAAAATCTCTTTAAAGCGCACCATAATGGGCGTGCTCAGTTTGTTGACCTTTTCGCCAATGTGATCCCATTCGAGAACGGCGATCTCACCTTTGGGTACAATTTTTAAACTCTCTTGGATGCTCATCACTACCCCTCATTCTCAATAATCATTGCGCCACCTTGCCCGCCACCAATACAAAGTGTGGCCAGACCATATTGTGTTCCGCGACGTTTCATTTCTTTTGCCAACGTTAAAACCAAGCGAGTTCCCGTGGCTCCCACGGGGTGACCGATGGCAATGGCTCCACCATTGACGTTCAACGTGTTCATATCAATTTCACCCACCGCTTGTGGCAGGCCTAATTTTTCCTGGCACCATTTGTCGCTGGCCAACGCTTTTTTGCAAGCGAGAACCTGCGCTGCGAAGGCTTCGTTGAGTTCAATCAAACCCATATCTTTTAACGTCAGACCCGCTTTGCGAAGCGCGATGGGACTGGCGTAGGCAGGTCCCAAGCCCATGCGTTCTG
>JANPLN010000005.1:0-46955 GCA_031426555.1 Bdellovibrionales bacterium | reverse complement strand
GTACCGACACTCGCAGGATATTTTATAATTAAAGCTGCGCAGGTAGTCCTCGGGATCCAAATCGGCCTCCAAAGCCAGAGCGAGACCGTTTGTTTTCTGCAATCGATCCTCTGTGTACATTTTTGCTTTTGGTGATTGTTTTAAAACTGAAGTCGCCTTGCCTTTTGCCAGTCGTTGAATGGCATCATATTTTGTCAAAACATCCGAAGGCAAACCGTCGCGATTGAGTTGAACGGTTGGAATATGCAGACTTTTTAGGTTTTTTTTCTGCGAATGTAACATGGTTCCAGGAGTTGTTGGTTTCTGCAGCTCCGCACTATCAGAAGCGCAACTTCGCAAAAAAAGCTCATTCTTTTTTATCCAATCAGAATAGGGTTGGATTGAGCTTGCAGTGACGCCGGCGGCATTTAAAGAATATTGCGCGGTCACAACAGTAACGAAACATAATATTTGTTTTAACATTGAAACATCCCCCTTAAAGTAGTTTGATATTAACTTGCGTCAGCAACGGATTCAATTTTTTTAACTATTTTTTTGGCTATCTTATTTGGACGACGAGGCCCACGGCGGCGATACGTTCGACATCGCAGTAATTACTATCAGTTAATTCCTCGCCAAAAATATCTGGGTCGATCTCTTCGTAGGAAAAATCCAAACCCTTGATGAAAGGATCGATGGCCTGGCGAAAAATATCGCGGCCATTTACCACTGCGGTGCCTGTGTAAAGTACCAGCTGGCCGCCGGGTTGAAGATAGTTCAAAGCCTCTACGACGATCCGCACGGAAAGTTCGGAACCATGGGCTTGTCCACCGTGCCGGTAAAAGCGTTCGTGCCGATCCATTATAAAAGGTGGATTGGCGATGACCACGTCGATGCCGGTGGGAATGTTTTTAAAAAGATCGCTCTGCAAAAACTGCGGCGGTTTTTCAGACGCCATTTTCAAATTTGTTATTTTCGAATTGATACGCGCAAATTCCAAGGCCCGTAAACTGATATCAGAGAGAAAAAGATTTTCTACATCCACGCGGTGATGTTCTTTCAGATGCCGAGCCAGTGCCAATCCGCCAACGCCGCTTCCACAGCCGATATCGATAATTTGTTTGGCACTTTTTATTTTATCCATCAGAAACCGCACAAAGCGGTAGGAGTCGGGACCAAAAAAAACGGCATCTTCCTGATCGGTGGGAAAAGCGGAATGCATAAAAATATTCTGGTTCAATGTGGAAAAACGCACTTTGCTTGTGATCTGATTCCCTTGTCGTTCGATAAGTTGTGCTCGCTCAGCCAATTGTAAAATTGCAGGCGGTAGGTTTTCGATGGGGAGGGGACAGTTCCAGCCAAAAAGTTCACGCAAGCAATTTGCGTTTTTATCGGGCGCGCGCGCCAGAATGCGGCGATGGGTTTCGGGGGTCACGGTGGTAAATTGGTAACCTTCCTGAAGGAGGGCACGGCCCAGTTCGATTGTTAGTTCTTCGGTGACGTTGATGTCCATAATTTCCTCTTGTCTTTTATCTACCAGCCGCATAGGCCTATTTAACGACAATAGGTTCACGGCACAATCCCTGCAACCAGTCTCTACGGAGGAAATTCAATGTATGCAATCAATTCTGTAGAACCGCAAAGCCAGGCCGACCAGACATTGTGGGATCTCCATCGACAGTTGGCGATTTTTAACAAAACGCGAATTATTCCCCAAACTCCACAACAAAATTGGCGAAAAAAAATCCACGAAGATCTAGCGCTGCTAACGCTCGAAGGTGAAGTCCTTGAACAGGAACGACACGAAATTGCTCAGCTCGCCTTAGGTGCACCTCAGAAAACCACTGAATTTATGCAGTGGTTTGCGGAGCTTCGCAATGTGGGGCCGGGACAGAATGATCCTTTATTTGTTTGGCTGGCAGAAGAAGCAACGCGCGAACAGATGACCTGGTTTATAAAACAAGAAGTGGCCGGTGAGGCCGGCTTTGAAGATTTAACCGCACTCACACAAATCAAAATGCCGACGCAAGCAAAACTCGAAATGGCGCGCAATTATTGGGATGAAATGGGTCGGGGACAGGAGCGCGGTATGCACGGCCCCATGTTGACTCGCCTGGCGCAGGAATTACAAATACCCCCGTCGCCGCTCGAGGAAATTGTTCCAGAGTCTTTGGCTCTTGCCAATATTTTACTGGGACTTGCACTCAACCGTCGTTATGCCTATCACTCCATCGGCGCCTTAGGCATCATCGAGATGACCGCCCCCGATCGCGCTTTGCACGTCTATCAAGGACTCAAGCGATTGGGTTTAAGCGGCGAAGCCCAAAGATATTATTTACTGCATTCGACCCTCGACAAGAAACATTCCGAAGACTGGAACGCCCAAGTGATTCAGCCATTGATCTCCGAACGACCTGAGTTATCACCTTTCATTGCCGAGGGCGCCTTGCTGCGGTTAAACGCGGGCGCCCGCTGCTTTGCTCGTTATCGAAAAGAATTGTGGACCCATTGAGTTTATTTTGGAGCCTTTTATTAACGACATTTGTTGTTGAAGACTGGGCCATTGCAGGCAGCTTGCTATTAGTGGCGCAGGGAAAAATTTCCTGGGCCGCCGCTTATGCGGCCTGTTTTTTTGGAATTTTAAGCGGTGATGTTATGCTTTATTTATTAGGCAGAGCAGCGAATGTATCGCCGTGGCTGTTGCGATGGAGACTTTTGCAAAAAGTGCGAACCTTTGTTCAAGAGCCCCGGCGCCTCAAAGCCATGAGCTGGGCCATTGTACTCGCGCGAGCTGTGCCGGGGACCCGTTTTGTCACTTACACGGGCGCAGGGCTCGCCGCATACCCAGCTTGGAGATTTTTTAGTTTAATTCCTCTCGCCGTTTCAGCTTGGGTCCTTGCGGCCTTCACAGGTGGTGGTGTGCTTCTTAAGATGATTTCAAATCATTGGCTGTTGGGCTTTATGATTCTTGTGTCGGCCCTCGCAATATTGCGAATGTTCTTGCCGCTCGTTCTTGATCCGTGGAATCGCAAAAGCTTACTGCACACCTGGCGCCGCTGGTTTATTTTTGAATTCTGGCCGGCGTGGTTTGCCTATGCACCCATTGTTCCCTATTACATCTACCTGTCGATTAAAAATGGAAGCGTATTTCATCCCTTTTATGCCAACCCCGATATACTCAACGGTGGCCTCATCGGCGAAACCAAGTGGGAGATCCTTAAATATTTAGATCCCATGGATACAGCCACGTTAAGAGTTTTTAAAATTCCCGCCGGCACCGACTTTGAAAAAATTAAATCAGCCTTGCAAGAAAATCACTTCGCAATTCCCTTTATCGCCAAACCCAACATCGGGCAGCGCGGGTTTGCTGTGCGGATTATTAAAAGCATGCAAGACTTTAAGTCCTACGTTGAGCACGCAAATTTTGATTTTCTTATTCAGCAAAAGAGCCGTTTTGCCCGCGAAGCCGGGATTTTTTATATTCGCCATCCCGGAGATGAGCGCGGCGAAATTTGTTCGATCACCGATAAGGATTTCCCCTTTGTTGTGGGCGATGGAAAAACGAAATTAGGCGACCTCATTTTAAATGACCGCCGAGCGCGCATCATCGCTCCTCTTTATTTTGGTCGCCACCGAAAGGCTCTTGAAAACATCATTGCAAGCGATGAAAAATTTTATCTTTCGGAGTGTGGAAACCATTCTCAAGGCGCCATTTTTATCGATGGCCAGCATTTGCGCAGCGAAGCTCTTCGCGAGCGCATCGATCAACTGGCACATCGGTTGCCAAATTTTTATTTTGGACGGTTTGATGTGTGCTACAAGGATCATGAAAGCTTGCAGCTTGGTCAGGATTTTGAAATTGTTGAAATCAACGGAGCCGGTGCCGACATCACTCACATTTACGACGAACGCACGCAGGTGCGCGAAGCCTACCGGGTTATGTTCGGCCAGTGGCGCTCGCTGTTTGAAGTGGGAAAGGCCTCCCATGCCCGGCATGGGCCTGCCGCTTTGGTCGATATCCGCGCTTTTTTAAAGGAATGCCTGCGCGTGAACCTGCGCAAAAATCATTTATCAGTGTCGTCTTAAGACCCACTTGCAACAGTCGCATCCGACGAAAGTCGGTGCTATGGTTTGAAATTGAGTCGTTAGCACATACACTAAGGTTTAAGCGGGGGCTGCGAATGGCTAAATTCTTTGGAATTTTTTCTTTATTTATAATTTTAACCTCATGCACTTCGGTAAATTCCAATGCGGATCGGAGGAGGGCGCTTGCAACCGAGGAAATAGTTATCGATGAGGCAAAAGTGATTAAACTTTTGCGCGATATTCTTGCATACCACCGTCAGGAAAATCGGGATTACAAAGTTGTTAATTTTCCACTGAATAGTCCAGGAGATGTTTCTCCGCAAAGTGCAGCTAGCGAAGTCGTGCGTGTTTATCAGGATCCAGCATTCATCGATTCTTGGGAGACCTTAGGCCCCCTTTATGCAAATGTGGGAGGCAACGCAATTTACAAAAAATTTAGATCAATCATCACCGGCGCTCTATCGCTTGAAGATCGAAATACTTTACTCAATGTGTGTTTTCTTGGCCCACTTCGTTCTGGTGACCCTTTTTATATTTCTAGCTACCTAAGTATGGCGATGTGCGGCCAAGCCTCAATTTTTCACAAAGATAGCGAAGTACTAATAGCAATGGATACCTTTCCAAAAGCTCCCCGCGGAGTAAAATACGATGGGGACTATGGGTTTCATGTGTATCAAGACAATGTCTTAGAAAACAAAGTTCAAATTATCACTGCGGCCATCAACACGAATCGCGAAAACATTTATAAAGTGTACCATTCCCAGTCAGCGAAATTGAAAGGAAAATTTAGCGCAAACACGAATGGTGCTTCAGAAAGTTCCAAGATCGAACCCTTCGATTTAATCGCTACGTATTCCACAGCCTATTTCATTAAAAAAAATATGGGTGCAGATCCTGACTCAAGTGTACCTCTAGACAAAATTCAAATCGGCAAGCTGTCTCAAAAGGCACTCGCCAGGTTTTTTCATATGACGCAAAAGATACATGACCCGATCAACAAAACTCCCAGCCTTTCGGTTTTTAAAACTCAAGATTCGGTGAGCATTTTGTGCGCAAATGGAATGTTTCCGCGGCGAGACACACAATACAGCGGCAACCAATATTGGTATAGAAATCAATTTGGAACCGATTTGGTAGAAAGTTGGAAGCCGGCCCAAGATCTGCGCAGTTTTGTCGCCACAGGATTTAGTGCCAGCAACCTTACCTGCAATCTTTTGGAATATAGGTTTTTATTTCAAAAGGTACCGGCTGAAATCATCCCAGCGCCATCCGATATAAAGTTTGCGAACGAAAAAGACATCCATGGGTTGATGACAGTTTCGCTTGTAAGCGAGATTGACCATGCAGCAGTGGATAAAGCAAAACTCTTTGTAAAATCGCTGACTGGCTGGGAAGTTGAAGGCGATATCCAAGAAGTGGACACCATGGATTATATAAAGCAAAACTTCGCAAAATTTGACCTGTATTTTCCAGTGATGCATGCGATGGATGTTAACTATTTTAATATTGGAACTAAGAGCAGTTTGTTAGTAAAAATAAAAAAAAGTACGACAAATAAATCTGGTAACAAGGTTGCTCTGCACCTCCATGTATTATTGCCAGATGGTTCAAAAACTTTCGATGGTGTCACATTGAAACCTAACGACCTGGCGGAACTTCTCGATGTTAGATATCAGAGCAAAAAAAGCTCCATTTTTATTATGAATAATTCGTGCTCGTCGGAAAGTACACTGTTGGCTTGGACTCTCGTTTATCGAAAGGCTCTCAAACTTCGACAAAAAAGAGGCGATAATTTCAATTCTGATATGCCGCACATTATCGGTTCAAGCAGAAGTTTCGGAACCTCAGGTCTCATGGAAATATTTTCGCACTCGACATTTCCATTGAAGTCATTCGAGCTTCTGGCGAATGGCTCCTCCGTAGCAGATGTAGTTGATTTTTTAAGGAAGCCGCAAGAAAGCAGTTTTCTAGGAGCGTTGAGCGGTTTTTTTAACAAGGAGGCATCAGTGGATGTGGCCGATGAATTGGGGTTCGCTCCAGTGTATGTGATGGAATACCCAGAGCTTCTCTCCATGGGCGGGATAAAAATAACCGTCACTGGTCGAACCATCAAAGCTCAGGACGAATACTGACCAACCTGGTGGAATGAACCATCGGAGGCTCAATATTCGGTATCTACGTCCGAATCATGCCAGTGCAGTGCCTTCCACGTGCCCTTAACTTGGTGAAACCAAACTGTTCGTTGTTTTTCACCTTTCTTCCAAGTCCATTCCTGTATTTCAACATTAAGGTTTTTGGGATTCTTTAATGGGTAAGTGTTTAACAGCTCCACTCGAAACTCACTGGGACCCATGTCTTTCATCTTGAACGTTTCTTTCAAGTCGGGCTGTCCCAAATTTTTAATGATCTGTTGCTGTCCTAAATTTTTAATATCGGCTCCCGTTATGATGGACTGGTTCCAGGCGTTACTAACTACAAACATGAATGGTAGCAAAAGTCGAAAAGCTTTGTCCAACATAATTTCTCCAAGGCGATCCTATTGTTCGATCGATTATTTAGGTGATTTCTTATTTCTTAATTCTTTATAAGTTTTAATGGCCACTTCAGGGTTCACTGCGCTTGGAAGAGGGTGCGCCTGATTGTCTCTAAAATCTACCACCAGCGGACCAATTCCAGGAACTAGATCTGCAGGATTCTTCGTTTCTAAAAATTTCTTCGGCGCATAAAAAATAACATATCCAAAATCGTAAGATTGAGTTTTTTCCGAGACAATCGCCATCTGATAGGGGTTACCGTCCCTATCAAGATACTTTCTGGCAATCACCTCTGCATCAGCTTGAGTCAGTTGTTTTGTCATTTGGACCTTTTCTTTAAGGGATACGCCCGCAGCGAAAGATGTTTCGAACGGAACAAATACTAAAATTAAAATAATTTTTATCACAGTAGATACTATCGTTTTTTTGCTATTTATTGCTTGTTGCTAAGTCCAAATGAGTTTTCAAGGCTTCTAAAGTTAACTTCTTTTGCTCTTCGTCAAACTTCAATGCATTTATTTTTTCAATACGCCGCAAAAGATGCTCTTCCCTAAGTTCATCATTACCACGGGTAGGCACATTGGACAGATGGGTATAAAGAAGATGCTGCATTTTCATGTCATTTAAGAAAAGTAAATATCGCTCTTGCTGATTTTCAAAAAAAACCTCAGAAGCGCGATCTGATGCCATCATGTCTTTCGGATCTAAGCAGTAGTAAAGCTTTATGGAGTTTTTAAACGCCCACTCCTGGCCAGCCTCAATAAGGGCTAGCACCTTTTTCATTTGATCCTCGTTTGGCTTTTGGCAATTGGATAAGCTAAAATCTGTGAAGACTTGGTGCTTCTGATTCGCTATCACAGCATCCCATAGATTTGGGGGTTGGGATTTGGTACAACCCAGAAATAGACTTAGACATATCAAAAGACTTAATTTTTTCATAAATTTCCAATGTGAGAGGGACAAAATTTTAATTCGTATTCTACCAAAATCATATCAAAACACCGCATATTGTGCAAAGGCTTGAAGAATCAAGTACATCTTGTCATGGAAACTTTGAGCAAAAGCACCATTTCCATCAGGCCGCTTTCCGTCAACCATCATTCCTGGATACGTGTACAAGTAAGCGTTGAGACCTTTTTTATTGTAGGCGCTTACTTGAGTAAGTTGCAACACGAGCCCGTTTGACTGTGTGGGTAAGTTAGCAATTTGAAAGTAACAGGCTTTTGCGGATTCAATATCAGCCAGCGAAACTTCGACCCGAGCTTTATTCGATATGAGAGCCTGAGATAGACCAGGCCGTTTTACAACGCATCTGTGCGCCTCCGCTCCATCTGATGCATTGGACTCTTCAAAATCAACATAATCATATTTATGGGTGGGTCGGGTGTCGATGACTTCATAAGTGCCAGGCTCAATTAGCAAGCGTTGCATCAGATCACCGTAGCTTAACAGAAATGATGCATAGAACTCGAGCGGAAGCTCTTCGATCGTTTCCCCCAAAATGGCTTGAAGTCGGTCTTCTAAAACCGCATCGCCCCCGAGAGGGAAGTGATCATCAAAGGCCGCGCCGCCCTCCTCCATGGAAACGTATGTCCATAAACAACTTCGCAAAAGCTTCAATGACTGTTGATCTGTGAGGCGCATGAGTTTCTCCGTATTTTAATCTTTAAACCCGTGGAAAATGCTTTGTATCTCAGTCGCTTCTTTACCCAATGATGAAATGCGATTTTGGATGAGCATCAACGCAGTTTCGCCGCTCCTATTCTTGATATGAGGGGAAACCTTTTTGCCAATCAACCACTTGATACCGGAGATATTCATTTTGCCTGCGCTAGAGTTTACCAAAAGATGTAAAAGATTATTTCCTTCTAAATCACGAAAATGCGGATCTGCACCATTTGCAAATAAAAAATCTGCCACATTAGGATCTGTACACAGCATAAGTGCCGGGCCGGTGTACCCCAAATAACTTCTTTCGTGCATAAAGTTTAGATTTGCCTTAAAGCGCACAAGCACTTTTAAGGCCTCCAAATCGTTAAATAGGGCGGCAAGATGAATCGGGGGCAGTCCGATCCAGGAGAGGGACCTACGGCTGTCCGATGTCCATCTGTTTGGATCGGCCCCCACACTCAAAAGTAGCTCCATACTTTTGATTCGATCAGGAGGAAGACTTTTTGCGGAATCGGCATAGATGAAAAAGTTAACGAGCGGATCGGGGAGGGGTTTCGCAATATTCATAAAACTGTAGGCGGTAAAGGCGTTGATATTCCCGCCTTTTACGATGTAATTCGACACTTCTTCGGGTTGGATTGTTCTGGAAACGATTTTTTGCGAGTAAGCGCGCAAAATCGAACGATTCCATAACTCGGCAATAAAAGAACCTCGCGATATCACAGGTATCTCCTCTTTCACTGAGTCCCTCCCTAGGGATATTGCGCAATGCGAGAATGTAGCTAAAAACCATAAGCTCAAAAAAAGTTTACGGTATTTTTTGAAACTCTTCAACTGTGCTAGGCCAATCTTTTTGGGCGCCAACGTCGTCACAGTTTGTTCTCCAATCGTTTGCGCCACAAAATGCTGTCAAACGCATGGTGGCTCATGGTCATAGACCAATGTATCGGCATGAGGGAAATTGCATCTATTGCCGGCTTAAATTCAATCCAGATGCGGCTAATCAGTGTGATGGCTAAGATGTAACCAGCAAATTTGATCCATCCGTCTTTCACAAACCACGATGCCATGGCCTCGCGGTTTGTGCGCCGCCAGTAAGTATTTACGAAAATATGATAGGCAATTCCGTGGGTCAGTGCCAGCACAGTCCAGAAAAATAAACCGCCATCAAACACAACAAGGCCGCGATAGAACCATATCCAGCTATAAATTATGAATAGGAGTTTCCCCAGTACGGCTTTGTCAGTGAATATTAGATCCACAATAACCTTTCCCAAAAAAAGAATATTTATTGCCCAATGCAAAGGTAGAGCAAATTTCCACACCTCGGGCGATAGAGTAAGAGCGAGATCGTTGCTGACATAATAAGATTTAGTCACCTGCGAGAGTCCGGTGTGCCAATAGAGAACTGGAATTAAATAGACGTTCCAGAAGACTGCCAAATCCAAATAGCTTTCCCACGCGGACTTGTGCGGAACTTTGCGGAGGATCATCTTCATCCATCCATACTGCTGCATGATAATGTGATAGAGAGCAAAATAGCCAAACAGTGCAATAAAAATACTGTGCACAACCTGACTCAGAGCGAACCAAATGGGAAGCACCAGTAAAGGCAAAAGCCAGATTTTTTTACCGAAGCGCGAACGAACGGATTTGTCGAGAGCCACAGGAACCGCCGTCGCAAACACATGGCCCTGATCGCTAAACCAAACCACAATCGCCATGAAAACGATCGTTGACTGAAAGGTCGGCCCAACTGAAAATTGCGACACGCAGATCCCTAAGAGCAGAGGAATATAAAATGCCAAGATATCCAGCCGCCAAGAAAATACAAATGAGTCAGAGCGCCCGATGGGTGAGCCGTCGGCAGTGGCGGAGACGGCAGGGAAGGCGTGGTAGTTGTAGTTAAGCTGCCCATTTTTGCCCATAGAAGATTTTACCTTGATGCCTGGATTATATGTCAAGCATGTCGCAGCGGCGTAGCTCGACTCAAGGTCTAAAACTCCTTTATGAAAACTGGTTGAATTCGTAAATAAATAGATATACTTCAAGTCCTATGCCAGAACTCCCAGAAGTTGAAGTTGTTAAAGAAGGTTTAAAGAAGCTCATCAAGCCAACAGATCCCATCGAAAAAATCGAATTTTTGCGCAAAGATCTGCGCTGGAATTTGCCCCATTCTTTTACTGAAAAAATCAAAGGGCAAAAAATCCTCAACCTTTTTCGCAGAGCCAAGTACATCCTATTAGAAACTGAGAAGTTCTATCTTATCTCGCATCTTGGAATGACGGGCAGTTGGCGAAAAGACACCCAGCGAAAACAGCATGATCACATCGTACTCAGTTTAGAAAGCGGCAGCCAATTAATTTACAACGATCCTCGACGCTTTGGGGTGTTTGATATCATTGTTAAAGAGACCCTTAAGAAGGATAAAAAATTCGTCCACTTAGGACCGGAACCTTTGCTTGCTGAGGAATTTCACGCTTCCTATTTGTTTTCTAAAAGTCGACGAAGAAGAGTTCCCATAAAAGCCTTTATTATGGACCAAAAAGTCGTTGTGGGAGTGGGCAATATCTACGCCTCGGAAGCGCTATTTCTTGCTGGTGTTAGACCTTTAGCGAGCGCATCGAGACTCACAAAGTCGCAATCCGAAAAACTAGTGGCGGCCATCCAGCATGTTCTTAAAGCGGCCATCGACCTCGGTGGGTCTAGTATTCGCGACTACAAGCAAGCCAGCGGCGAGAGTGGCGGGTTTCAGGAGCAGCACTTTGTTTATGGGCGGGGCAAGTTGGCTTGCCGTAAGTGTAGAGCTTTGATTCGGTCGCAATTTCTTTCTGGTCGAAATACTTTCTGGTGTGTAAAATGTCAGAAGTAACAAAAAAGGATCTATGGGCGCAGCTCTCAAAATTCCCGACAAAATATATAAAAAACTTCCAGAACTCAAAGATCTCGAAGACGTGATGGACAGGCTCAAGGCGCACGCGCGCTTTGACGTCCTCACCGAAGTTAGCCATAAGGGCGTAGACTTTCCCATTCACTCAATCACCATTGGCAGCGAAAATCCACAGGATCCTTGTTTGCTTCTCGTGGGCGGAGTGCACGGACTTGAACGCATTGGAACTCAGGTGATCAATTCCGTGCTGAGTTCCATTGCCAGATCCATGGCGTGGGATGAATATTTTCAAGAGCAAATGAAACACTGTCGCATCGTTTTTGTACCGTTGTTAAATCCAGTGGGGATGTACCAACTTTCACGGTCCAACGGCAATGGTGTGGATTTGATGCGCAATGCTCCCATCGAGTCGGACGAGCGCAAACAACCGTTTTACGGTGGTCATCGCATCTCGCCAAAACTGCCGTTCTATCGCGGGCGTGAAAATGCCCCCATGGAACAAGAAAATCAAGCGCTGTGGGCTTTGGTGAAAAAGGAAATTTTCCCGTCCAAGGTGAGCATCGCTCTGGACGTGCACTCCGGTTTTGGTGTTCGCGATCGCATCTGGTTTCCGTACGCTCGCACCAAAACGCCGTTTCCATACTTAGCACAAATGCATGCATTTAAAGAACTCTTCGACGATACCTATCAGCATCACGTTTACACTGTGGAGCCGCAAGCGCAGCAGTACACCACCCATGGCGATGTGTGGGATTATTTTTACGATGAGTTTTTAAAAGTGCAAAAAGACCAATTCTTTTTGCCGTTAGCTTTAGAGATGGGATCGTGGTTGTGGATTCGCAAAAATCCCCTGCAATTATTAAATCCCCTGGGAATTTTTAATCCCATGACACCGCATCGGGCGCGGCGAATGCTTCGTCGACATAAAAATCTTGTGGATTTTTTACGGCGTGCTGTGATGTCGCCAAAGACCTGGGTGCATTTGACTCCCGAAGATAAACTGCTCCATCGCAACAAAGCCATGGAGCTTTGGTATCCAGGACAGACAAAATGAGCCATCAGTGGATTCTCTTGCGCGGACTGGCTCGTGAAAAACAACACAGCGAAGCTTTTTTGCAGCAATTGCGAAAAGCTTCGCCTGACTCCGAAGTGGTTTCCCTGGATTTTCCGGGAGCGGGAGATTATTTTCGCTTGTCGTCGCCGATGTCGATTACCGGCATTGCGGAGTTCGTGCACAGCCATTTTCCAAAAGATCGCGCCGAAAAACGCACTCTGGTTGCCATTTCCCTTGGCGGTATGGTGGCCATGGAAATTGCGCGCCTATATCCGAAATCTGTAGATGAAATTGTTTTGATCAATAGTAGCTTTAAAAATTTGAGTCAGCTTTTTGAGCGTCTACAACCCGAGGCTTTGTGGCATATTTTAAAAGCCAGTGCGGCAACTACCACCGAGGCCCGCGAAGACGCTGTGCTCAAAATGGTGAGCAACAGTCCACAGCGGGGTCTGATGGTGTCTAAGTGGTCGGAGATTGCGCGTCTACGGCCAGTCAGCTTGGGCAACTTTGCAAAACAACTTTTGGCAGCCGCTCTTTACGATTTGCCGGCACAAAAGCCAGATATTCCAATTTACGTTTTCACCAGTGAAGGCGACCGCATGGTGAACCCGCAGTGTTCAAAAAAACTAGCGGAACATTGGCAACTGCCCATAGCCATCCATCCCACGGCGGGGCACGAAATGTATATTGATGCGCCGGAGTGGGTGATCGAAAAACTGCAGCTCTACTGTGGAAAATAGTTTGGGGAAAATATTTGGTTTAATAATTGGGGCGGCTACTTGTCGGTTTGAATCAAATGGTCAAAATCAAGACCCGTAAGTTTTGAAAGCGACCGAAAAAAGAAATAGAGAATTAAAAAGAAGAACACAATGGAGGGCGCAAAAATCACGGCGTAGCCCTGCCAGGTCATTTCGGCAATTTGCTGATTGAGAAGCGCGGTTTGCTCAGCTTCTGAAAGATCCACAGAAATTTTCGTAAAAATGCGATAGGCCAGAACAAAATTCAGAAAGGCGCTGAAAAAGAAGGTGAGAGAAAAAAAGAAAGTCCCCTTTTGAAAAAGTCGCAGCAGTTGCGCTGTTTTCTGACTCTCTTGTATCCTTTTAAGAATCTCTTCGGTGTTGAGAGCCCCGGTTTCAAAAAGCATCATTTTTAAAAACGGTTGCTTGCGGAAAGCTGAAAACAAGACAAAGCAGCCAATCATAAAGGGAAAGGCGGCCTCTTTGACCACAAACCAAAAGCCGTCCAGTTTGAATAAGGCAAAACCACCGGTAAATAACGTGTTCATTAAACCTAATAGCGAAATAAAGTTTATTCTCTTTGATTTCCAATAGCTCCAAAGGCCATAGCCTAAGGGAAATGCCAGGGCGAGAATAAGTGCTTTTAATGGAGACCAGGCCGAGAGTTCCTTGAGAATAAGAACCGGCAGGACGACATTAGCGACAAGATTAACAAGTGGGTTTTCTTTGCTCGGCTTCAAGGACACCTGGGTATTACAGCATTGCGTTTGAGTGAAGTCAAAACTTGATAAAACCCACTGCAGATAGGTATAACCTGGCTGTGGATCATTCGACAAAATGGCTGGGCCTCCGCGACTACCAAGAAGTGTGGCTGCTGCAAAAAAAATTCCAGGAAAGTGTGAGGATTCAAGGCTCCAGCGTTCTTGTGGGCTGCGAACATCCGGCCGTGATCACCTGTGGTCGTCGGGGTTCTCCGATGCAGGAATGCATTCTCCCCATTGTGCAAACAAACCGAGGTGGTCTGATGACGGTTCACAGTCCGGGCCAATTGGTGATTTACCCAATATGCTCCTTGCGCAGTCTAAAAATGGGAGTGCGAGATTGGGTCGAAGCGCTCCTCGAAATCACTTCTCAAAGCCTGAAAAAGTGTAACATAATGTTTGTTGATAAAAACCGGGGGCTCTTTACTCAAAATGGTAAAATCGCGTCAGTTGGCATAACCATTTCTAAAGGAACAAGCCTCCATGGAATTGCCATAAACGTGAGCAATGATCTCGATATTTTTAAGCTGATTGATCCCTGCGGACATCAAGGACAACCCATGGATCGTGTGCAAAATCATAACTCGCAAATTTCAACGGAACTGCTGTTTAAGATATGGTGTGACAGTTTTAAAAACTTGACGGGCAGCACCATAGTGAATACAAATTACCAATCATCTATTGGGTCGCTTGGCGCAGTTGGTAGCGCGTTTCCTTGACATGGAAGAGGTCACAAGTTCGAGTCTTGTAGCGACCACCAGTTTTCTTGATCATTCATATCCAAAGGAACACTCTCTACTTGGGTGCCCAGTTGTTTTGCTTGGATGGCGAACTCCTCCAAAGGATTTTCATGCAAGTCGTCTGAGTCCAGTTGCGACCACCACTTTTGCCGATCAATAACGTCCCGGGTGATGTTTTCTGGGATAATCTGAAACGACACGCCAGTTCCTAAAAAGTTCAAAGTAACGCTTGGGAACATCATATTCAGCGTTATTGCTTCGAAGCGCATTTCAGGATCGGGATCTAAGCAACTCACGCCCGGTTCCAGTTCTTCAATGGCTTCGATATCGACATTGGAAGTCGCTGAATTTAACGTGTAGCTAAACGAAAAAGACGCGTCCGCGCATGTCAGTTGAAAATTGATTCCAATGGCCGTACCGTCAGTGACGCAAACAGCGTTTGAGGGACAAAGGGCACGCACATACGCGACCTCACCCACGAGGGCTCTTTGAATGCTGTTATAGGCGGTGTCGGCGGCAGCAGTATTGATCGCCATTAACAAAAAAATAAACGCCATATTCCTTTTCATGTGCTCTCCTTCTAGGCAGATACGTTTTTTTCGTTAGCAGATAGGCTTTGCCTATGGGCTGATAGAATCAATTTATTTTACACTTCGCAATTGTATTTATATGATGTTTTATAAACATTTAAAAAACGGAGACTACACAATGTTAAACTTAAAACGACCATTTCTATTTGTACTTTTGGTCGCCTTCACACAGCTAGCATTTGCAGCTGAAAAAGGCGCAACCAAAGTTGCAAATACGTCGAACCAATTTTGGTGGCCTGAGAGATTGGATCTTTCGCCTCTCAGACAGCATGGAATTGCCTCAAACCCCATGGGCGGAAATTTTAATTACGCCGCAGAATTTAAAAAACTCGATGTAAAAGCTGTAAAAAAAGATATCGAAAAATTAATGAAAACATCACAGGACTGGTGGCCCGCTGACTACGGCACCTACGGCCCATTTTTTATTCGTATGGCGTGGCACAGTGCCGGAACCTATCGCTTAGACGACGGCCGCGGTGGAGCGGGCGGTGGTCAACAGCGCTTCGAACCTCTCAATAGCTGGCCTGACAATGCCAATCTCGATAAAGCGCGCCGCCTTCTTTGGCCCATCAAGAAAAAATATGGCAATAAAATTTCGTGGGCAGATCTCATGGTGCTTACGGGCAACGTAGCCCTCGAGTCCATGGGTTTTAAGACTTTTGGTTTTGGTGGCGGACGCACCGATGACTGGGAAGCTGACATCGTTTATTGGGGACCAGAAGCAAAAATGTTAGCGGCCGAACGCTACAAAGGCGATCGCAAATTAGATAAGCCACTGGCCGCTGTGCAAATGGGACTTATTTACGTAAATCCTGAAGGGCCAAATGCCAATCATGATCCGTTAGCTGCGGCAAAAGACATCCGCGAAACTTTTGGTCGCATGGCCATGAACGACGAAGAGACGGTTGCTTTGATCGCTGGTGGACACACCTTTGGAAAAGCCCACGGCGCCATGAAAGCAAAGTGCGTTGGTCCTGAGCCGGCGGCTGCAGGTATCGAAGAGCAAGGAATTGGCTGGAGAAATAAATGCGGAAAAGACGGCGGCGCCAACGCCATGACAAGTGGTCTTGAAGGCGCATGGACTTCAAAACCCGCCGAATGGACACATCAGTATTTAACCAATCTCTACGCCTTTGAATGGGTCAAAACAAAAAGTCCTGCAGGAGCCACGCAGTGGGTTCCAAAAGGTAACGAGGCAAAATCCTTAGTGCCGGATGCGCACGATCCCAACAAGCGCCATGCCCCGATTATGTTTACAACGGATATCGCTCTTAAAATGGACCCCGAATATCAAAAAGTCACAAAACGATTTTTGGATAATCCCAAGGAATTTGAACTCGCTTTTGCTAAAGCTTGGTTCAAACTCACTCACAGAGATATGGGACCGCGAGTTCGTTACTTAGGCACCGAAGTTCCCAAGGAAGATTTGATTTGGCAAGACCCTGTGCCAAAAGTAAGTCACAAGTTGATTGGCTCTGGCGACATCGCGTCGCTCAAAGGTAAAATTTTAAATTCAGGTTTATCAATTTCTGAATTGGTGCGAACGGCATGGTCGTCGGCTGCTTCTTTCCGCGGTACAGATTTGCGCGGGGGAGCCAACGGAGCGCGTATTCGTTTAGTTCCGCAAAAAGACTGGGCCATCAATAATCCTGCAGAAGTGACGAAAGTATTAAGTCGGCTTGAAAGTATTCAAAAGGATTTCAACAACGGTGGCGCGAAGGTGTCTTTGGCCGACTTGATAGTTCTTGGTGGCGTTGCAGCTGTTGAAAAAGCGGCAAAATCTGCAGGTCAGACATTATCAGTTCCGTTCACTGCAGGTCGTACGGACGCTTCTCAGGAGCAAACCGACGTGCCTTCGTTTGCTGCCATGGAAGCCAAAGCCGACGGCTTCCGCAACTACTACGCAGCGGGAAGTATGCTTGCGCCTACGGCGGCCCTCGTCGATCGCGCCAATCTACTCACACTCACAGTTCCTGAAATGACTGTGCTCGTCGGCGGACTGCGCTCACTCAACGCCAATGTCGGCCAAGAAAAACACGGTGTGCTCACAAGTAAACCGGGCACACTCACCAACGACTTTTTTGTAAATCTTCTTGATATGTCGACCAAGTGGCAAAAAGCAAAAACCGAAGGTCTCTACGAAGGTTTGGATCGTAAAACCGGTGAAGTAAAATGGACAGCAACCTCTGTGGATTTGATTTTTGGATCCCACTCAGAATTGCGCGCCGTTGCCGAAGTTTACGCCACCGAAGATGGCAAGGGAAAATTCTACCGCGATTTCGCCAGCGCGTGGAACAAGGTGATGATGCTCGGTCGCTACGACGTAAAATAATGAGGCGGAAATAATGAGACTGAAATAAGCATCGAGAAAAAACTTAAAAACATCGAAAAGCCCGTGTACATTTACACGGGCTTTTTTTTAAATTGCGTGAGCGAGAAATTCAAAACTAGACTTGTGAGCTTTGCTAAATACAAATAGGCTAAACGAGAGAGGTTCCCATGATTTTTCGTTTAATTTTGACAGTCAGTGCTTTGGTTTTATTCAGTTGTTCGCACCTAGTCCCCTCGCGGAATATCGCAGCTATTGATACAGCCTATATAAATATTGATGCCCTCGGAGCAAGCAACACGACAGGATCCGGAAATTCGTTGCCGCTGATTGCTCGCTTGCGCGACCATTTGGACGTCAATGTAACAAATAGCGATTTACGCCGACAGCTTAGTCATACTCGCACACTCATTGCTGGCGATTATTTCTTTCCGACAAATTATTCTTTCTTAATGCAGCCAGGATTCAACCACCGCGCAAAAGTAAACGAGATCTTAACTCAGTGGAATCAAGAATACGGCTTGATCTTAGTTGGAGTTTTGCCTTTGTGGGAAAGTTTGAATGTTGATGAACAAAACGTAGCACGATCCTTAGATAAGGGTGGGTATAAAAATATTCTAGACACTCTAGAAACTTACAAAACTGCCGTGCGCACAGTGAATGCAACGCTTGTACAGTTTGCAAAAAAGCATCCAGATAAGGTGAAGCTCTTAAACTTAAAAAACATGATCACTGCGTCGTCAGACTTCTATAATAATAACACAGCTGCTTATAATTTTCCTATTCCTGCAAATGCTTTTCACGCCGATAATCTGCATTTTACAGATCACGGGCAGGCGTTTTTTCTAAATAGCGTGGTGATACCTGTTTTTAATCCAGAAATACCTCCTCTTGTAGAAACAGGTAAACAAATAAGCAATCAAATGCGGCGGCGAGGACTTTCGCGCATTTTAGATAGTCGGGATAATTTCCTAAACGGAGTCAACGGTGGCTACTGGGCCTCATTCACAGATTCAAATCAGTTTTTTCAAAAAAGTGCCATCATTGCAAATGGTGATGCACCTGATATGCAGCCTCTTCTTAATGTTATGTACGTTATCGAACAAGTAGCTGATACTCGGGATGGATTCCCACTTTATTTACGGTTTGATTCAAATTCAAAAGAGATCAACGAAGTCATGCTGGATTTAAGTTCTGCCCTTTTTTATACTCGCATAACTTTAAAAAAGACGACACCTGACACTTTTGAAGGCTGGGGCTATGATTACTGGTTATCTGCCAAAATTCTCAGTCCATTTAATCCCCCTCCTAGGGTGAATTATCATTTTGTGTTGAAGAAAACGAAAGTCCCTGGTCTCTTTGATCTAGAATGGACACTCTTCCCAATGGTCAACGGTCAGTCGCAATGGCTGCAAAAGAATCACCAAACAGAATCTGTTCGTCTCGACAGCATCAGCGCAGATTTCATTCAGCAAATCAAAAGCAGATCTGGACACTCAGTCACCTACAAAGTGCAGGCTCAAATTCAGGACTTAAATTGATTTGAGTTTAACGCCATTCGACCAAACCCTGTTTTTATTACAATCCCAATGTGTGTCCGCAAAAAGAGTACAAAAGGAACCGCCAACAAAGTAACTTTCCGCTGTGGGGTAGGGGAGAGTCCAAAAGAAGGGGTTCTTAATGGGGTTCTATACAAGTTTGCTGTCATTGACACTTTGGCTAGCAGCGCCGGCCAGCAACGCAAAAGAAATTTACTTTGAAATTCCAGACGGCACAGCCGACGAAATGCTGGATTGGAATGATAAAAATAATCCAATTATCGCTCATGTTGGAGATGTTTTGACCATTAAAAATATGGATTCAAAACCGCATCAGCTGCACACCGACGGGCGCCCTTGCGCTCACGGAGATCGCATTGAACCGCTGGGCGGAACGTGGTCGTGCGTTTTAGAAAAGCCATACAATGCCCTCAACGAAGAAACACCCACACGCGATCATTATAATTACGATCTCAGTTTTTGGGTTATTGTAAATTAATCGACGTAAAATAATCAGCTAAACTTAAAGAAGTTTGCGACATCAGGGGTGGTGGGGACATGTTTTTTATTTACTTAGTAGTGTCATTCGTATCTGCAAGCGCAGACTACGGTTTGCCTGTGGCAGTTTCAGCATATACTTCCGACGTCAAATACGACGACGGAATTAATTACGAATCCTTGGTCGAAAACATTAAAGTGAACGGGGCGCAAACGCTGGAACAGGTTTTAGATCTTGCTCCACAAGAGTTTTTTCTCAACTACGTTTTGATGTATCGCAGTCGCAGTTTACAGGATGCAAACCCACGCTTTCCACGGGCCATTGTTTTTGGTCGTTCGGCCAAATTTATCATGGCCTTCAACGGACACGAAAAACAAAAAGGCTATAACAATCTCGAGATCGTTCAGTTTCGCGAAAAAACGTTCCGCTGGGAATTTCGCGAAATCACTTTCGAAAACGGCCAAGCTCCGCGCTTCTCCGAAGCAAACCCAAAAAAATGCTTAGAGTGTCACCAAAGTCCATCGCGAACCAACGTGGATCCTCGACCCAATTGGGAGCCCTACAATTTTTGGCCAGGAGCCTACGCCAGCGTGGATGATAAAATAGAGCCGGTACTGAAAGTAGACTACGAAAGGTACACCAGTGGTCAAATCCCATCGCTTCATGGAACGCTCGCCAAGTTTTTACCGCAAGATTTGTTTCTTCTCGACGAACAAGCGCAAGAGCAAGATAACTTAGAAAAGTTTGAAACTCGCATCAAACCCACACACGATCGATATAAACATTTAGGTGCTTTTAATTCGCGCTCCCCCCTCAGCCTCACCAAATCCACCGTCATTTTAAATATGCGCAGAGTTTTAAGAATTGCGCGCGATGAGCTGGGTGAACTTTTTAACATTTACAAATACTCGTTGCTTGGCATTGGCGACTCAGTTTCGCCGAGCAATTCCATTATGCTAAAGTTTGCCTGCGGTGATTTGTACATGCCAGAATCCGTACAGCAAAAGCATGTGCAAAGCGCACTGCAATTTAAAGATATCCCGCCTGCGAAATACCGGCGACCAGCAAAAAGGCATGGGTGGCAGCACGGCGTGGCGGCGGGTCTGGATATTCTTCTCCGACCCCTGGGGTTAGTGACCGACGATCTTTCCATGGATTTTCACACAGACGGACGCTTTAGCGCTGACGATCGTTTCACGTCACCACACAGCGCCTCCACCCACCTCAGAGACGCCGCTTTTTTGGTGTTCGAAGGTGATCCTGCCGTGCAAATGGACTGTGCCCAACTTAAAGAAGCTGCGGAAAAGAGTTTGGTAGAGTTTGAAGCTTCTGGCGGATTGGACAGAATCCTCTCCCGCACTCAACAGGCCATTCACGCGCCACCCACGCGGCAACTTGTTTCCCGCTGTATCAGCTGCCATGTGAACTTTGAGGATGGGGCCGTGGCCCCGTGGATTCCGTTTGATAACTTTAATCGACTGAAGCCGTTGCTCACCGAAAACAAATACCCGCGCGGAACTCTGTTTAAGGAAATCCTTTTTCGCACCGGCGATCACGCGCCGCTTCGCGAACAGATGCCACCAGCCGGGCAGGTGGATCGACGGCTGCGCGACGAGTTTATTTCAAGCATCGAGGCTTTACTAAATGATTAGGGAAATTATGTTAACGACGGAAAACTCTGGGTCACCGAGTATGGCAACCACAGAGTTTTAAAATTTACGATTCCGTTCTAACTTACTGCTTTAGAAATGAAGTTAACTCTAGAGTCACTTCACCCATTTGGCCAGGCTGAATAGACTTCACCATGCCACTGAGAGCCACGGTTTGATTGGCCCACATTTTCACTTCGCCACCAGATTTGTTATCTTTAAGACGAATGTGCTGACACTCAAACGTTCCAGCAGGAACAGTGACAGTGTCTGTGATGATTTCAATCAGTTCCATGTCTTGCTCAGGAATCTGCTGCTCTTGTCCATTGGCGATCACTTTTTTGATCTCACCAGTGTTGGCATCAAGCAATACTTCGACTTTTTGCTTTCCTAAGAACCCCATGTCCACATCTTGAGTCATCCACGCTTCGTCAGCAGTGACGGAAGTTGCAGTCATGACCATTGAACCTTGG
This sequence comes from Bdellovibrionales bacterium, assembly GCA_031426555.1. Classification (GTDB taxonomy): domain Bacteria; phylum Bdellovibrionota; class Bdellovibrionia; order Bdellovibrionales; family JAGQZY01; genus JANPLN01. Next base: position 25,425 of record JANPLN010000005.1, on the reverse strand, counting down.
ATGAAACCCATGTTCATGCTGTAAGACGCTGTGTCTCCCACAGTCCAGTTGATCAGTGAGCGTCCCTTAAGTCCTTGGAGCGCCATTTCACTCACAGTTGTAAATGGGTTGGCCGCAAATACGTTCGCAGCAAATAGAACCACCATTGCAAATATAGCTTTGTGCATCATAAATCCTCCTTGTTGATGTACTTAGAGAATCACAACACGCAGGTAAAACTTTGTCATGACACTGGCTATAAACCGATATAAAACGCGGGAAATGGAGGGATCAATGATGTTTCAAATTTTCGCAATTCTTTTTCAATCGTATGTTTTTGCAGCGGCAATTCCAGTGAACGAAGCCGAACTTTTAAAGGCCACAGGACTGGAAAAATCTTATATTTCTAAGGAGACCGGAGACTCGCTTGAGAGTTTGCTGTTTTACTCTAACAACGGCTTCTCGTGCGGATTAGAGGAGTTTTACATCGACGGTTATAACATCACCGAGGGCACAGAATCCGCGCCAACTAAGTTTGAAGTGGTCAGCGTTGTTACGGGTCCCGCAAACTACTGTGCGACCACCGAAGAATTCAAGTGTTACACGTATTTTTTCCTGCAAAACGACGCGTGGAAAACATTGGGCGCGGAATGCGATTAAGACTCAAAATTTAACGAATAGCAAATTTAAGCTTGTTTTTATTAAAATAACCCAGTGGATCTAGATGTCTGTTTTTATAACGGACCTCAAAATGCAAGTGATCGCCGCGCGAACGACCCGTGTGACCAACAAAGCCGATCAAATCGCCTTTGTTCACCCAGGTTTTTTCTTTTTTATCAAAGCCGTTAAGGTGAGCATAAAACGACGCCCAGGTTTTACTGTGCTCGATGATGACTAATTTTCCATATCCGCGAAACTTTGTTCCCTGATATGTGATCCAACCAGACTCAGCTGCATAGATTTTTGTATTTTTAGAGGCGCTAATATCGATCCCACGATGTCGACCTTTGTACCCTCGACTGATGCGGCGATAGTCTTTGAGCGGAAACGAAAAATCAATGATTGGAGATTCGGGTACATCCACAACCTCTTCGCCATCTTCCATGGTCGAACAGGCGGTGACAAAATAAAGTCCCAATAAAAATAATGTTTGGATGATTCGCAAAATTAAAGCCGTCACCTAGTACATGGGAAACTGCTGGCAAAGCTCTTTCACTTGCGCCCGCACGTTTGTGATCACAGCTTCGTCTTTGGTGTTCTTCACCACTTGCGAAATCCACAGAGCAATTTTTTTCATTTCGGTGGGCCCCATCCCACGAGTTGTGAGAGCGGGAGTTCCAATGCGAATGCCACTGGTCACAAAGGGACTGCGCTTTTCGTTGGGAACTGTGTTTTTATTCACCGTGATTCCAGCATGATCCAACGCGATTTCTGCGTCTTTGCCCGTGACTTCGGTGGCCGATAAATCAACCAACATCAAGTGGTTGTCGGTGCCACCGGTGACAAGCGAAAATTTTTCTGCGAGCAAACCCTCGGCAAGGGCTTTTGCATTTTCGATAATTTTTTTGGCGTAAGTTTTAAATTCAGGCTGTAGAGCCTCTTTAAAAGCCACAGCTTTTGCAGCGATCACATGCTCAAGAGGTCCGCCCTGAATGCCAGGGAAGATTTTGCTATTCACTTTTTTTGCGTTTTCTTCAGTGGTCAGAATCAATCCGCCACGGGGACCACGCAGAGTTTTGTGAGTAGTCGTTGTCACATAGTCAGCGTAGGGAACAGGGCTTGGATGAGCGCCACCAGCCACGAGACCAGCAAAGTGCGCCATGTCCACCAAGAGTTTTGCCCCTACGGCGTCGGCAATTTCTTTAAATTTTGCAAAATCCAAAAGCCGTGGGTAGGCACTATAGCCAGCAATGATCATCTTGGGTTTAAACTCTTTGGCTTTATTAAGAATATCTTCGTAGCTAATTAAGTTTGTTTTTGGATCTAGGCCGTAGCTTGCTACCTGAAATAGAATTCCACTAAAATTCACCGGCGATCCGTGAGTTAAGTGGCCCCCATGCGAAAGGTCCATACCAAGCACACGCTCTCCCGCTTTCAGCTCTGCAAGATAAACTGCCATATTGGCCTGCGATCCTGAATGGGGTTGTACATTGGCAGCGGCGGCGCCGAAAAGCTCACAAGCGCGGCTGATAGCTAGAGACTCCGCCACATCCACAAACTCACAGCCACCGTAGTAGCGCTTTCCAGGATAACCTTCGGCGTATTTGTTCGTCAGAACCGAACCTTGGGCTTCCATCACAGCCTTTGAGGTGTAATTTTCAGAAGCGATCATCTCTAGACCGAACTGCTGACGTTCGAATTCATTTTGGATGGCATTGTAGATTTCTAAATCCACGGACTTCAAAGACATAGGAACTCCATTCTAAACAGGGTGATTTAATTTTCGAACACGATCCGCGTGTCGGCCACCTTCAAACGGTGTGGCTAAAAAAGCATTGATTGCCGAAAACAAATCGTTTTCGGGGAGAAGCCGCGCACCTAAGCAGAGCACGTTAGCATCGTTGTGTGCGCGAGCCAAGCGAGCCGACTCTTCATTCCAGCAAAGGGCGGCACGTATGAACACGTATTTGTTCGCACGCATCGCCATGCCTTGTCCTGACCCGCACAGGAGGATTCCCATAGCCACGGTATCTTTTTTAAGTTCGAGTATTAATTTATCAGCGTAATCTGGATAGTCGGTGCGGTCTTCGTTTTGCGGCCCGATATCGATCACTTCATGTTGTTTTTTTAAAAACTCGATGATTTTTTGTTTCGTCAAAAATCCAGCATGATCGGAAGCGATGTATATTTTCATATTTTACTAAAAATCACGCAGGCATTGGTTCCACCGAATCCGAAGCTGTTATTGAGAACGTGTTCAAACTTTCCATCTCGGGCATGGTGCGGTACGTAGTCTAAATCACAGTCTTCTGATGGAGAGTCCAAATTGATCGTTGGCGGTGCAATTTGATTTTTTAGCGCTAACAAACTGTAAACGCTCTCTAAAGCACCGGCGGCGCCGAGAGCATGGCCCGTCATACTTTTTGTGCTGCTGACCCAAAGTTTTTTGGCGTGTTCGCCAAAAACAAACTTAATAGCGGTGGACTCAATGCCATCGCCGGTGGGTGTGCTCGTACCGTGGGCGTTGATGTAGCCCACTTTTTCGGGCGCTAGCTCGGCGTTTTTCAAAGCCATTTTCATGGCCATCGCAGCGCCAGCCCCATCGGGAGGTGGACTTGTCATATGATAGGCATCCGACGAAGCACCGTAGCCCGTAAGCTCGGCATAGATTTTTGCACCTCTGCGCGAGGCATGTTCGTAATCTTCAAGAATCAATATAGCTCCGCCTTCTGCTAAAACGAAACCGTCGCGGTTGCGATCAAAAGGGCGAGAGGCTTTTGTGGGCTCATCGTTTCGCGCAGAAAGTGCGCGCATCGAGGAAAATCCTGCTATGGCTAGGGGAGTGACGGCAGCTTCAACTCCACCGGAGATCATCACATCGCAGGTGCCGTCTTGAATGTATTTGGCGGCTTCGCCCACAGAATGAACGCCAGAGGCGCAGGCCGAGGTGACAGAAAAGTTGGGGCCGCGCAATCCATAACGAATCGAAATATGCCCCGAGGCCATGTTGGTGATCACTAACGGTATAAAAAATGGAGTGATGCGCGAGGGGCCCTTGGCCGCCAGAATAATGCATTGTTCTTCGATGGACGGAAGGCCGCCAATGCCCACACCTACCATGGCTCCGGTGCGCGCGCGCAAAATTTCGTTGGCCGAAAAATCCAAGCCCGAATCTGTGATCGCTTGCTGAGCTGCGTACATCGCAAACTGCGTAAAGCGATCCATTTTTTTTTGCTCTTTTTTCTCGATGACCACGGAGGGATCAAACCCTTTGACCTCTCCGGCGATTTTTACATCGAATCTTTCAGTATCAAAATGGGTGATCGTGCTGATGCCCGATTGCCCTGAACAAATATTTTTCCAGTTCTCGTCAACGGTGAGACCGAGAGGAGATACAATACCCATACCAGTCACTACGACTCGACGTTGTGGTTTGGTTGGGCGGGTAAAAACACTTGTTTGCGACAAGGCTCACTCCTAAATTAGGCTTTGCCTTTAGTTTGCAAATAGCTAACGACGTCGCTCACAGTTTTGAGTTTTTCGGCTTCTTCGTCGGGAATTTCGATGTCAAATTCTTCTTCCATCGCCATGACAAGCTCAACGATATCCAGGCTATCTGCTCCAAGATCATCGATGAAGGAAGCTTCAGAGCGAACTTTCTCAGCGTCTACACCTAATTGTTCAACTATGACTTCTTTTACTTTTGCGGGAATCTCTACTGACATACACTATCTCCTTATTTTGCCACGTGGCATTAATTATCTCATACGATTACATATATAAACCACCGTTCACACTTAATGTATGTCCGGTGATATATCTAGCTTTATCACTTAAGAGAAACGCCACAGCATGGGCCACATCTTCCGTTTGCCCCAGCGTTTCTAGAGGCACTTTGCTTAATATGCCTGTTTTCTGTTCTTCAGTTAATTGATCTGTCATATCTGTCACGATAAAGCCGGGGGCGACGCAGTTCACTCGCACCTGACGCGATCCCACCTCTTGGGCAATGGATTTACTAAAGGCTTCTACTCCAGCTTTGCTGGCAGCGTAGTTGGCTTGTCCCGCGTTGCCGGTTTGACCAATCACGCTAGTGATGTTCACGATACTGCCTTTGCGCGCCTTCATCATGGTTTTCACAGCCAGTTTTGTGCAGAGAAACGTGCCTTTAAGATTTGTATCCATCACTGATTGAAAATCCTCCTGCTTCATCCGGAGCAAAAGTTGATCCTTCGTAATGCCAGCGTTGTTCACTAAACCGTCCAGCGTACCAAAGGTTTCAAGAACTTTTGCAAAAGCAGCACTGACTGACGCCTCGTCAGCCACTTGCAATGAAACAATCATGTGGCCTGTACCTTTGAGAGACGCTAAGACGTCGCGGGCGGGGCCTTCCGAAGAGGAGTAGGTGATAGCAATGTGTGCACCCTCGTCAGCTAACAGTCGCGCAATACCAGCACCGATGCCGCGGCTGCTACCGGTCACCATGATTTTTTTGCCTGATAAGATTCGGCCGTCTAAAATTTTGCCGTCTGATAGCTGACTCGTCGACACTTCAGTCTCCCGACTTTTCAAAAGCGATCACATCATCCAAAGAATTGATATTGAATGCTGGCGAACTTGTGGTGTCAATTTTTTTCAAGAGACCGGTTAACACCTTGCCACAACCGCATTCAATAAATTGATGAGTTCCCATTCGTAAAATTAATTCCATACTTTGCGACCAACGAACCGCCCCCGAAATCTGCCGAGTGATATTTTCGCGAAGTTCGTTGGCATCCACATGGGCCTGCGACGTGTAGTTTTGCACAACCGACCATTGCGAATCAGAAAAAGAAATATCCGAAAGTTCCTGTTCCATGGCGTCCTCTGCAGGTTTCATCATCGAGCAATGAAAGGGTGCCGAAACTTTCAACGGAATCAAACGCACTTTTTTGGTCCAGCCTAACTTTTCAGGTTTAAAATTTTCCTTGAGCCAGTCGATAATCTGAGCATTTCCACTGACCACAATTTGATCGGGCGAATTGTAGTTCGCTGGTTCAAGGGGAGAGAGACCAGTTTCTTTTTCGGCCCACTGACAAAGCTTTAAAACTTCGTCAGGCGTCAAACCAATCACGGCACACATTCCGCCCTCGCCTACGGGCACCGCCTCTTGCATCAGCTGTCCGCGCCTGCGCACTAAACGCATTCCATCGGTAAAAGTTAGGGCATTTCCCGCCACAAGCGCGGCGTATTCACCCACAGAGTGTCCAGCTAGGGCATTGATTTGCATATCGCGCAACGTCTGCATCACTCGAAAGGTGGCAATGGAAACGGTGAGCAAAGCGGGTTGCGTGTTTTCGGTGAGCGCTAGAGTTGTGTCATCGGAAAAAAAACACAGCTTCTTCATATCGAGAGAGATGGCGTCCGAAGCCTCTTCGAAGGCTTGTTTAGCCACCGGAAAATCGTTGTACAAAAATTGCCCCATCCCAACCTGCTGGCTTCCTTGGCCGGGAAATAAAATGACCTGGGGCAAAAGTTTTGAAGCCATTAAAATCTCATCAAAGCGCTGCCGCTTGTGAGGCCCGCTCCAAACGCGGTCATTAAGATATTTTGTCCACGTTGGATACGACCATCGCGAACCGCGCGATCCAGCGCCACAGGAATGGTCGCCGCCGAAGTGTTGCCCATGTCTTCGATCTCTAAAATCACTTTATCCATAGAAACCCCGAAGTGTTTTGCTACCCCTTCGATGATGCGCGTGTTTGCCTGATGGGGGATCACCCAGTGCACTTCGTCTTTTTGCATATTGTTAGCAGCCAGAGCGATATCACAACAGGTGGACATCGTTCGGATGGCGTGTTTAAAAATCTCACGACCTTTCATCACCACTTTATTTTGATGGGTGGCGAGGGTTTCATTGGTGTTTGGAGTTTTTGAGCCTCCAGCCGGAATGTATAATAGATCCGCAAGCTCACCTTCAGCGAACATATGCGTGCTTAAGATACCGCTGCTTGAGTTTTCTGCTGCACGGCTCACAATGGCTGCGCCGGCAGCATCGCCAAACAGAATGCATGTTTGACGATCCTCATAGTTCACCCAGTTGTGCAGAATTTCGGCGCCAACGACGAGAATATTTCTATAATGACCCGTGCGAATAAATTGATCGGCAATGGAAAGCCCGTACAAAAATCCTGTGCAGGCGGCCGATAAATCGAAGGCCATTACATTTCGCGCGCCCAGTTTTCGTTGCAATTCACAGGCAGAGCTTGGCATGGGAAAGTCGGGAGACACGGTTGCAAAAAGAATCATGTCGATGTCCTGGGCGGTCAGTTTTGCCATCTCCAACGCTCTTTGCGAAGCGATGAGGGCCAAATCACTCGTCGCCACACCTTTTTCAGCGATGCTGCGCGAATGAATACCGGTGCGCTCTACAATCCAGTCATGATTTGTTTCGACGATTTTTTCGAGATCATAATTTGTCAGTTTTTTTTCTGGGAGAAAGGACCCTGTTCCCAGGATCCATGATCTATAGAGACCACTCTGTGGTGTGCCTGACATATAAAGGTTTTACTGAGCTGTTGCAGTCTCTTGTGGAGCCGCAACGATTTCTTTACCTTTGTAGTATCCGCAAGAAGGGCACACATGGTGAGGCTTAACAACAGAGCTGCAGTTAGCACAGTTTACTGTGGTTACAGGCGTGATTGCGTCATGTGCGCGTCTGTGTCCACGTTTTGATCGACTTAAGCGTTTCTTGGGCGTTGCCATAAATTACCTCATGTTTAATAAGAGAGGGGCACTTTCATCCATTTTTATCTGAAAATCAAGAAAAACTCTTAAAGAATCAAACGTCTTAGCTCGGTTTGCGAGTACACATAATCAGCATAAATCATCGTATTTGCTATATTTCGATGCCCCAAAGCCACCTGCAGGAGACGAATGTCGCGAGTCTTTTTATAAAGCCGAATGGCAAAGGTGTGCCGCAAACAATGGAATTTCTTGGCTACGGGGCGGTACTCGCACCAAATATCCCGTAAACGATGATAACCAATGTCAAACAGGGGGTCCGAAGCCCCCAACCCTCGAGCAAACAGCTCGATCTCATCAAAAAGAGCTGCAGGAATTGGCAATTCGCGATCATTTGAGCCCTTGATGCCTTTTATATACAGAGACTGATCGTAAACGTTCATGTCGTTTTTACGAAGGTTTAAAAGCTCCTGGGCCCGGGCTCCAGTTTTTAGTGCTACGAAGATCGCAAGACAATTCCGGGGCTCTTTAAATTTATAACGATTGAGCAACATCTCGAGATGGTTGTATTCGGGATCTAGGAGATATTTGTTTTTATTGAGTGAATACCGCGATGACACCCTATTACTCTAAAGAGTTTTTAATATCCTATCAAGGAATTCATGACGCATTAACAGGCAGGCACAGTCACTGCGATGTGACCTTTAGTGGCAAAATCCCCTGAAATCGATTAGAGATCAGGGGCAGCTGGCACCCACATTGCTCTATGTTCTTAAGCTGAATTTATTCTGACTGAAACGGTTTAAGCACGGACCTGAGGAAATTGAAGAGTATTTTATGTATCAGATCGTTTTATTTATTTTTTTGATTTGTAGTCTCCTTGGCCAAATGGCGAAGGGGGACACAGGCCTATTTCCGATTAAAAGCGAAGATATTGTTGGCGTAGAAATCTTGATTGTTGATGCCTCTGATAATTCCCTGGAGTCAAACTTTGGGCACAGCCTTATTCGCTTTATAACAAAATCCCCGGACCCGTTGTCTGATATCGTTTTTAGTTTTGAGGCTGAAATACCCGGCGCTCCAATTTCGTTTGGACAATATCTGTGGAGGGGAGTCACTGGTCAGTTTAACTCCATCATTCGCAGGGTTTCTCTTATGGATGTAATGATTGTCTATTTTTCCGCTGGCAACAGAGGATTTTCTCAATTGCCTCTGAGACTCAGCAGAGCGCAAATTGAAAATTTAGTTTCCACTGCCAACAAAGTATCTTCTGGAGAACTGACATTAGATAAATACACGTTTTTTGATTTTAACTGCGCACGAGCTCTCGGTTGGTTTGTTGAAGCCTCTCACATACCCTTGCTTGGAAAAGCACCTCTCATACCTACTCAGCTCTTTTCTTATTTTTACGAAAGCTTACTAGCACCCTGGAGTTCCATCGAAATTATTTCGGGAGCCAAAGTCCTTAAAAAAGTAAGAGTCTTTGAGTACGGCGACGGAACGATTTACGTGAGTCAAACAGATCTAAAAAAACTAAGTCTCCGAGAGATCTATATCTTAAGCACTTCCAACTACAATTTTAATAAAATGACAAAAACCTCGCTGGCTCAACTCTTACAGAATTTCGATATGGATTTATTAGATATTTACCGCCTTCGACGTTTGCCAATCCATTACTATTCGTCTGAGGCCACCCCAACACTGCTGACGCGCAGACAGATAGCGGAAATCGATCAAAATTTGGTGACTCCATATCTCTACATGGAAGCGAGAACTTTTTACTTTGACGACCCACACTCTCTGAGACCCGCCGAGAAGGATGTACAAAAAATTAAAAAAGACTTGAGAAATCAAGATTTGATCTTATTTTTAAACGAGAAAAATAAAAAGGAGAATTTATGAAATCTATATTATTGCTGAGTCTGGTGCTACCGCTGCATGCCTCTGCGGATTGTACACAGGCCTATGAAGACGCTCTTGCGCATGCAGAAGACTTGCAGGGTGTCGCGGCCGTTAGTGGCGCCGTGGGAATTACCTCGCTGTTTGGTATAACAATTGTCGCATCCCCTGTGAGCACCACATCCGCCGTAGTTATGGAAGAGAAAGCCGATAGTTCCTGCAACCAGGATTGTAAACTGATCCTGAACATCCTAAAGGAGTCAGCTGCTAACAAACGTGGAGGAGTTCACGTTGCTAAATTGACCCATGACTTGTTTGTTTTGGATCGAGAAGCTGTTGTTAGAGAGGTTCTCTTACTGAACAGCACATAACAACTTTGCTCAAACGGTGATGTCCTCTCCTCGTACGAGGAGTTCACAAAAATACTTGATGAAACCCTGAGTAAATAACCCCCTTAAAGCTGAGGCCTGTGCGCCTCAGCTTTTTTGTTTTGTATTAAGAAATTTGAATTAGTTACAAAAACCAGGCGACCTTCATTTTTTTTCGTTTTCCTTCGCGAAATTCATTACAATCCGGACACAAATTAAAACCTGGAGAATCCCATGAAACAAATTGGAATCATTTTTAGCACACTGTTTTGTATCGCTTCGGCGTCTGCCGACTTTGGCACTTACAAACTCGAAGTTGAAAGAGACGGAGTTACATATCTGCAAGTTGCCATGAACACCTGGCAGGGTGAGTACCCTGGACCGGTGATTGATGTGTCTTCCAAGAAAAAAAATAAAACCACCACTGTGAAAGGCTGGGAGAGTCTTCGCAAGCTCACCGTGCAAAAAAGTTGCACCATCGCTAACGGTCTTTACCACCCGTGGTCGCAAACTAAAAACTCTGTGATCGAATTTTACACCGTCTCGCCGGTTCTTGATTACGTAGTTCTGCAAGATATTTCAACTCCTGAAGACCTCGGCCTTTCGGCTTTTTATGAAGCACAAACTGTTCCTGCGATCAAAGCAGGTTCTAAAATTGTTAACTTTATGTATTTGGCAGAAGGTGGCGCCATGGCGACGCTTCAGCAAGATAGCGTCGAGCAGTACCTTTACCTCAACTACGACTCTCTTGAACAACCCGAGTACTTTGCAAAAACTTTGGAGACAAAAGCGTTAAAAACGGTGACCGAAGAAGATGGCTCTACCTACGATGTGAATGAACAGTGGCTCTATGTAAAATGCAGCGAAGGCTACAAGGTGTTTATCGAGGACGTTGCATTGCTCGGTCAAAAAGGCGTGAAGCAAGGTAATATTACAGGTTACGGCGAAATCGAAGGCGCAATGTAATTAAGGCTAACGCATTAAGAACAAGGCGAGTTTAGAACAGCAACGATAAAAAAAGAAGAAGTTTACTTCCTCTTTTTTTAAAGGGTCTATTGCCGTTTAAAGCTAAATCAACGGGACTTTTGGATTACTTCAAAAATACAACATTTTCGTCGGTGAAGGCGCTGATTCCCATAGTGGGCCGAGAGCCATCGACGTTCTGATGCGTTACCTGCGCCGATACGCGAATGTACTCTTCGTCGTTGGTAAAGCAAATAAGGATAGCTTCGCCAGAGTGATCTTTGATTTGCGATAAAACCCGTGTCTTATCACTCATTCGCATGATGTACTTGTCGCCAGCGACGCTAATTAAACTTAGCTCTTCAACGATGATCTGCGCTTGTCCATTGTTATTAAAATACTGAGTCTCTAAAAGGATGGCCCGGGAGTACGCGGGAATATTAGCTGCCACATTGGTGTAATTTACATCGCCGGTTGAGTTGCCAAGAAGATCCCCCAAAGCATTTCCAAGATCGCCACCGGTCCAGCCGATCTTTTCGTTTTCTGCGATGACCACTTTTTGTAAATTGCCTACAGAAACCCACGGGCAATTCAGTCTTAATTGAAATTCGATGGGCACGGACATATCCACCGAATAGATTTCAGCTGCAGTGGCGATGGAGGTGAAAACGGCTGAAAGAGCGATAATAAAAACTTTGGTCACAGAGGACTCCTTGTTGGGGTTAAAAATCACATAAAGAAGATAATTCAGTTTGTTAGGCGAGAGTGAGTGAAGACATTTCATGTTGAAAAATCTTATAGATTGATCAAATTTGGATGATCAATTATTAAGCACAGCTAGACCTTTGTGCTTTGAAAAAAGCCATACCTGGACATACCCACGAACGCTCGTTCAACTGAGGGCGTTTTAATGCTTCCAAATCGGTATTTCAAAATAATCTAGTTATTTCAATAGTTTAATCATCTCAGATATAACTATAAGTGAGACTTGGCCCCTCAAATTTGTCAGTGGGAACGCTAAACTAATGAAATGCGTTTCATTTCAAGTACATAATGCTTTGTGTCATGATCCGTCTTATTGCCAAATTGCATTTCACAACTAATAATTAACTTAATTCACACTATTTATTATGTGAATTAGAACATCTGAAAGGGGATCATTTATGGAAATTGGAACTCACATCGATCCATCCATCTCTTTAATCGAGAACCCAGATAGGGCCCAAAGTAGCCTGCGGATCAAATACTCTGCGGAAACCCAGCTAATTGTGAACAAATGGGGGAGGCTGGAGGACATACGAAAAACCCTGGGTTTGAGTCAAAGAAAGATATGCCAGCTTCTGCTTGTTGATCCATCGGCATGGTCTCGATGGACCAAAAACCCCCAATCTGATGAGGCACCACCACATATCTTTCGAGCTCTCAGTTGGTATCTATTATTGCTCGACAAAAGTCCGGAGCTTTCGCCCTATGTTTTTTTACAAACGGTGGCGCGCCCCGGGCTCCCCGAAACCGAGATCCGCAAGCTCACAGAACGCATCACAGACGACGTGCACGCAAGCTTGCGAACCGAGCTCAACACTCTTAAAAAACACAACCGCATCCAGCGTGGACTCCTAGGAATGCTACTTTTCGCAGTGGCCGCCTATTGGGGTTTTTTGCTTATCTTTTAGTGACTCATACATTCGCATCTCATTTTGATCGCTCCGGAGACGCTTTTAATGAAAGTGTCGAAACAGTGGACGCTCATTCCTAGACGAAGGTTTGATTGTTTGACGATTTGAACCGTTAAGTTGGTATGCGTTCAAATGGATTGAACTTTATTTTATGGCTGATGCTGGCGTGGCTTTTACAGGGCTGTTCCACCTTTAGTGGCGAGGAGACAACTAGCACCCCCTACAAACAGATGATGTGCCTTGCCGAGGCCATTCACGGTGAGGCGCGCGGGGAGACCGAAGAGGGAAAGATCTTTGTGGGCCGAGTGATCGTCACGCGAGTCAAAAGCGGCTATGGGAAAAACTACTGCGATGTCGTTTACTCTAAACGCCAGTTTGCTCCTAAAAAACGGCCGCAACAGGCCTCGGTGAAAGCGGCGCAAAAATCTCTGCAACTTGGCGCCAATGGCGTTACGCACTTTCATTCTTACAAAAAACAACGAAGCTCCAACGCTGGATTTTCCATTGCTCCGCACTGCGTGGCGCGCGGCAAAGTGGGCGGGCACTGGGGCTTTACCTGCAATGAACACGGCCTTCGCAGAACGGCGAGCACGGTCGATGATTGAGATGATGAGCGTGCTGAAAACTGATACCACGGTGAAGTAGCTCAGGCTTCGGCAGTGTCAATGGCAGTATTTCGCGTACATTTTGGACTTTTGCGCAGAATTTAAAATCGTTCCTGCGCTGTTTCGTATCAACGAAACCTCGAGCATTCTTTTGAGTTTGTCACAACCACAATTGCTTATATAAGACCGAAACGTGAGCTGACGAGTTTCGTTTTGCGAAAATATTTTTTGAGCGTCGCTGAGCGAACCCTCACACAGTCCCGCCATGACAATGGGATAACTGGGTTCAATTATATTAACCTCTGGCAAGATTGCGGTTCTCCCAAAAATATAATCCAGCACGGGCTCCACCGGCATTTGATTACGGACAATCTTTGTCAGGCAATACCCATCTAGAGCTGTGCTCCAATCGGCATACTGCCGAAGCCCTGGCCGCGCCGACTCGGAGTGATTGAAAATTGTTTGCCCATGGCTTTTACACCAAAAGTATTGCTCCACATCCGACAGATAGGATCCCTGGGGAAGCTCGTTGACGTCTGAACGAATTTTCGAAACAAAGTCGTTGGAAAAAACAGCCCTGTCTAAATACCCAACAGAGTAGTAAAAGTCGTTGGTTAGTGGCATGGGGTGTGACCAGCCACTTAATTTTTCAAGCTCCGAGTCTGCAGAAAAACTTGTCACAACTTTTACGGGGATAAATTGCTGTAGTGAAGCGAAAACAATTTCGGACATGGGATACAGGTTTTTATCTTCCATGCGAAAACAGCCGTGGGTTATAAACCCCGCCTGCAACTCACCCTCAGCCATCTGATAGTGCCAGCCAACTTGCTTGTAGGCTGTGCCGTTGTCGTCGACGATTCCCAAAAAAGGTCTTTGTTGATACATTCCGCCCTTGTCACTTCGAGCTTTGTGCAAACCTGCTGGCTGGCCCACGTAGAGTTGTGCATTGTTCACAAACTCAGGCGTGAGGCTTGCGGCAAACACCTCCTGGCCGGGGAAATTGCGAATATCGAGAGCGCCCACCGCCACAGGGAACACCTTTATTATCCCGAAATTAGCATCTTGCAAAATTGTTTTCCGCGCCATGATGTCGACGTAAAACGAAAAGTAGGTTTTGCTAAGGGGAATTTCTTGGATGAGGGTGATGTTGGAAATCGAATTATTTTTGAAGACCACAGAGAGTCTGCGAAAAAATAAATTTTTAGATTCCGCATGTTGAGTTTCGTCGTGAATAAAAAACAGGAGCTGGTACACCGAAGCTGCACCAGTCTTGTCGGAGGCGTTGGAGATTGCGCTGGTTACGTTTTCGATTTCCACCGAAAAGATTGTGTTTTTTCGGGTCTTTTCTCTTTCGTTGGTGACTACAAAACGGCCGCCACGAAATTTTCCCTCAGGTCCTTGGGCCCCGCTGTCGAACCAACGAACAGGGGCCGGGCAGTGACCGACGTATTCACAAGTGTTTCGGTGCAAACTTTTGATAAGCTGCGAGCTAAACTCGGAATGAATTGTGTTATATTTTTTTAAATCTCGAACGTCGACGCCGTAAAAAATTTCCTGAGCCCGCGAAAAGGGTGTTAAGACTGTGATTAACACTGTAAAAAGTATATATTTTTTCATTTCGTTCGCTCCTTTCGCCAACTTCGACTAAATTCCTCTCATTCACGCTATGTCACTTGAAGAGGTTTTATGCGGACTCTGATTGGTTTTTTTGTTGTAACATTTTTGAGTGCTTTCTCACAAGCAGACACTGTTAACTATGAAGATCTTCCAGATGACCCCCTCATCGGAATTCAATTTCGCTGCGCTAAACCAACCGAATGTCGCAAGCTAGTTCCGCAGGATTTTTTATCTGGTATTTATTTGCAGGTGAATAAAGGGGATACGTACTCTGATATCAAGAATATCGAGCACGTGGCGAAACACAATGGCTACTACGTTGGGTTTGATGATGTATTTTTGTCTGGGTCGGATTTGGCCCAATCTCCCGACGACAATTACTATCTCTGTCACGAAGGCAAAAATATCGTCGTCGATGAACAGCTTGCCGACTTGCTTTCGCCCAAAGATCCTTTACTTGAAACTTTGACATTGAACTGTCCCTATTTGTGGGTTCCAGCAAAAGACGATGTGATTTCCGACTGTTCACAAAAAAATCCCATAACCAACCAATATCCCTGGGGCTGCAATGGCGGAGGCGACTCGGGAAGCGATCTTGGCGGTACCCTGACTGGTGCGCTCACCGGCGGCGGTGACCTTGGTGGCGGTTCGATCACCGGTTCACAAACTGGTGGACTCTTTACTGGTGGAAGCCTTAACGGCGGCAGCTTAAACGGTTATTCCACTGGCGGCACAAATGGCGGTGGTGATTCCTCAGGAAACGGGTCGAATGGTGGTGAGCCTGCTCCTTCGCCAGTTCCCGCGAGTGGTTCTTTTTGGAACTCGGCCGCAGGCATTACCGTTCTCGTAATTTTTGGCGTGCTCTTTTCTTAACTTTTGCAGTGTTTTAGTTTTCACCGCAACATTTTTTAAATTTTTTGCCGCTCCCACAGGAGCAAGGGTCATTTCGACCTACCTTGGGCTGCTCGCGCACGATAGGTGCCACGGGCTCATGGTTGTGATGATGCTGATGCCCCTTGCCTTCTTCGTGGGTGTGAGAATCTCCATCGACAAAAAACCATTTCTCGCCAATTTTCCGAAACGTGGCGTACTCGTGGTGTTCAAAGACTTTTCCTTTTGATTTA
This sequence comes from Bdellovibrionales bacterium, assembly GCA_031426555.1. Lineage (GTDB taxonomy): Bacteria > Bdellovibrionota > Bdellovibrionia > Bdellovibrionales > JAGQZY01 > JANPLN01. The sequence continues at coordinate 9,811 of JANPLN010000005.1, read as the reverse complement.
TATTTAGCAACGAACTCCACCTTGTTGCCCTTGGCCTCGGCGATTTCAAGACCCAGCCATTCGGAATTGGCCCAGGCGAGAACGTCTTTTTCGATAAACGAGGAGCGCTGCTCTGGAGCCAGCGTGGCTCTTAAATAGCTCATTTCTTTTTTTACGTGTGCTGTGTAGCGCGAGCGCATGAGTTGCTCGGGACTTTGAGGGGTCGCTGCGCCTTTGATAAAAGGTTCGCAGCAGTCGGCGTAATTTTTTTGGCTTCCGCAATCACATAGCATCTTATTTTTCTTTCTGTAATTGATCCCATTGCTGGCGAGTCAACAGATTGATGGACTCGCTCTCGGAATCAAAGGTAATTAAAAACTCATTTTTCATAATTTTATTTTGAATCTGCAAAAACTTTTTATCATGGTCAACTTCCACAGACCCGTAATCTGTTCCCTCGCGTAAAATGAAACTCTCAATAATTCCCTCAAGGGCTTCCGAGGAAAGATCTGCCGGAGAAACAAGCACCGGGGGTTGGTTTTCGCTCTTCGATTCTGTAAACTCGCTCATTGCTGGATCATTGCACAAAATTCGTAGGCAACATAGAAAAAATCCCCAAAAATGTGTGTCGGCGACTTTATTCTAAATCAGACAAATCGTTTTTTTCTCGCAGGAGGGGCGGGATTTCTCCTGGCTCGAAGGTGTGTACGAGTGAATCGTCTTTAAAAACGATCCAATTGTCCTTAAGGACAATCTTTTGCACTCCATCCATGCCTAAAATAGAGATTTGTCCCTCGGAGTCACAGAAGCGAATTTCACTGTCGCGCCGAATACCATACAGATCAAAGAGGCCCGTCGTTAAAAAAGTGAGTTTGAGCTTATCGTTGGTGCTTTTGATGAAAAAATACGATCCGCGAGTCTTGTTAACGAACCCTTTGATGCCACTCGCTGGAACGATCGCTTGAAAGCGCTTTAAGGCGTCGGTTTTTTCAAGCTGAGAGTAGTGATCTGCACAAACAGGATCAACAGCCTGAACAAAGTGAATAAGTAAAAGAACGGCATACATCTCCTCTTAGAATAACATTCGCGAGAGAAGCCCCAAGTAAAACGTTTGAAACTGTCTTATTTTGAGACAGTTTCTCGGCTCATTTTTGAACTGCGTTTTACAGCCAAATGACAAAAATTGTCTCACTTTGATCTGAAATGCCATTTAAACCGAACTGCGGCTGGTACTGACCTTGCTCTACCATGTTTGTGGTGAAGACTACTAAATTTGGAGGATTATTATGTTTACGCAATTAGGAACATTCTTTATGGCCGGTGGATTCTGGATGTACCCCATCCTATTAGTGCAAATCGTTAGCATGGCACTGATTTTTGAACGCTACTACGCTTTATATCTCAAACGCTCCCTCAACGCTCGCGACATCGTTGATCATATGGAGAAGGACATTAAGTCTGCACAATTCGAGCAAGTTGTTGCTAAATCACATCGCTCTGGAAATGAAGCTTTAACCGCTCTCACTAAAGTGGGTGTTCAATCAACGATTGATCATAGCGGACGCGAAGAGCTTCAACACAAAATGGATGAAATTTTAATCGAAGAATCCGGTCGTGTAGATTCACGCCTAGGGTTTATTTCGATGTTGGCAAACGTTGCCACTCTTTTAGGTCTCTTAGGAACAATCGTAGGTCTTATTAAATCTTTCTCTGGGATCGCCAATGCCGGCGCCGCAGAAAAAGCGCGCCTCCTTGCCGAAGGTGTGGGCGAAGCCATGAGTGCCACAGCTTACGGACTGATCGTTGCTGTACCTGCCTTGATTGCCTTTGCAATCCTACAAAACAGAGCAAACACATTGGTTGAAGATCTTCATAAAGCCGCTTTAAGAATGTACATCTGGTTGGGCTTTAACGTTGAGACTGTATCTTCTCGTAAACTGCGCGCTAAGTAATTTAATGATTAAACTGTGAATTTAAACAGGGGAATGACTTATGAGTTCGTTTAAAAAAGAAATTGAGTTTGAACTGAACTTGATACCGTTTATCGACATGTTATCAGCCTGTTTAAGCTTTTTGTTACTAACAGCAGTATGGTCCTACATCGGATCCATAGACACTCATCAAGCCGTGGGTGCGGAAAGCACTAGCGGCGCAAACAATCCTCCTTCAGTGGTCGTGCAAGTTGAAAACGACAAAAGTTTTCAACTTGATCTAAAAGACGTTAAAACAAAACAAAGACAATTCAAAATTCAAGCAGTCAACGGTGAGCCGAACTGGGATAAAATTGATTCCTTTTTAGTTTCTCTCCGCAAAAGCATCCCTGATCTTAATACCTCTGTCGTTATCGCTAAGCCTGGAGTTTCTTACGGTGTAACAATGAAGACCGTGGATTCTTTGCGCAAAGCCGAAATCAAAAACGTTGGAATATCACCAATCTAAAAAGGAATAACCATGCGAACGATTCTTAGTACACACAGTATTCCTCAAGTAACAACGCGCGGTCTTCTTTTGCGTAAAAACCAAAGTAAGCTTCGTAAAAGCATTCAATCTACAATCACTTTGACTTCGTTGATCGATGCTTTCGTGATTATCGTCCTTTATCTTGTTGTTTGTAACTCTCCCAGCGAAACTATGGATTTAGAAGACCAGATCACTCTGCCGCAGGCAAAAGTTTTCAATCAACTCGACGGATCACCAGTCATCACCTTTAAAAACAACCAATTTATGATTGATGGTCAAATTATTAGCGAAGCTCAGTTAAACAGTCGACTTGCGCAGGTTGCAGGAAATCTAAAGTTAAAAGTAGAGAACAAAGAGCCTTCGATCATTTTACAAGCCGACGAAAATGTAGACTTTCATAAACTCCAACCATTTCTGACCGCATCGGCTCACGCTGGGATCAAGAATGTTAAATTTGCAGTCTACCAACAGGAGTAACCCATGCGCGCGACGTTGAGATTTCAGATCCGTTCTTTAGCTTTTATTCTTTCGATCAGCATAGCTACCTCGGTGGCTATTGCCGAAAAAATGGATCTCAATACACACACTGTTGTTATCGATCGCCTTCGACAAATCATACAATCTCTAGATACTACGGATGTTTCAAAAGTTCCGTCCACTTTGCGTTTAGCCGATTTGCTTGCCGAACGATCGCGCCTTAAAGCACTTTCTGAAGTTGAACAAAATTGCACAAATTGTTTAAAGTCCAAAGAAGATCGCGTTGAAGCCATTGGTCACTATGAGAACATCATCCCGCGCCTCAGCGAAGATATGCGCGGCCACGCCTTCTTACAAAAAGCCCACTTACACTTGAGTCTCAACCAAACCGATAAAGCCGAAAAAATCCATTTACAAATCACTAAAGAGGGTAAAAAGCGCCACAAAGGCGAAACCCTAGGGCAATCGCACGCAGCTCTCGGCGATATCTATTTTCAAAAATCACAGTTTAAACAAGCTAAGGCTGAATACGAAAAAGCCTTGAGCATCGAAGAATCACCACAAAAGGGCCTGGTGCACTACCGTCTGGCTTGGTGTTTATTTAATATGGAGCAAGTTCCAAGCGCCATCGCAAAGCTTGAAATGATTTTGAAAAATCCAAAATTAACCGAATACAAAAACGCCGAAGGAATCACTCAAGACGAATCCTTTAAGATCGACGTCTCGAAAGATCTTTCGTCTTTCTACGCACGTCAGACCATCAATCAAGAAACTCTCAATAAAGTTCTTCAGCTGAGTCCTCCCTCGTATCGCATGCAGAATATTCACGCTTTAGCCACCGAAGCCGACCGCCTCGGTAAAAAGAAGGAAGCAGCCCTTGTTTGGATGTTTTATCTTTCGAATTCTGATCAGAAGAAAGACGCTCTCGAGGCACAAATTCGCATTATGAAACTTAAGCGCGACACCGGTAATTTGCCTGGAGCTGTTCAATTGTTTGCTCAGGTGAAGGAAACATGGAAAGACCAAGGTTGTGGTGATAGTTGTGACAAATTACAAAGCGAAGTTCGCCGATGGATCATCGACTGGAATCGTGAAGAGAAAAAAATCCAATCCACAGAGCTCACTCATGCCTATGTAATCTATACAGATCTGTTTCCAAAAGATGAAGAAATGCTACTTCTTGGCGCAGCCGCAGCTCAGCAGAGAAAGCAATACAAAAGCGCCCATGAGTTTTTTCAAAAAGCTGCAAACGTAAGTGCTGCCAACAAAAATCAGAAGACTTTAGAAAATGCTTTGGTTGGCGAGATGGACATGGCCGAGACGCTAAAAAATCCCGAAATCAGAATGCAATCTTATACTCACTACTTGAAACTCAACGAAAAAGGCGCGCGTACCTTTGAAGTTCGCTATCAAATTGCTAAACTTTATTTTGAATTGAAAGCGTTTGATAAAGCTGCCAGTCATTTTAAAACTCTCGCTATCGACGGCAATGCCAAAGAGCATCGCAAAGAAAAAGTGGAAGCAGCGCATTTGGCTTTAAATTCATTGATTCAACTTAAAGACGACGAGGCCATCGAAAACTGGAGTTTAGAGTTTGCGACTCGTTTCCAAGAAGATAAAAAAGAATTTTACAAAATCCATAGAAAATCAGTACTCAATACGGTGGCTGCAAAAATCAACGCCAAAAAAGCCGGCAACTCTGATCTCGTGAAACTAAAATCGATTTCTATGGTTGATAGCACGGATGTGGAAAAAAAGAACCTTTACAAAAATATGTACTTATTATCGCTTCAACTGAAAAACTTTAAAGACGCCCTTCACGCAAACCTCAACACGCTGTCACTTAAAACATTAACAGAGCGTGAGCATTCACAAGCCATCCAAGACCGAATCTGGCTTGCTGAGATGGAACTTGATTACAAACAGGCTTACGAACTCACCAAAAAATCAGCCGGCGCCATGTCTTCGGACGAAGCACTCAAACTGATTTGGCTGGCTGAAATGGCCAACCTCAAACCCGATCAGCACGAAGAAGACTTTTTGAAACTCAGTCAAAATAAAAAGGCTCGGGCGTCGATCATCGTACGTCGGATTCAAAGACAAATGCTCCCACAAAAAATGTTAAAGAAACATATTGCTGAGCTTTCCCAGTCACCCGATGTTTTAGCCAAGCTTGCCCTTGAGATCTACTCAAAAAATCGCAATAAGCAAATACTTGAAGACGTTTTTAATTATCCGTCAGTTCGAAAAAGCGCTTTTGCAGGACTTCTTTCGCGGTTAATTAGCTATTCTTCGATTCAGAAAGAAATTGCCCAGATTTCTTCGTTGCGCCTCAATGCAAAAAGCCAAAACACTCTCAAAAAATCCCTCGAAGAACGAATCAAGAACTTGTCTCAATTTGAGACATTCTTAAAAGAATCCGTCAAAAGCCGCGACATCTCAATGCAAGCCATTTTCTTGAACGTTCTTAAGTACGAATACGCCAGATTGCACACAAACCTGGTCGGTTTGCCGCTGCCACGGGGACTTACGAAAGAGCAGCGCGAACAGTATGTTCAAATTCTCAGTCAACAGGCGCAGCCTTACCTTGAAAAATCGAAGAAGATCGAAGAAAAACTGCAAGCTCTTTGGAGCGAAGAGGGTTGGCTCACGGCCCACACAAACACTTATAAAAACGCCCGCGTCGAGTACAGACATGCCCTCAAAGAAGACCTTCAGCAGCTCATTAAGCATGCTCCTCCCTCGAAGGCGCGTTATTTAGAACAAGCGCTCAATGAGCGTGCAAATTATCCAAGCTCGCAGGCTGTATCGCAAGCACAAAGTCAAATTCGTAAAAATCCATTCGAAGAAGCTAACGTGGCAAAACTCAAGGAGATCGAAACTCTCCGCGGGAACGATGTGACAGTGGCCTATCTTGAAGCTCGAATGGTGCAAATGAAAGGGATGTTCCAATGAAAAAACTACCGACCCGCATTTTCCTCCTCCTCCAGATTTTAACTCTGACCCTGGGACTCAATGGCTACGCCCAGGCCAACTCGACCAAAAACATGAAGAAGAAGACGGTGACTAAAATTGTCACACCTAAGGCCACCGATGGACAATTAGGGACCTCTTTCTCGTTCGATGCCGCCTCAGTTCGCGGTAAATACCAAACGGCGGGTCAGGGAATTGCAATGGTAGAAGATGAAAAGGTCCTTGATGACCTTCTCGGCCTTAGACGCTCGTTTAAGGACCGTGAGGCGCAAGAACAATTACGGAAATAACGGTAGGATGTAAAATGGGATGTTTTGTACTGCAAAATAAAAATAAACAGATCATACGTACTTTCCTATGGGAAAGCCCATCACTCACGTTGGTCTATCGTCAGGATGAAGGGCGTATTGAAGCCGTTCATAATACAACCGAACTCGATAAAGCCGACGTTCCATACTTATTACTTACAACCACAACTAAAAAAGATGTGCAAAATAAAGATGTTTCCATTTCAGGAATCGGCTTCCTGAGCTACAAAGAAGACGCGTCTCTCTTCTCTCCGACCTTTGCTTTACAAAAGGAAGAATCACGCCTTAAAAAAACCTTTCAATACTCCGCCATCACGCACGTTAGCATTATCGCGTTCTTTGTTTTATTGAGCTTTATCGTCAATCGCTTTTTTCCAGATAAAAAAATAGAACCGGTTGTGGTAACTATTAATACAGAAATCCCTGAAATTCCAAAGATGGAAGAGCCTAAAAAACAAAAAACAGTGAAAATGGCTGAAAAAATTCTTAATAAAAAACCAGTGCCTAAAAATATCACAAGATCCAATGTGACTAAAAAGATCGTTCAACCTAAAAAAATCACAGTGGTTAAAAACGTTCCCATTCGCAAAGACGTTCCTGCAAACAATAAAGGTCCAAATATCAATCAATTGGGAGTACTCGGCGCTCTCAGCACCATTAAAAAAAGCCATGCTTCAAGCCTTGACCTTAACGGTGTAGGTGAGGGCGGACGTGGTTCTGGTGGTCGCGGTTACGGCGGCGCCGGCAGTGGTGGTGGCGGAATTGGTGAAGGCCTTAAAGGCGGAGCCAGTGGTGCGCTTCCTGGAAAAGGTCTTATTGCTTCAAGTCCGGGTGCAGGTTCACAGGCCATGGGTGCTGGTGGATACGGATCTTCAGGATCTGGTGGCGGAAGACATGGTCTTGGTGGCGGAATTTCATTCCGTGGTAAATCGGGTGCGTTCATGGCTCCTCTCACAGAAGAAGCCACAGTTGAAAGCGGCTTGGATCGCGATCAGATCGCTGCCGTTGTACAAAAAAATATGGGACAAATCATTTACTGTTATGAAACAGGTCTGCAAGGCAAACCTGATCTTCGCGGTCGGTTAACTGCCCACTGGGTGATTAACGGAAAAGGTCGCGTGAATCTGTCGCAAATCGCACATTCCAGTGTTGGCGACGGCAAAGTTGAAAGTTGTATTGCTGCAAAAATTAAAGGTTGGAAATTTCCTAAACCGCTCGGCGCAGTGAATGTGGATGTTGATTATCCATTTGAGCTTCGTCGCGTGAGCCAAAGGTAGGGGTACTGTATGAAACTAGTAATATCGTTAATCGCAGTTTTAAGTTTGATGACGGCTTGTGGGCCCACAAAGAACAACCCGCTAGAAAACTATAAACAGCTCAATTTATCTGCCGAAGCTCAATCCGCTCCGCAAAAAGTAGATTATAAACTGGTTACAGAAACCAAAGAGATCCCCGTGATTCAAGAGAAAATCGTTGAAGTCACTGTTGAACGACCCGTCGAAATCCAAAAAGCCATCTATATTTTCAATTGTCCAGAATCACTCCTTCAGGAAAACGAAGGAAACTACCGTCAATGCTTAGAAAATCTCGTAAAGACCTCTCAGCAACTTTCCATAGACGGCATTCCTTACGAAGTAAAAACGTACTCTGACGCCGGACTTCTTAAAGAAGAAGCTATGATTTTTACTGAAGGTGTAGAGTCGAGTTATTATATCAATGCAAAAGTTCTTTTCCGCTCAAAGGTTCGCTTTGACCTCATCGTCGAGGATCAGCCCACAACAGCGACAGTTACTCAGATCGCAAATGTAGATAACTCAGTGACTTACAAGATTACCTGGAAGCCCCAAGGTGTGATCGAAGCAGGGACGACTGAGGATCGTGGAAACATTCAAGTCACTTTAACAGGTCTTGAATATACGGACGCAAGTGCCTACAACAACAACATTATGCAAATCACCTTTGAGGCCATTTCAAAAACGATGAACAAAGAAATTTTAGTCAAAAAAGCGGGAGCGACAGCGCCGACTACCGGCACATCAACTCCAAAAACTGGTGCGGCAGCACCTACGACTGAGATCACAACGCCAAAGTGGGGGCCACAATGAGTTTCACAGCAAAAATCCTAGCATCAGCACTAGCAACGCTGTTAATTGCGTCGCCGGTCTTTGCAAAAGCAAAAGCGGGACGAGCAAAAAACTACAATAAATCCGCAAAATCCATTAATGTGGACCAGCAACTTGATGGCCTCGGCACAAATGAGGACATCATCAAAAAAGCGCGAGCGCTCCAACCTAACAACTCAATGCGAGTTGTGCAAAAGCGCGAAGTGGATAGAAACTTCCGCCCCGAAATCGGCCTTGCCTATGGTTTTGTGAACGGTGGAGACACGTACCTCAACACCGTGAACTGGGGTGCAAACTTAGATTTCCACATTACGCCTCGCTGGTCCTTAGGACTTCGCTACAACGACCATCGCAACGAATTAACCACTGAAGGACAACGCATTTTTGACGTGGCCGCTGCAAAACAAGCTGCCGGCGCCACTGATTACGTCGCACCCTCCATTGCCTATCCAATTCGCACAACCATGGCTGTCATCAACTGGTATCCAATTTACGGAAAAGTGAGCTGGTTTGAATCTGCTGTGAGTCAGTTTGATTTTTACCTCATCGCCGGTGGCGGACAAATCCAATACGAATATTTAAATGGACCCAATGAATTTATCAGTGGAAATTCGCCGATTTTTACGGGCGGAGTAGGTATGGGCCTATGGGTTAACTCTTGGCTTACCAGTCGCTTAGAAGTTCGCTATCAAAACTACAAAGACCGCGTGTCTTCAGGCGAGCGCTCAATTGATGGTATGGTTCTGCAACTTGGTATTGGATTTATGTTATGAAAACTTTAATCACAAGTCTTCTTGTTATTCTATTTTCTGTATCCGCTTTAGCTAAAGGCTCCAGCGAACAACAGACCCTGTCGAAAGCCCGCAAGCTTTTTGAACAAAAGAATTTCAAAGAGGCTCTTGTGGAATATGACAAAATTACTACACAATCAGATAGATATTTGATGGTCCTCGAAGAAAAAGCATGGACGTACATTCATCTTGATCAAATGAACAAAGCTCTCGCGGCTTCGCGCACCCTCACATCTCCCGCGTTGAGCGGTTTGACCACCACCGAGCCTTTTTTGCTAAGAGCTCTTGTGCAACTTAAGCTTTGTGATTATCTTGGCGTTTTTCAAACATTAAAAGACTTTAGAACACAAAAGCGTGAGCAAGTTGTTGCGATTCAAGAAATCGCGCAAAAACAACGAAACTCCATCTCCCGACAAATCCTTGAGCAATGGATGAAAGACACCGCCAATTGGAAATCCCTTGGGCCGAACTTGGCAAAAATGCCCCAGCTTTTTTATACGGACAGCCTTATGTTGGCTGCTGCAAAAGCTAAGAGTCTATCGCGCCTTGAAAAGCGCCTGCAACAGCTTGCCGTTGTTGAAAATAACGAAAATCACCGCATCTTACAAAAACTCAACTTGATCGAAGTTGAAGGTGTACAACGAGTGCACATTGCAACGCAGTTTAATAATAAACAGGGTGAGACACTTGATAAGAGTGA
>JANPLN010000004.1:0-14612 GCA_031426555.1 Bdellovibrionales bacterium | reverse complement strand
CTTTTTAGGACCTCTCGCAAACACGACGTTTCGTGCTGCGAGCGAGTCCATGGATGGACGCGTCCTAAAAAGAAGCCTTCTAGAATGTGAATAAAAATTTATGCAATGAGTCCCAAAAAGCGTACCTAGAAGTTGATTCCGAGGACGAAGAGGCCGGTGATGTAGTCGCCGTTCAAGGTGACGCCGGTGGGGTTTCGGTTTTCATCGGCGAGCATCATGTTTTCGTCGGAGAACTGAACGTAGTGGTACATGATTTGGGCGCCTAAATACATTTTATTTCGCGAGATGGGGACTTCGAGGCCGCCGCCGAATTCGACGCCGGTGGGGCTGCTCTTGGCCACCGCCGTTTGATTTATAATGGCGATGCTTCGCTGGGAAGATCCAAAACCGCCAATGAGGTAGGGATTGAGGTCGGCAAAACCGCGCGTGATGTTTTGGGTATTGAAGTAGTACTTCATGTGTACAGAAAAGGTCGATAAACTGGTTGTTCCATTAATGGGATTTGAAATCGCCGTGGCAGGAACGTTAAAATCGTGGGAGCTGCTGATGTAAGTGACCTGCAGGGCCGTGCGAATATCGAAAAAGTAGGCAAAGTAGATTCCATAGGCAGGTGCGATATTGTTATATTCGCCCAGGGCCTCGGTGAACATTTGTGGTCCTAAAAGCAGGGCTAAGTTAAAAAAGCGCCCATTTTTAAAGAAGTGAATGTCGGCTTCTTCGTCGGCCGAAGCTTCAAATTCGCTATAATCGGCAAAGGGGTCGTAGGCGTCGTCTCCCGTGATATCGCTGTCGCCCGTTTGTGCAAAACTGGTCGCTAGAGACAGAGTAAGCATAAGGAAAATCAGAGCATTTTTCAGCATGTGAGATTATCGGTACATCGACGGTGAAAGTTGAGACAGTCCGTCTCAAAAAGAGACATCTTGCTTGAAAAAAAGGGCTCCAGATAGTAGAAAAAGGTCTAAATAAAAGGGAGCTGAGCATGGATTACAAATCCGCAGGGGTCGATGTTGAAAAAGGCGACCAACTTGTCGATTGGATCCAGGAAACCCACGTTAAAGGCCCCCTCGATGACAAAATGATTTCTGGCGTTGGCGGCTTTGCCTCCATCATGCGTTTTGATTTTCCCGAGTACAAAGAACCCTGCATTGTAAGCGGCACCGATGGTGTGGGCACAAAATTAAAAATCGCCGTTCATTTTAACGAGTACAACTTCATTGGCCAAGATTTGGTGGCCATGTGTGTGAACGACCTTGCGTGCTGTGGAGCAAAGCCCCTTTTCTTTTTAGATTATTTCGCCACGGGTAAGTTAGAGCTCGAACAGGCTCGGCCATTTTTGGCGGGTGTTCGCAAAGCCTGCATCGAAGTGGGTGCTCAGCTCATTGGTGGGGAGACTGCCGAGATGCCTGGTGTTTATCATGGTCGGGATTTTGACTGTGCTGGATTTGCTGTGGGAGTGGTGGACCGTCCGCAGATTTTAGGCTCCCATCGTGTGCAGGAAAACGACATTGTCATTGGCGTGGCGAGCAGTGGTTTTCACAGCAATGGATTTTCGCTTTTAAGAAAAGTTTTCGAAAACGATTTAGACAAATGGAAAAAAGAACTTCTCGAACCCACCGCACTCTATACAAATCTCGTTCTCGATTTGCAAAAGCAAGGTGTTCACGCAGTGGCGCATATTACCGGAAGCGGAATGGAAAATATTCCGCGCATCCTTCCTGAGGGCTTATCCATTAGTCTTAAGGATTGGTCGTGGCCCGAGCCGTTTTTGGAAGTGCAAAAGCGCACAGGGATGACCAAAAAACAAATGCTCGGAACGTTGAACTGTGGAATCGGTTTGACGATTGTTGGCTCTGCAGATCAGCGCCAGGCTTTTTCCGACACCATACAAAAACACGGGTTTAAATACTACGATCTCGGAGTTGTAGTGAAAAACTCCACCCCGCTCTTTTATCCGGGGGAGAAGTGACGAAAGCGCGTTGGGCCCTCTTTATTTCGGGACAGGGGTCCAACATGTCGGCGCTGCTGGACCAAAAATGGGATCTCGATGTTGCCTTGGTCGTGTCGTCGTCGCCCAAGGCCCAGGGCTTAAAGCGCGCTCGGCGAAGTGGCGTGCCAACGTTGGTGCTCGATGCAAAAATCCATTGGCAAAAACTAGGTGCCGAGCTTGAGCGTTTACAAATCACTCATGTTTTTCTTTTAGGTTTTATGAAAATTGTGCCGCCAGAATTTTTAAACTCTTGGACAGGTGTGATTCTGAATGTTCATCCAAGCCTGTTGCCGCACTACCCAGGCTTAAAAAGCATGGAGCGCGCTTATCAAGACGGGGCGGACATGGGAATCACCGTTCACCACGTGAATGAGCAAGTCGATGCAGGACACGTGGTCTTGCAGAAAACGATTGTGCCTAAAGACGTGGTTAAAAAAATCAGTTTTAAGTCTGCCGAACAAATGATGCATCAAGCTGAGTATGCACTGGTTCGACGGGCTGTGGAGGGAGCCTATGCATGACGTGATTGTGATCAACGCTTTTCACCGCGGAGACTGGTTGATCGATCAGCTCTCTTCCATGGGCAAGAACGTGCAAGTGCTTGACTGGTCGGAAAAACTTGGCGAAAGATCTGATGCTGAAATGTCGGGTCCCTTTGGGCTTTTTGGCGAAGAAAAAATTCACGACAATTTACGCACCTGGATTGACCAAAACTACGAAAAGAATTTGCAGCCTGCGGGTTGGAGTGCGTGGTCGGATTTTGGCACCTTTGAAGCACAAGGTCCGTTTCGCGTATCGCAGTTTTTTCAAAATGAAAAATGGGTGGAAAGTCTTTTTAAAAATTTAACTTCAAAAATGGATTGGCCACGCTCGAAATGGGCGGAGATGGAACAACCGTTCAATCCTGTGCACGACTACTGGACGCTTTCGGCCACCGGCCCGAAAGTTCGCGGGATTAGTTTGTTACCCGAAGACCATGTGCGCTTGCAGATCAATCGCGATAAAAAATCAATTCAGATCAATGAAAAAGAATGGTCTGCGCCGTTCTTTGTTTTTTTTCTAAACTCTTATGAGATGGCGCCCTTCTATGATGAGGGAATGGCGGCGTTGGTGCGCGGTGAAACATTGCGGCCACGTCTTTGCTGGCAAAAGGTGCAAGTTCAGATTGAGACCTCTGCCTGTTTGCAAAAAATGCCACAGCGAACGTTGCTAGTTCCTCGCGCCGAAGATCCCTGGATCGAACAAAACTTTTTAGTCTTGCATAAAGATAAGAATAAAAATGTTTTTGATGTGTGGTTTCGCTCCTATTTTGATTTTCATCAAAAAGAAACCTATTTCAACAAGGTTCAGGAAAAAATCACGGCCGAGCTGAAAACCAAGTTCAATGCCGAGACTATAACTTGCGTGCAAAAGCCTCGGGAGCTGCTATCGGAAAACTTTTATTCGCTCTTTCCAATTTATGATCCCGTGGCCTGGGAAACCCAGTCCTCCTGGTATGTGGATGGGCTTTTTTACGTTGGCACAGAAAAAGTGAATGATTTCTTTTTTTCGACCTATTGGGCTTTGCAAAATTTAATCGTACAAAGTTTAAAAGAAGGAAAACTGCATGGTTGATCGTTACACGCGAAAAGAAATGGGTGATCTTTGGACGCCGCAGTCGCGTTTTGAAAACATGATGCAGGTGGAGGTGGCTGTCGCCCTTGTTCAAGGTGAAATGGGGTTGATACCCAAAGACGCTGCTGCCAAGATTTCTGAGAAAGCGGCCATCCAGTACGATCGCATTTTAGAAATCGAAAAAGAAACTCGCCACGATGTGATCGCCTTTGTGAGCAACATGGCCGAAAACATCGGACCCGAAGGTCGTTACGTGCATTACGGTTTAACAAGCTCGGATGTTTTAGACACGGCTTTGAGTGTGCAAATTCAGCGCGCAGGTGTGGTGCTTTTAAAGTCCGTAAATAAACTTTTAGCGGCACTTAAAAAAATCGCCATTGATAACGAAAAAACACTTTGCAGTGGTCGCACCCACGGAATGCACGCCGAGCCAACCACGTTTGGTTACAAGATGGCGGGGTATTATTACGAGGCCCTTCGCAATAAAAAACGAGTCGAACAGGCATTACAGCAAATGGCGATTTGTAAACTGAGTGGGGCAGTGGGCACCTATTCGTTTTTGACTCCCGACTTGGAAAAACAGGTGAGCGCGCGTTTAGGTCTGCAGCAGGAAACTGTGGCTACCCAAGTGATCCCCAGAGATCGTCATGCCGAGGTGCTCACAGCTCTTGCGATGTTGGGCACGGGGCTTGAACGATTGGCTACAGAGATCCGCCATCTTCAGCGAACCGAAGTGAATGAAGTGCAAGAAGGATTTTCGCCGGGGCAGAAAGGCTCCAGTGCGATGCCTCACAAAAAGAATCCCATCGGTGCCGAAAACCTCACCGGCTGTGCACGACTGCTAAGGTCCTACGCGCTCTCCGCGCTGGAAAATGTGGCTCTCTGGCACGAGCGAGATATTTCCCATTCCTCAGTGGAGCGAGTGATTTTTCCCGACAGTTTTATTCTCGCCGACTACGCCTGTGATCGTTTGGCCACAATGCTCAGTCAGCTGCAGGTGAACAAAGAGCAGATGCTGGCGAATATGAATTTATCGCAAGGTCAGTTGTTCAGTTCGCACTTGCTGTTGCATCTGGTAGACCAAGGACTTTCCCGCGAAGATGGATACAAATTAGTACAAAGTGCCAGCCATCAGTTGAAACCCGGCGAGCAGCTGAAAGAAAAATTGAGCACGAATCCCGATACCAAAAAATACTTCGACGCCAAAACTTTGGATTCCATCTTTTCTGGCGAAAGACATATTTTACAAACGCGAAAAATATTTGAAACTTTGAGAGGTGAACTATGACGTGGCTAAAAGCCGAACAGCTTTACGACGGCAAAGCAAAACGTATTTTTGCCTTAAAGGGCAAGGACGGTTTTGTTCTGCAAGAGTTTAAAAATCAACTCACGGCCTTCAATGCGCTGAAAAAAGAAGAACTCGAAGGAAAAGGCGAACTGAATTGCCTTATCACAACTAGCATCTTTAAATTCTTGGCTGACAAAGGAGTGCCCACGCACTTTGTGGAGAAACTCTCAAGCACCTCTCTTGTCACCACAAAGCTGACCATGATTCCCCTGGAAGTTGTGGTTCGCAATATCATGGCGGGATCCACTGCAAAAAAGTTAGGTATCCCCGAAGGCTCGAGCATGAGCAAAGCCCTTGTAGAGTTTTATTATAAAAAAGACGAACTGGCAGACCCCTTTATTAGCGACGACCAGGCGCTGTTTTTAAAAACCGTGGACTCACAAGCGGAACTGGATGAGCTGAAGACCTTGGGCTTAAAAGTAAATGAAGCACTAAAATCCTTTTTCGCAACCTGCGGAATCAAGCTTGTGGATTTTAAATTAGAGTTTGGGAAAAACGAAAAAGGCGAAATCGTTTTAGGCGACGAAATCTCTCCCGATAGCTGTCGTCTGTGGGATGAAGCGACGAACGAAAAATTAGACAAAGATCGCTTTCGCCGAGATCTCGGGCAGGTAAAAGAAAAATACCAAGATGTTTGGAACAGAATTCAAAACAAATGGAGTCAATATGTATAAAATAGGTGTACGAATCATGCCGAGAGCTGAAGTGCTTGATACCCAAGGTCGCGCTGTGGGCATGACGTTGAAGTCCAAGGGCTTTCAAGTGATGGACTGCAAAGTTGGAAAGTTTGTTATTTTGCAGATCGAAGGCGAGTCTCCAGCCCACGCCCGCGCTCAAGCGACAAAAATTTCGGAAGATCTTCTTTGCAATACGCTCATTGAAACGTTTCAGATTGAGGAGTTGCCGTGAGCGACAAAATTGGCGTGTTGCGATTCCCCGGAACGAATTGCGATTGGGACATCTACAAAGCCGTCGAGTGGAGTGGCGCCAAACCTACATTTTTGTGGCATCAAGATACCTTCAACGTCGAAGACTATGATGGGTTTGTTATACCCGGTGGCTTTAGCTACGGAGACTATCTACGCTCGGGGGCCCTCGCTGCTCACGCTCCGGCCATGGATTCTCTCCGCACGGCCGCCGAAAAAGGCTATCCTATTTTTGGCGTCTGCAATGGTTTTCAAATCCTTTGCGAAGCCGGGCTGCTGCCAGGGGCTTTGATGCGCAACGCGGGACTTCGCTTTATTGATCAAATGATTGAGATTGAAACGCAAAATTCCCATAAAAGGTTTGGTTTAAAACTAAAGAAAAATCAAAAGTCGCGCATGCCCATCGCCCACGCTGATGGCAGGTATTTTGTGACGGATGATGAGCTTAAAAAAATTCAAGATAACGATCAGGTGTATTGCACATACGTAGCCAATCCCAATGGGTCAGCAGGAAATATTGCCGGTGTGATGAACGCCAAAAAAAATGTCGTCGCCATGATGCCACACCCAGAGCGTGCTATTTATGAGTGGATGGGAAGCAGCGATGGTCAACTTTATTTTAGGAATTAAAAATGACTGAATTACAAATAAAACTAAAACTGTATCGATTGAATCAAGACGAGTATGCACAGATTCAAAAACTCTTGGGTCGCGATCCAAAAGGCTTAGAATGGGCGCTTTTCTCGGCGCTATGGAGTGAACACTGCAGTTACAAAAGTTCTAAAATTCACCTCAAGCAGCTTTTTAGCCAGTCACCCCGAGTGCTGCAAAGTTTTGGTGAGAACGCCGGGATTGTAGATCTTGGCCAGGGCGAAAAGATTGCTTTTAAAATGGAAAGCCATAATCACCCAAGCTTCATCGAGCCCTACCAAGGGGCTGCCACTGGAGTGGGTGGAATTCTTCGTGATATTTTTACCATGGGCGCACGGCCCATCGCACTCGCGAACTACCTTTGCTTCGGCGAACCCAAGGCCAACCGTATGGAAACGCTTGTCGATGGTGTGGTACGCGGCATCGGTGGCTACGGCAACTGCGTGGGTGTTCCAACTATCACTGGGCAAACACACTTTCATAGCTCCTATAACGAAAATATTTTGGTCAACGCCATGGCGGTTGGTTACTTTGGCAAAGCCGACCCCATCTGTTTGTCGAAGGCCAAAGGCGTTGGCACCTTGGTTGTGTACGTGGGTGCAAAAACCGGTCGCGATGGGATTCATGGAGCCAGCATGGCCAGTGAGTCGTTTGACGACAACTCGGCCGCCAAACGACCAACAGTGCAAATCGGCGATCCCTTCTTTGAAAAACTTTTGATCGAAGCCTGTTTAGAAGTGATGAAAAAAGATTTAGTTGTGGCCATTCAAGATATGGGTGCCGCAGGTTTAACCAGCTCGACGTTTGAAATGGCCGAAAAGGGCGAAGTGGGCATTGATATGCACTTGGATCAAGTGCCTTTGCGCGATTCCACCCTGACACCAGAAGATATTATGCTTTCGGAAAGCCAGGAGCGAATGCTGCTGATTTGCGACCCCGCAAAATTAAAACCTCTCCAAGAAGTGTTTGAGCGCTGGGGCCTCGATGCTTCGGTCATCGGCAAAGTGACTCAAGGGCCCAATGTTCGTCTGTTTTGGAATATGGAATTGATCACAGACATCAATCCAGCAACCATCGTCAGTCATGCGCCTCAGTACCAGCGCCCTTTTGAAAAATACAATTCGCCTTACTTAAAGCCGCAAGCTGTCCCGCAAGATGGGGGCAACACGTTGCAAACTCTTGAGACGATTTTAAAATCTGAGCACGGTGGAAGTCGTGAGTGGGTGTATCGCCAGTATGATCAACGCGTGGGTGCCGCAACAGCACGGGACTGCTCTGATCCTGTTGGTGTGGTGCGTTTGCCAGAGTCAGGGCGTGCGCTGGGTGTGGTGCTTGGTTGTCGGCCGCATATGATGCGGCTGGATCCGCAGTTTGGTGGGCGCGATTCTATTTTGCATCCCGCTTTACAACTCGCCGTGATGGGCTTTGAGCCCTTGGCGGTGACCGACTGCTTAAATTTTGGCAATCCAGAAAAAACAGAAACCATGACTCAGTTTGTGGCGGCTCTCGACGGCATGAACAGCGCGTGCCGTGAGCTGCAAGCGCCCATCATTAGCGGCAATGTGAGTTTTTATAACGAGACCAAATCCAAAAACATTTCGCCCACGCCGAGTACGGGCCTTGTTGGTTTGCGCTCGAAGATGGAAAATCTTCCAACCACAGCTTTCGCTTCCGAGGGCGAAGAAATTTACACGCTCACCTGGGGCGATTGCTGGGCCGAAGGACTGCTTGCTGAAATGAACGACAAGACGCCGAAAGCCTTTTTAAATTTTGAAACTCAAGGGTTTGATCAATTTGTAAAAGAACTTACAAAACTTGGAACCAGTGACCTTGTAAGCAGTGCTCGCATTGTGAGTAAGTTTGGTTTGCTATACGCACTTACACGCATGAGTTTAAATGGCATGGGTGCACGGATTGAGTCGACGCAAAATCATTTTGTAGAGCCGCTCTATCAAATTGTGGTGAGCACAAAAAATGCGGCCGCTCTCGAAAAAGAAGTGCAGTCGTGGGGTTTAAAACCTCTAAAAATACAAAAAATTGGCCAGACTCAGAAAAACGAACTGGTATGGGCTGATCTTAAAGTGAAGTCCGAAGTTTTAAATCAGCTCTATAAAAAATCTTGGGAGGCGCAATTTGAAAACCTGGCGTGATGAGTGTGCGGTCTTTGGAATCTGGAACCATCCCGAAGCCAGTCGAATGGCCTATCTGGGTCTCTATGCTCTTCAGCATCGAGGGCAAGAAGCTTCAGGAGTGGTTTCCCTTTTCGAAAACCAACATCTCGAGCATAAAGGTTTTGGTCTTGTGGCCGATGTGTTTCAGGAAGCCGCTCTGGATCGCCTCAAGGGTCTTGCGGCCATTGGGCACAATCGATATTCCACAACCGGTGAAAATGAGCGCTTTAATATCCAGCCCCTCAAGGCCGTATTGTACAACGGGCCGGTGTCGCTTGCGCACAACGGAAACATCGTCAACAGCGCCAAGCTTCGCCGGGAGCTGCAAGCCAAAGGTTCGATTTTTCAAGGAACCAACGACACAGAGATTTTACTACATTTGGTTTCGCGAAACGAGAGCAATGATCTTGTAGAATGTTTAAAGCAAGAGCTGCCCAAGCTCGAAGGCGCCTTTAGCATGGCGATGTTGAGTCGCGATATGATGATTGGCATGCGCGACGCCAATGGCTTTAGGCCGCTGGTCCTGGGAAAACTAAAACACGAAGCAGGGACGGCCTGGGTTTTGGCTTCAGAGACCTGCGCCTTTGATCTCATCGGCGCGGAATTTGTTCGCGAGATTGCCCCTGGAGAAATATTTTGGTGTGACGACAAGGGAGCTTACACTGCCACGTTTAAAGAAGTCACAAACAAGCGACCCTGCGTTTTTGAATATGTGTATTTTGCCAGACCTGATTCGAAAGTCTTTGGTCGCAGTGTGTATCAAGTGCGTAAAGAACTCGGACGCCAGCTGGCCCGGGAAAATCCCATCGATGCGGATATCGTGATTCCGGTACCAGACAGTGGAGTGCCGTCGGCTTTGGGGTATGCCGAAGCCAGTGGTTTGCCTTTTGAGTTGGGTATTATTCGCAACCACTATGTGGGCCGAACATTTATTGAACCAAAACAAAGCATTCGTAACTTTGGCGTAAAGATCAAATTAAATCCGCAGTCCGAAATTTTAAAAGGCAAGCGGGTGATCGTGGTGGATGATTCCATCGTGCGCGGAACCACCAGTAAAAAAATCGTAGGACTGATTCGCCAGTTTGGAGCCAAAGAAGTTCATATGCGGATTGCAGCGCCGCCCACGGTGAGCCCCTGCTACTACGGTGTGGACACACCCCAAAAGACCGAACTGATCGCGGCCAATAAAAGTGTGAAAGAAATTTGTGATTTTATTGGTGCCGACAGTTTAGCTTATGTATCCAGCGAAGGGTTGATCAAAGCGTCGCAGTCAGAAACCGAAAAAACCTTTTGCTCGGCCTGCTTTGGTGGCGAGTATCCAACGCCGCTTTACTAATTTTCTGTATTAATTTTCTGTATTAAATCGCAACTTTGCCGCAACTCTTTTTAACCTTTCAGAGCAGACTCAATATGCTTTCTCGCGTTAGATAAAGCAGCTTCTCGATCGCGCACTATACCTTCGACATAAATAGGTCGCACGTCCTTTATCCCAATGACACCCATGATTTGCTTGATGTATGGCGTGAGAAAGTCTTCGTGTTGGCGAGGCCCAGTTGAATACATGTCGCCTGTTGCGCAAATAAAATACAGCACTTTACCCTCAAGTAGTCCTTTGATCCCATTCGGCCCAAAGTTAAATGTTCGACCCGGTAAAACTATATGGTCGATCCATGCTTTTAGCGAAGATGGAACAGTGTTGTTATACATCGGAGTAGAAATAAAGATTTCGTCGTGAGCTAACAGCTCGTCAACCAACTGATTCCCTTGAGCTAGCGTTTTTACCATGTCTGGGGTACGGTTTTCGGGGGGTACGAACATCGCAGCGACAAACTCGCCCGAGATATGGGGGAGTGGATCTTTTGTGAGATCGCGCTCTGTTACGGGCTTCTTACCAAAGCGCACCGCATACTGACTTAAAAATTCGCCAGCAATCTTCCGGCTCAGTGAATGTTCACCCTGAGGGCTGGCCTGAATTAAGAGAATAGGTTTCATAAGTTTTGCCTCCACTAGACTAATAAGATGGGTTGTTCTATACTTACTATAAGTCTCTTTACCTTCTTTTAGGAAGTACGCACCGAAGGGTAAGTATGAAATTAGATGATCGAAAAATAAAAACTATCTTAAAGTCGCTACCTAAGCGGGGTGACTTGTTGAATCAAAATTGCCCGGCCCGCGAGATCGTCGATTCTCTGACCGGACTTTGGGGTCTTTTGATATTACGTGCGCTTAGTGAAAACGAAGTCTTGCGCAATGCCGAGCTAAAACGTCTTGTGCCTGGCATATCAGAAAAAATGTTAGCGCAAACGTTGCGAAGGCTCGAAAGAGTCGGCTTCATAGAGCGCATGAGTTACCCCGAAATTCCCCCGCGAGTTGAGTATTGTCTTTCGAAAATTGGTCGAGGAAGCACAAAGATGCTGGTTGGATTCTGCGACTATATCGAAGAGAATCTTAAGCCAATTGCCCATCAGATGCTCATCTATGATCAAGCTGACCATAGTAAGCCATGGCAGAAGCCGCGACGCTAATCGACTAGCGAATTTTAGAATTTTCTCAAGTTGAGAAGCCGCGCGACGAAACGTCAACAGCCCTTAGTTTTTTAATGGAAAGCGTTGAAGAGTCTCGGTTGAAATCTCGTAAGAGTACTGAGCCTTTTCACCAACCACATCTTTAATGTAAATGAAGTTATGGATATTATCGTAGTATAAACTTTGTGTTTCTAGCTCGATAATCTTTTTCTTAGTGTTCTTGTTTTCTACCGAAAATTTGGCGGTTTTTGAAAAGTAATTCCCAGCCAAAAGACCTTCGTTCATTTTTTCGGCAGTGACTGCGAAGCATTTGGACTCGCCACAGGATTTCATTTTAAAACCAGTAATTTCTCCAGTGGAGGTGAGAGCGAAGGCTTTTAACGGAATAAGGAGCGCCAAAAGAGGTGCTCCCATGAAAAACATTTTTTTATTGAGCATTGCTTCGTCCGTTAGCAGGGCCGCAGTAGCTGTTGACAGCCGTAAGGTAGGCCACAGCGTCTTTTTTAACAAAGAGGCCGCCCACGGATTTGTCGTCAACATTCACAAGCTGATCACACACATCAAAGCGCGGCTTGAGCTTCTTTAAATCTTGAATCGGTTGAGTGATTAAAACATTTGGGTTCAAAGTAGTTTCAAATGTTCCGCTGCGGGCGAGAATATGCTGACCCGAAATGGCTGAGGCCACAGTGGCACTAATTTGATCGAGAGCTGTTTTCTTCTGGTGCGAGTATTTAGATAAACAGAGCCCTTCGAAAAATAGCATTCCAGGGCGTTCTGGTAAGTCCGGGTGAGTGTCGTTACATAATGACTTCTGTGATGATTTGGCCCATTGAATGGCGGCAATACCGTCTGTACCGAAAGTTAATACATTGAGAAGACGATTTGTACTTCTGAGTTCTGCGGATTCGCTGTTAGCTAAAAGATTGCTCGCAATGGACTGAGCAGAAGCTTTGGCAACAAGGCCAATATCCAACTGTCGTGCAAGACCGTTGATTTTATAGGCTGTCGCGAGGATTGTGGTGATCTGTCCACCCGCAAGATACTGCTGCAAAGTTTCATTATCGGCGCGATTTAATTTTACACTGACTGGTTTGTAGTCTTCGCAGTTAAAAAGCTCAAACTGGCCGTTCGGAGCTCTGAAGACCTTACATTTTTGTTCGGTGTTGTAAGAAACTTCTTTGAGCCACGCACTGTAGTTTAATGTGATTTCTAGATCCTTGTTTTTAATTAAAAATTGTCTAAAAGCTTCTTGTTTTTCATAAAAACTATCTAGAAAAGTTTGAACATCTTCTTCTGATTTTATATCCTCCTGACCATCCAAGAGATAAGCGTTCATCACTGTTGTATTTTCCATACTTTTTACTTGTAATTGGTGTTGTTCTTTGAGGTGAGGGTATTGGTTCATCAAAGGTGTGACTCGCTTCAAAATTCCCTTGAGAGCGAGTGTTTGCTCCATCAAGGATCTATAGAGTTGAGCTCTTTTGTTATTGGAGTCATGTTTTAATGCTTCATCAAGAACATCAGTGGCATAAATAAAACCATCTGGAGTTAATAGCTCTTCGGCGGCCAGAGCTAGGCGTTCAGCCTTTTCCTCGCTGGAAAGCTGCGAGTTTGCTGAAATTGCGCCAGTATCTAGTGTTCTCTTATTATTTTTGACATTATGTTCGCTGTCGCAAGCTGAAAGAGTAATAAATAAAGATGAAATAACTAAACATGCGACGGTTTTTTTTAAAATTGATTGTTTCATGGCTCCCCCTAAGTTTTCTTAAGTTAAGAGCAATTGGAGTGCCACCGATTTGTTCGCTCAAAGCCACGCTAAAACGAGCTGAGGTTTTGAAAGCTAACGACTGACCATTCCATCTACAAGAGAGACTGTTTCAGAAAAATCCTGTCTCAGAATGAGATCAAATTTCCGAAGGCATCCGTCTGTCGGCGCTCATGGAACTGGACGTCCAATCGGGCAGGGTTTTTAATAAACGCTCCGCCGACGATTTAAAAAAAGTGAGATGCTCTGAGGGGACAGGCTCTGCCGAAGGAAATCTTTTTCCAAGGGGATCGATGTAGTTTCCTGATTGATAAAATTCAAAATGCAAATGCGGACCAGTGGACATTCCGGTGTTGCCTACAAAACCGATGACTTGACCTTGTTTTACGCGAGCGCCGTTGTGAACGCCGCGGGCGTAGCCATTTAAATGTTTATAGGCCGTTTGATAAGTGGCATTGTGGCGAACTTTGATTACATTGCCGCCGCCACCACTGCGGGCGGCAAAAATGACGGTGCCATCGCCCACACTGCGTACAGGTGTTCCGATGGGTGCGCCGTAATCCACACCTCGATGGGCGCGGTAGATTTGCAGCACGGGATGAAAGCGTCGGCGCTTAAAACCAGATGTGATGCGACCATAGCGAATGGGGCTTTTTAAAAATACTTTGCGCAAACTCTGGCCTGTAGGTGTGAAGTAGCCGCGGTCTTCTTTATCAAGGCGAAACAAAGCCGCTTGGTGCACTTCGCCGCTATTAATATACTCCGCCGCTAAAATAGCACCCCAGCCCACGGGTTGACCCTTCACTATCTTTTGCTCCAACGAAAGCCGCCAGCGATCATTCACGCGAACTTCGCGGGAGAAATCCACTTCCCAGCCAAAGATATCTGCAAGCTCCGAAATCAGATCAGGATCCATTCCTGCTTTCACGGCGGAGTCCCACAAGCTTGAATTCACAGTCCCCGAAAAGTGCACAATCTGAATATCCACTTGTTCGATGGTTTTTTCGGCGCGCCAACCAGTGGGCTCGCGCTTTAACGTCAATTTTTCCAGGGCAGATAAACGAAATTGAATTTGCGTGAGCTGCGTTCCACTGAGGGAATCGTATTTGAGTTGAAAGCGAATTCCAGGATGCATGCGAGACAGATTATAGACAGGCTTTGAGGCCTGCACCACTTCATGAATCAACTGAGGTTCTACGTCCAGTTCACGCAGCACCAAAAACAAACTGGATTTTGGCGGGATCACATGGGGAAATTCTTCCTCGAGCGGAATGACTGGAAGGTCCACAATTGTGTCAGGAGTTTTTAAATCTTGGATCGAGGTTTCATTGCCTGCTGAAAAATAAAGCATTCCGTAGCCGACAAAGGAACCAAAGAGAATAGAACCAACAAGGAGGGCAATAGATTTGTTATAGACCATATACATAGTATGGACGACACAAGCCCATCTGGAAAATCGCCCTGCGGCATCGCCAGGAGAAGACGCCCGCCGCCAGAACTAGATGGTTTGATTGGCTACTTTTTAGTCAGTTGTTAAGCGCTTTTCCGTCTGCCGGTGGCACGGTGAAAAGCTGCTTCAAGCTTTAATACATAATTCCAAACACTTACAGCATGCCAAAAGTAGG
>JANPLN010000003.1:0-3392 GCA_031426555.1 Bdellovibrionales bacterium | reverse complement strand
TGGCTCGACTCATCAACAGCATCATTGCTGCACCGTCGGTGAGCGGACAGGCATTACCTACTGTGATGGTTCCTGTGCGGCGATCAAAGTACGGTTTTAATTTTTGCAACGCCTCGATGGTTTGCCCTTCGCGGGGGCCGTTGTCTTTGTCTAAAACTTTTTTGTAATCGGGACCGATAAAAATCGGCGTCATCTCCTGTGTGAGTTTGCCGTTCTTATTGCCTTCGGCGGCTTTTAAGTGCGATTGCAGCGCATATTGATCCTGCGCCTCGCGCGAAATGCCAAACTCCTTGGCGATAATTTCTGCGGTCTGTCCCATGTTGATGCCAACAAAAGGATCTGTGAGTGCTTCCATGATTGAAACCCGGGGAGCTAGGTATGACGGGCGAAATTGGAGGAGCGCCGAAAGTTTTGCGCCCATGGTTTTTGAAAACTGGAGTTTTGCAAAAAGATCCGTCATTTTTTTATTAAACAGCAATGGAGCCTGCGACATGTTTTCGGTACCACCAGCAATCACCACGTCGGCGGAGCCCGCCTTGATCATGTTGTAGCCAGTGGCAATACTTTCTAGCGCTGAAGCGCAGTTGCGGTGCACGGTGTGCGCAGACACACTTTGCGGGATTCCCGCCCGCAAAGCCACCACGCGAGCAATGTTCACTGCATCGGCGGGATTGCCCACGCAACCAATAATAACTTCTTCTACGGATTTCACATCTAGATTTGTGCGTGCGATCAACTCTTGCAGAGCAATCTGCCCGATCTCGGCGGCATGCACGTCTTGCAGGACGGTTCCCGCCTTGGCAAAGGGAGTTCGCACTCCGTCGACAATCACCACATCGTTTGCTGCTTTATTCATCTGCTCTCCTACCTCATGGTTTTTAAATTCAAATATAAAAAGGTTTTCCAAAAAAGACGTAGCAATAATTACATCTGCCTGACCCGTTTATCTACGGCCAGTGCCGCTTCACGCATCACTTCCGAAAGCGTCGGATGGGCGTGGAAGCTGCGAGCGATGTCTTCACTACTGGCACCAAACTCCATGGCCACAACCGCTTCAGCAATCATGTCCGAAGCTCTTGGGCCCACTATATGCACACCCAAAACTTCGTCGGTTTTTTTATCAGCCAAAATTTTCACGCGGCCCTCAGTCATGCCGATGGCTTTGGCCCGAGCATTGGCGGTGAACGGGAAACTTCCGGCGTTGTATTCGATAGCTTTGGCTTTTAATTCTTCTTCACTCGCGCCCACACTGGCCATCTCAGGCCAGGTGTAAATCACCGAAGGCACCGTATTGTAATTCACATGGCCCACGCCGCCGGCGAGGGTTTCAGCTATGGCAACACCCTCTTCTTCCGCTTTGTGTGCTAGCATCCATCCGGGTGTTGCATCTCCGATGGCATAAATTCCTGCGGTGGACGTTTGAAAGTGCTCACCCACAACAATCTGCCCGCGTTCGTTAAGCTTAACGCCCATTTTGTCGAGACCCAATCCCTCGGTATAGGGTTTACGACCCACCGATACAAGAACTTTGTCCCCTTGCAGAGAGGCCTTCGTTCCATCGGCCACGGATTCAAAATTCACCGTCACCGTTTGGTTTTTGCCGTCCTTACCCTTGACTTCCGCTCCCGTAACTTTGGTTGAAAGCAAAAACTCCATTCCCTGTTTTTTAAGAATTCGCAAAAGATCGTTTGAGATTTGTTTATCAGCAGGGCCGCAAATTTTATCGGCAAATTCAATCACTGTCACCTTGGCGCCCAATCGCAACCACACCGAGCCCATTTCGAGTCCGATGGCTCCACCGCCCACAACAATCATATGTTCAGGAACTTTTTCAAACTTGAGTGCCTCTGTCGACGATACTACATTTTTTCCATCGAATTTTAAAAAAGGTAACTCAATGGGTACACTGCCCGTAGCAATCACAATATTTTTTGCTTTCAACGAGGTGACCGTTTCGCCCGCCACCTGCACGACACCGGTAGATACAATGGAACCCGTTCCAAAAAATGTTTCCACTTTATTTTTTTTCATCAAGTAAGCTACACCTTGCGTAAGATCACCGACAATTTTATCTTTACGCTTCATCATGTTGCCAAGATTTAAGGAGACCTTATTAAAATCCACACCATGATCTGCCAGTTCGTGCTGAGCTTGCGCATAGTGCTCACTGGATTCAAGAAGAGCTTTTGACGGAATACAGCCCACATTGAGGCAAGTACCGCCCAATGTTTTATCTTTTTCCACAATGGCGGTTTTAAGTCCCAACTGCGCACAGCGAATGGCGCAAACATAACCACCGGGGCCCGAGCCAATAATGATAACATCAAATTCGTTCATAAATTAAATCTCCATCAAAATTCTAGAAGGATCCTCGATGCACTCCTTAAGACGAACTAAAAAGCTCACCGACTCACGACCGTCAATCATGCGATGGTCATAGGAAAGCGCCAAATACATCATAGGGCGTACAACAACATTATCGCCAACAGCGATCGGGCGTTTTTGAATCTTGTGCATTCCTAAAATACCCGACTGTGGAGGATTGAGAATGGGCGTGGACATCAACGAACCAAACACTCCACCGTTGCTGATGGTGAAAGTGCCATCGGCCATATCATCTACGGTGATTTTCCCATCCTTGGCTTTTGCGCCAAACTCGCCGATGGCAGCTTCGATCTCCGCCAGTGTGAGTTGATCGGCATTGCGAATCACAGGAACCACCAGTCCCCGTGGAGTGCTCACCGCCACACCGATGTTGTAAAAGTTTTTGTAGAGAATATCAGTGCCGTCGATGGAGGCATTCACTGCCGGGAATTCTTTGAGGGCTTGGATGCAAGCTTTTACAAAAAATCCCATGAAGCCCAGTTTTACATTGTGCTTTTTTTCGAACTGATCTTTGTATTTGGCGCGAATATCCATCACCGCCGTCATGTCCACTTCGTTGAACGTGGTCAAGATAGCTGCCGTTTGTTGGGCGTGCACCAGCCGCTCGGCAATTTTTTTGCGAATGGTGGTCATCGGAACACGATCGATACTCCCTGAAGGCTGCGCCGCTTTGGGAGCAGCAGGAGCTTTTGCGGGTTCTGGAATGACGAGAGTTTTTGGCTGAATATCGAGAACATCTTTTTTAGTCAAACGCCCGTCTTTGCCGGTTCCGGCAACAGTTTTTGGATCAATTTGTTTTTCATCAACGATGCGACGAACGGCGGGACTCAAGTGCATGGAAGCATCACCGCCGCCTGAAGCTGCAGGAGCTGCCGCTGGAGGAACAGACTTTGGAGTTGCTGGTTCGGTCTTCGTTGCGGGTTGTTCGGCTTTTGCTGCTGGTTGCGCGCTTTGCATTGTTGATTGGGCGCTCTGCGCAGGGGCCGCACCGGGTTCAATTTTACCAA
>JANPLN010000002.1:0-138711 GCA_031426555.1 Bdellovibrionales bacterium | reverse complement strand
TAGGTGTCCATCATCCATGCCATGGTTTGGCCATTGGTGCCCATATCTGGTGCAGGAATATCTTCTTGGGGGCCGATGAAGGGGGCAATTTCGGTTGTAAAGCGGCGAGTAAGACTTTGCAGTTCAGCCCGCGATAACTTGGAGGGATCCACTTCGACGCCGCCTTTGGCGCCACCGAGGGGGAGCTGCAAAAGTGAGCATTTAAATGTCATGAGTGCTGCAAGGCCAGCCACTTCGCTGATGTCTACATCCTGGTGATAACGAATTCCGCCTTTATAGGGACCCAGGGTCGAACTGTACTGAACCCGGTGACCCGTAAAAACCTTTACATTTCCATCATCCATACGCACGGGGATGCTCACAGTGATGGAGCGGCGAGGTTGGCGCAGTCGAGCCATAACGTTGCGGTCGATGTTGATAGCTTTGCCCGCAGTATCCAGGGTTTGCATCACGTTTTTAAATAATTCGCCTTCAGTCACATGCTTCATATGCGTTCCTCCGTCAGAACAATCTTCGATAATGAAAAACCATCTTAGTAAAACTCCAAGTAAATGACCAAGTATTTGCAGATTTATTGTCTGCGTCAGAAGAGACTGGACCATAATATATGGGTAAGATGACTTATGTTTGCCTCTGTACGAAACGAATTGTTTTTAAAAATGCGCTCCAAACTCCGTTTTTCCCGTCGCGGGTACGGCGAGGTTGGCACTGAGGGTGAAGAAGATACAATTCTCGAACGCGATCTTGTGAGGCAGTATTCGTTTGCTGTTTTGAAAAAAAACTTAAATCCGTTGCAATGGAAGCGAAACTTGGCAACGCTCTGGTTGCTCAATACCTTTGCGAAGTGGCCCGAAGTTTCGCTCGATGGCCGTGCGCCGTTTCTCGAAGTGGGTTGTCAGGATTTTTCCCGACTGCCGGCTTTAAAATTTTTTTTTAAAAGTCAGATTGCAGAGGTCGCGTTTCACGGATTAGAACTCGATCCCTTTCCCGTCCTCTCCGACTTGCACTCGCGCTGGGATCGAGCGCACTATTACATCTCTTTAGGCACGCAAACCCAGGATCAATTTTTTGCCGGCGATTTTTTTACGTGGTCGCAAAAAACCAAAGGGCTGATCTGCTTTTTCCCGTTTGTCACCGCAGCACCGGCAGTGAGTTGGGGTTTGCCTGAGCGTTGTGGTGATGTGCAAAAGTGGGTGGCTGGAATTGAGCGCTGCTTAGACGACGGTGGTTTTTTGTTCGTCGTCCACCAAGGGCGCGAAGAAGAAAAGATATTTGATAAAGCTCGCCTCCAACAAACGCCTTTTTTAAAATTACTGGAGCGCCACGAACTGAGCTGTCCGTTTTGGCCGCCCAAAAAACCCTCTTGTGCATCACTTTATGTGCGTGATAATGGTACTGTATGATTCAAAAAGATGAGATAAAAAAAGACGAAATAAAAAAGCAAACCGCATGGGTCTGCGATCACTTGCAAGACCTTAAAAATAAAAAAGTACTTGTCGTCGGCGATGTTGGGCTGGATGTTTATTTGATGGGCGAGGTGAAACGTTTGAGCCCTGAGGCGCCAGTTCCAATTTTGGATGTGCAAAGCGAAGATACGCGCTTGGGCCTTGCCGCCAACGTAGCACAGAACATTCAAACGCTCGGTGGTCAATGCCACTTGATCAGTGTGGTGGGAAAAGATCAGGCCGCAACAGATTTGCAAAATTTATTAAAAAAACAAGGCGTTTTATCTTTCAATTTGATTGCTGATTCCGATCGTCCGACGACGCGGAAAATGCGTTTGTTGACGGGGCAGCATCATTTGGCCCGCGTGGATTTTGAAAAACAACATCTCCTTTCCGAAAAAGTAAAAGCCGAAACGGCGCAAAAAATTTCGCAAGCCATTGCCAACGCCGACATTGTGATTTTGCAAGATTACTCCAAGGGGATGATCGACGCCGAACTTGCGCAAAAACTAATAAAAGAATGTAATTCTCTAGGCAAAAAAGTACTGGTGGATCCCTATCGCTCCACCCCATTAGCCACTTATAAGGGCGCTTACTTAATGACGCCCAACAAAGATGAATCTGTGGCTCTTGCGCGGCAAATCCAATTCAACATCACAGATGCCGCAGCCTCCGTCGACTTGGTTGGTAAAACGTTGATGGAAGCCATCGGCAGTCAGCAAATGGTGGTCACGCTGGGCGCGCAGGGCATGAAGCTTTTCGAAAAAGGCCAAAGCCAACAGCTACCAACTTTTGCACAAAACGTGTTTGACGTGACCGGAGCGGGTGACACCGTGATCGCCGCCATGGCCTTGGCTTTAGCCGCAGGCTGGGATTTGGAAAAGGCGGGCTATCTTGCCAACTTCGCCGCCGGCGTGGTGGTAGGCAAAGTGGGCTGCGTTCCCTGTGAAATCAGCGAGCTGGTTGAGTTTATCCAGCGGCATTGAGTTCGCAACCGTTGCGTCACAAACATTTCTTAACTTTACTACCCTTGCCCCTTCATATAACTAACGTCCGTGCCTGGGAGGGACCTATGAAACTACTTTTAATTTCTATTTTCTTTTTTTCCACAACCGCTTTTGCAGCCAACACTTGTATCAATCTTGAAGAGGCAAAACAAAACGCCAGTCTTCAGACGAATGATGAGCTAGAAGGCTACGTGATGGATGATCTCATTGCGTCGCTCACGTTCGACAAAAAGAATAACGAATATTCATCCACGTATTATTTCTTAACTTGGCCCGGTGGCTACGAAGGAACGCAATTGTTTGTTTCCTGTACTGGGGAAGTTACATTTTGGAGTGGTTGCAGCGGCGATTGCGATTAATCCACTAAATTTGCGTTCATTGCCATAGCGGTAGTGAAAGGTAACTCGTCGGTTGCGTCGCAGGATTGCTTTAAGATGTGATCATTCGACTTGGCGCAGCTAGGTAAAGGGTTTGTCAGAGTGCCTACAAACTTTACAAATTTTAGCACTTCGCCGGTCTCGTATTGATTAAGATTTTTTTTAGCTGTACCTCAGAGGCAACCTTGGAGGGTGTATGAAATTAATGTCACTAATTGTGTTTTTGGCTTCATTTAACGTGTTTGCGAGTGCGAATGAACCGGTTTGCGGAACCGTAAGAATCGAATCGTCTAGTGGTATGGCTACAGTGATGGTTTATTTGCTTGAAGTTCCAGCTGGCGATATGCTTCCTGCTTTCGAAACCTATGAAATCGTCGCATCGGGCGAAGATTTTAACAAAATCGAAAAGGCGACAATGATTATCGATACCCTCGTAGATGGGGAA
Organism: Bdellovibrionales bacterium; assembly: GCA_031426555.1. GTDB lineage: Bacteria > Bdellovibrionota > Bdellovibrionia > Bdellovibrionales > JAGQZY01 > JANPLN01. The sequence continues at coordinate 135,437 of JANPLN010000002.1, read as the reverse complement.
CAAGTTTGTCTTAAAGGCGAAGTTTTTAAGGATAATTCTTTTCAAACTTACATCGTTCCGTCAGAGCGAATGTAATTAAATAGAACCAGTAATGGCGGTTGTTCTTAAAGCCGCCATTTTTTTGATGCCACAAGAAAGTGTCAGTGAGGTTTCTTCAATGGGACTGTTTCTAATAATAACAGGCACTCTTGCCTGTCTGACCAGTGGATTGCTTTTTCATTTCTTAAAAAAGAGTGCGAGTTCGTCCGTGATTTCGGTTCTTGCGCCAATTCCGCTCCTTTTGATTTTCATATTTTTCATAAATGACGAATTTGGCTTTTGGCTTCTCGGTTTATCGTTCGGGCTCGTGTGTTGCATTTTAGGCTCAACATTTGGAATCTTTATGGTCGCACTTTTTTCCAACCGCAAAATTTGATTTTGTCGCGACGATTTATCTGGACTGCTAACAACGCCACAAATGACTGCAGATAATTAATCTATCGTATACGATCTTACTTAAATTTTAAACTCTTCAACTCCTGGGTAAATTTATAGCGATTGTGCTGCCCGCAAAGAATTTGAAGATTATCCGGATCGTTGCTGCCGCCACGAATCACGCTTTGGATATGATCCACTTGCAAAAAATACGTGCTACCGCAAGTTTTCCCTGTTTGAGGATCGCGAAATGCGCAGTGTTGGTTATTGCTGAGCAGTCGCTTTTTGAGAGGTTGAGAAATGGGTTTGCGCTGCGCTTTTCTGGCCGGTGAGTTTACTACCGTAGCGGTACCGGTTTTTGATAAATAGGGCAGCATGAACGTAGCTGTCTTTTGTTGGAAAACTGCAGCCGAGTTATTGTCCGTGGATTCCATCTGTGAAATAGCTTTAGAGCTTGTTTCTGGTCTAAGCAGATTTGGATCAACATTGATAGATGACTTACTTTTGCTTTTCGCTGCCCGACGCGACAGTTCTTTCTTAGCTAAATAGGTCACCAAGCTCGCCCAGTTTTTTTCGGGCACCGCGTGGGATGATGCTGCCTGGACTTGTTCCAAAATCTGCATTTGTTCCCGAGTCAAAGTGACAGTGAGGGTGACCGATTCGTCTTTGTGGTGGGTGGTCTTATTTTTAGGTGAGAGCTCAAAATTTAGAGCTTGTGAAATCATTTGCTCGGTTTTTAACTGTGTTTGGTTTTCGATTTTTGCAAGTAACTCGCGTTTCATTTCCACAGGTATCGTAGCCCCCATTTCGCGCTTGAGTTCGCGATCGGCCCGTTGCAGTAAAGCGACCTGACTTAAGTCGACCGAACCGTCTTCCAGTTTTTCGGCCACTTCGGGAATCTGCTGCAGCAATCGCGCGCCATCAATCCGGCGCATGGCCGCACTGGGGCTATAGCCATGGTTTTGCACTAAAAATTCAAACAAACTGGAATAGGCTTTTTGTAAGTAAACCCTTCTACGGTCGATCTCGGCAATACACTGAAGAACAAGATGAGTGATCTTGCGCTCGGTTTTGACGAGTCTTTTTAAGCGCGCCTCTAAAATTTCGTTGGAGAGATTATGTAAATTCATTTGTGCCCTTTCAGTTCACTACCGTAGCGGTAGTCGATTTTCGCATTTTTTGCAGAAATGCTTTCCAGCTAAATATCACGTGTTTTTATTTCCACGATTTTGTGGTTTTTTGTTAAAGACGTCAGCTTTTGAAAACACATATTATCGACAGCGTAACGCTTATAGTCAGCCTAAGTTCCCGGAACTTTCAAAGCGTGCAAGGGTAGACAGAGCAGAAATAAAATTCAAACACAGCCCATTTAAAAGCTCCCAAAACCCGTCAACTTTTTTTATGTCCGGTTGAAAAAAAATGCGATGGGCCAGTGCTAGATAATGGCACTCTTTTATAGGCGGGCGATATCTTCGTGGCCGGAGTTATTTCAAGCTGAGTCTGGTTTCTTCTTGGGCGCTTTAATAGCTAGTTGGCGCCTTGCAAACCTTCCTTTCTGTTCATTTATAGACACCCCTCTTGGTATCATTTTAATATGATTCAACTCGGGCGATCGGCATCAGGCACTGGTGTTGCAGTTAATTCTCATGCGACATTGAACGCAAAACTAGGAGCCGACTTTGTTGAGATTGAGTCTAATTACGGCATTGATGTCAATATTTTTGACATGTCAGTCTCATGCGGATTTAGGCTACGCGGAAGGTGTGAATTCTCCATTAACTCTTAGTAGCAACTGTTGGTTGAGCTGGTGCGATTTTTCTTTCCTCTTAAATCACACAACACCGACAACCTTTCGAAATAAGTTTCAAACAATGATTGGAAGGGCAAAAGATATTGAGCTGAGCGAGTCTTCCAAACTCTATAAGGCACACTTTGGAGATAGCCTGACTGGTTTGAGCCTCTTACAGTGGATTAGCTACAGAATAAGTGAGATCGGTTATAATGCTGATGAAAATCCAAAGGCGTACGGCCAGGTTGATCGCATGTGGCTGCCCCCGGATTATATGGTTTTCACTTCGATGGCAGAGAAGATCAGTAAGACGATGATGTTTGCGGTGCTTTTACATGAAGCTAGACACGGTGGAGTAAATGAATCTGGTTTTTCTCACAATTACTGCAAAAAAAACGAAGAATCGGGAGAATATGAGGTCTCGAAAGCATCCGACACAGGAAGCATTCTGGCTTGCGATATAAGTTATGATGGCGCGTTCGGTGTCACGTATACAGCCATGTGCAATATCGCTAATTTTTGTCTGAACTGTGCGACCGATGAAACTGAAGATGCGATCGAAGCCGCTCGAAAATCCATGATACTGATTACTTCAGGATCCACTAGGGCAATGCTTAGGCGAGATTGCAATTTGCCGATTCGATAACACTGGTTAGATCCCCACCTCATGCTCCGCGAAACCCTGTAAAACGCATCTTAGCTCCCAAAAATCAGGCACTTCGCCTTTGATTTGATGGCGAGCTGTGTTATACCCAAGTCCCAATGGAAAAGACCAATTTCTTTAACTGCAATCTCCACGATCTCGAGCAAGTCCTTCAGGGCCAAGGCAAAGAGAAATATCGTGCCCAACAGATCTTTAAATGGGCTTACGAACGCCGGGTTTTTGATCCCGCGCAAATGAGCAATTTGGCCAAAGACTTTCGCGCCGAAGTTCCCAATATTTTTTCCTTCGATCTACCAGCCATCGTTGAACATCGAATCAGCCAAGATGGGACGCAGAAGTTTTTATTTGATGTGGGCGATGGGCTCAATGTGGAAGCCGTTTTGATTCCGGCGGATGACCGCAATACCTTGTGTGTATCTTCGGAAGTTGGCTGCAACATGGCCTGCCAGTTTTGTTTTACCGGCAAACAAAAACTTAAAAAGCGCCTCAGTGTTCAACAAATTGTTGGACAATTTTTACAAGTAGCAGCCAAACTTGTGGCCCCCGTGCGAATTACAAATATTGTTTTTATGGGCATGGGCGAACCCCTCGACAATACAGACAACGTGTTTAAGGCCATCGAAATTTTACATGATCCCCGGGGCATTAATTTTTCGCGCAAAAAAATCACTGTGTCCACATCGGGCCTCGTACCGCAGATGCCCCTAGTGACAAAATCGGGAGTGCGTATGGCGGTGAGTTTAAACGCACCCAATGATGCCATTCGCGATGTGATCATGCCAATTAATAAAAAATATCCCCTCGCACAACTGATGAAGGCCTGCGTAGAACACACGCAGGAAGCTCGCGATCGAGTGACCTTTGAATATGTATTGCTCAAGGGCGTCAATGATCGCATTGAGCATGCACGTGAAGTTTATCAGTTGATTAAAAATGTTCCCTGCAAAATGAATTTGATTCCATTTAATGAGCACCCTGATTCGGGCTTTACGCGCCCAGCGTCGCAAGTGGCCTACGACTTTCAAAAATATTTGTTGGATAGAAATATTCATACCACGATTCGTCGAACAATGGGGCGTGACATTTTCGCGGCTTGCGGGCAATTAACTTCTTTGTATAAAGAAAAGCCCCAGTTCCAAGATGTCGCAACCGGAGTTCTGGGGTAGCCGAGCCGAAGGGCGACGGCGAAAAGCCTCGGCTAGACAATGCGACGGGAGACCCCATGAGTGAAATTTTAGTTGTTGGAAGTTTAGCATACGATTCTATCTCAAGCCCCGAAGGTACCGTTGAAAAAAGCCTTGGCGGCTCAGCCAATTTTTTCTCTATCGCTGCGCACCACTACACCAACGTACGAGTGGTTGGCGTTGTCGGCGGTGATTACACCGACAGTGATCTGCAAGTTTTAAAAAGCCGAAAGAATATTGATGTTCAAGGTATCCAAAAAGTGAACGACGGAAAAACCTTTCACTGGAAGGGTAAATATGAAGGCGACCTCAGTGAGGCGCAAACCTTAAAAACAGAATTGAATGTTTTTGAGCACTTTAACCCAGAACTTCCCGGCGACTACAAAAATAGCTCCCATGTGTTTTTAGCAAACATCGATCCGGTATTGCAGTTACAGGTTTTGGATCAAATTAAAAATCCGCAGCTGATCGCGGCAGACACCATGAACTTTTGGATCACTTCAAAAATTGACGTGCTTAAGCAATTGATTTCGCGAATTCATCTTATTTTTATCAACGAGGGCGAAGCAAAACTTTTGACCAAAACCACCAATGCCATCGCTGCCTCCGAAGAATTACTCAAAATGGGACTCAAAGGCGTGTTTATTAAACGCGGGGAGTATGGCTCTTTGGTTCGCACCGCCGATGGTCTAGGAATTCTGCCAGCGTTCCCTGTGCCCAGAGTTTTTGATCCCACGGGGGCCGGTGATTCCTTTGCCGGGGCTTGCTTTGGCTACCTCTGCCAACAAAATCGCTTCGATTTCAACACGCTCAAAACGGCGGTGGTCGAGGGAACGGTGATGGCCAGCTTTACAGTGGAAAAATTTGGTCTAGGTCGTCTTATAGAGGTCACACCGAAGGAGCTTGAGGAGCGGCGTAAAAAGTTTTTGCAGACTGTGACGTTCGCCTAGGTTTTTGCAGAGATGATCAGTTTTGCTAAATAGAATGGAAGTTAATTCCGATATTTAGAGCTGATGAAGGGCCAAAAATCAAAACTCATGAAGAAGCTCGAAGGTCTCAAAAAAAGGGAGCAGACCACTATTCCCTTAAATGGTGACCCTATGGAGCAAGAAATCCCCTTCGCCAGCGATGAAAGCGGCGACGATAAAACAGAGATATCTGGCCGCACAAAGTCGAATGAAAATACGCCCGAAAAGGCGGCTGGAAATAAGACATTGAATTTTGATATCGCCTCCGTCGCCAATGCGCCCGTTCCTTTTGCCTTCGACGAGGGAACCGCGGTTATTTCGCAAGTAAAACCAATGAAGTCGACGCGTATCGTTCAGCGCGGAAATGAAGAATCAACGCATGTCGAAATAACTGCTGGCCGAGAAAATCGCGATAAAGAAAAAATCAGTTACGGTGATGTTTACAAACTTGATTCTCCCTCAGAGGAGCCAGCGGGCGGAATGCTTAACCACATGGAGCATTTGCGGCTCGCACAGGAAAAAATCAACGATCTGGAAGACGAAGTGGAAGAGCTTCGTCGCGAGAACGATGAGATCATGTCTGTGGCAGATACTTTTAAGGCCCTCAGCGAAGAGTATTACGAGCAGATGGAACGACTCAAATCGGGCTTAGTGGATTCCCGCGAAACGGCAACGCAAGAAAACCGTATCCTTAAAGATACGTTACAGGATAAGGATAAACAAATCCACGAGCTCAAACAGACCAATTCTGATTTGAAATCAAAAGTAGAAGCTAACTTTAAACAAATCCGTAAACGCGAACGGGATTTAGAGTATCGCCTCGAGCTGGTAAAGGCTGAGGAAGCCACTCTCCTGAAAACCAAAGACAAAACGATTATCGAGCTTCGGCGAAAGATCGACAAACTCGATCAGGAGATGGAAGTTTATCGCGAGAAAAACAAAGAGCATTACGAGAAGCTGCAGCAGCAGCAGCAGACCGTGCGAGCCGTTGTGCGCGCATTGCGTATTGCTTTAACTCGCCTAGAGGGTGATTTTGGAGTCGATTTCGAGATTCTCAAAAAAGCTGAATAACCTCTATGAAAAAAATTAAATTAATAATAAGCGATTTGCATCTGGGAAAAGGCCGAAAGACCGCCTCAGGGATGATCAATGCCCTGGAAGAGTTTTACTTCGAAGACAAGCTCGTAGAATTTATTGATTTTTATTCCTCGGGCAAATTTCGTGATTATGAAGTCGAGCTCATCATCAACGGCGACTTTTTAAATTTCTTACAAGTTGATTACCATGGTCATTTTTTAACCGTGATAACCGAGGGCGTGGCTCTCGAAAAATTAAAGGGCATTATCAAAGGGCAAGAAAAAGTATTCCGCGCGCTTAAGGAATTTGCATCCGTTCCGCATCGATCCATTACCTACATCGTAGGAAATCACGACCAAGCCATGCTATGGCCGCAGTTGCGTGCCTATTTTAATGAGTGCGTTGCAACCTCGGTAAAGTTTAAAAACATCGCTTACAACTTTGACGGGATTCACATCGAACATGGACATATGCACGAGGCCGCAAACCGTTTAGATCCTAAAAAGTTTTTTCTTAAAAAAGATCTTCCCGAGCCAATTATGAATCTTCCTTTTGGCTCGCACTTTTTTATCGAATTTGTGATGAAGATTAAGCAAAAGCATCCACACATCGATAAGGTGCGACCGTTTAACAAGCTGATTCGTTGGGCTTTAATCAATGAGACGTGGTTTACAATAACCACAGTTGTAAAGCTTATTGGCTTTTTTATTAAGTCGATGCTCACCTCCCATCCCACAAAGCACTTTCCTGTGAAGCGAATCATACAAACTCTCCTTGAGAGCGCGATTTTTCCAGATCTCAGCGATTCGGCCCATAAAATTTTGAAGCACGAGGCTGTGAACACTGTGGTGTTCGGCCACACCCATGTTTATGAATATCGACAGTGGGAGGGTGGAAAAGAGTATTTTAATACGGGCACGTGGACCGACATTACCTCTCTCGACATCAAATCCCTTGGGAAGATTACCAAGCTGACCTACGTGTTTATTGACTACGAGACCGGTCGCCCCTCTTGCCGCTTGAAAGAGTGGAAGGGATACCACAAGGTCGAAGAAGACGTAGTGGTTGCATAGCTGCTAGAGTTCTTGATAAGCTTTTGTGCATGTGGAAAATTCAACACGCCTCTCATACCATGGATTCTTCGACCCTGGCGCAAGCCCACGATCATCTCCAACGCTTGTTTGCCGAAAAACGAAGTGGTTTTTTTGACATTGAAATTCTTAAAAAAGGTCACTTCGAGGCCGAAAAATTAGCGCAGCAAATGCGAAAAGATTTTGATACCTACTGCGTTTTGGGCATTGGCGGAAGTTCGCTGGGAGCCCAAGCGGTCATCGAGGCCCTAGCTCCGCAGGATCTCGAGAGTAAAAAAGTGGTCTTTTTTGACAATGTGGATGCAAAAAGTTTTTTTCGTAAAATTCATGGACTCAAAAACGTTTCGCGAACGTTGTGGGTGTTGGTTTCGAAAAGTGGTGGTACAGTCGAGACCCTGGCGCAAGCCGATTTTTTAGAACAGTTTTTATGGGAAAAACATCAACTTCATTTGCACCAAAAGTCGGTGGTAGTGACCGAATTTAAAAGCAGTCCGCTTCGCGACTGGGCCCAGAAGTTCAATGTGCCACAGCTCGAAGTACCCTTAAGTGTGGGAGGGAGATTTTCTGTTCTGACCCCGGTGGGTACGTTTTTATTTCATCTTTTGGGAATGAATGTTGCGCAGATGCTGAAGGGTGCGGAATTAGCTGTACAGCAAAAAGAAGAGTTGTGCCAAACCATCAGTCAATTTGCATGCAGCCTATCCCGTGGGGAAACGACAACGTATTTTCTTTCGTACTGCGATGATCTCAAGTTTTGGGGTCAATGGTTGCAGCAGTTGTGGGCTGAATCTCTTGGGAAAAAAGTAACCAAGGATTTGTTACCCGCGCCGGCGATGAGTGTGCCCTACGCCTGTCGAGGGGCCACAGATCAGCATTCTGTGTTGCAGCAGATCTCAGAGGGGACGCAGCAGAAAATGGCGTGTTTCTTAAGGGTCAAAGAGTCGGAGAATTTTGGGCCAGTCTTGAATGAGCAGGTTCTTCTTCTCAAGGAAGATCAGCTGCTAGGTAAAAACTTAGGGCAGTTGCTCTCCGCGGAGGCTTCGGCCATCCAGCAGGCTCTCAACGAAGCGGGTGTTGCCACGCTCACGCTGCAGACAGAAAAGCTGGACGAAGAAAGCGTGGGTTACCTGCTCATGACCTTCCAACTCACAGTTGCGACTTTGGGCCTGATGAATAAATTGGATCCCTTTAATCAGCCCGGCGTTGAACGCGGCAAGGTTCTGACTCGACTTATTTTATCGAATTCTCTCAAGTTTTCTTAAAAAGAGACCGTAATATCTTATAAGGACTTTCGAGGGAGAGCAGAATGTCTTCTGCCAAGAAAAAAGACTTTGACGACAACAGCACGGTGACCGAAGAAAAAACAAGCATCGTTCAAACGCTCACGTTTGACCGCCGTTTGCAACAGATGTCTAAAATGCCACCGTCCATGGTTTTGTTGATGGGCCCTGCAGGATATGTAGGACGCCACTGGAGCATTGATGGCGATGATATCATTATCGGTCGCTCAATGGGCGCAAACGTTTTTATCGATGATCGCAGCGTGAGTAAATCCCATGCAAAGCTCACACATTCATTCGGCGAAGTCTCTATCATCGATTTAGATTCTACTAACAAAACAATTGTAAACGGAACCGCTGTTCCACCTTTCGTACCTAAAAAACTCGAAAACAATGACCAAATTAAAGTAGGCAACGTTCTTTTTAAATATCTAGCACAAGGCAGTCTTGAAGCTGTTGCCGCGCAAAATCTTCAGCAAAAAAGCGAGAAGGATGCTCTGACAACAATTTGGAACAAAGGGGCCCTCAGCGTAAAAGGGCCAGAGCTTGTTAAAAGAGCTAAATTACTTGGAGTGCCGTTGAGTCTTTTGGTCTTTGATTTAGATCATTTTAAAAAAATCAACGACGGCTACAGCCACCAGGCTGGAGACTATGTGTTGAAGGAACTGGCCACAGTCATCCAGTCCAAGCTCATTCGCGGAGATGACTATTTTGCACGTTTTGGTGGAGAAGAGTTTGTTATCGTTCTTATGGCAACCAACATTAAAATTGGCGAAGAGATCGGCGAGCGTATTCGTGCAACCATCGAAAAGCATGAATTTGTTTTTGATAGCAAAAAGATCCCCGTGACTATATCCATTGGAATTTCCGAAATGGAGCCCGAGATGAGCACGTTTGATGAGTTGTTTTCGAAATCAGACTCCGCCCTCTACGCCTCAAAAAATTCCGGTCGCAACAGAGTCACCTGCTTGTAATCAAAAAGGTACTTGGTACCTTTTGGGTTACAGCTGGATGAAGTGGAAGTTCTTGTTTTCGTTGAGATTGGCTTTCATGCCTTTGAGTAAAAACCCACAGGCTACAAAACTAAATTCGCCCGGCTTAATAAACGAGTAGAACAGCGATGCGTTTTCGACCATGTATTTCAGCCCAACGCCTGCACCACCGGCGGCTTCGCCCTTGATCTTTGCCTGATCATTTAAAAAGACGGCGTTCAAATAGCTCACCAAAGTTTGGATGCGCAGAGAGCCATAGGGATCTGTGCAGCCAATAATCACGCGCGAACTGGAATAACACGAAAAGATTTTTGCAGCTTTGCCAGCGGGAAAAGAGATGTTCTGGTCGCGGCGTAAATTTTGAAAGAGATGTTTGCCGGTTTCATCCACTGGAGCGCTAAAGATCGAATTCATGTACATTTCGTCTGCCACTTGAATGCAAAGCTCTTTGAGACTGATGAGCTTGTTGTCTTGCATGAGGAAGAAGTTCAATTTTTCTAAAATTGCCTGCTTTTCGTAATTCGAAGTATACGGAATCGAGACATGGTTTTCTTCGTTGGGGCCTGTGTTGGGGCTAAAATTTGCCAAAAACATTGGCGAGGGGCCGGCAAAGGAACTGGGTTTTGCTATCATCAGAGCCGAAAACAAAAGTTCTTGCGAAAAGTCATCGCGATTCTTGTTTACAAACTGCATGTAACCGCGCTCAGCCAAGCCCAAAACCTCTTTGATGGTGGCCTTTTCGATAACGATGATCACCTTTTTAGGATCATGTAGATTTTGAATATGCGTGCGCTCAGAAGGGTAGTGCAAAACGCTGATGTCTTTTAAAATCGGCGCAACCTTAGCGAGAGATTCTTTGGTCAAAAAATCAGGGTAGCGCGATAAAAGTGGCGTCATTTTTTCATAAAGTTGAAGAAGTTTTCCGTAATGATGTCGATCTCCATCAAATTGCCGGTAGAGTCCTTAATTTGTGGAACTTGAAAGAGACCATCAAACGAATAGTCTTTTCCGAGGTGCAGAACCACCATTTTGCGCTCGTCGATGGCATCCGAATAAAACGGAATTTTAACGGAACTCACCGAGCACTTATCAGTGAGGGAATCCGTAATCTGATTGAATGTTTTTACAAAAATCACAGGGCAGTTTTCCAGAGTGATTTTTTCGTAAAGATTGGAGCAGTCGGCGATCCACTGGCACCATTTGCGGGTGCCGATGGAGTTGAGGCCAACAATGGCGTCCAGATCGATGGTTAAGTTTTGTTCCTTTTTCATAGCTGGAAGAGTGGCAACCTCGTTGAGATAGCCAGAGAGAACAATTTTTGAACCGTTTTGTGATGTACCAATTGATGTTGAAAAAGCTGTAGTCATATTAGAAGTTTAACGAAAAAAGAAACCCACGTCTCGCTTTTTCTTATGGGGTTTATAAAAAACTGTGCCTCGACTTTCGATGGGGTGCCAACTATTGTCTGTGGCAGGGAGAATCTCCCAGAAAGAGGGTCGATGAAGATTTATCTTTTTACAGCCTCTGTCATCAAATACTGGCGACCGTAACCAAAATCCAATCACAGCCGCGATTTTAAATTTTGTTCTGGGAAGAGGGGGAATATGATCTCAGTTCAGGATAAGGATTTGGTTTACGAAATTCAAAATGGCAACCGTGCCGCCTACGCCGTATTGGTTAGAAAATACGAAAAACTCTTGCTTCGCTTGCTTTTAAAGTTTGTGAGGGATGAGGAGTTGGCTCGAGATATCATGCAAGAGGCTTTTTTAAAGACCTACTTGAGCCTGTCGCAGTTTCAGTTTAAGTGCTCATTTAAAAACTGGTTGTACAAGATCGCACTCAATACGGCTCGCAACAAATTACGGGCACTCCGCGAAACGGAAAACATTGAAGACGTGGTTCTATTCCAGGCATGTTTGATAGAGACAAACATGGTGAGAGACGAAATGCTCCAACAGCTGCGATTGTTTGTGGAGGCGCTGCCAGACAAGCAAAAACGAACCTTGGAGCTTCGGGTGTTTCAGGACTTAAGTTTTAAGGAAGTGTCATCCATCATGAATTGCCCTTACGACACGGCAAAGGCCAACTACCGCCATGCCATGCTCAAGCTGAAGGAGCAGTTCAAATTAAGTTCCACCGCTGAAATGCCGAAAAAGGTGGTATGAAAACTTTCATTTTTATCACTCTATTAGCTCAGCAATCTTACGCAGTTGTAACCCTTAATCAAGGCAATGCCTTGAAATGTGTAAGGCAACTTCTACCAACGATGCAGGATTTTACTTTTGAAGTGCCTGAACGTACTACGATTATGCATATGTTTAAAGAAGGCTGGGGAGGGGGCATTTACTCCGACGATATTCGATCTGGTGTATTGCTTATCGAAAGAAATCAAGTGCGTGTTTGCCCAATGGAATGGAATTTAAGTGGAATCAACTATTTTCGTGCGGAAGATAGCGCAGGTCGTATGTGGTACAGCTACGAGAGAGGGAAGGCCACGCCGTTTCGCGAAAGTAATAGTTGGGTGGCGAGCTACAATAAGCCATACTGTCGAGACGTTACTAACGATACTGCGACAATAACTTTCTTGCAAAAAATAGTAGCAGATCAAGTGCTTGCTCGTAATCAAGATCCAAAGCAAGTCATGCCCGCACAGTGTGGAGGTCTCATTAGTCAGCAAGATTTGGCACAAGCTCTGAAGCGAAGAGAGCTCGCTCAGCCGCAATCGTCACCTTCAGGGCGGACAGCTCCTGGGAATGCAGAAGGAAACTAACCTTCGTGTGAATAGAGTTTTAGAGAGTTTTCTGACTCACAAACTTCTTCAAACTGACCTCGGGATCTTTTTCACCTTCAAGGGATTTACAGTACTCCAGAATCTTTGAAAAATCGGATTTAAAATGCTCATACAGCTTCTGAAAATCTGATAAATCATTTAGATATAGTTTAAATCCCAAAAGGCGAGCGTTGTTTATTTCGGTTTTATCGAAATTCGCATAGCGCTTCGTCTTGAGTGAGGCTTTTACCGCTTTTACAAAGTTTTGTTTAATTCCGCTAAACTGCACTTCGCGCGAAGCCAGCAAATCGGAATCATTTTTGTGATCTTTGTACCACTCCTCCAGCTTTTTAATTTCCTCGGAGATAAATTCAGTAAATAACTTCTGGTCGAATTCATCGTCTTGAATGGTTTGCGCGACTTGCCTATAAAGCTCTTCGCCTTTTTGTTGGTAAAACAGCCGAGTGCCCAGGTCGCCCAAGTAGGTTGCCAACCGCTCGTTAAAATTTGCATTTCCAGAAATATAAAGAGTGGCGTGCACCGTTTCGTGGATAATTGTATTTACTAAGTCGATATCCTGATAATTGACCATGGAAGACAGAACGGGATCGCGAAACCAGCCGAGGGTGCTAAAGGCCGAAACCCCGCGCACATAGGTGTCGAAATTTTCTGCCTGCAGCTCCCTTGCAAGGTCATTGGCCGGCTCGGGTTTAAAGTATCCTTTGTACGGCACGCTTCCCACAATGGGAAACCACCATGTGTAGTAGGTGAGTTCGTTTTTGGGGGCGGCGCTCACCACGTAGGTTACGTAGGGGCCATCCAATTGAACGTAGGTGCTGTAGTTTTTTGTTTTTTTAAGCTTTAGAAAGTCTTCCGCAAATTTTTTCGCCTCTTGCGCCAAGATCAGTTTTTTTTTAACGTCTGCGTTTACGGATTCGTTTTGCAAAACATCGTCAATGGCGACGGCGCGTTTTAAAATTCGCCCTTGATGGTAGGCATTGTTTAAAAGGTAACCCACCTGGCAAGAGCAGAGGGTCAAGCTGCAAGCCAGCCATAAAAGAATGGACTTTAAAGAAACCAAGAAATACCCATTCGAGCTGCCCAATCAAAGTCTTTGACGTCTTTGTTAATCGCGCCACTTGTCCAAAACTCAAGCCCTGCCTTAAACGAAAGTCTTTGAGTAAGACGAAACTGCATTCCAAAACCGGCACTGGGTACCACAGTGGAGTTGATTTCAACTGTTTGTGGTGCTTCGGGAACACCATTGTTCACATACTCGTAGTCGATGGATTTTTTGTCAAAATAAGCAACACCGGCTTTAATATACGGAATAAACGTATCGCTGCGTTTTCCAAAGGTAAATACCAAATCGACGCCAAATAAACTGTAACGATGAGTTGTTGTGGAAGTGATGGTGCTCGAAGGAATAAAGCGCGTGTTCTTTCCTTGGCTATAACTAAACTCGATGGCTGTCATTTCGCGAAAGTAATAGGCAAACGAAGCCGTGTAAGCGGCGTTTTCGTCATAGGCCCGCTCGGTTGTTCCTAATTCAGTGAGATATGTTTTACGGTAGTTACCCGAAAGCCCAACTTCATAATATTCATTGTATTGAGCCCATCCAATAGACGGTAGCCACAATAATAACATCCACCAACGCATTCTAAGATTTTATCAAGCGGAAGCGGGGGCCGTATAGTCCAGCGGGTCTATTGTCGAGAAGGATTGTAGTGGACGATAAATCGATAGCGAATGCGGATATAGCCGTCTTCGTCGATCATTTCGGTGGGGGGATTAGGGAAATTTTTTGCGGATTTAAAAGCCCTTATGGGGGCAGCGTCCATGTCGGAGTCGCCAGCCAACTGGAGAGGTTCCACAGCAATCACCGCACCATTTTTGTCCAGTAAAACTTCGATGATGGTCACCCACGATTTACTGACTCCATCGAGCTCGCCTCGACGTTTCAGGCGCTCAAAACCGCCGATCACATTTTGCGCCCAGGGCCACACCACTTTTTCGGCCATGCGACGGTAAAACGAATAATAAATATTCTGGTCGGTGTTCAACGCAACCATATCACCAATTTCTAATTCCGGAGGAAGGTAGCTTTGCAGGCGCTCACGAACTCCAGAGCTCAGTGTGGGTTGGGTCTGCGCAATAAATAAATCATCGGGCGAGGGATTGATGGAACGCAACTGTTCACCCAGAGAGGATTCTGCGCTTTTATTTTTTTGCGCCGTGGGATTGCTCTGCTGTTGGGGCTGCTGCATGGAACTGATGGCAGAAGGGTTGATGTCGCGCGTGCGGGTTTGTTTTTTTACGCGCTCCGAGGATTCCGCCATCAGCGGCGATTCGGGTTCGTCGCGAAATTCCACATACAGCTTTGGTGGCTCCTTTTCTTCGAACAGATTCAAGGATGCGACCTTAAGACTTAAGATCAGCAAGGCATGGACCATGATACTAAGGATAACACCCTGATTTAACGTCACTTTTCAAGACCTACGCAATTTCTCATGGCAGCCTTCGTGGAGGGCTACAATGCTTAAAGTTGAGACACTTTTGTGCCGATATATATATAACACATGGAGGGGGAATGAGCTCAAGCGGGAATGTTATCGATTTACAGAAGCATCGCACCAAGAGGAATAAAAAGCATAAAAGCAAAATATCACAGGATCCTGCGTCGATCACTGATATCACAGAGATGCGCCAGGAGATCATCGCGGAAGAACGCCGCGGGGTAAAGAGAACGCTTCTGACGGAATTTGTGGGCTTGCATTTGATTGTCCCTAACAAAGGCCTCACGAAGTGCGCACTTTATGACATCTCAGAAAACGGTTTGGCGTTTGAAATGCCTTCGGAATACGGTCAATTTAAGGTGGGCGAAATGGTGGCGCTGAGAGTGTATCTCAACCACGAAACCTATTTTCCATTTGTCGTAAAAATCAACAATGCTCGTTACATCGATGAAGAGGGTGTGCATCGTTTTGGTGGCGCTTTTCAAAAAGAAACCATCAACGAAATTGCGTTGTTTCATTTCGCAAAATTTATCGAAAATGTGAGTGCCTATTTAAAAACCGATCACGGTGATGTGTTAGTCTCTGGCCTCGGAGACTAATTCTATTGCGCTCTACATTATAAAGTTTCGTTTACAAGCGTGTTGGGTTGAAGTCCAATAAAGTCTAAGACTTAGGAGTCTTAGACTGTCGGGAGGCACGCTTGGCTGAAAATCGTAAAATTGTTGTAGATACTAACGTCATTCTGTTTGATGCACTTGCCATTTGCAAATTTCAAAATGCAGATGTGCATATTCCAATTTCCGTGATCGAAGAAGTGGATCGCTTTAAGAGAGATCTTGGCGAAAACGGACGCAACGCACGCCAGTTCAGTCGATTTATCGACGTGCTCCGCTCTAAAGGTGCTCTTGTAAAAGGCGTTCTTTTAGAAGACGGAAAGACTCGCATTTTTGTTGAACCAGATAAAACCACCACCGGCTTACCTAGCGAACTCGAAGCTTCGAAAGCTGATAATCGCATTTTAATCACAGCCTTTGCCATGCAAAAAGAAAATCCAGCAGTGCCTGTGGAGCTTGTAACAAAAGACATCAATCTGCGTATTAAGGCTGATGTTTTTGGTATCAACGCCAAAGATTACGAGCCTGAGCGCGTTTCAAACGACGAAATGTATACCGGTCACATCGAACTCGACGTGGACGCTGAGCAAATCAATCATTTTTACGAACACAAAATTTTACCACTCGCAGACTCTTTGCGCGTTTTACCAAATCAGTACATCGTCGCCAAAGATGCTTCGAATCCAAATCACAGCGCCATTGGTCGGTACGATTCTCGCAAAAAAGGAATGGTGCCGCTACTCACTGTGAGCGAAGGAATCTGGGGAATCCATCCGCGGAACGTGGAGCAGTCGTTTGCGATTGATGCGTTATTGAACGACGAAATTCTTTTTGTGTCTTTGGTTGGCAAAGCGGGAACAGGAAAAACACTATTGGCGTTAGCCGTAGGGTTGTACAAGTCGCTCGATGAAGGGCGCTTCCAACGATTGCTCGTCAGTCGTCCCATCTTTCCTATGGGAAAAGATATTGGTTTTTTACCGGGAGATATTGAGCAAAAGCTCAATCCTTGGATGCAGCCAATTTTTGATAACGTGGAGTTTTTAATGGGCGCCGATAAAAAAGCTGCGGGTCGCGCGCAAGAGCTGATCAATCAAGGCATGCTGAACATTGAACCTCTCACTTATATTCGCGGACGAAGCATTCCGAATCAGTACTTTATTGTGGATGAATCGCAAAACCTCACTCCCCACGAAATCAAAACAATTGTGACTCGCGCAGGGCAGGGAACCAAGGTTGTGTTAACTGGCGACTGTTATCAGATCGACAATCCTTATGTGGATAGCGCAACCAGTGGTTTGACGTATTCTGTAGAGCGTTTTAAAGGCTACGATATTTCAGCCCATTGCTCGCTCACCAAGGGTGAACGTTCGCCACTGGCAGAGCTCGCCGCCAACGTCCTATAAAAGGTGCTGTGACGGTGCTCAATCACCGTCACTTTGGTCAACGACGGTGCTCAATAACCGTCGCCGTGACAGAGACTGCGTTCAATCGCCGTCTCCTTGGTAAGTAACGCCGGTGATGCCGATTTCGTTTTTACAACGGAGCAGGCGTTTTGAGATATCGCCAAAACAGATATCGCCGCTGCGGTCGCGAAAAACAAATGTCGTTGGCGGGTTTAAAATTTCGAGCTCAATCACATTTCGCACTTCATACTCCACTGACGATTTTAAATACTGAATCGCCGCGATTTCTGGCAGCGAAAACTTGATTTGATCCCGTTTTACATAGTCGTTGTAGAGGGCCGGAGCAGCTTCGTTTGTCGCAACGTCGGGCAGCGTGGCTGTACCTTCGTTGTCATAGTTGGAGCTAGTGATACCGATTTCATTTTTACAACGAAGGGCTTGAAGTGTGGCGTCGCCAAAACAAATATCGCCATTTCGGTCGCGAATCACAAAAGTAGTTGTGGAGCCAAGAACTTCGAGCTGCAAAATATTTCGTACTTCGTATTGAACGGCGCTTTTTAAAAACTGCATGATGTTGCCCTCGGGTTGGGACAACTTAATTTGTTCGCGCTGCAAAAACTCATCATAAAGCTGCGACGTGGATTGAGCATAGGAAACCGTGGCTAAAAATAACAAGGTCACAGTGATTAAATTTTTCATGTGCGTTCCTTGAGTTTACGTCATTTTCTCTACAGGCTATTTATAAATGCGATAACGTCGATTCGTGATTGTTTATTTAAATTCTTAAAGGCATCTCTGGCAGGCGCAGCTTCTCCTCCGTGCCATAAAATCGCCTCTTCCACATTTTGCGCTCGAGCATCGTGGAGAAGATTCTGATGATCGTTTACAACGGGAATTAAACCAATGCCCCACAAAGGCGGCGTCCGCCATTCGCGCCCGTTGGCAAGACCATCGGGTCGGTGGTCCGCGAGCTCTGGCCCCATATCATGTAGTAAAAAGTCGGAGTAAGGGTAGATCGTTTGATTCTGTAAAAAAGGAACTTCGTGCGTAGCTCCCGTTTTGAAAGAAGGCGTGTGACAGCTGTCGCAGCGAATTTGTAAAAAAAAGTTTTCTCCCCGCACCACCGAAGGATTGGTCAGATCTCGTCGTGCTGGAACGCCTAGTGTTTGTGTGTATAGAGTGAGACGATCGAGAATGTTTTCAGCAATTTCAGGAGTTCCACCATTAGGCGCCTGCAAACAGAGTAATTGCGCTGGGGGGCAATTTTCCGTGGGAAATAGCGCGGTGGTGAGGCTGAGATCTCCAGCGAAGGCCGCCGCATTCTGTTGTCGCAGACTTGGTTGCGAGGCTTTCCAGCCAAAGCGTCCCAGTCGAGTTTGGTTGGATTGAATATCGAGCACGAAGTTAGCTCGCCCCGAAATACCGTCGGCATCTTGATCTTTTGGGTCTTCTTTTTTTAAAATATCTGCATCTTCGATGGCCTCAATCAGGCCAAGGCCGATCATTTGTGTAGCTACACGAGGCGAAATTCGCGTGTTGGCAGTAAACACGCCAAAGGCAAAGTCCGTAAAACGAAATTCAGGCATGCGAAGTTTGTACGAACTCCCATCACCGTATTTACCCTCTACTAAACGGAGCAGCACCGACGGTCGGGCTTCGCCGGGAATCCCGCTGATACCCAGCGGGTTCAGTTGTTCCCCGTAGTTTTCGGCGTTGCTTAAGCGAAAGAGCAACGACACGTTCACATTAAACTCTGTGTGACTTGTGGGTGCATAGTAGCCCGCGCCACGTCCATCCAGTTGGTGGCAGGATGAGCATGAAATCGCATTGAACGTGGGCCCTAAGCCATCGCGATCGGAGGTGGACGCGGGAGCCTCAGGCCAGCCAATTTTAAAGAAAGAGTTTCCTACTCCAAACTGAAGTTTGGTTTCGCCTTTCACATTCGGACCCGGGTGACTAAACGCATTTCTGGAAAAATCTGTATGAGTCAGCTCTCCTCCGGGGAGATCTGGATTTGCAAAAGCAAAAAATATGAAAAGGAGACAACTTAAAATCACAGAATCGTCTTAGCCTGTTGAATCGATTCTGCAAGTCCTTGCAGGGAGTCGATGATCCATTTTATCGTTTCACGGGACGAATCTATAAAAATTGCTTGGTCGAAGGGCGCCGGAAATTGAAATAATGCGGAGTCGATGGCAATGGCTTGGGCCCCGATCTGACTCGCTAAAGTTGCGTCATTGTCGGCAATGAGTGAAACCAATGAAATGCCATTGTATTTTTGCAGGAGCGTATTTTTGATCCCAAGATAATTGTAGTAGAGATCGTAGTGAGTGGTATCACTAAAGCAGGAATGCTCATCCTCCTGATCTTGCATGTCGTAGGCCACGAACATGCGTTCAATGCTCAGTTCTTCACCAGCAAAAAACCGCAGGGACTCCACAACTTTTGAAAGAGAGTCAGGTGCATTTACAAAACTCGCGTAGTAGTTATTGCTGCTGCTGGGATTCCATTGAACGGCCACGGACTGAATGTGCTCTACAAGAAGTTCAGTAATCACACTCAAGTAAAGTCGACGGCGATCGGCATTGGGCATTCTGCCATCAACAAAATCTTCAAAGCTGCGAGTGCCGGGCCCATTTGTGGAAAAGTCCTGACCCCACAACAAAAACTCAATGGCATGCCAGCCGGTGGAAATGTTTTTCTCGCCATCTTTTTCGTTGAGAGACAAAAGCGTATTTTTATCGATAACCGGGTATCCTTGGCGATCGTTGATAATGCCGCTATTGCTTTTGCCTTTGACAGAATCAATGTAGGCTTCGTCCATGGGCCAGGCGTTGATCAATCCCTCGGGGCCATCGGCGTCGTCGATGGGGCTGTCGAAAAAACGGTAGGTCTCGGTTTGTGAATAAATTTTTCGCGCAACAATCCACTGCGCTTTCGCCGCTTCAAGTTTCTCCTGAGTGGGGTTGGCGACAAAGTCTTTCACTAATTGATTGAGCGTTTGTGCTTCTTCTGCAGATTTTGAATATAGTAAGAAGGCGTTTTGCGCGTAACCTTGAATGTAAAGATTCTGTGGAGTGAGTTGCGCCTGAGCCAGCAGTAAAGTGATAAGTAATTGAAACATGCATTCCCCTTCGTGAGATCTACTACATAAGTTTGAGTGGGTAGAGAGGTCAACAAATGGCCTGTACTTTTCGTAAGTTACAAATGAGATGACTTGTAAATGAAAACAAGGTGATTAGCCCTACGGCTGAGAGAAGCGAGTGCGTTATGCCATGGCTAGAAATCAATTCTCATCTGAAACGGAAAATGATCTGACCCTACATTAGGACCACGAGAGTAGTTGAGAATATGAAGCGTTGGTGAAGTTAAACAGTGATCAATAGGTATTCTTAAAAAAGGTAAAGACGTTGGCCATGTGGCAATAACTCCAGATCCCAGGGGCAATGTGAGTTTAGTTTCGGCCATCATTTTTTTAAACGGATAAGACCACGGGGTTGCATTAAAATCGCCGCAGAGAATTGTCGGTGAGTCTGATTTTTGAATAAATTGGGAAACTTGATCTAAGTAGTCATTTCGTAGGAGCGTACCTTCGGAGCCTAGCGGAGGGAATGGGTGAATTGCTACAATATTTAATGTCGTACTATTCGTTTTAATTTCTGTAGTTATGAAGGGAATTTGAGAAGAACTTTGTCTATGAATCTCAGTTTTATCTAGAGGAATTTTGCTAATGATACCAATCCCAAAATTACCGTCATCCATAACAGCTTTGCCGAACGGATATATATTTTTTAAAACTCCCAAATCAGCACCAAAAGCAGGAGTGAGTTCGGTTAATATAATAATATCTGGGTTGTACTCTTTTAAATAATTAGAAAGAGGTTTCCAGTCTTTATTTTGGCTATTAATGTTTAAAGAAACTATTTTAATATCTTTACTTGAAACAGTACGTGCAGAATTTTTTACTTGATAAAAAGGTAACAAATTTGCAAGGTTAAACGAAAAGATCAACAGGATCATTAGAAGTTGCAAGTAGTGTTTTTTATTTAAAACTAGAACTATTATAAAAAAGATAAAATTTAAACAAAAATATTGCATTGTAAAATGGGAAAATAAATCTAAGAGCCAAAAATATTCACCAAATTTGCCCATCATAGTAGCGACCAAGGTAGTACTGATTGCGCCAGTTAGAAGAAGGCTTTTAGGATCACTTGCTGTAGTAGCCATCAGGAATTTTCTTTTTTGATGGGTTAAGAACTTTAAGCTCATTAGATTTCAATTTTTCGAGCGCGAATTTTTCTATTTGATCTAATTCTAAAGCAGCTCCATTATTAGTTTTTTCAATTATTAAATTTGAGCCCATCTTATTATTGAAGATGTCCATTTCTTTTTCCAGCTTCGGTTGTCCATCCTCATCTTCGTGAGCGTTTAAAAATTCATTTGCAACATTTCGCCCTAAATCTTTAGTGATAAGGGCTGCCCAGACAAAGTGTCGAAAAGCATCGCTTTCATCATTTCGTCCCTGTTGCTTGAAAATTTTAAGAGTTAAATCATCAGCTTTTTGTTTTGCCTGATAGACTTTTATCGCTTCTTTGGGACGTTTCGCAATCATTGCTCGGTCCCCTTTTGTAAGACCTTTTGGATATTTGAGAGGAAGGTCTGTAGTTTCAGCACGACTCTTACATAGTCTGTCGCATTGATTTGGGCAATCGAAAGTACCCATATCTACAGATAGAGTTGTGCATTTTAGGTGACATTCGGAGCCGCTCGCTAAACCAGCATTCTTAAACCAAGATAGGCACTCATCCTCAGCTTGGCTAAGAGCGCAAAAAAAACAAATTGCGGAACACAATAGCATCTTGGGTATCATGTCTGGACATTACACTTTTCTGCCCCGGACCGACAGTTGATTTCTTAAATGTGGCTCGGTGTTAAATCGAACGTTCGACCAAGATCCAGTGGCACCGCGGCGCATTTCGCCTATTAAACTGGACTCAAGAGTATCTCAAAATGAGCCGATCTTTAGATACAATCAAGGAGGATTGGGATGTTTCTTCAAGGTGATCTACAGCGAGTCTTCGATGCACTTTATCACATGGGGGTTATCGACCCAGTGTTAAAAATGGACTGGAGTGATGAGTTTGGAAAACTCGATACTCAACCTTGGGTTTTAAAACCCATTCTCGAAGCGGTTAATCAGTGTCCGGGAAGTTACGAAGAGTTGATAGATGAGTTGCAAACTTTTGATCAGCAGACGCTCAACTACTTAGCGATGTTAGTGGCGAAAGAGTTGATGTATTTTCACACGAACACTGTGGTTCATTAGGAATGCGAGGGGGATTTATGCAAAAGATTTATTTAGTTATTATTCTAATTTCGTTTTCGGCGACAGCTTTTGGTGACTGGAAGATTGATCTTTCACGTCGTCAGAAAGATTTAAAGCGCATGGAGCTTGAGGACTTGGTGGCCGACGAAAAAAAACAAGGCCCGCTTGAGCAAATTTTCGATAAAGAAATGCCTAAGGAAGAAGTGGTCATCGCCAATACAGACAAAGGTTTTGTTCCCAATGTATTGCGACTCAAGAAAGACCAGATTTATCAAGTTTCTGTTGTGAACGTGAATAAAAACAAAAAAAATGTTAGTTTCATGTTAGATGCTTTTGCCGAACACCACGGAACGTATTTTGGCGAAGTGGTGACGTTTACAGTAAAACCGCAAAAAGAAGGTCTTTTTCAGTTTTACTGTCCAGAAGCTGAGTTTATCGGAAAAGTTTTAGTTTATGGTCCCGAAGAACAGTTGCAACCCGTGCCGGCGATTCAAATTCGTCAGCCAGCGCAACAAGGCGACGAGGCCGTACCACCAGCAATCATAAGGGGAGGCGATGAGTAAAGCGAGTGAAAAAGATCTCTTTAAAGAGTCGCTCAAAAACTATTTAGCACCGGTCTTCGAGTATCTCGAAGACCCTTCAATTACTGAGATTCTCATCAATGGTCCCAACGATATTTTTATCGAACGCGGGGGAAAACTGCATCGCACAGAGGCGGTTTTTGCCTCTGAAGATGATTTACTTGCGGGGATTAATAATATTGCTCAATACGTAAAACGCCGGATCACGAAAGATGAACCGCGTTTGGATGCACGACTTCCCGATGGTTCGCGAATTCACGCGGTGATTCGCCCGTGCGCCATGAGCGGCCCCACAGTGAGTATTCGAAAATTTAGCAAAACCAAAATCGATTTTAAAAAGTATATCGAGTGGGGAGCCATCACACCAGATGCCGCTCAATTTTTAGAAATTTGCATGTTTCTAGGAAAAAATATACTAGTGAGCGGTGGAACGGGCTCAGGAAAAACAACGCTTCTCGGTTTACTTTGCAGCCGAATTCCAAAAGGCCAAAGAATTATCGTTATCGAAGATGCCAGCGAATTAATCATCGATTACGAACACGTCGTTCGTTTTGAAACCAAAATGGCCGATGAAATGGGCAAAGGCGAAGTGAGCATGTACGATTTGCTCAAAAGCAGTCTCCGTTTGCGACCGGATCGCATCATTGTGGGAGAGGTCCGTGGGTCAGAGGGCATGGAATTGATTCAAGCCATGAATACAGGTCACAAAGGATGCTTGGGAACAATCCACGCCAATTCCGCGCCCGACGCTTTGCTCAGACTCGAAGCATTGGCCATGGGCGGGGAGAATAAAATCAGCGAAAAAGCGCTCCGTCATTCCATCTCGTCAGCCATCGAAATCGTTGTGCAGATTTCCCGGGTTTCTGATGGGTCGCGTAAAGTGATGTCCATCTCTGAAGCCATTGGGCTTGGCGACGACGGCACTTACAAAACAGAAGATATCTATAAAATTAGCAGCTTAACGCGAAATCCCGACGGCAAATTAAAGGGGCAAATTGAGCCCACTGGAATGCTGCCCACGTTCATGCGTGAGCTCGAGGACAATAGAATTCCGTTTCCGCGCAGCAAATTTTTTACCAACAAAAAAGCTTCGTAACATTCATTGCCGCACCTGTACGAGGTGCGTGGTATCGTTTGTTTTCCCTCTGAAAATAGAGGAAAAAGAAGCGTGCTCATTAGCTGCAAAGTTTCCAATTCCATTCTTACTTTTTTAGAACGTCAAGGAAGGGACCTGTCTCCCTTTTATCAAAATCTTGATGTTCCAGAAGATTTTTTGCGCGACACCTCGTGCTGGTTGGAAGCCGAAAAAATGGAAACCCTTCTCAAGGATATCGATGCGTTGTTCACCGATATTCCAGATAACTATTTGCGCGAAATCGGCCGACAGAACGAACAGCTGCGCACGTGGGGTGTTCTCGACAGTGTTCTGAAAATGGTGGAATCTCCGCAAGATATTTATTGCCAGCCCTCGCGTTTTATCTCGTATTTTATTTCTCCCGAGCCGCCCATCGCTTCGTGGCGCCAAGACGGCGAAGTGATTCGCTTTCAGTTGCCGGTCCTCGCTTCGCAGTATCCTTTTATTACAATGTATTTAACGGGAGCCCTCGAGGGTTTGCCGCTGTACATGCGACAGCCACTGGCATCGGTGAAATGGCAAGACAGCCAAATTGATATTTTGTGGAAACAAACTCAGGAAACTCTCCTTCCAGAAGACGAGATGCATCTTCGCCAGTTTAACCCGCAATGGGTGCGCAGCATGATGGAGAGTTTGGAAAAACATCAAAAGAATTTAGAAAATCGCTCCGTCGCCCACGAAACTGTGAGCATCAATTCCGAAGAACTGCGCGAACTGCAAACTTTTCTGCGCGAAACGTCTTCGAAGTTTGAGTTCTTTCTGCAAGAATCACTAGCTGTAAAAAGTGATTTTTTAAAACTGCATGATTATTTTGTTCGCTCGCAACAGCTGGTTACGTTTTTAGTTCACTCGGGTCGCAAAACCAAACAGGTGGACGAAGCCATGCGCCGCATGGACTGGCAACACGTGCAATCGTCGTACAATCAAATGGTCGAAGAGGCGTGCGAGCGCTTGTTAAAAAACAAAGCCACCATGCAGGACTTATCATTGAGTTTTGAAAAGTTTAAAAAATCAACGGAGTCGAAAACGTCCTTCGACGAAAATTTACCTTTACCTATCTAAGGAGACTACATGGCAGAAATCGTTTCCATTCTCGGCCGCGAAATTATGGACAGTCGAGGATTTCCTACAATCGAAGTGGAAGTCCTCACCAACAACGGCGTGATTGGACGAGCTGCTGTGCCCTCAGGTGCTTCTACCGGTGCCCACGAAGCCCATGAGCTTCGCGATGGAGACAAGAGTCGCTACATGGGCAAAGGCGTGCTCTCGGCGGTAGAGAATGTGAACGGCGAAATTTCTGATGCCCTCGAAGGCTTTGATGTTTTTGATCAGGCGGGGCTTGATCAAAAATTAATTGAACTCGACGGAACAAAAAATAAAGCCCGACTGGGCGCTAACGCCATCCTTGGAGTTTCCTTGGCCACCGCCAAGGCAGCGGCGCAGGAATCGCGGTTGCCACTTTACAAATATATTGGCGGCGTGCATAGCCATCAGTTGCCGATCCCGTTGATGAATGTGATGAATGGCGGAGCCCATGCTGACAACGGCGTGGACATCCAAGAATTTATGATCGTTCCGCGCCGACAAAATTTTCGCGAAACCCTGCGCGTGGGCTCTGAGATTTTTCACGCTCTTAAAAAAATTCTCATCGAAAAAAAGTTCACCACCTCTGTCGGCGATGAGGGCGGCTTTGCTCCTGCTTTAGAATCCAACGAGCAAGCGCTCGAGCTTTTAGCCTTAGCCGTTAAGAAGGCCGGTTATAATTTGGGGGAAGACGTGTTTATGGCTCTGGATGTGGCGGCCACCGAGTTTTACAAAGACGGTCGATACGACTGGGAGGGCAAAAGAATTACGTCTTCCGAGCTCATTGATATCTACGCTGGTTGGAGCAAGCGTTATCCACTTATCAGCATCGAAGATGGCTTGGCCGAAGACGACTGGGCAGGGTGGAAAGAACTCACTGCCAAACTGGGGGCCGACGTGCAATTGGTGGGCGACGATTTATTTGTAACCAATATCGAGCGCGTTCAGCGCGGCGTGGCCGAGCAGTGTGCAAATGCTTTGCTGGTAAAGGTAAACCAAATAGGAACTTTAACCGAGACCATTCAAGCCGTGCAATTTGCCCAACGCTCGGGCTACAACACAGTGATGTCGCACAGGAGCGGCGAGACGGAGGATGTGACCATCGCCGATCTCGCGGTGGCGCTGAACTGCCGACAAATTAAAACTGGAAGCTTGTGCCGCAGCGAACGCATCGCGAAGTACAACCAGTTGCTGCGCATCGAAGAGCAACTCGTAAAGAGCGCGACCTTCGCCCAGCTCTGATAGGTACCAAGTACCTTTTCCGGTAATATACGAGATTTGAGAATTGAAATACTAAATGAGTGATCTCAGATCTCGTATATTACCGGAAAAGGTACTTGGTACCTATCAGAAGTGGTCTTATCATAGAGCAATGACGACCCTCAAAACATCGGCCATGGATTTTCTCAATCAACCCCTTAAGGTGCTGCTGTGTTCGGTGCTGCTGACTGTTCTGATGCTTCTTTATGATGGAAGCTTTTGGAATCTGTGGAGCTTGCATCGCAACGAAAAAGAAATGCAAAAAAGAATTCATGCCATTGAGCAGGATGTGCAATCGTTGCAGTTTCGCGTCGAAGCGGCGCGTTCCCATTCGTTTATCGAACGTCAGGCCACAGAGCAGCTGGGGTTGGTTCGCGAAGATGAGTTGGTCTTTGTATTTTCAGACGGCGAGTAGGTTATTTAGCTAAATCCTGTTGCGTTGTCGCAAGTGTCTTATTGGGACTGCAATTTTGATAAAAGACGGTCATCCACATAAGACTTAAACCGATAAAAATGTATTTAGTCATGGGACCTCCGCAGCTTCCCTTATCGGCAATCCTTCAAAAACATTAGGACTTTTGTCGAATTTTTTTAACTTATTTTAAACTGAATTGTTTCATTTTGAGACTCAATCGGTTAAGGTCGCTCATCTATTTTTCAAAAAGGTAAAACAAATGAAGAAGTTATATCTGGTTGATGTGAGCTCTATGTTTTTTCGGGCGTTCTATGCAGTGAGGCCTCTCAACACCTCAAAAGGCGTTCCAACCAACGCAGTGTATGGTTTTTTATCAATGATCGTGAAACTTTTAAAAGACATCAAACCCGATTATTTGGCTTTTTGTTTTGATGGTCCCGAGCCATCGTTTCGAAAAGAGATTTACACAGAGTACAAGGCCAATCGCTCGGAAATGCCTGAGGAGCTCATACCACAAGTTCCGTATATCAAAAAACTCACAGAAGTTTTGGGGATTCCTATCTTTGAGAAGCCAGGATTCGAAGCGGATGATCTTATCGGAACTCTCACTCGTTATGGACAAGCTCACGGCATGCAAGTGGTTATTGTCAGTGGCGACAAGGATTTTGCCCAGCTTATCAACGACAACGTGATCATGTACGACACCATGAAAGACATTCGCTTTACGATCGAAAAAGTGATCGAAAAATGGGGAGTGCATCCCAAACACTTTATCGATTATTTAGCGATGACTGGTGATGCTTCGGATAATATTCCTGGAGTGCGTGGAGTAGGGCCCAAGGGGGCGCAAAAATTGATCGAAGAATTTGGTTCCCTAGAAAATTTGTACGAGCATCTCGACGACGTTAAGAACGCAAATCTGCAAAAAAAATTAATGGAAGCCAAAGATATGGCTTTTCTCTCAAAGAAATTAGTCACCATCGATCAAGAGATGGATATTCCCTTATCGGTAGAGGGATTAAAACTGCAAAAACCCAACCGCGAAGAGCTTTCTAAAGTTTTAGACGAGCTTGAATTTTCGACATTTAAAAAAAATCTGTTGAGTGAAGACGCATCCTCAGCGACCACGTTCGATGCTGCGAAAGAATCAGCATCCATAGAACAAAGCCCAGACGAGGTTTCAGGCGAAATTCCCGCAGTCATCTCAACGGGCAGTGAGGGCTCAGCCGCTGCCTCCTCTGCAGTTCCCGTCGCACTCCAAAGAATGTCGTTCGAAGTGCAAACCCTGGATTTTGCCAAATTCAAAACCTGGCTTGAAAACAAAAAACAACTTTGGATTGTGGATCATCAGCGGGAATATATTTTTGCGCACGACGAGCAAATTTGCCACTATCAAGGCGACGAAACCCAACTGCGCGAACTATTGGACTCCCGCGGTGACATCGAATGGATGGGCTACGATCTCAAATTGTGTTGGCGACAACTTAAACTGAAAAAAGCCCATCGCGCCGGATGGGACAGTTATCTTGCAGCTTACATCGCCCATGCAGGCCCGGTTGAATCTTTTGCTGCGGTGGCAGAGCTCTACGCCAAACAATCGGTCCCAGATCTTCCGGATGCTTCATTACTTTATCAAATACATCTGCTACTAAAAGATGAGCTAACAAAGAATTTGCAAAAGACTTCGATGCTAGGCGTACTGCAAACCATAGAGCTGCCCACCATAGATCTTTTAACCGCCATGGAAACGAAGGGTGTTTTAGTTGATGTGGATTTTTTAAAAAAAGAAAGTCTCACCCTCACCGAAGGCATTCGCAAAGTGGAAAAGGAAATCCACGAAGAAGCCGGCGAAGTTTTTAATGTGGCAAGCCCCAAACAGTTGGGTCACATACTGTTTGAAAAAATGGGATTACCTAAAGGCAAAAAAACCAAAACGGGCTATTCTACAAATACCGACGTTCTCGAGAAATACGAAGACACGTTTCCCATCACGAAAAACGTGATCGAGTTTCGCGAGTTGAGTAAGTTGAAGTCCACTTACGTTGATGCCCTGCCAGCTCTCGTAGATAGCGAAAGCGGCCGCGTGCACACGCAGTACAATCAAGCTTTGACGGCCACTGGTCGGCTTTCTAGTGTGCAACCCAATCTGCAAAACATTCCCATTCGCACCGAGCGCGGTTTGCGCATCCGTCGCGCCTTTGTTGCCGAGCCTGGACATATTTTGGTTTCGGCAGATTACAGTCAGATCGAACTGCGAATCTTGGCCCATATTTCCAAAGATCAGGGACTCAAAGAGGCATTCCTACAAGATGTAGATATTCACTCAAAAGCGGCAAGCGAGATATTTTCGGTGCCCCTGGATAAAGTCGACGACGATCTTCGTCGCAAAGCCAAAGCGGTCAATTTTGGAATTGCCTACGGTCAAGGTGTTTACGGCCTTTCGGAAGGGCTTAAAATTCCTCGCAGCGAAGCCAAAGATATTATCGATCTCTATTTCCAGCGTTTTAGTGGGGTTAAAAAATACATGACCGATGTGGTAGAGTTTGTGCAAACTCACGGCTACGTGGAAACTATTTTGGGCCGTCGGCGTTACCTCCCCGAAATTCGCTCAAAAAGTAACAACATGAAGGCCTTTGCCGAAAGGGCAGCCATCAATGCTCCCATTCAGGGGATGTCCAGCGACTTAGTAAAGCTTGCCATGATTGAAGTAGGGCACGAATTTCGCGAGCAAATGGTTTTGCAAGTGCATGATGAATTGATTTTCGAAATCAAAGACGACAGCCAGCTCGATGATAAAATGAATAAAATTAAAAACCTGATGGAAAACTGCATGACACTGGATGTGCCCCTTAAAGTGAACGTCTCAAAAGGCAAAAACTGGGCCGAGCTTTAAAGGTACGGACACACTTTTGGGACTTCCTGCGTTGAATTTTTTAAGTTCTATTTCAATATCACTTAAAAGCCTCGGACAGTCCTCGGCAGGAAGCCTGCGGAACTCGTTTTTAAGTAATATTGAAATGGAACTTAAAAAATTCAACGCAGGAAGTCCCAAAAGTGGGTTCGTCATTTTAAAAAGTAGTGTGCAATCCTAGCTCAAGTCCTTGCTGGACAAGACTCAGTTCTAGATCTCCCATGGATGGAGGGAGGGAGTTTTTATCAACTGCGCTCTGTTGCATAGTCACATAGGAAATATCAAAACCAAAATTTTTGGTGATTTGGATTCCTGCTCCAAACTGAAATCCAATGCTTGGTTTTATGTCATCAAAGTTACTGTCGGTAAAATTGCTCAAGTTTGCTCCGCCTTTGATGCTGACGGTGTGATTGAGCGCACAGGCGAGGTTCCCATCAATACGCACCATCTGCGATGTTTCACCCACTTTGTTATCCATATTCAAAAAGCTCGCATTTGCTGAGAAACCCAACTTCATGATTGGCAAATAGGCATAACCAACGGACAGACCTATTTCGTTGTCTAACTCAGGTTCACCATTCAGCACGACTCCAGGAGTTTTTATTTCGGCTTCGATGTTTAAAAATGGTTTAATGACCGCCAGTCGAAAGCCTTTCGAAGACGTCACCGTTGGGACTGCCGTAGAAAGAGTTTTCTCGTCGCGATCTTTCTCCACGGCAAAAGTTATTTGCGAGAAGGTCATGATAGCGGTGAGCAAAGTAAACCATTTGAGCATAAAAGTTCCTTTGTGAGGGTGCTAGATGCTAGCACCCTGATTTTAAATTAAAAAGTAGCGTGCAAAGCTACCTCGAGTCCTCTTGTGAAAATATTCACAGTAGGGTCGTTGAAAGTACCTTTGTTATTGTAGTCGGTTAAAGACCTGTTGGTTTGTCTCATAGCTACGTAAGAGATATCGAAACCAAAGTTCTTGTTAATTTGGATACCAGTACCAAACTGTAAACCAAAACTAGGTTTGTATTCATTCAGTTCACTATTTGTGATATCGCTAACGTTGAAACCACCTTTCAAACTGATAACTTCGTTAAACGCATAGCCTACGTTCCCATCAGCTCGAATCATGTGAATCTTATCGCTATCATCTTCAGCGTTAAAAGAAAGGTAACTCGCATTCACCGTAAAACCAACGCTGCGAATGGGCAAATAAGCAAAACCCAAAGAAACACCCATTTCTTTTTCGAATTCACCATCGTTTTTGAATGTTATACCGTCAGCCTTTGCTTCGACATCCCAATCCAAAAAGGGTTTTACCAATGCAATCCGAAATCCCTTTGCCGAAGTGGGGCCGGGGAAGTGGGTAGAAACACTCGTCGTTTCTTCCTGAGTTGTTTGTTCTTGTGCAAAAGCAGATACAGCCACAGCCGTTACGGCCAGCAATGTTACTATTTGTTTAAGCATATAAATCCTCTCCATTTTTAATGGTAATTAGAGGGTGCTAAAAGCTAGCACCCTGATTTCAATTAAAATGTAGCGTGCAAAGCAACCTCGATACCTTTTTCGAAAACGCGAATTTCATTTTCTCCAAAAATAGTATCTTGTTTTGCGTACTGCTGCATAATTACGTAAGAAGCATCCACACCAAAGTTTTTAGTGATTTGGATTCCGGCACCAAACTGTAAACCGATGCTAGGATCCAATTCATCCATTTCGTCATCAGTAAAATTACTGATGTTCAGTCCACCTTTAAAGCTCACCATTTCATTTACAGAATAAGCCAAGTTACCGTCGATTCTTAGCAAAGTTGCTTTGTCGCTATCTGCATCGTCACCATCGAGACTGATATAGCTTAAGTTTCCAGTGAAACCCAATTTTTGCACTGGCAAGTAGGCATAACCCACAGAAAATCCGATTTCTTTTTCAAGATCACCCTCTGAGCTAGCGTTAACGCCTAAAAATTCCTGCTTCACTTCGTAATCCAAAAAAGGTTTAATAAGAGCAACGCGAAACCCTTTAGCAGACTCTACATTAGGAACAGGCGTAGAAATCGTATTCATATCCTGTTGTTGCGCAAAAGCGGTCACGGTCACTGTGGCCACAGCTAGCATTGTTACTATTCGTTTAAGCATATAAATCCTCTCCATTTTTAATGGTTGTTTAAATTTTTAACAATCGGCCCTTAATTGCACCTTAGGTTACGCCCCGATCGCACAAATTAAAAACTCACTGTTTTGAGGATGGTAAAAGCAATTGGTGTTCCAGGCGTTCTAGCCTGCGGGAAAGTCTTTACAATTCAATGATTTAAGGTTGAAATACTTCTATGTCAGATATCTTAGACGAAAACGAAAACGACGAACGGGTATCGGAAGCCGATCTGGAAGAAATTGATAATATCCTCCAAGAGGCAGCTCCAGAATTTGTCGATCAACTTAAGTCCATCAGCGCCGATAACCTGAATCATCAGGACATCGGGCTGTCTGAAGAAGAACAGAAAAAAGACGCCGAGAAAGCTGAAAAGTGGATTTATAAATTTTGGTATGGGCTCACTCGCACCCAGCAGCTCCTTGTTTACATGGGAAGCTTTGTGATCTTTGTTGCCCTGCCAATCTTACTGCTTTCCGTTTTTGGAGTTTTTACGCCAGCATTTTTAATAGCCGATCAGACATCACTTGAAATGTGGGCTGACGAAACGATAATCCTAAATGCAAAACTGCCGCAAAGAAACTTAATGGATTTGTTTTTAACAGATCAATATTTTCTGGAAGTCCCTGAGCAAATCTACGTTATCAAGCCGAAGGGCGAAGTCAAAATCGCTCGAATGGCTTTTTACATGGAGCTTCTGCGCCGTGAAGATGAGCCCTATTTTTCAAATCGGTATGAAGAGATTGTCGAAATTCTGAGTCGAGTGCTGAAGCAATACAGCGTGGAAGATTTTAAAGGCGTCGAAGGAAAAGAGGAGATGCGCAAAGTGATTTTGGCATCCCTCAACAGTCGGCTAACTACAAAGATAAAAAACATCCGCTACAAGCTCGTCGTATTCTAAACTACCAGCATTCTAAACACGGCTACGGCGTTTGAAGTTTTTGGGATTGATTGCGTAGGCGCGCAGTTTGTCGTGAAATGTGCTTTTCGGCATGCTTAAGTCCTCTGCCGCTCGCCGCTGGTTTCCCTCGTTCTTTTCGAGATGCTTGATGATTAAATCTTTTTCCAGCTCTTTCAGTGGCGGTAGATGTTCGAGGATAAAGTTAGTCATCACTGGGCGATCAATGATTTCATGAATATGCTGCGGTTCAATCTGTTGTCCCGGAAGATAGGCCGAAGCGCGCGACACCGCATTTCGCAGTTCGCGAATGTTGCCGGGCCATACATGGTCTTTTAATTTTTCAACGGCGGCGAAGGAAAACCGGACGCGTTTTTCTTTGGCAAAATAGTAAATCAAATCATCAAAGTCTTCCATGCGTTCAATCAGGGAAGGGGGTGAGATACGGCACACATTTAAGCGATGATAAAGATCCTCGCGAAATTCCTTTTTTACGACTCTTTCGTATAAATTTTTATGGGTGGCTGCAATAATGCGAACATTAGTTTTGATGGTTTTATCACTCCCTACTGGCCGAATTTCTTGATTTTCAAGAGCCCTTAAAAGCTTGGGCTGAAGAGACAAGGGCAAATCGCCGATTTCATCTAAGAACAAAGTTCCTCCGCGGGCGGCCTCAAAGGCCCCCATGCGATCCTCCATGGCGCCGGTAAAGGCTCCTTTCACATGGCCAAAGAGTTCGCTCTCCACCAAACTTTCGCTCAGGGCGCTGCAGTTGATGGTTACGTAAGGGAAAAACCGTCGTAACGACAACTTGTGGGATTCCTTCGCGATAACTTCCTTACCGCTTCCTGTGGGTCCGACAATAAGAATGGTGTGATCTGACGATGCAAAAGCAGGTAAGCGTGAAAGTTGTTTTTGCCAGTCGGGATTTTTACTGGAAAGGGTCTTATCATCTTTATTTTTTACAAAGGAAAATGTGAATTGGGTCTCGCCCATGCGAATTTTGTCATTGGGCTTAAGTATGACTTCGAGAATGGCGTTTTCGTTGAGCCAAGTTCCGTTACTGCTGCGTAGATCTTTGAGAATGAATTGCTCGCCTCTCTTTTCGATGCGCGCATGTTTTTGTGAGGAAAAAGGATCTGTCAGAACCACCGTGTTAGAGGAGTTTCGGCCAAACGACACGAATTCGCCAATCTCCACCAAGTTTTTGGTGTCGTGCAGGGGAATTAAATAGGCCGCTTTTTGTGCCGGCTCCTGCAGATCCTCAAGTTTACAAGTAATCATCGTTTCTCCTTTGTTTGATTCAATAAAAGCAAAAATTTCATTACAAAGGCTGTACCAATCAGAGAGCTTTTGAGTTGGTTTTAAGAGGCAGAATTCCGGAATTGCCGTCCTTATCGTAGGATTTCAGTCTCAGACGGGGGAACTGAGACGGAAGAACTCAGACGGAAAATTTCAACAGTTGAACTCAGTGCGGGATTCAGTGTATCTACTACGCATGTCCAATCTTGAGTTTTTAAAGAGTGCAGCAAGACTTTCCGACTTTCCTCGCGATCACCGCCCGGAAGTGGCCATCGCCGGGCGCTCCAACGCCGGAAAATCGTCGTTGATCAATGGTATTGCGCGCTCCCGCCGGCCCATTGCCAAAGTGAGCCAAACTCCAGGGAAAACCGCCCTTCTTAATCTGTTCGACCACAAAGAGGGCTACCGCGTGGTGGATATGCCGGGATATGGCTACGCCTCCAGAGCCAATACCGAAGTGATGACCTGGCGAAAAATGGTGGAGTCGTACCTGCTTCGCCGGGAAAACCTCAAAGTGATGTTGCTGGTGATGGATATTCGCCGCGAGTGGAGTGAAGATGAGCAGTTGCTTTTGGATTTAGCGGACAAACAGAATTTACAGTTTGGACTCATTTTAAGTAAATCTGATCAAATCTCAAAGAGTGCCGTCGTGGCAAAGAAAAAGAAGATAAATCAGGAGCTTAAGTTAGACCTAGTGCTTCCATATTCGAGCCTATCCGGCGACGGCCTTGTGCCCTTAGAGAAAGTGCTATTTGATTGGCTTCTTACATGACAAATTGTTAAGGAAGTGTTAGTTATTTCCTTTCAGCCGAGGTGAAAATTGAACTCCGTCGTTGGTGTTATTCCTGTTCGCTTTGGCGCGACCCGTTTTCCGGGTAAACCGCTTGCGCCAATTCTCAATAAACCCATGCTTCAGTGGGTTCTTGAAGGTGTGTCTCAAAGTCAAAAAATCCAAAAAATCATCGTTGCCACAGATCACGATGAGATTGCCTCCGTGGCCCAAAAATTGGGTTATGAAGTGCGCATGACTCCCTCGGATTTACCGTCCGGATCGGACCGTGTGTGGGCGGCAATCAAAGATTTACCGTACGACATTATTGTTAACATCCAAGGGGATGAGCCTTTGATCCGCGGCGATGTGCTCGATACTTTAGTGCGCGAAACTGAGTTGGCCGAAAACGCCGACTGTGGAGCATGGACCCTGGGGCACGAACTCACCGAAGAAACCCTGCATTCTCAGCAAGTCGCAAAAGTTGTAATGGATCAAAAGGGACGGGCGCTTTATTTTAGTCGCTTGCCGATTCCATTTTCGCGCCGTCCGTTTTCGGAATTTAAAACCATTCCTTGTTTAAAACACATTGGTATTTACGCCTACCGCAAATCATTTTTGCAAAAATTTTGCGAACAAACGCCTATTGGCATCGAAGAGGCCGAAGGGCTCGAGCAACTTCGCGCGCTTTATTTGCGCGGTAATATTAAAATTGTAAAAGTGGAGCATGATTGTTGGGGCGTTGATATCCCGAGCGATGTGCAAAAAATTGAAAAAATACTGTTAGATAAAAAAGCTAAATAAAAGATGAGTAAACATATGAGCAAAAAAGCGACCAAGAAAATAAAAAACCTGCAGCAAAAATTTATCTTCGTTACCGGCGGAGTGGTGTCCTCCATCGGAAAGGGTCTTTCGGCAGCCAGCCTTGGCGCATTGCTAGAAGCACGCGGCGTAAAAGTCACACTGATGAAATGTGATCCTTACATCAACGTAGATCCGGGAACCATGTCGCCCTTTCAGCACGGCGAAGTTTACGTCACTGCGGATGGTGCAGAAACTGATCTTGATTTAGGTCACTACGAACGCTTCACCTCCATCACTCTGAATCGTCGTAACAGTATCACTGCGGGCCAAGTGTACGACAGCGTGATTCGCAAAGAACGTCGCGGAGATTATCTGGGTGGAACTGTGCAAGTGATTCCCCACATCACCGACGAAATTAAATCGCGGATGTATGAGGCGGCCCAGGGGTCCGAAGTCACCATCGTAGAAATCGGTGGAACCATTGGCGATATCGAAGGCTTGCCGTTTGTTGAAGCCATTCGCCAGATGCGCGTGGATTTGGGTTTTGAGAATACACTGTTTGTGCATGTGACCTACGTTCCATTCATTGCCGCCGCTGGTGAATTGAAATCGAAACCCACTCAGCACTCGGTCAAAGAATTACGGGCCATTGGTATACAGCCTGATTTTTTAATCTGCCGAAGCGAAAAACCCATCGACGCCGAAATGAAATCAAAAATCGGTTTGTTTTGCAGTGTTCGTCCTGAAAACGTAATTGCAGCGTACGATGCACAAACCATTTACGAAGTTCCGATGATGCTGCACAAAGAGGGTTTTGATCAAAAAGTGGTACAAGCTCTTAAACTCAACGCTCCTCAGCCAAACCTGAAGCCATGGGAAAAGATTGTTCAAGTTGTAAAGCATCCTAAAAAAGAAGTGACCATCGGTCTTGTGGGAAAGTATGTGGATTTGAAGGAAAGTTATAAATCCCTTTCCGAAGCCATTCACCACGCGGGAATTGCGCTTGATAGCCAGGTGCACGTTGTTTACGTGAACGCCGAAGAGCTGACCACCCGAAATATTTCGCAACACCTTAAAAGGCTCGACGGTATTTTAGTTCCCGGAGGATTTGGTGAGCGCGGCGTGGAAGGTAAAATTTTGGCCATCCAATTTGCCCGTGAAAACAAAATTCCATTTTTTGGTATTTGTTTGGGAATGCAGCTTGCGTCTATTGAGTTTGCTCGCAACGTTTGTGGGATTAAAAACGCCACCAGCCGCGAATTTGAGGCGGGTGCTGTTAAGGGCCAAAGAAACTACGTGATCGACATTATGGAAGAGCAAAAAGGCATTCAAAATAAAGGGGCGACGATGCGTTTAGGCTCGTTTTCCTGCTCGTTAAAAAAGGGCACCTTGGCTCGTGGCATATATAAAAAAGAATTGGTGCAAGAGCGCCATCGCCACCGTTACGAGTTTAATAATAACTTCCGTGGAATTTTCGAAAAAAATAAAATGGTTCTTTCGGGCATTTGCGAAGACCGCGATCTGGTAGAGATCATTGAGTTGCCAAAACATCCGTTTTTTATTGGCGTACAATTTCACCCGGAGTTTCAGTCAAAGCCTCTAGCGCCGCACCCGATTTTTAAAGATTTTTTACATGCGTCGCAAATTCACCGAGGTGCGCATCAATGAAGTTTATCGAAGAGGCAAAGCGAGTTTTAGATATTGAGGCGCAGTCCATCCTAGAAGTGAAGGCCAAGCTCAATGAGCAGTTTGAGCAAGCCGTGGAGATGATTCAGCACTGTAAGGGCAAAGTCATTGTTTCGGGGATTGGTAAATCGGGTCACATTGCGCGAAAACTGGCGGGCACCTTCAGTTCCACGGGCACGCCGTCGTTTTTTCTGCACTTGGCGGAAAGCTCCCATGGCGATTTGGGTGTGATTGGCGCCGAAGACGTGATCATTATTATTAGCTTTGGTGGCAACAGCGACGAACTCAAAGATTTGATTGCACACACGCAGCGAAAATCCATTTCCTATATCGCAATCACCGGAAACACCAAAAGCATGCTCGCCCTGAGCGCCAAATATTTATTGGATGTGGGCATTAGTGTGGAAGCTTGCCCCTTGGGGCTCGCTCCGACGTCCAGTTCTACGGCGACGTTGGCCATGGGAGACGCTTTGGCCATGGCCGTGTTACTTGCAAAGGGTTTTCGTAAAGAAGACTTTGCAGAGTTCCATCCCGGAGGAAGCCTAGGACGCCGGCTTTTAACTCGCGTAGTGGATGTGATGCATGGGCAAGAGGCCATTCCCCTTGTGAAACTGCAAGATACTGTGAAAGACATTCTTCCGGTGATGACCGCCAAAGAAGTGCGAGGAGCGGTTGGTGTGATTAACGAAAAAGAGGAACTGGTTGGGATTATCACCGATGGCGATATCCGTAGGCACCTCAATACCGACCGTGATCACCTCAAGACCATGGCCAAAGAGATCATGTCTTTAAATCCAAAAACCATACTGTCCTCGGAAATGGCAGAAAAGGCGCTTTTTGTGATGGAGCAGTTTTCCATTCAACTGCTGTTTGTGATGGAAGCGGAAAACGATCGCAAGCCCGTGGGCATTTTGCATTTGCAGGATTTGTTGAAAGCCAAAATCCGCTAGGTCCTTCGCTGCGCTCAGGACGACGGATCGCCGACGGGCATTTGACTTCGTTTATAAATTCTCACAAACTGACTTTATGTCTGTTGATCAAAAAATTATTAAACGTCTTAAAAAGATCAAAATGTTACTCACCGATGTGGACGGTGTCATGACCGACGCCAAGATTTTTATGGGAGGCGACGGAGAGTGGCGTCGCTCGTATTCCGTTCGCGATGGAGCGGGTATTCATTTTCTCATCGATGCTGGTTACAAAACGGGCATTATCACTGGTGCAGCCTCGACCGAGGTCAAAAAGCGCGCCGAACATCTTAAATTTCATTATTTATATCAAAAACAAACAGACAAAGGTCCAGCCTTTGATGAAATTAAAAAACTCAGTGGCTATACTAACGAGGAGATCTGTTACATAGGCGATGATATTTTTGATATTCCTGTGCTGGAGCAAGTGGGATTGGCCGTGACCGTTCCCGGTGGAATGGCGCAAGTCAAAAAAGTTTGTCACTATAAAACAAAAGCGAAAGAAGGCGACGGCGCCCTTCGCGAGTTGTGTGATTTAATATTGAAGTACGGTTATTACTCTCGAAAAGGAGAATAGTGTGAGATTTTTGGTTCGGGTATGCACAACAGCGATATTTTCTTCGATGCTGTCTTCTTTGGCGTTCGCAGTCACCATCGATTTACCTCAGGAAGAGTTGGCGAAAGAGTCAGTGCTACCGGTTTTTCCCGAAGGAACCGTGGCCGTAAAAGCTCGCCGTGTCGTTACGAAGCAAAAGTTTGAAGTAGGTCCCATGGTGGGGCAAATTTTTAACGAACCGTTTTTTTCGCCGTGGGCCTATGGTGTGCATGCGGGCTATCATTTTAATGAGTTCCACAGTTTTGCCATTAACGCTTTTATGCGCGATGCAAATACATCGAGTGATGCAGATCAGTTGGACGGGTCCCTAATCCCCTCGCAAAAGATTAATTTTGGTGTTGTGCCAGTGCCCGAGTATTTAGTGACTCTCGATTACCAAATGACTCCTTATTATGGAAAAATTAGCATCACCAAAGATTTCGTGATGAATTTGGCCCTCTATATTTATGGAGGGGCGGGAATGACCGATCTTGGCGGAAAATCCACATGGATTGCAAACATCGGGGTGGGACAAAACTTGTTTTTCACGCCGCGAATGGGACTTCGATTGGATTTAAAGTTTCTTATGTACAACGGACTCGACGTTCTCAGTCGCCAATCAGACACCGTGAATTTAACCTCCGACGCAGATCCAGAGATCTTTGATAGTCAATTTAATATCAGTCCCAGTGTGATGTTAGGTCTGGTCTTCTTACTCTAGAAGACCCCTCGGCCTCCTTCAAAGGTCCAGTTTCCTTCTTAAGTCTACAAGTTCTCTCAATAATTTCTTATCCTGTCTAAAGCAGTGTCATGAAAAGTTAGCAAGTTTAGGGATTCATCTATGATTAAATATTACCTTTGTGGAGTTCTATCACTGTGTGTATTGGCTTCTCCTGCTTTCGCGGACGACCTCGATAGCATTGAGAATTTGTACGGTGAAGATGGCAATAAAGACGAAAAAAAATCTGAAGAGGATGCAAAAGCTGCAGCCTTTAAGGCGGAAGAAACGCCTCAGATCAATGTCACTAAGCTTGAGAACTTAAACCAGCTCAAGCCCTTCGAAGACATTGCTGTTATTCAAAAAAAATACTTACCAAAAACTGAAAGATTCGAAGCGAATATCAACGCTGCGACCAATATTAATGATGCTTACTTTTCTGCCTACGGCGTTGGCGGCGGACTCACCTACAATTTCAATGAAAAAATGGGTGTGGAGTTTATTGCCAAGTGGTTTAGCGCCAATAACAGCAGCAACTCGAAAAACTTATTAGACCGAGGGGTTGTGGTTAACGGCATGGTGGTCACCGAGCTGTTTTATGGCGTGGATTTTCGCTGGACCCCGCTTTACGGAAAGTTTTCGTATTTTGATAAAAAAATCATTCCTTTTGACCACTATTTTTCAATTGGTTTGGGGCAAACGCAGTTGGCTACAGGATCAAGCGCGAGCGATAGCTCAACCACGGTCCGCGTAGAATCGTTAAATGACCCCATCACATTAAAGATTTCGACGGGTGAGGTTTTTGCCCTCACCAAGTGGATGGTGTTTCGCTGGGATGTGAGCTGGCACTTTATGCAACCTGAGGTCAGAACAACGCTGGATCGTGCTGTAGATATAGTTACGACAACAGACGATATCCAAAATAATTTATTTATCAGTTTTGGTCTCAGCTTCTACTTTCCGGAGGCAAAATACCGATGATGACGCGCAAACTGTTGCCACTATTAATCAGTGTATTTTTCTTAACCGGTGCAGAGGCTGAGGTAAAACCAGCTGAGCGCTCTGTTGCCGCCGAAAAATCGAAAAAGAAATCAACCAAGCCAAAGACTTCTAAAACAGCAACGACCACGAGCAAGGCAGCCAAAGGCGGCGGCGGCGTTGTTGCGCGCATTAAGGAACTTGCAACAACGGGGCAGTACCAAGAAGCCTCAAAAATGCTTTTTTCTTTAAGTCGGAGCCCCAAAAATGCCAGTGAAGCGGCTCAGTTAAAATACATGTTGGGCTTAATGCTGATGGAACTAAAGCTCTATCAAGTGGCCTCTTTTGTTTTTTATGATGTGATCGACGAGGAAATTCGTCGCGGGGGAGAGGGTCGATACCTGCGCCAAAGTTTAGGAAAGCTTTCCTACCTTAGCAACATACTGGATTCCGATGTGCTCCTTAAGTACGCAGTTTCACGAATTCAGATCAACCAGTTCCCTGCCGAGAGCCGCGATTTGTTCTTCTATAGATATGGTGAGCTCAAATTAAAAGAAGGCAGCTTTGAAGAAGCGGCAAGAGCGTTTTCCAAAGTGGAAGCCGATAGCGCCGTTTATCCGCAAGCACTTTACAAGCAAGGCTTGTCGTATGCTGAAAACAACCAGTTAGGAAAAGCCACCTCGGCTTTCGAAGAACTGTTAAGCCGCAATCAATCAAAGCCGGTCACGGATACGAACCGCGTGAACGCAAATCTAGGTTTGGCGCGTCTTTTTTATCAAGGAAAAAAGTGGGATACGTCGCTCAGCTACTATCGACAAATTCCAAGGGATACCCTGCAGTGGCATGATGCTCTTTTCGAAATGAGCTGGGCCATGATGATGGCGGGTCAGTTTAGATCGGCGTCGAGCAACTTTCATACACTTCATTCTCCCTATTACGAGAGCCAGTACGCCCCCGAGTCCTTATTGTTGCGAGCCATTGTTTATCTATATATATGCCGTTATGACGAGATGGAAAAAGTACTGGACCTCTTTGATCGCATCTACAAGCCAGTCTTAGCAAACACATCACAGATGTTGGATCGTTCCGAAGACAGTCGTATTTATTGGGACGAAGTTAAAAAGTCTATTGATG
Organism: Bdellovibrionales bacterium; assembly: GCA_031426555.1. Lineage (GTDB taxonomy): Bacteria > Bdellovibrionota > Bdellovibrionia > Bdellovibrionales > JAGQZY01 > JANPLN01. The sequence goes on along the minus strand of JANPLN010000002.1, from coordinate 93,976 downwards.
AGCGCAAGAATAAAAAAGATAAAAAAACTTTTAAACGACTCAACGACATCACTATGTCGTCGATTCTCAAGCAAAGTCTGATTCGTAGTAACGTTCACTACTACGAAATGTTGATGGCAGAGAATCAGTTGATCTCTAAAATGAGTCCAGCTTGGCAGCAGTCGGCGTTAGGAAAATTTGGAAAACGCATCATTGAGCGCCGCCGTGCAAGCACCCAGGATCTTGTGGGCAAGTTGACGCGAAATCATTTGTTAAAAATGAAATCAGAGTTGCGCGACTTTTTCGAGCAAAACGACTTTTTAAAGCTTGAAATGCTCGGTGGTAAAAAAGAAGTTGTTGCGAAGGAGCTTTCAGGTCGAAAGATACAGCGCAAACAGATCACGGACGATGCGTCTCGAAACTTTTTTATCGCTAACGGATATGAGTACTGGCCGTTTGAAGGTGAGTACTGGCTCGACGAACTCGGAAACTATCATTATGTGGGAGTACAGGCCTGTGAATAAATTTTTTAAAGCACAACTTGTGTTTACATTTTTGTTTGCGATGTCGACTGCAAATGCACAGGTCGAAAAGACCCGTTCTGAGCGCAAAAAATTAGCCGAAATGACGCTTAAAAAAATGAGTGAGCAGTTGCCGCAATCGAAAGCCCTGGCCAATGAGAAAGTGGTCCCAAGAGATGTCACTGTGATTAAACCGCCGCGCTCAAGTCGCTTTTTTACTGATGAGAACGCGCTGAAAGCCGAATACAATAAGTTGATCGATCAGGAAATCGATCGTTTATACAGTTTATCGAAAAAATACAAAACCAGCAAAAGCCGCGGAGAGATTTGGCTGCGTCTTGCTGAAAGATATGTGGAAAAAGGTAAAATCATCGAGTTTAAAGCTCAGGATGATTACGATAAAAAGATCAAACTTTGGGAAGAGAAAAAAATCTCCAATAAGCCGGTGATGCCAAAAAACCCCGGAAAAGGTTATTACCTGCGCGCTATTCAGGCCTACGAATGGTTTGCTCGTGATTTTCCGAAAGATAAAAAAATTCCTCAGGCTCTCTATTTTTTAGGTTATAGCAATTTCGAAGTCGAAAACCTAAAAAAAGGTGAATCCTACTACAAGGAGCTGACAGAGCGTTATCCTGGAAGTGCCTACGTCGACGAATCGCACTTTGCTCTCGGTGAATTTTATTTCGAAAAAGAAAAGTGGAGCGAAGCTCTCGAACACTACGGAAGACTCGTTAATAAAAAGACAGCACGTCTCCGTGGGTTTTCGCAGTATAAAACAGCGTGGTGTCACTTCCGAATGGGCAAATACGAATTAGCGGTAGATACGCTTGAGCGTGTCATTCGCCAGGAAGACAGTCGTGGAGAAGCGGAAGAGGGCATAAAAGAAGTGAATGCCCTTCGTTTGCGCGAAGAAGCAATTAAAGATTACGTCGCGTTTTACGCACAAACCGGAAAATACCAAGAAGCGCAGAGAGACTTCTTTAAAGCGACAGACAGCGAAAAGAAGACTCTCGAGCTGTTAGACGCTTTGGCCTATCGTTACAGCTACTCAGGAAACGTCACTGCTTCGGCCTATTTATTCAAAAAATTGATCGCCAATAATCCACGGGCTGAAAAAGCGTCTAAATATCAATACCAAATTGTTCAAGATTACCTCAACGTGAACAACCTGAAGCTGTTTAAGGGTGAGTTGAGCGTATGGGTTGAGAAATATGCAAAAGACAGCGATTGGGCCCAAGCCAATGCCGCAAAGCCTGATGTCATCAAGGAAACCTACAATCTTCAAGAAACTACGCTGCGCAACCACACCCTTCGCCTTCACCAAACGGCTGTCAATGTAAAGACGGATTACACGCGGCAGACGGCTGCCGAATCCTACAAAATGTATCTCTATTACTTTAAAGACTCCGCTAAACATTCGGAAATGCGCTTTTTCTTAGCAGAGCTTTACTTTGATATGCGTGATTACGACAAAGCAGCCCAACAGTACTTATGGATTGCTGAAAATGATAAAAAGAGTCCGTACTTCGAAAAAGCTGTTATCAACAATGTCCTATCCATGGAAAAGTTGCTGCCTTCAGACGCGAAAATGGAACAGCAAAAAGCGACAGTTAAAGACAAAACCACCAAGATTGCCTACGATCCTGCTGTAAAAAAATTCGAAAAAGCGTCTTTATTATATCTGCAAAATTTTCCAAAAGGCGACAAAGCCGCCGAAATTCGTAAACGTTTGGGTTCGATTTACTATGCACACAACGATTACGAACCGGCTTTGGGAATCTTTCGTGGTATCATCAAGGACAATCCAAGTTCGAAAGATGCTCCTCTAGCTGCTGAATACATCCTAGATATCCACAACAACCGTAAAGATATCGAGGCTTACCAAAAAGAAGCCACTGAGCTCTTGAAGAACCCGACGATTGCAAAATCCGAAACGGGTAAGGAAATTAAAATCAATCTGAACAAGGTGAGTTTTCTCCGTGCCGATGGCTTATCCAAAGCGGGCAAACACGCTGAAGCAGCGAAAGCCTTTGAAGACTTCTCGGTGGAGCACGCCAGCTCTGCACAGGCCTTTTCGGCGGTGTTTAACTCGGGTGTCAACTTTGAAAAGGCTGGAAATTTTAACGATGCTTTGCGCATGTACGAGCGCGTGCTGGCCAATCCAACAAAAAGTAAAGAGAACGACGGTCTTAAGCAGGATGTGAGAATCAGTCTTGCTGAGATGAGCAAAAAGATGGGGCACTTAGAAAAAGCGGCCACTTATTACGATCAGTATGCCAAAGGCGCGACGGGAATTAAATCCAAGAACGCAACCATCAATGCGGCAATCTTGTGGGCGGCTTTAGGTCGCACAAATCAGGCCACCGCGAACTATAATATTTTGGATAAAACTTCCACCGAAAAAGAAAAGATTGAGCGCTTTTACGACAAAGCCTCACTCTATGCTTTGCAGAAAGACACCGGAAAAGCGATTTACAACTACGATCAGTTCTTAAAAGGTGGCTGGAGAGAACCCGTAAAAAGTTTAAAAGCTATGTTTTATATCGGTGATACTTATGCGAAAAAAGGCCAAAACACCCAAGCCAAGCAATGGTTTGACCGAGTCATCGCGTTTAACAAAGAGCGCGGTGGTAAAGTGGGAGCCAAACAGGCTTCGCTGGCAAAGTTATGGTTAGCTCGGAAGTATATTCAGGAGATGCGAGATGTGCGTCTTGGCGCTTCGGAAAAAACGATTGTCGATGGTTTACAGCGGCTTAAAAACTTACAAAAGACATTGCAAAACAATTTGGCTGAAGTCATCAAGTACGATTATGGTCCGGCAATTGTGGGCGCACTCGCTGCAGAGGCAGAGTCCCACGAAATCATCAGTCGAGCGTTTGGAACAAGCCCGGTTCCACGCGAATACGCCAAAGGGGATCAAGCAAAACAATTTAAAGATTTAGCAACACAACAGGCGGCTGAGTTTTTACAGAAGGCCAAGGCAGCTTACAAAACAGCATTCGAAAAAGGCTTAAGTTTAGAAGCTTATGGAGAGCCACTGTTGCAATCTGCGAGAGCGTTCCACCGTTTGGCTCCTGAGGAATCTAAGAGCGCAGGAGAAATCACCAACGTCGGAAATCTTTTGGATAAGGTGAACTTATGATGAAAAAAATATTTTTGATCACATTGTTAGTGACCCTCAACAACTGTTCGTCGACACCAGATGGTTCTGAGTCGGAGTCAGGCACAGTAGAGCTGGGTCAAGAGGGTGATAAAAAGGCGGCCGCGAAACCAGCGGATGCATCTATGGAGATAAAGACGTCTCCAAAAGCTCTGACCGAACTTTCAAAAGCCTTTCAAGCGAAGAATCAAAAAGAACTTTTTGCGGTCGCTGGTCAGATTTTGTCGCAAAATCCCAACGACCCGCAAGCTTTAAATGCTTTGGCTCTACATCATATTCAAAAAGGTGAGTGGGGAGCAGCTCGATTACTCATCGAGAGAGCCTTAGAGAAAAACAAAAATGTTGCCGGTCTCTATAATAATTTAGGCGTGATTGATTTGCGTGAAGATAGTTTGGAGTCCGCGTATCTTAATTTTAAAACGGCTTATGGCATCGATGCTAGAAACTCCAATGTGCTGAATAACTTGAGCAGCATTTATATTAAATACCTAGACTATGGTAAAGCGGGACCCCTGGTTGAGGGCGCTTACAGTTTTATGCCCGAAAGCTTGAGTGTAACAAATAATCTGGCAATTCTGAAGCGATCTCAAGGGCAGTTTGATGAATCGGCAAAATTATACAAAAAAGTTCTCGATAAGGATCCAAGGAATGTTCCGACTGTATTAAATTATGCTATTCTCCTTATCGAATATATGAAAAAATATGATGAAGGTGAGAGACTATTAAACAAGCTGGAGTTTTTGGAGAGTAACGAACCGTATGTTCGCTCGAAAATCACTGAGCTTAACACCAAATTACAGGCAGCACGAAAATGATGAGCAACAAGTATTTACAAATAGTCATGTTTTTATTTATGTTGGCCTTGCCATTTAACTCTTGGTCTCAGGCCCCTGCGCCCAAATCCAAAAAGACAACAGTCAACTTTGAAGATCAGTTGATCGAGGGACAGGCTCAGAAGCCCGATCTCCTTTATCTTTTACAAAAGAAAAAATTTAATTATAAAAAATTGATTCGTCTCCGAGAGAATTTTTTGCCAGAACTCAGACAATCAGCTGATGAGATGACTCCAGTGAGAAGAATGAAGGAGAAAAAGCCGTGAGTAAGCCGATCGTACTGAAAGTTTTTCGCAATGGTGGAGTTGTTGATGTAAAGCAATTTACATCGGAACAATCGATTGTGCTTGGATCTTCAACCACCGACACGCAAATTGTTCTGCAAGGCGCGGTATCTCCCTTCCATGCTTCCATCGAGAAACGCGGAGATAAGTACATCATCTCCGACCTGGGCTCTTCACAAGGTACTTATCTTAAGGGTAGCAAAATTTTAGAGTCGGGCTTAGAGCACGGTGACAAAATTGCCATCGGTGAATACATCGTAGAATTCTATATCGGCGCCCCCTCTTCGCAACCTGTGGCTGCAACGCCAGCAACGGTACAACCTGTTGTGACTTCCGCTCCTGTTCAGCCGGTGGCCGCGGCTCCAATTCAACCAGTTGCTGCAGCTCCAACAAAACCTACAATCACTCCGGCTCCGATTGTTAAACCTGCTCCATCTCCAACAGCCGTTGTGTCAATGGCCGCCGTTGGCGGTAGCATGGTGGGATCGGGAACACCGATGCGCAAAAAAGTTCGCGGACAAAAAACCTTTTCCCCGGAAAGCTCCTACAAAAATCTTTCTGAATTTATTCGACCCACTAAAGGGAGCACCATCGAGGTGCTAGTTGCGTGGAAAGAGCGAGTTATTAATTCGTATCACTTTCACAATAAAGGAACAATCCACTACGGCACGCATCCTGCCTGTGAAGTGGTTGTTCCATCGCTCACTTCAAAGGTGAGCAAAGCTCCCTTATTGCAAATTGATAGTCAGGTGAATGTGTTCATTCCTGCGGGAATGGCCGGAACCTTTGTCGTCGATAACAACAGTGTTCCGCTGAGCCAGTTGTACAATCAAGGTCGTTTGCAAGCTGCTAACGGTGGGTCTAAATTAGCTCTCGCCCAAGGCGAACTGGTGCGAATCAGTTTAGGTGGTGATTTAGAACTCGTTGTTCGTTACTGTTCAGAAACTCCGAAGCCGGTCTTTATCCCGATGATTGACTTCGCAAGCAATGGCTTCTTAGCAACCTTGCTCGCAATTATTCTTTCCGTCGTAGTATCTTTGTATGTCGCTTTGAACAAAGCCGATAAAAAGATCGAAGACGAAGATGAATACCGTACCGCTCTCATTATAGAAAATCCTCCACCTCCGCCGAAGAACACAGTTGTTCCTGCTAAGATGGAAGAACTTAAGATGGAAGAAAAGAAAATCGAAGAGCCACCAAAAAAGGTTCAACAGAAAGATAAGCCGACTGAAAAAGTAGCTGACGCTCCGAAGGTCGTAGAAAAACGCGAACCGGTGAAACAGGCGTCAAAAGCTGGTGGCGGAAATGGTCAAGCGGCTCAGTCGATGAAGCCAAATCCAAACAAGCCAAAGAGCAATCAGGTTGGATCTGTTCAGCAAGGTGGATCGGTTAAAACCGCACCCAAAGACGGAGCGCAAGCGGAAAGCGTAACGAAGGATCCTAGTAAATCAGGAATCTTTAGCGTGTTCGGTGGCGGCGGAAAACAGAATAAAATTTCCAATACATATTCCGGTAAAGGTGAACTTGCAGGTCTTGCCGACAGCGCCACAGGACAAAGTGGATTTGGTGAAGATCGCGCGGGCGAAGGGCTCGGCAGCAAGTTTAAAGAAACCGGCGGCGGAAATGGAAAATCCAACATTGGTGTTCAGGGCGTTTCCAGCGGAAAAGGTCTTGGCATGGGCTCCGGTGGCTTTGGTGGAGTTGGTCTTGGCGGCAAAGGCTCAGTCACAATTTTACCAGGCGGCGACGGTGAGTCTTACGGCGGTAATATCGATCGCAATGGAATTCGCCAAGTGTTCCTCAATAACCAAAGAACCTTGCAGTCATGTTATGAGTCGGCCCTCAGTACAGATCGCGGGTTGAGCGGTAAAGTGGTTTTAGATTTTGATATTGGTGAACAAGGACGAGTTTTGCGAGCGAGCGTGAGTGGTGACAAATCAACACTCAACAACGATCGTCTCTCAAATTGTATTGTGAATCGTATGAAAACCTGGAGGTTCCCAGAGCCTCCGCAAAACCAAACGGTCCAAGTGTTTTATCCCTTGGCGTTTTCTGGAAAGTAATTGGATTTAAAAAATTAAACTCTATTGGAGGAGGAAAAAGTGGAAGAGAACGTAATGCAAGCGGCAGCGCAAGAGGAATCACAAAATTTCATCTTGCATGCTTTCGAAGTTGGTGGCCCGGTCATGTTTGTGATTTTGGGACTTTTAATACTCACACTGATTGTGATTATCAAGCAATTGATGATTCTCAAAGAGTCGGGTGTAGACAAGTCTGATTTTAACGAACATATCTTCGGCATGATCTTAAGAGGCGATGTTCAGCAGGCAATTTCGTATTGCGACAGCCGTCCATCACCGCTCACAAACACTCTCAAAGCGGGATTGGTTCAGGTTCTGAACAAGCGCCCGGATGAAGAAGTTCAAGTGGCAATGGATGCATCTGTGCTTCGTGAAACACCAAAAATCGAAGGTTGGGTCAGCTTCCTTGCTGTCTTCGGAAACCTTGCAACTCTTTTGGGTCTTACAGGAACAATCGCAGGGATGATCGCATCGTTTGCGGCGGTAACTAAAGCTGATGACGCGAAAAAAGCAGAACTGTTATCAAAAGGTATTGCAGAAGCTCTTAACTGTACGGCCTTCGGTCTTATAGTTGCGATCATTGCGATTCTTACTTACGGTTACTTTCAATTTAAAGTTGGTCATTTAATCAACGACATGGTTGAGAGTAGCATGAGCCTTTTGAACCTAGTGTCTTCGAATCGCGATAAAATTAAATAATTTTTTTGAGGAAGTTCTATGGCACAAATTGAACAGAGCGGTGGTAAAAGAAATTCAAACTTTGAAGTGAACCTTGTTCCCTTCATCGATTTGATGAGCGTGTTGATCACGTTTCTGTTGATCACTGCCGTTTGGACACAGGTTTCCATGATTAAACTTGGAAGCTCCTTGTACAGTAAACAGAACACGGATGAAGTCGATAAACCTCCTCCAAAGTCTGAGGTTCCACTCCGTGTTGATGTAAAAGATGCAGGGCATATTATTGTGATAGGAACAAAGCGAATTGACGTGCCAAAAAAGGGTGCCGATTACGATATCGAAACCCTTGTTATGCAATTGATGCAAATCAAACAAGTGTATCCCGAAAAAGTGGATGCTGTTGTTACGGTGGACGAGCACTTGAAGTATGACTTTCTGATTCAAGGAATGGATGCCCTGCTGCAAGCAGGCTTTCCAGCGATCTCCGTGGCCACAGGAGGAGCAAAGTAATGGCTATTTATACTCCAGGTAAAAGAAATCGTCGCAATCAGATCACGGGTGGAAAGAGAAACACCGTGGTTATGCTATCGCTCACGGCGATGGTGGATATGTTTACGGTTCTCACTATTTTTCTTTTACAGAATTTTAAAGTGGACGCCATTAAGCTCAAGCAAAACGTTCCGCTGCCAGAGGCTTCGGCAATTAAAAAGCTAAAGCCCTCGCACGTGGTTGTTGTTACTCAGGATAAAATTTACGTGGACGAAACCGCCATAGCCGATTTTAGAACTGTAAAAGAACAGCAAGACTGGATGATTCCAGCTCTCAAAGAGGGCCTTGCTCTAAGAATCAAAGAGAGCAAAGAAAGACAAGAGTCGACTCTGAAAGAGCAGCTAAAGAGCACTATCAGCCAGGGTAAAAAGATGACCCCTGAAGAGATCGCTGAAGAAGAGAGCGAAAAGCGCAAAGACTGGGGCCGCGTTACTGTTCAGGCCGACAAAGAGATCGATTTCTTAACAATCAAAAAAGTTCTCTACACAGCCACCGAAGCCGGCGCCACAATCATCAACTTCGCCGTCTCACAAAAAGAAAAACCAAAACTCGTCGAGTAGTTTCCAATCATAGAAGCGCCTTCGGCGTTTCTAATAAAGTACGGACACACTTTTTGGGTCTTAAAGCGTTATTTTTTCTCGAATTCTTTTTCTAATATTACTTAAAAACGAGTTCCGCAGCGAAGCGAGGACTGTCCGAGGCTTTTCAGTGATATTAGAAAAAGAATTCGAGAAAAAATAACGCTTTAAGTCCCAAATAGTCGGTAGGACTTAAGCAGCTGCGCTGTCCGACGATCCTGGAGTGGCGAAGCGATTCACATACTCGATGATCAAGCTTTCAGCCTCCGCATTCATGGCCGCAAACTCCAGACCCGTAATACCATCTCGTGAGTGGTAAACGATTCGACCTTCGGCATGAATGGGCACTGTCATACTCGGACTTTCAATGCGAACGTCCACCTCGGTACCAATTGGAAAGTTTTTACCTAGACCGGTAATTCCAATTCCACCCTGGCCGATGATATTTACTTTAACTAAGTAACTAAATTTCGAGTCAGATTTTGTAACCTTCGCAGTAGCCACGATGGGTACTCGTGGAAATTTACGGCGAGTAAGTTCTAGTGCATTTAAAAAGACAGAGTTATTATAGATGCTGTCCCACGCGTCACCTTCGCCGCGTTTGCAGATGGTGATGGCATTGGAAAGCTCGATTTGTTTTAAATAGTCTAAGCACTTATCAAACGACATGTAGGGTGTGACCTGTTCGTTGACCTTGATTTTCCATTCCACGTTAAAATGTGATTCGAGGCGCTTGACGATTTCGGGGTAATCAACTTGCCACTTCGAAATAGCAATCCAATCTTTTTCACCCTTCCACCAAATAAAGGAAGTTTCTGCAAATTTCCCAGCCTGCACCTGAGTGTTAACATCTTGAGTGCTAAAGGGGCCAAGAACCGTATTTTTGTGATAGATAAACCATTCGAGTTTCATATGGCTTCAGATCGGCCTATTTCGTTTAAAACTTTATAAAACGACTCCACTTATTTTGCAGTCTACGATAAGCTTTGCCTGTGAATAAGTGGATGCTCCTCGCGGCCTTGGTCGTGTTTGTTACATTTGAATGGTATTACATAGGGTTAGACCCTAGCGAAGTGACGTTTGTGAGCGATTCAAAGACGTCTCAGAATGAAGCAGAAAACGCTCCGAAGGAATTGGAAGCGCAAACAATTAAAAACTTCCACATTGTCGACACAAAAGAACAAAAAAAGGAGCTCGACCTTTGGGCCATCGAAGCTCACAAACCCATGGGTTTGCCAGAGTGGAAGATGGAGGAAGTGAAGGCGCAGTTTTATTCGGAAAATGCCACCTACACGGTTACCGGAAAAACAGGGGCCGTGGACGAAGTTAAAAAGACCATGGTGATCGAAGGAAACGTAAAGCTCACGTCAACCAACGGCTACATTTTTTATACAGAAAAACTTCGCTACAACCCAGATACTCGCAAGATTATTTCGGACGACAAAGTGAGTCTCGAAGGTCCTCCCGAAGAAAAAGCTGGGCGACTTTATCTGGAGGGTGTGGGTTTGTCTGTGGAGATGGAAACCAATCTGATGATTATGCAAAGCAAGGTCAAAGGCTTTAAGACCATGAGCGACAATCGAGTGATGAATATTTCAAGCGACCGCGGGGAATTTAGTGGTAAAAGAAAATCCGCGGCTTTTAAAAACAACGTGGTCATTAAAGTGGATCGAATGCGGGTGCGCGGAAATTATGCAATTTTTCAGTACAAAGACAATCGCCTCGATACGATGTATATGGATGGTGGGATTCACATGCAGGATCAGGACAAGTCGGGCTCGTCGGGCGAGGCTATTGTGTATTTTACCGAAGACAAGTATATTTTCCGCAAGAAACCCTTTGTTACGCAAAACGACAATGAACTTATCGGAGACGAGATCACGATTTTTAACAAGGGCCAAAGAGTGCAAGTAAAGAACGCAAAAATTGAGTATCATGATTCGGAGAAGCCAAAATGAGTTTACTCACTGTTGATAAAATATCCAAAACTTACAAGGGTCGTAAGGTCGTCAAAGATGTTTCGTTCACTGTGACCTCCGGGCAAGTGGTGGGTCTGCTCGGGCCCAACGGCGCTGGCAAAACAACAAGTTTTTATATGGTGGTCGGCTTAGTGACAACCGAATCAGGTCAAATCAAGTTGGATGATATTTCCATTGGCGACACGCCCATGTACGAGCGCGCGCGCATCGGAATAAGTTATCTTCCGCAGGAGCCCAGCATTTTTCGCAAACTCACAGTGAAAGAAAATATCCTTGCAGCCCTCGAGGTGCAATTGTCATCGCGGGGCCGTCGCCAAGAGCGCTTGGATCAGCTGATTGCTGATTTTGGTTTGGAAGCCATTGTGAACAGCTACGGATTTTCTTTATCGGGCGGGGAGCGCCGACGTGTCGAAATAGCACGTTCTTTGGCTGTATTTCCTAAGTTTCTTCTCCTCGACGAGCCTTTCGCCGGGATTGACCCAATTGCGGTTAATGAAATTCAGAAAATTATCCGAAAACTGAAGGAGAAACAAATAGGTATCCTGATTACGGACCATAACGTAAGAGAAACTTTAGAAATCTGCGATATTGGTTATATAATGAAAGAAGGTCAGGTCCAAGTGCAGGGAACTCCGAAAGAAATTACGGAATCCCCGATAGCGCGAAAGTTTTATCTAGGAGAAAACTTTCGTTACTAGTTGGCCCTGCTGAATTCACCGTCACCGATACGAAAGAGGACTTATGGCCATGGGAATGAAACAAAGCTTAGCGCTACGACAAACTCTGAAGATGACTCCTCAGCTTCAGCAGGCCATTAAGCTTTTACAGTTATCACGCATGGAACTCGAAAACGAAATCGTTCGCGAGATGAATGAAAATCCCGTTCTCGAGGAAGGCTTCGAAGAAACCGCCAACGAAACCAAGGCCGAACAGGGCGAGCAGGAAAGTCAAAACCCCGAAACGCAAACGGCCAACCAAGATCCACAAAAATCAGACGAATTTGAGTGGGATTCATATTTCGAAAATCAAAATCGCACCCGCGAGCGCACGCACTCGAACAATGATGAGATCATGAATTATGAAAACATCATTGCTACAAAACAAACGCTGCACGATCATCTGCACTGGCAAGCCAGCCTTTATGGTTTTAACGAAGAAGAGCTGGCACTGGCCACAATTTTAATTAGCTACATTAATGATGATGGGTATTTACAAACCCCTATTGCCGAAATCGCCTCTGAAGAGGAAGTTAACGCCAAAGAGCTCGAAGAGATTTTACCCTTTGTGCAAGAGTTTGATCCCTTTGGCGTGGGCGCGCGCGACCTGCAAGAGTGTTTGCTGATCCAAGCAAAACAGATTCAAGAAGACACAAAAGATTTTGTGATTTTGATTAAAAATCATATGAAGGATTTAGAACGAAAAAACTATCCAGCCATCGCCAAAGAGATGGGAATTTCTGTGGAAGAAGTTGTGGATATGTGTAAAATCATCAATACCATGGATCCCAAACCGGGCAGCCGTTTTGCTTCCAACGACACCCACTATGTCACACCGGATGTGTATGTGTATAAAGTGGGTGATGAGTTTGTTGTTTCTTTAAATGAAGATGGGCTCCCCAAATTACGTATTTCGCAATTTTATAAAAACATGGTGCAGGGTAAAACTAAGGATGAGGCGCAAAGTTACATCCAAGATAAACTGCGTTCTGCCATTTGGTTGATTCGCTCTATTCATCAACGTCAGCGCACGATTTACAAAACCACAGAGAGTATCGTGCGCCATCAGCAAGAATTTTTTGAAAAAGGACCGGGCTTTATCAAGCCCATGATTCTTCGCGATATCGCCAACGACATCGGCATGCATGAGTCCACTATCAGTCGCGTGACAACAAGCAAGTATGTGCACACCCCTCAGGGTATCTTTGAGCTGAAGTATTTTTTCAATTCGGGAATCTCAACGGATGACGGCGACTCCATGGCCAGCGAGTCGGTAAAATTAAAAATCAAAGACCTGGTTGAAAAAGAAGACGATAAGAAGCCGTTGTCTGATCAAAAAATTGTGGATCTGTTGAAAAAAGATGGAATCATCATCGCCCGCAGAACCGTGGCCAAGTACCGCGACGTTTTGCGAATTCTCCCATCCGGCAAACGCAAAAAAGGCTATTAAGACAGCGTCGTCCTGAGTGGCGCAGCCATCCTGAGCATCATGAAGGACCTAGCGAAGGATCTAATCGAGAGTGATAAGCCCGTTCCTCTGCGAACTCACGGCGCGGGCTTGCGCATCTTCCGTGGGAGCCACAGGCTCGTTGCCCAAATTTTTCATATAGGTGCAAAGGCTGTGGTGCTCGGCTGTATCAAGAACAAGTCGATCTGTATCGGTGTTATTTCTCTGAGCGGTCATGTACGACGGCCCCGTTAAATTCACTCTGCGTTCGTCATCACTGCCCTTGGAGCCCGAGCCCGGCGAGATGATGGAGTTCACTTGGGAAAACACGTAACTCGCTTTGGCCGTAGGATTTCGTGTCGCGAAGCGAGTGAGTCCCGTCATCGGGCCAATCTCGGTGGAGGCTTGGTAAAACGTATCGGTAATTGCCGACGAGTTCACTCCGAGAGCCATAGCCTTCATCATGCTCGTGCCTAAACATTGCGGGGTGATACTGAGTTGTCGAGCGGTAGAGATGATTCTGCGTACTTTTGAAAGGTTCGACATCGGTCCGTAGATGGCGGTGGAGACCCCAGCATCGACAACGTCTGAAATCACGCGCGAAACCCGGGACTGAGTGATTTCGTCGCGGCAAAGGGCGCCTTCATGCCCTTGGCGGTAAATGTGACATTTATTTTCCTGGACGCGGGATGTGGTGCGAGCTGTATCGCTCTCGCCACAGCGTAAAAAAACAAAGTACTTTCTTACCGGATCATAATTCATCACGATGCTGCGATTTTTTTTCGGGTCGGAATAATGCACCGACTGGATGTTCGGGCAGAGCGAATAGGCTCGCGTCTCCGCCAGCGCTTCAAAGTGAATAAGGAAGCTTCCAACAATGGCTAAAATAACTAGATTTTTCATAGACTATTGATCGGAGGACTGGGGCGGTTTCTTAAGAGTGCAGGATGAGGATAAACTCCGCCTTCTCAGGAAGCGTTTGCAGATTTAACTGCGACAAAGGTCCGTCGTAAATATGTTCGCTTTCCTGCGTGAGGTTTATTCCGAGAACACACCGCGAGGTCGCGTGGGTTTCCTTCAAATCTTCGAGGAGCGCCCGAAACCGGTAAGGCGTGTCCATGAGTACAATGGGCACTTTGATTTTTTTAAGATTCGAAAGTTCTTGGCGACGCTTCTCATTGTTCGCAGGTAAAAAACCGCGAAAATAAAATTCTTTCAGCTCCAAACCACTCAAACTTAAAAGGATCATCAGCGACGACGCCCCGGGAACGGCGGAAACAGGAATGTTCTCCATACGGCAGCGGCGAACCAAAGCAGCGCCAGGATCACAAAAACCAGGAGTGCCACAATCGGTGACGAGCGCGACATTCTTTTCGCGACAAAGGCCCACAAAAAAATCAATATCCACGTCTTTGCTGTGCTCGTTTAAAAATTCGGCCACCTCCGGGCGCGGAATATTGTGATGTTTAAGAAGTTGAAAAAGCGGTTTGGTCTCTTCGCCAATAATGACTTCGGCAGTTTTGAGAATTTGCAAAGCGCGCAAAGAAATATCGTCAGGATGGCCCACAGGCACAGACACAAGATAAAGCATGCTCGTTAGGTATCAACATTCCCAAAAGGTACCAAGTACCTTTCCCGAGTGCGCCGCATTAACCGGTGTCGCACTGCAGCCGGTAGGTCCTTGGCGGTAAACTTACTTGGTACCTTTTGGGAATGTTGATACCTAACCTCCATGAAGTGGAAATCCTTAGAATCAAAACAGGTCTTTAAATCAGGTTTGGTGTCCATAGATCAAGAAAAGTGCGAGATGCCCGATGGGCGCATCATGCCGAGCTACTATACTTTGCGGTTTCCAGACTGGGTAAATATCGTTCCCATAACGAGCGATAACAAAATCGTGCTGATCAAACAGTACCGCCATGCCACGGGAGAGATTCACTGGGAAGTCCCGGGGGGTGCCGTGCATCGCGGGGAAGATCCCAAGCTGGGCGCTTTGCGCGAGCTTGAGGAGGAAACCGGTTACACCTCACAAAACATCGTGAAGGTGGCAGAAAACTTTCCCAATCCAGCGCTCCAAGACAATAGAATCCATACCTATTTGGCAAAAGACTGCATTATAAAGGGCCCTCAGAATTTAGATCCGTTTGAGGAAATAGACGTGGAACTTATGGAGTTGTCGCGCTTGCGAAAAGCTCTTGAGGACGGAATGTTTAATCATAACATTGTGGTGGCTTCGCTTTATCAGTGTTTAAAGCATATCGAAATATAATTTGTGTCAGGACACGAACTCCAGTACTAGCTTAGCTAACAGGGAGATTTTATGAAAACGATTCTTTTTTCTTTAATAACAGTTTGTGCTTTTTTTGCCTCTGCCGACATCGCTTCTGTGGCAACTCAGCTAGGCACCATCGCGGAATCCGGAATGAACGTCTACAACCTGGAGGGCGAAACACTTGAGCAGTTAACCGAGTCGTTGCAGTATCAAGTCACCGAAGAGACCGACGACGAAATTATACTGAACTACAAGACTGTTGAGTCCATGGACGAATTCGTCTGGGGCACCACAGATGCAAAAAACTTTTCGGACCTATTGTTCTCAGCAATTCATTTTATGGACGAGGATGCCAATGCGAGTCAGGTGCTTTATAGCAAAAAAGAAATCAGCACAATTCAAAAACTTTTGAGTGAGCTTAAAAACACAGATGTGGTTTACAGCTGGAATCCCAATGGAGACGCTGTCTGTGGTCAAATGCTTACGACGCCTGTTCTTATTGATGTAAAATCGAAAACAGCCTACGAAGTGAATTTTTATAAAATCGAAGGTTGTTAGTAAATAGCCTCATCTCTGGATGAGATTTCTTGCTAGGCCGTATTCAATCGGTATACAAAAACAAGTGATGGAATACGTCCAGAACACGATGAGTTTAAGGCACGTCTATTTTATTTCTCCTGTTGGTTCGACACTGAAAGAACTAACAAGGAGAAAGTATGCGAAATATCAAGCGACTCTTTTATATCTTAATTTTATCGGTGACTGGTGCATGCAAAGAGGTTGAAGAGGACCCACAGTTTTTTATTTGCACAGAGGCACACAATTTAGAATATCACAATTTTGCAAGCAGCCAGCCCCATCGAGTTAATATCACGCGCTTTGTGGATTCAATTTTAGCAACTCATGATGATATTATGGTGGTAGTCTACTCAGAATTGGACGATGTTTCTAAACTCAAAATATTCGAAGACGATCAAAGCTTTAAAGCCTTGTGTGACGATATTGTTGCACGAGCTCAATGTTATGGCCCCTCAGAACCAGTGCCCCTTATTTTTCATTTACTGCTCGTTTCTTATCGCGATCAGTATGGGAATTACTGTAATCTGCCTCTTAGTCTGGATGATCCCATAGCGCAAAAAATAGAAGAGCTTTATTTAGACGTTATGGCAACCGGCGATGATAATGGCGTTTCCGCGCCGTACACCTCGACGAAAGACTAAGGAGTATTCTGCAGAATACGTTTTCGAAAATCGCGACTTGCCTTAAATAAAGAAAATTCCGACAGTTAAAGCAATGGAACAGCAACTTGATTTACAGCGACCTAATATTTTTGAATACGAAAATCATCGTTTGTTTTTAAAAACATACTTCAATTACTGCAAACAAAAGATGCCGCAGTTTTCGTATCGTTATTTTGCGAGCAAAGCAGGCTTTACGTCGCCAAACTTTCTTAAACTTGTCATCGACGGGAAGCGAAACCTCTCTCCCGCCAGTGTCGAGGCCTTCGCAAAAGCGTTTAAGCTATCGGCTTCGGAATCAGAGTACTTTTCTTGCTTGGTGAATTTTCACCAGTCCGAAACCGAAGCAGGCAAAGCCAATTGGGCGCAAAGGATTTTAAAATGCAAAGGTTTGCAAAAAATCCACCCTCTTCGGCAAGCGGAATTTGCTTACTACGCTCGATGGTATTACATCCCCATTCGCGAAATGCTGCTGTTTAAAAATTTTAAAAACGATCCACAGTGGATTGCCGACCAGTTCACTCCTCCCTTAAAAAGAGAGCAAGTGACGGAGGCGCTCACACACCTCGAACAGATTGGTTTGATTGCAAAAAGCTCAGACACGTGGGTTCAGGTGCAAAAAACTGTGAGCACCGGCAATGAAGTAAGCCATAGTCTGGTGAAACAGTACCATCGGGAAATGATTCAAAAAGGTTCTGATGCCATCGAACAGGTGCAAAAGCTGCAAAGAGAGGTTTCGGCAGTTTGCATTCCCATATCCGTTTTAAAGAAAGAAGAGATCAAATTAAAAATACAACAATTTCGCAAGGAAATTCTGGCCCTCGCTGAGAGCAGTGAGGGAGCTGAAGAGGTTTATCAGTTAAACATTCAGTGGTTTCCTTTAGTAAGTAAAAAAGAGGAGATAGCATGAGAGTTTTCATCGTACTTACATTTTTCATTTTGGCTTCTTGCAAAGAAAACGGCGGCACGGAGACGGGAAACCCCATGGTGTCTGATATTGTTATGAATGCGTCCCGTGCGTATAAGGTTGTGGAGGCCAGTTGCAAAAAGGTGGTAGGTTGTCAGGTGGCTGACGAGCAGCAAGAGGCTATTACGACCTGCATGTCCGAGCAGATGCTCAAGCAGGTCTACGCTCCCAAGCTCGGTCTACCCAGCGAGTACAATCCGTGGTCACTCATCGAAATAGTTTATGCGGAGCATGAAGGGGATGTTATCAGCGAAGAAACTGCGAAGATTCGCTGTATCAGCGACGTGAATGATTTAAGTTGTACCGAACCTGCTGTGCAAGATGCTTATAATCCAACTATCGAAAAAAAATACAGCGCAGTTCATGAGGTTTTACCGCCGAGCTGCAATGAAGTTTTTTAGACGCTGAGCACAATATCGAAAACAACTATATCGAAACGAGAATTGCACCTTGGTCCGTTCGGCATAGAAAATGTCCGTTGATAAACTGGCAAGCTTTAGCCACTGGGAGTTTTTCGCTTCGCTTCGTGTTTAATCGCCCGTCGAAGTGAGTGAAGACAACCTGTGATTTTTCGAATTTTCCATGAACTGTTTTTACCGGTGTCCATTTATTTAAATTTTTTAATTCAAACTGCAAGGTTTTAAAAACATCTGAGTACGCGGGGTCAGTTTTTTTTACATCTTTCCCAAAAACCTTCAGTCGCCAATCGTGTGGACTACCCATAGCAACATCTTTTGGGCTGTCGGTTTTGACTGTAGTTGAAAATTGTTTTGCCTTTGCAAACAGGTAAATCCCCTTTTTTTTGTAAACTCCGATTTCTGTATTTTTTTGGGACAGAGAATTGCTCGTCGTTAATATGTAATCAAAGCCGTTCACTGATTTAACGATCACCTCCTCCTGCAGGTGAGGCTGACTGCGCGAAAGGTGAATGAGGACAGGATTATCTTTCTTGGCGAAATCATCCGCCAACAAATCTCGGCAGACAACCAAGAACGCTATAATAAAAATGAAATGTTTAATTGCAACCTCCGGGAACCTTTATACATCCCTCTATCTCCCGCGTTCGATAGGCGTTGGCCGAGCACGCAAAATACTTGTTGTCTCTGGAGCACTGAGGGCGAGTGATAAAATTGAATTCACCATCCGTTAAAAATCGACTCTGAGTGGGTCGTTCCTGAATAAACAATACATAGCCTCGCCCTTCATTCGACCATGCTCTCCCTGCCGTCATCCATTCCGAAATAGTTTTTTCGGTATTTTGCGCGAACGTTTGCGAATTGTTGGATGAGTCTGAATAATCAGCGTCGGGACGGCTAGGTACCATTACAAAATCATCCCCATTGAGCGAGTAGGTTGCGCGAAAAGGTCGACTGCTGCAGCTTGCGCTATGGCATTGGTAAATTTGTGTTTTATAACCGCCCATTATCTCATTGTGATTTGCCATGATGGTATCATTTCGCACGTTTCTACAATTGTAAGCTATGGTCGTTTCGTCGGTGCTATAGGGCCACCATGAAGGATCGTACGTCTTAGTGATAGACTTTTCTTGATAACAATCCACAAGGCCCGTTAAGTGGAGAACTTCGTGCATCATTGTGCCACAGCCAACTCCCGAATCCCACGTGTCTGAATAGGATCTATTGATCGAAGAAATCTCAACAGGATTTGCAGTGATTCGATTGGTACTCATTGGAGGAACAACCCGGATATTCAAAAAATTTCCCTGAGAATCGCCTAAGTTTGCTTTGTACTTAGCAAAACTTTGTTAGCGCGGTTCATAAACCTGGCAATCAGATCGCCGTCGCGGCCTTCTCTCATCTGCTCGGGGGCCTGAATGCTCCCATAGAGGCGATCGAGTAAACCAGGCATCACCGAAAAATCAATGGGAATATCCACTTTAAATTCTTTAGGGTTCGAAGCACTTCTTTGAAGTGTATACTTGCGACTGACCTGATTAGAAGGTGTTCTATTCCATGGCACATCTAAATTTAAGGAGTCTCCGGGTTGCATTTCTTTGCAGGCCACATCTTGATCAATTCTGTGTCCAGGGTATCTTGCCATAGCAGGCGCTGATAAAATCGTTCGTACAACTTCTGTGGAATCCTCAGCAGCCAGTGGGAGACTCGAAAGCAGAAGCACCGCTGAAATGAGTAAATATTTTTCCATCGAAACACCCAGAAATCATCCACGTCACCGCTTGTGGCTTAAGCCAATTATACGTTGCCTGTTTTTTTAATTAAATGTGGCTCGATAGAACTAGCTAAAAGTATAGATCGGCTCGCGGAATTCCAGAAAACAATTAGGCTTTTAACAGCTGCACAAGCTCGCGGAAGTCTTTGATCTTTAGCGCCGAAGCGGGCGGCACCACATTGGGCGAATGACAGGTATCGACAAACACCAAAACAATGTCGGGATGATCTTTGTCGATTTGATTTAAAACCTTTGGTTCGTTATCAATAAAAACCACCTTCGAATATCCGCGCTTCAGCTCCGCCATTTTTTGCGACTTAAAAAGTTCATCCACATCCTGCGCCTGTGGCTTGAGATGTAAGTTGTCGGCCGTCACTGGAAACTGCAGCGCCTGCAGCGACGTCAAAGTTCCCTCCCACATTAAGGGGCGCGGACGACCCGTAAGGTAAACATGGGGCATCCATTTTTGATTGAGCCACGCCACAAAATCCTGGGCGCCGTCGTGGGGAAGATCGCAGTGCAAATAATCGTTGGAAAAAAAATGTTGCCGCCAAAATTTTCCGACTTCTGACTTGAGTTCTTCGTCGCCAAATACCCCCAGCCGGTGTAGAGCCTGCATGTAGCCATACTCAAAAGGAAAACACTCTGCCTGCTCAAATAAGTGGCGCTTTGCATGAATGGAATTTTGGGCAAAGCGTCTGAGAATGGCTTCATTTCGTTTATGGGTTTGCACCAGTGTGGAGTCGATGTCCAAAACGATTAAAGTTTGCGGTGTAATCAGTTTTATAAGTTGATGCAAATTCACGATGCCAATATAACTTCGCATCTGGTTAGAAGCAATAAACAACCCATGTCTGGGGATTGGGTGATAGGGGCGGCTATGGATTTATTGATCATCGGCGGGTTTCTCGTCTTCGTTATCTGGTTGTACTTTTCGCGCAACCCTCTCAAGCACAGTCGTAAGTTTATGATTCGCCGATTTTGGAACTGGTTTCCTTTGGGAATGACCTACGCTTTTCTTTATATGGCTCGTTACAATCTCAACGTCTCGAAAAACGCCTTTGGCGATTTGATGACCAAGGAAGATTTTGGAATTATTTTTGCGGCTGGAACCATCACCTACGGTCTCTCGTTTTTGCTCAACGGCCCCTTGGTCGACAAAATCGGCGGAAAAAAAGGAATCATCATCGCAGCGCTCGGCTCCAGCCTGTGCAACATGATGATGGGGATCGCAACCTTTGTTTACTTGCGCGGAACCATCAAGCTTAACCTGACTCTCACTTTTTCTATCCTCTACGCAATGAACATGTTTTTTCAAAGTTACGGGGCCGTCTCCATCATTAAAGTAAAGGCGTACTGGTTTCATGTTCGCGAGCGCGGGATTTTCGGCGCTATCTTTGGAACGCTCATCTCTTTCGGGGTTTATTTTGCCTTCGACTGGGGCGAAGCCATTGTAAAGGCCACAAAACTGCAAAACGAAAATCCCACGGCCTTTGCGCAATTTTTACGCTCGGCTCTCGCCATCGAAACAGGCACCACCGATGCCACCTGGTTTGTGTTTTTCATACCCTCTGCGATTCTTGTATTTTGGGCCCTCATCGACATGTGGATCCTCAAAGACACTCCATCACAAGCGAATTTTGAGGACTTCGATACGCACGATGCGTCCTCCGACGAGATGGATAAGGAATTTACAATTCGCCAACTGCTTCATCGCATTTTCACAAGTCCCATTTTGTTAACTATTTCATTGATCGAATTTTGCGGAGGAGTTTTGCGCAACGGAATTATGCAGTGGTACTCGATCTTCGCCAAAGAGATCCCGCAAGTCGGCGCCGAAGTGTTTACGAGACACTGGGGTTTGTGGCTTTGTGTGGCCGGTATCCTGGGCGGATTCACCGCTGGCTCCATGTCTGATGTTTTTTTCCAGTCGCGGCGCGGGCCGCCGGTGGCTATCTGTAACTTTGTCATGTTTTTATGCATGCTGTTAATGAGTGCTCTTCTGTTTTCTTCGCCGTGGACCATAGGCTTTTGCGCAATAGCGATGCAGTTTGCAGTGATTGGGGTGCATTCACTGATGTCGGGCACGGCGGCTGCGGATTTTGGTGGACGCAAGGCGACAGCGACGGCTGCTGGAATCGTGGATGGCTTTGTTTATCTGGGCAGCGGTGTTCAATCTCTAAGCTTAGGCTTTCTGGTCACCAAGGATTGGCAATATTGGCCCCTTTTTCTTGTGCCCTTCACTGTGGTCGGCTTTGTTTTGTCCCTTAAGATTTGGAAATCTCTCCCCGAAGCTACAAAAAGGTACATGGCTTCATTGAACCAGAATAGTGGAAAATCTAAATGAAAATGTCTTGAAATTGCCGCTGTTTAGGGAGTAATTTAAGGTGTTAAAAAAAGTTCACGCTGGTTTAAACGATAAAGGAGTTCTATGAGCTCTCTCGCTCAACACAACGACATCGACGAAATCTCAAAATCGTTTGCTCTTACAACTCGCCTTGATGACATCATCGCCTGGGGACGAAAAAACTCTCTCTGGCCACTACCGTATGGCACAGCCTGCTGCGGAATCGAATTGATGTCGGTGATGGGGCCAAAGTACGACCTCGCCCGCTTTGGTGCAGAGGTGGTGCGATTTTCTCCACGTCAGGCCGATTTGCTTTTGGTTGCAGGAACAATCACCGAAAAAATGGGTCCCATCCTTGTTCACATTTACGAACAAATGCTTGAGCCCAAATATGTGATCTCCATGGGCGCGTGCGCGAGCTCTGGTGGTTTCTATCGGGCCTATCACGTGATGCAAGGGATCGATAAAGTGATTCCGGTTGATGTGTATGTTCCGGGCTGCCCACCGACTCCTGAGGCTGTGCTCGACGGAGTGATGTCGCTACAAAAAATGATCGCTGAACACAATCCACGACCGTGGAAAGACAACTGGGTGAATCCATATGAAAAATATCAATCTTGAAGTTTATAAACTTGCGCTGCAAACGCGCTTCACGAACGCCGGGGACTTTGAATTCTCGGAATCCTTTGGCGCCTTAATCTTAAAGGTCCCGAAAGATTCTGTGCGCGAGGTTTTGCGTTTTTTAAAAGAGAAAAGCTTTTTTAATTTTTTAATGAACATCACCGGAGTGGATTATCCCGAGCGCGCCAAACGCTTCGAAGTAAATTACGAATTATTCAACACCCACGATTTTTCTCGCTTGCGAGTGAAAGCGCAAGTGGGCGAATACGAAACCATTCCGTCCGTCATCACTGTCTGGAAAGGTGCCGATTGGTTTGAGCGCGAAATTTACGATATGTTTGGGGTGAAGTTTGAAGGTCACCCCAATCTCCGTCGCATTCTCACTCACCACGAGTTTGTGGGGCATCCACTGCGCAAAGATTATAACGCCGATCACCAGCAAGCATGCCATACGGCGCTGCCAATCCATTTTGATAATGGAACAGAGCCAAAAAAGAAATCCGACAACCTTGTTCCACTCAACATCGGCCCCTCACATCCAGCCACCCACGGAACACTTCGCGTGATGGTGGAGCTGGACGGCGAAACCATTCACCGCGCGGGCGTTGAAATTGGTTTTTTGCATCGCTGTTTCGAAAAAATGGCCGAAACCCATCCGTACAACCAAGTCATTCCGTACACCGACCGCCTGAACTACTGTTCAGCGCCGATGAACAACGTTGGCTACTGCAAAACAGTGGAGCGCATGCTGGGTGTGGAAATTCCGGCGCGCGCGCAAGCCATGCGTGTGGTGCTGTGCGAGCTTTCGCGTTTTATCGATCACGTCGTGTGCATTGGTGCCAACGCCGTGGATTTGGGAGCGTTGACGGGATTCTTCCATCTATTCACCTTGCGCGAAAAAGTTTACAATCTTTTCGAAAAACTTTGCGGCGCACGCCTTACGGTTTCCATGACTCGTGTGGGTGGGATGGCACAAGACGCCCCCGAAGGTTGGTTTGACGAAGTTTTACAAGTCGTCAAAGAACTTCGCAAAGGCGTGAGCGATATCGAACTTTTGCTCACCGAAAATAAAATTTGGATTCAGCGAACACAAGGCGTGGGCGCCATTTCTGCCGAACAGGCTTTAGAGTGGGGCTACACAGGGCCGTGTTTAAGAGCCACGGGCGTAGGTCTTGATCTTCGCAAAGCGCAGCCTTACTACGGCTACGATCAATTGGATTTTGATATTCCAGTGGGATCCACTGGCGATGTTTACGAGCGTTACCTGGTGCGCATCGAAGAGATGAAACAATCTTGCCGCATCGTTGAACAGGTTTGCAAAAACATGCCGTCGGGCGATTACACCATTCGCGACAAAGCCATTGTGCTCCCGGAAAAGAAAGACGTTTACGGAAACATCGAAGGTCTCATGAATCACTTTATGTTGGTGATCAATGGTCTTCGACCGCCGGCGGGCGAAGTGTACGATGCCACCGAAGCGGCCAACGGCGAACTTGGCTTTCACTTGGTGAGCGATGGCTCTGGGGCTCCGTATCGCCTCAAAGTTCGTCCTCCGTGTTTTGCAATTTATCAATCGTTTCCTGAGTCCATCACTGGTGGTCTTGTGGCAGATGTGATTTCGATTTTAGGAAGTATGAACCTAATTGCTGGCGAATTGGATAGGTAGGGCATTATGAATTTTCAATTATCTTCTGAGGGGCAAGAGTTTGTAAAAAAAGAACTCAAGCGTTACGAAACAAAAGAGTCGGCCATCATACCGTGTTTATTCCGAGTGCAAAAGGAAAACGCGGGCTGGGTGAGCCCTGAGAGCGTGGGTTATTTGAGTCAACTGATGGACATTCCCGAAGCTCGCATCAACGAAGTTTTTCAGTTTTACACCATGTTCAACCAAGTGCCTGTGGGCAAATACCATGTGCAAGTGTGTTGCAATGTGGCTTGTTGCATGGCTGGCACGCGCGAAATCATCGAAGAGTTTTGCAAAGAGCACAACGTCGCCGAAGGTGATGTGACCAGTGACAAACGCTTTACCTTTACACGAGTCGAGTGTCTTGGGGCCTGCGACAAAGCGCCCATGATGCAAATTAACGACGACTATTACGAGGATTTAACAATGGATTCTGCAAAACAAATTTTGCGGGGGCTTAAATAATGGCTGAAGTAAAAATGCTTACCGAATATTACGCAGACGATAGCTATCGCGGAATCGAAGGCTATCAAGCTAAAAAAGGCTATGAGATGCTTAAAAAAGCGCTCAAAATGCCACCGGCCGAAATCGTGACTATGGTGAAAGACTCCGGCCTTCGCGGTCGCGGTGGCGCGGGCTTTCCCACGGGCATGAAGTGGAGCTTTCTGCCAAATAACGGCGAAGAAAGATATTTGCTTTGCAATGCCGACGAAGGCGAACCATGCACCTTTAAAGATCGTATGATGATGGAGCGCGCTCCCCATCAGCTGATCGAAGGCATGATCATTTCGGCATTTGCCGTGCAATCGAAAAAATCCTACATCTACATCCGCGGTGAATATCAATACGCGGTCAAAGTTCTCGAGCAAGCGATTCAAGAAGCTTACAAGGCTGGCTACTTAGGACAGAATATCTTAGGTAGTGGTTTTTCCCACGACATGGATATCTACGTTGGTGCAGGCGCCTACATTTGCGGCGAAGAGACCGGAATGATCTCCTCTCTCGAAGGGCTTAAAGGGCAACCAAAATTAAAGCCACCGTTTCCGGCCGTTAAGGGCTATCTTCGTAAGCCAACGATTGTGAACAACGTGGAAACGCTGGCGTCGGTGATTTACATTTTGCGCGATGGTGTGGAGGCCTACCGCAAATTTGGAACGCAAAAATCCCCGGGCACAAAATTGTTTTCAGTGAGCGGTGATGTGATGAAGCCAGGGAACTACGAAGTTCCCCTCGGTTATAAGCTGAAAGATCTTATCGAAAAAGAATGCGGCGGCTTAAAGCCAGGCCGACAGCTTAAAGCGGTGATCCCCGGTGGAACCTCAGCTCCTGTTCTCACAGCGGAAGAAGCCAATCGGGCCACTCTGGATTACGAATGCTTGGCCGATATGAAGTCTATGCTGGGTTCGGGTTCCATCGTTGTTATTGATGACTCGCGCTGCATGGTGGACATGCTCGGTGTGATCACGCACTTTTACCACCACGAGTCCTGTGGTCAGTGCACTCCATGCCGCGAAGGCACGGGCTGGCTAAACAAAGTGGTCAGCGCCATCAAAGCCGGTAATGGTACTCAAAAAGATATCGATACACTTTGCAAAGTGGCCGACAATATGAAAGGTCGCACTATTTGTGCTCTTTCCGATGCAGCGGCTCTTCCGGTATTGAGCTTTGTGCCAAAATTTAGAAGTGAATTCGAATATTATATCCGTGAAGGAAAATCCCAAGTTAGAGGAATCAGCTATGCCCAAATGCACCATTAACGGAAAAGTCGTCGAAGTTAAAGACGGCACCACCATCATTCAGGCTTTTAAACAGCTCAATGAGGAAATTGCCCACTACTGTTGGCATCCCGCTTTGAGCATCGCCGGTGTTTGCCGACTGTGCATGGTGGAAATCGCAGGAAACCCACGTTTGCAAATCGCTTGTAATACCACCGTCACCGAAGGCATGGTGGTTTCCAACAACAGCCCCATGGTAAAAGACGCCGTGAAGTGGGGTCTTGATTTCCATTTGATCAACCATCCTTTGGATTGTCCAATTTGCGATCAAGCCGGTGAGTGCGGCTTGCAAGATCAATACATGAAATTTGGAATGTACGATCCCGAAATGGCCGAAAAAAAGGTCAACAAACGCAAAGCAGTGGATCTTGGCGAGCGCGTGATGTTGGACACCGAGCGCTGCATTCTATGCTCTCGTTGCGTACGCTTTACCGAAGAAATCACCAAAACCAACGAGCTTGGAATTTTTAATCGCGGCGACCGCAGCGAAATCGGTACCTTTAAGGATAAACCGCTAAATAACAATTACTCAGTGAACACCGTAGACATTTGCCCAGTTGGTGCCCTGACCTCTAAAGATTTCCGTTTTAAACAGCGCGTGTGGTTCTTAAAAGATAAGCCTTCTGTGTGTAACGGCTGCTCCACGGGTTGTAACGTGGACGTCTATTTTAATAAAGAAGGCGTCTGGCGCTTGAAGCCTCGTCACAACGACGCCGTCAATGGCTATTGGATGTGCGATGTGGGTCGCAACATCTACAAAAATGTGAACCGTGTTCACACCGATGTCGAAGGCGACCGCGGCGAAAAACAAGTTAAAAAATCCATCAGCCGCTTGGTGCAAGCGGTGCATCGTTTGAATGGCCAGTCCGAGTATATGCAAACAAGTTTTGCCCTCGAGCGAGTGCGCGCACAGTTCGCCTCTTGCAAAAAAGGGGACGTGGCTTTGGTCGTGACAGGACAACAGACCGTCGAAGAATACAATGCTCTCTTGGGATACTTTACAAAAGCATTTTCGGCAGACGATGTTTACCATTGGCAAAACAATCCACAAATGTGGGGCGAGTTCGATGGTCTCTTACTGCGCGGCGATCGAAATCCCAACACGCGAGGTCTATTAAAGGCGTTCGATCAGTACAGTATTAAAGGGCAACCGTGGACTCAGGAGCTGAGCAAATACAAGTTGGTGCTGGTCATCGCTCCCGAAAACATTGCAGCCTACACCGACATTGCAGAGAAAGCAGCGCTTCTCAAAAATTGCAAATCCGTGGTTGTATTGACCACCTCGCAGCTGGCGCCCTTTGCAAACTTGTCAGCCGAAACCATGCAAATCCCTTTAAAGTCGTACATGGAAAAAGCAGGAACATTTCTTAATTACAACGGTGTGGAGCAAAAATTTAGCCCGGTGACCACTGTGGTTGAAAGTGCCGTCTCCGGCGAAGAATTTGTTGCTGTGTTAAGTGGTCAGACCTTAGCGGCCGTACAAAAGTTTTATGCTAACCCCATCGAGCGGGTGGAGAATCAATTTATTCATCAACGAGGTGAGATGTGAGCGTTTATAAAGTTCGAGTCCCTCAGCAGGAAAAGTCGTGGTACTTACCGGGAATTTTTATAGGTTTGGGTTTTACATTTAAAAAGATGATTCAAAACCTCGCCAACAAAAAGCAAATGCCCACACTGAATTATCCCGAAGAAAAATATCAGTACTCTCCACGCTTTAAGGGCAATCACGTTTTAACAGTGAAGAAAGATGGAAAAATTCGCTGCACCGCTTGCATGTTGTGTGCAACAGCCTGCCCCGCGGATTGCATTACAATTCATGCGTCTGAGGACAACGATCCAACTGTCGAAAAATACCCAATTTCGTACGAGATTGATATGCTTCGCTGCGTGTTTTGTGGTTTTTGCGAAGAGGCGTGCCCCGTGGACGCGATTCGCATGGGCCCCGAATGGCAAACCCCAGGCTGGAACGGCGAAAATTTTGTGTACGATATCAAGCAGCTGGCTTACCGCAATAATCTCAATTCGGGAAAAGGCGTGGTGTCGGTGGTTGAAGATAAAGACCGTCATAAAATTATCTAAAAATAGTTTGTCCCTCTGAAAGTCTGTTTTATTCTGTCTCATAATGAAACAGATCCAAGCGATCCTCGTTTTTACAAACTGTAAAAAGTTTCAACAGACGTATTCCTAATTTTGTCCAAAAGCCGTAAAGCGGCCCCCATTTGGCCATGCGATTGCAGTGATTGATCGTAGGGGGATTCATGAAATCAAGCGTACTTTTCCTATTACTTCTGGTGGCCCATGCCTACGAAGCGCAAGCCGCATTCACAGGCGCCGCCACAGGGCGCGAGCGATTGAGCTGTCGCAATCCTCAAACCGACATGGCCTGTATGGCGTGCAACTGCTACAACGAAGCAGGGGCGCAAAGCTATGAGGGACAAGTCATGGTTGGCAAGGTTGTAAAAACACGCATGTATGTAAATGAAAACGCACTTCGTGGTCCACGAAGATTTGCTTCCACTGTTTGTGGAGTGATCAAGCAGCACAAACAATTTTCGTGGTGGGATGGAGTCAATGGTGGCAAAGGAAGTCGTCATTCTGTTCCGGCAGGTCATGGTTGTTTTCGTGCAGCCGCCGAATCTCTAAGTTTCCGTGGCTACTTTGCCGATCACTACCATGCAAATTATGTGAGTCCTCGCTGGGCGCGCTTCATGAAACGTGTGGGTGATGACCGCGATAAGTATAACGCCGGAAACGGTCGTGGACGCGGGGCCTACCATATTTTTTATGCCTCTGCTGGCTTTCGACAAACAGAAAACTTGAATACAACTGGTTCGCAAGGTCGAACTTTTGAAAGATAGAACGAAGGACTCCCTATGAAAAGTATCATTTTATTTTTTCTTGCCGTTTCGAACCCTGCACTTGCAGAGATTGTTTTTAACAAGCCACAAAAAGGCGAAGTTCAAATCAACGAAGATTTGCAAAAAACTTTATCTCAGTGGGATAAGGAATTTAAAGTTTTTACTCTTAAAAGTTTTCCACCCACGGTGATCGGCCTTTTTCGCGACGCCAAGGACGAACTTCCAATGGCGGTCGGCGGAGATTTTAATGGTGACGGCAAAAAAGACTTCGCGGTGATGGGATATAATAAAACGCAGCAGAAGATTGTCTTTTTGATCAAACAAAACGAAGGGTATCTCGCTGTACTTGTGAGTGCCCAAGCCTACAAAGACCCGCAAACCAGTTTCATCCAAACTGAAGAAACAGGAAGAGAAAAGGGTTTGAGTTTGTATCTCAGCTTGCTTCCTGCGGCGAGCATCGAAATTAGTAAGAAGACATCGTTTGTGCAAAAACCCGATGCCTTGCAAATCGAAAACTATGGCGGGGTTACAACAGCCTACTATTTAAAAAGTACGGCTAAAAACAAGGTTGAAGTCAAAGAATACAAGGGTATGATCAATGAATGATCGACCTTCGCAAGCCCTACCAATGGGAAGAATCTAACGACCAACTCAAGGATCAGTTAAAAACTCCTTATCAAGTGCGATTTTACCAAAGTCTCCAGCAAGCCCTGCTTGAAACTGTGATGGGCTTTCAAAATCTTTACTCGCACAAACGCCAATTTGCCTCTAATGTTGGCTTAGGCACCCACGCCGACGAAGCCATTCTGTTTCTTTCGCGACAGGGTATTAAAAACTTAGAGATATCAAACGAGCTCAGTAACGACGAAAAGAAAAATATCGTTCATCTTTTGGATCTCGACGACGCAATCACGGCAGAGATTTACCATAATAAATATCAAATCGACGAAAAACTTTTTCAAATTTCCATCTCCCACCACTTGCATCTTTTGACAAAAATCCCGCCGACAGTGAAAGACACCGAAGTTCTTATTTGGTCGTTGCCGGAAGGTGCCATCGCCTTTCACGGAAAGCGCTGCGTATCACTGCCCACGATTCTAGCCCCAAGCCTTCAGTGCACGGCCCTGCCTTTGCTGCCAGTGCAGATGAAGACCGAAAACAAAACCTGGGTGCAACAAATAGAAGCTCAATCAATAGCCGGCAGCCAAAGCCTGAAGGGTTTGTCTGAAGTGCGCACTTATGATCGATCGATCATCGCATGGACCGACATCGAAGCCGAAGCCCTCCGCCAAACCCTCATCGCCGACCACGCCATCAGTGAAAAACATCTTGAAGCCTTAAGCCTCAGCCGCTGGAACGAATTAAAACTAATAACCCAATTCGAAAAACGCAACTGGTCGCCTGAAATCTTCCGAGGCACATTAATTCTTTCCTCAGATCTGTCAGTAGACAAAAACCTGCCAAAAAAAATCGAATCCGCTGTCACCAAACTTCGCGCTCTCAGCAATATTTTGCTGTAAGCAAAAACTTCGAGCGCGCAATTGAAGACAAGCGTCAGAGATATTCGAACGCCAGCAGTTGTTAATCTTTTTTTGAGACTTCTATTTTGTGAATTTTCACGGGAGGTCTTTTTGGAACCTCTCGTTAGCGTGACGCGATCGCCAAAGGCGAAACGAGCGAGGACACGAGTCCGCGTTCCAAAAAGACCTCCCGTGAAAATTCACAAAATAGAAGTCTCAAAAAAAGCGTTAAACCAATTTCTCCGCACGAAAGTACTCGAGGGTCTTAGTAAGCCCATCTGTGAGACCCACTTTCGGTTGCCACTGCAAAAGCGCTTTCGCTTTTGATATATCAGGGCAGCGCTGTTTAGGGTCGTCTGGTGGCAGTTTTTCGTAAACGTGGCTTTTAATGTTGCCAGTGATTTTGTTGATCACGTCGGCGATTTCCAAAATCGACATTTCGTTGGGGTTGCCAATATTCACCGGCTCGTGGGTTTTGCTTTGCATGAGTGCGTAAATGCCTTCAACCAGATCGCTCACATAACAAAGACTGCGAGTTTGCTTCCCAGTTCCGTAAATGCTGAGGCCCTTTTTAGAAATCGCTTGCGAAAAAAAATTGGGAATCACGCGGCCGTCTTCGGGGCGCATGCGCGTTCCGTAGGTATTAAAAATTCGCGCAATGGCGGTGTTTACTTTTTGGCCGCGATGATAAGCCATGGTCACGGCCTCGCCGTAGCGCTTCGCCTCGTCGTAACAACTGCGAATACCCGTGCAGTTGACGTTACCCCAGTAACTTTCAACCTGTGGATGTTGTTGGGGATCTCCATAAACTTCGCTGGTGCTAGCAAAAAGAATTCGCGCTTTAGTTTTCTTCGCAAGCTTTAAAAGATTGGCATGGCCAACAGAGGCGGTTTCTAAAATTTCCAAAGGAATTTTAAAAAAATCCACTGGCGAAGCCGGCGAGGCCAGGTTGTAGATCTCGTTGACCTTAGAAATTGCGGGCAGTTTTTTGCTGATATCGGCTTTGTAAAATTTAAATTTTTTATTTTTCTCTAAATGCTTAAGATTCTTTTTTCGACCTGTAACAAG
The DNA here is from genome assembly GCA_031426555.1 of Bdellovibrionales bacterium. GTDB lineage: Bacteria > Bdellovibrionota > Bdellovibrionia > Bdellovibrionales > JAGQZY01 > JANPLN01. The sequence goes on along the minus strand of JANPLN010000002.1, from coordinate 62,631 downwards.
ATTATCGATTCCAATCACTTTGTAACCTTTGTTGATCAAAAAATCACAAAGGTGGCTGCCAATAAACCCCGCCGCACCTGCAACAACCGCTACCTTCATTTTCCCGCTCCAACAGTAATCTGACGACCAATACAGTAGTACTCAAAATTATATTTTACTATATCACTTACGTTCAAGGCATTTCGGCCATCAAAAATAATAGAATTTTTTAGGCTTTGCTTAAGAGCCGCAAAATCGGGAGTTCGGAATTCATTCCACTCGGTGACGATCAAAAGTGCATCAGCCCCTTTTGTCGCATCCAAGGCTGATTCCGCAGCCGTAAAGGGAGTTGGAAAATAGCCTTTTGCAGATTCTGTGGCCACAGGATCATAAGCCGTAACCGTGGCTCCTTCGGCCGCGAGGGCTTTCAACAAATACATGGCAGGAGCTTCGCGCACATCATCCGTGCGCGGTTTAAAACTTAAGCCCCACATGGCAAAGTGCATTCCTATTAAACTTCCAAAACGTTTTTTTACTTTTTCAAACAATACTAATTTTTGTTTGTCATTCACGCTGTCCGCAGCAGCCACGATGTCCATTGTGGATCCGTATTTTTTTGCGGTGTGAATCAACGCCTGAACGTCCTTTGGAAAACAACTTCCACCGTAGCCCACGCCGGGATGGAAAAACGCAGGATTGATTCGGCGATCCGACGTAAAGCCTTTGCGCACATCGTGAATGTCGGCACCCACGCGATCTGCCAGGTCAGCTAGTTCATTGATAAAACTAATCTTCACCGACAAAAACGAGTTCGCTGCGTACTTGGTCATTTCGGCCGAAACATTGGACATAAAATAAATGGGGTGACCGTTGCGCACAAAGGGAGCGTAGAGCTCACCCATCATATCCTGGGCCGCTTTGCTTTCGCAGCCGATGACCACACGATCCGGGCGCAAAAAATCTTCAACCGCGGCGCCTTCTTTTAAAAACTCTGGGTTATTGATAAGCTCATGGGGAATTTTCGAAAGAGTCTGAATATATTTTTTGAGTTCAGAAGCAGTGCCCACTGGAACGGTGCTCTTAAGAACAATATATTTTTTATCGGTGGCGGCATCGCAAATTCCCTTAAGAACTGCCATGGTGGGTCCCATATCAGCGCTGCCATCGCTTTTTTCAGGAGTTCCCACGGCAATAAAGACAACCTGTGTTTGGTTGACGGCGCTTTTGAGATCTGTCGTGAACTGAATGCGCGAGGCGCAGTTCTTTAAAATGTCACCAAGGCCCGGCTCGTAGATGGGAATCAATCCATCCTTCAGCTTGCGAATTTTTTCTTCGTTATTATCCACGCAAATAACATCGTGTCCTACGTCGGCGAAGCAAACTCCCGCCACCAAGCCCACATATCCTGTTCCAACTAAACTTATCTTCAAAGGGGACCTCTTTTTTGATTTCAGCGGAGAGATTATCATGGTAAAACACACGTTACAAAGAGGTTTTTGTGATTGAAGAGCGCACCAAAAAACTAGCCGTTACCGTGAGTAAGCTTTACCGTCGGGGAGCGGAGCGCAATATCAAAAAAATCATCGCAAAATCCCATGGTGCAGATATCGCTGCGGTGCTCGAAATCTTAGATCCCGACGAAAGACTGAGTATTTTTCAAATGGTTCCCACTCTGGAACTCAAAGCCGATATTCTCAGCCGCCTCAATGAGTCTTTGCAGGAAGAAATTTCCGTTGTTTTAAACCCGCAAGAGGTGCAAGAAATCCTGGCGCAAATGCAGTCCGATGATGCAGCAGACCTTTTGGGTCACTTGCCTGAAGATCTTTCCAAGCAACTTCTTAAGGGGATGTCCACCGAGGACGTACAGGAAGTCGAAGAGCTTATGGGTTACCCCGATGACTCCGCCGGTGCGCTGATGACTCCGCACGTACTTTCTGTGGATCAGGACAAGACGGTTTCCGAGGCCATCCTTTTTATTCAAGAGACGGATGAGGATTTAATCACCTTTTATATTTATGTAACCAATGAGTCCCACCAGCTGGTGGGAGTACTGAGTCTGAAGCAATTGATTTTGCATAAACCGAACATTGTCTTAAAAGATATCATGGAGACAGATGTCATGTCCGTCGAAGTGACCACAGACCAGTTGGATGTTTCGAAAATTGTCGAAAAATATGATTTTTTGGCTGTTCCCGTTGTCGATCATTCAAAAAATCTTGTTGGAGTTATCACTGTCGACGACGTTATCGATGTGATCCGGGAAGAGGCTTCAGACGAGCTCTTATCTCGAGGGATGGCGGGAGTTGGTGGCGAGGAAGGCTTCTGGGATCATTTTATTGCCCGCGTTCCGTGGTTCTTTTTGTGTTTATTTGGTGGACTGATTTGTTTTTATGCACTTTATCGCGGACTGTACGATCGGCATAGAGAAATTCCATGGCAACTGATTTGTATGATTCCCATGGCGCAGTTTTTAGTAACGATTCTCAGCAACCAAACGGCGTCTCTGGCCTTGGAGTTTTTTCGCAGCGGTGAAGATAAAATCAGGGGATTGTCTGGCATCCTTAAACAAGAGTTCACGCTGTCTTTTTTTATGGGAACGTTGCTATCATTTATTTCTTTAAGCATTTTTATTCTCTTGCGAGTTGAAAATGAGATTTACTATTTGTTTTCCCTTAGTTTTTTAATGCTAGTGATCAGCTCTGTTTTACTCTCTGTATTTATTCCATGGACCTTTAAACAGTTTTCGCGGGAGCTAAATGCGTCGATTATTCCATTGTCGGTTATTTTAGCCAATATTTTGTCTATTTTGATATTGTCCTTATTCGCTTATCTTTAAGGAGCCAGCGTGGCAGCAGGTTCGTTTTTAATTCTTCGCACCATGGTTTTTAAAGAGGCGGATTTACAAATCGACGCTCTGAATACCAATGGTGGAAAACAACATTTTTTAGCCAGAAGCGCCTTAAAAAGTAAAAAACGCTTTGGCGGTGGTGTTTTAGAAGCCATGAACTACGTGCATCTCACTTACGAAGACCGCAAAGAAAAAACGGAGTTCGTTGCCTTGAGCGAAGCGAAACTCATCGACGGGTTTTCGGGGATACGCACGGATTATGATCGCCTACAATTGGGGTTGAGCCTTGCGAAAGATGTGTCCCGCATCACCGTGCAAGGTTCCGACGACAATGGCCCCATCTTTAACCTCTTTGGCAATGCCCTTAAAAAATTAGAACACACCAAAGAGATTCGTCTCCTTCAGCTTCATTTTCGAATCAAACTATTGTTCTACAGCGGTTACTTGCCAAACGAAGATGGACACTTTAACGAGTTCCTGCATGAGCCTTTACAAAACTGCGAAAAACTCAAGGGCCACAGGCTGCAGTCCCAGCTGCGTTCCCTGAGCGACCACGCCCTTCGTGAGCTCGGTGTATTTTAAAAGGAGCACGTCTCTTCGGTAAGCGGCAGTCGCAATTAATTTTCAAAGAGATTTAACTTTTGAGAGACGACTCTCAAGAATTAACGCCGAGGTGCTAAGCCATTTGTAGTCAGCGCTTTGAGGGGGGATAGTTTGAAGCATTTTTTTTAATTCAACTATTTGTTTGGAGAGGCTGTCTGTGACCGTTTTTTTATATTTTGCAAACGACGACTGTTCGATCAAACGTAAATACTGCATTTGCTCATTTTCTTTCAGATCTTGAGATGAATTATAAGCGATATTGCCTTTTGTTGAGTAAGCTTCTAAACCCAAGAGGAGAAGATCTATCATTTGAGGTAAAACTTTGTGATCTTTAGGAAACTGATTTTTATCTTCTTTTGCAATAATGATTGCCGACGAGTGAAGGGCGGCAAGGCCCGCAAGATAATTAATTTGGTTAAGAGTCATCCATTCCTTTAAGCAGCCCATCTTATACTGAGTTTTGTGGTTTGGGCAGATGGCTTTAGTTTGTCCTTTGCGAATATCTTCTTTAGTTATGTTTATTTTGCAGTGAGTATCAGCCACCGCGACAGCATATTTCATTTTGATCAGCGAAGAGCTCAATATTGACTTATAATTAGGTCCTAGCATTTTCGCACGGCAGGTTTCTTGAGATTCTTCTGAATGTATAAAGACGCTACCTAATAATATTATAAGCAGATAGATCATCATAAAATCATATTTGGAGTTATGTTTTAAGGCTAGTCCAGATTCATTTGAAAAATCCATTTAGCAGCCACCAGCAGATCAGGAGCCACACACTCAGGTGAGCAAGTTTCCGAGGCCTCGTCGCTAATCAAAATACTTTTCGTGCCCGCGCGATGACCTGCTTCCACATCGATCGGCTTGTCGCCGATCATAAAACTAGAACCCAAATCAATGCGATGGTCTTTCGCGGCCTGTATCAACATCCCCGGATTTGGTTTGCGCAGAGGATGGTTGCTATCAGCTGCATGCGGAGAGTGATAAAACGCAGTGATTTGCACGCCATGCGGATTGAGCACAGCCTGCATTTTTTCATGAATCAAATGCATGTTCTCCACGTGCACGAGCCCGCGCGCAATCCCTGACTGATTGGTCACAACGATCAACAGAAAATCGTTTTGCAAAGCCTTGAGAGCTTCAACGGCTCTAGGAATAAATTCCACCTGTTCAGGATCGTTCAAGTAATTCTTATCGACGATGATTGTTCCATCGCGATCTAAAAAGATGGCTTTCTTCATACAGTCTTCTTACCCAGAGGATGAAACTTTTCAAGGGTTTGTGAGAGTTGATTGAGTGTGACGTGGGTGTAGCGCTCGGTGGCTCCCAGGTTGCTGTGACCCAACATTTCTTGGATCACGCGCAGATCGGCTCCATCGTTGAGTAAATGGGTGGCAAAGCTGTGCCGAAGGGCATGGGGATGTATGTGATGGCTCAATCCAGCGTTCAATCCACAGGCGGTAATGTCGTTGTAGGCGGTGCGCGTGTTTAATGGCTTATCGCCCCAAATGTATTTCTGCTGTTGAGTTTCCCGCAGCGAAGCCAGTTTCTTCAACAACAAGACGGGAAACGAAATGGCGCGCTCTTTGTTACCTTTGCCAAGCACTCGCATTTCTCGTCGCGACAGATTCACGGACTGCCAAGTGAGGTTGCAGGCTTCGCTCACGCGCAGGCCAGCTCCATAAAGCAGTAGAAACAAAACATGCTGTCTTTGCGTTCGCTGTTTTGCCTCTAGGTCTAGCGGAAGTGATTCGAATGACTTCAATACAGCGATGGCTTCGTCCACAGTTAAAAAGTTTGGCAACTTTTGTGGATTTTTGGGAGTCACCAAATGGGGATGAGCTTCGTCGACGAGCTTGTGGTGCTTTAAATACTGATAAAACTTTTTAAGGGTGGCAATCTTTCGCCCTCGAGTCGCAGGCGACAGGTGCGAAATAGAGCGCAAAAACTTTGTCACCGTCAGTTTGAGCTCAGAAGGTGTTAAGTCATGTTTTTCGGCAAAAACCTGCTTAAGGTCGTTGGAGTAGGCCACAAGGGTTAAGGGGGCTTTTTGCTCCTCCATGGCCAAAGTTTCTAAAAATTTTACGATAATTTCTGTAAAATTTAGCATAGTTAAACTACCGTATTCTCTCATTAATATTTATATTACAACGCGGCGCTGAAAATTCTACTTGAAATTTATTCAGCGCGGCATTATAGTGCCTATCACTCAAGCGTGCCTCAAAATGAGGCATTATAAATAGAGTAATTGAGAGGCGGTACGTATGTCACAAATGAAAGAGGTCGATTTACAGAAATCTATACTTTCATCAGATTTAAGAAAGCCATCCATTATCTACAAGTCCGAGGTGATGCATCAAGTGTTGAAAATGGTGGATCGAGTTGCCCCTTCGGGCGCTCCTGTGTTGATTCTCGGTGAGAGCGGTACGGGAAAAGAACTGATTGCACGCTCGGTGCACGAAAAAAGCCAAAGAGCAGATAAGCCTTTTGTGGCCATTAACTGCGGAGCTCTTCGCGAAACTCTTTTAGAGTCGGAACTTTTCGGACACGAGAAAGGTGCCTTTACCGGCGCTTACAATCGCAAAATTGGTCTTGCGGAAGCAGCTTCCGGCGGAACACTGTTCTTGGATGAAATCGGCGAGTTGAGTCCTGGAATCCAGGCAAAACTTTTACGCTTTATTCAAGAAGGCGAAGTTTACCGTGTTGGTGGAAAAGAACCGATCAAAGTAAATATTCGTTTGATCAGTGCGACCAACCGCGAACTCGATTCAGAAGTTCTCAAAGGAAGTTTCCGCGAGGATTTGTACTATCGTATTAATACGATCACTGTACATTCGCCTCCACTTCGTCGTCGCAAAGAGGATATTCCTTTGTTAGTGACTTACTTTTTGGCGCGTGGAAACTCGCGTATTTTGAATCGTGGACAGGAAATGAGTCCAGAGGCTCTTCAAGCTTTAATGAAGTACGAGTGGCCAGGAAACATTCGTGAATTGCAAAACTTGTGTGAACGTTTACAAATTTTAGCAGATGGTCATACCATTCAAGTGAGCGATTTACCTGAAACGATTTTGAAACCAGAAAACAAACTGGTGATCGGTCAGTATGATCCGACTTTGACATTGCACGAGTTAGAGCGACGTTACATCGTAGAAGCTCTAAAGCATTTTGATGGCAATAAAACTCAAGCCGCCAATGCTTTGGGAATTACGATTAAAACGTTGTATAACAAATTGCATGAGTACGGGGAGTTTGAAAACTTCGCTATCCATATGAAAGTTCCAAAGAAAGGAACTTAGACGAAAAAAGCCGCTCACTGAGCGGCTTTTTTTTTGTTTTTTAAAAAAGCTAATGATCCTAGTAACACCAGTAATCTATTTTATGCCTACCAGCCGGAAAATCACTAGCCACAGTGAGTGTTTGTCCGGAAACATCTGCCACTCCTAAGGAACCACCGGATTCCAGTGTCACCATGATGTCATCGAGGAGTGTGCCGTTTTTATTCTGATTGAGTGGTGGACAATTTAGGCTCACAGTACGCCGCAAATTTACAACGGCTTGGCCCATTTGAGTAAGCTGTGTTCCATAGTCAGCAGCGCAGACAGAACCAATGATTCCACCAGTGAGATTCGATAACTGCTCGTAGGAAACTCCATAATCTTCGTTTCCATTTATGCGCAAACAGGCGGAATCTCCACTTTTCACAATAATCGAGTGGAACGAAAAAGGTTTGGTGGGCCACAGAGCCCGTACCGAATCAAACCAAAATTGTGGTTTGTTTTGATCCTGCGTACCCAGGCGATTCGTTTCGTTTGCGTCGGTAATTACGACTGTGCTTAGGACAGCATCCGAACGAAAAAAATTGCGATTGGGAGTACTGGCCAACACTGTCGCGGCATCTTGACTTCGTTTAATCGCACGAAGCGATGCTGCAATTCCTTGCTCATTGCCGCTGCCCTCACTCGATGGACGCTGAATAGTTGCAGCAAACGCAGCTTTTGCTGCGGCCTTATCCATACCTGAATGGATATAATAAACCTCAGTTGCGCTTTGGAGAACGGTGTTGTCAAACTTTAAAAAACGACCGTCCATCTTAAGTCCATCTCTTTCTACATCTGTGGTAACGATGGCCACACGCCAATCCAAACTATTTAATTGATCAATAAACGTTGCAAATCTTTGCGCCATATTCTGTTGCTCTCTATTCATAGAGCCTGAATTATCGATAACGATCAAAATGTCTGCCTTGTTGTTTACAGTGACATCGATGTTTTGACTTACCTGACGAATATTATTTTTCACTTGGAAGGAAACTGAGTTGTTGGAAGAGTTTCCCAGCGCATCGACAGCGGTCACAACAAAGACGTAGGAGCCTACAGTCAGGTCTTTATAAATCGCAGTGTGGGTCACTGGGCACGCGGCCGTTTGACCTTGCAGACCGCACTGAACACTCGCCACGGAAGAATGCGTATCAACAACTGTAAAGCCAATTTCGGGATTGTCTAAAATTCCAATATTTGGTTCAGGAATCGACGTAAAGTTAATCGCTGGACCCGTTGAATCCAGCAACCAAACATGAGGAAGAACAGTCGAAACGTTACCAGCTGAATCCGTAGCGCGCACCGAAAAAGTATGGGTTCCGTCCCTGTTCATGTTCAAAGCCTGATTTAAGCTGCACGTCGCAAAAACTGCACTGTCGAGTTTGCACTCAAGAAGCAACGGACTGGTGGAATTATCAGTCACGCGCATTTCGAAAACGGCGAGGCGATCCGTGGTTGGGTTCATTGGCGTGCGAATAAAGCTCAGCGCTGGAGCGGTTAAATCGACAAACCACGAGTAGGAAACGGTGGAAGAAGAGTTTCCGGCAAGATCCTTGGCTCGCACCTGAAATGTATGATTGCCTTGAGCGAGAGTGTCATACTGAACAGATAAGTTGTTACAGGTCTGGAAAGCAGCGCTGTCGATACGGCACTCCACAAGCTGGATGCCAGTTCCCATGTCTGTTGCGACAAACTGAAATGTCGCTGTTTGTTGATTGGTTTCTTTTGCAGGGTTCGAATTAACTTGCACTTGTGGAGCCTGTGTATCAATAACCCAAGTGTAACTGGCGGGGGAGGACATATTTCCGGCGCTATCGTAACCTCTTACCTGAAAGGTGTGGGATCCATTGGCAAGCCCCGATTGCGTTGAAGGGCTCGTACAGCTGGTAAAAGCGCCACTATCGATTTTGCAATCAAAACGAGTGATGACGACTCCGTCGTCCATTCCGTCAAACGTAAACGTGGCTCTGGCCGAATTAGAAAATGCGGTTGGAAAGGTGACCAAGCGCACAGTGGGCGCCGATAAATCGATGGTCCATGCGTAGCTAGCAACATTCGAAATATTTCCGGCTTCGTCTTTGGCGCGTATTTCAAAGTTGTGCACACCTTCAGTGAGAATAAAACTGTAGGGCGAGGTGCACGCCGTGTAGGCGCCCGCATCTAGCTTACATTCAAAGACAAGGCTGTTTGAAAAATTATCCGTTCCAGAAAAAGAAAATACCCCACTCACGTTATTAGAAATCGCTGATGGCGATGAATTGATAAATGCTTTTGGTGCTGTAAAATCGGCAAGCCACGTTTGAATCAGAGGCACGGAAAAATTCCCCGCGTTGTCCTCAGCAATAACCGTGGCTGATCCCGGCCCCTCTTTGAGAGGCGAAAGCGTCATCATCTCTTTGCAGCTCGCAAAAGGAAGTCCCTTTTCGTCTTTGCAATTAAAAGCTTTGATACCAGAGAGATTGTCGGCCGCAGAAAATTGAAAGTTGAGAGTGGTGCTGTTGGTAATTGTGGGCGTTGCTTGAACCACCGCGAGAGTGGGAGCCGTGTTGTCGTGGATGATACTGTCCCAGGTACAAGCCGATTCAATTTCACTTCCGGCCTCGCGAAATTTTACGTAGGCTTTGCTACGCACATTAACTTCAGCTAATGTCCAAGATTTCGTTGTGGAATAGGGTTCCCATTGACCACCCGCCGAACAATCTTTTGTGTTGGTCACATACATCTCGCCGGCGCTATTGTTTTCGATGGTCAAATTCACAGCGGCGCTGTTTGTGTAAACCTCATCGTCATTTATATAGATGCTTGAGCTCTCACTGAGGAGTCGCTGCATAGTTTCGTTAGAAACCGTGAACGATTTATTCGAGCAGTTTGTGTAGGCAACCATGGCCACAGATAAGCCTAAAAAGATTGGTAACAACAGTTTCGATTTTTTATACCAAATCATACGTCCCCCTTGACCTTAGTCTTGTCGGAATACTTATAAAAAAACTATAGATTCCATTTAAAAGAGTACTCCACATGTCTCGTTTTGAGAAAGAGAAGTGTGTGACAGAACCTAGACAAAGGCCCCAATACCAATAAAAAAAGGGGCTCGAGGCCCCTTTTTAGAAACAATTTAGATATTTACTTAAAGACTAAAAATAACTGCCGTCGTCTTCAGAATCTTCTTCCTCTTCTTCATCGTCTTCAAATTCGTTGTAAGAGGTTAAATCTGGATCATCAAAAACATCTTCTTCGTCTTCGGGAGTCACCGCAGCGGCTTCAACGTCAGCATCTTCTGCAAACTCATCATCGGCAAGAAGATCATCGGCTTCAAAAGACGTCTGTTTACTTTTGTACATATCGTTGAGAGAAGCTGCAGTAGACGCCGGCGACATCACCTTTTTAGGGGCCGTTTTAGCTGGCGACGTTTTCGCTGTTTTTTTAGCGGCAACTTTTGGAGCGGCTACCTTTTTAGGGGCGGCTTTTTTTGGAGCTGCTTTTTGAGGTTTTGCTGGTTTTTTCTTTGGAGCTGCTTTTTGAGCGGCCTTCATTTTTTTAGGCGCTGCTTTTTTGGCGGCTGTCTTTTTCTTTGTTGGTGCGGCTTTTTTTGCCGCTTTCGTTTTTTTAGTTGGTTTTTTCTTAGCCATAAAATTCCTCCGTTAATCTCAAATCCACCACAATCTAACGCATTGTTAATGCCAAGCCTAGAAGAAATTTAATAGGACCAGATGTCAAACGTAAAAAGGGGTCCCTGAGGACCCCGGAGTGAACACACACTTTTAACTTTTTATATTAACCGATCAACTTCAGAGCCAATGTATTTTTCTGATTGGCTTGGGCTAAAGTGGCCGTGTTGGCCTGCATTAAGATTTGGTTCTTGGTCAAATCGGCAGTCACTTCGGCAATATCGGCATCGCGGATACGGCTGTTAGCGGCTGACAGGTTTTCCTGTTGGATGCCCAAGCTCTGAACAGTCGATACTAAGCGGTTTTGCAAAGCACCTAGGCTGGAGCGGATGCGGTTCACACCCACCTGAGCAGTATCAAGAGCTTCAAGCGCGCCCCGAGCACCCTCTTTAGACTCGAAATCCACCCCACTCAAACCGAGTGCATCCAAAGTGGCAACGTTGCCCGCGGAGTCAAAATTAATTCTATCTTCTTCTTCGGAGTTATTAATTCCCACTTGAAACGAAAAGTCAGGTGTCGATCCGTCCAAGAGCTTCGTTTGACCCCATTTAGTAGAGTCCGAAATACGCTGAAATTCCGACTTTAATTGTTGGACTTCCATATTGATAAAGCCTCTTTCATTTTCACCGACGGTGTCTGAAGCCGCTTGAATTCCCAATTCTCGCATCCGCACGATGATGTTGCCCAATTCATTAAGGCCACCCTCAGCTGTCTGCACAAGAGAGATACCATCGTTGGCGTTTCGAGACGCTTGAACCGAAGATCGGATCTGCGCCTTTAGGTTCTCAGAAATGGCGAGCCCTGCAGCATCATCAGCGGCTTTATTAATTCGGCTGCCACTGGCCATTTTTTCAAAGTTTGAATTTATATTGCGATCATTCGAATATAAATTTCTCATTGCATTTACTGACGAAATATTTGTGTTCACTCGCATACTCATTTGTTCACTCCTTTAATAAGTTGACAACACACTCTTCGGAGAGAGCCGCAGTTACTTGACAGGACGAGAGTAGGGTTTAACAAAAAACGGCATTTTTTAACCCTTAGTCCTAAGCTGAAAGACCTGTTTTCAAATCCTACGTCGAGGAAAAGCTGTCAAAAAATACACCCGGTAAAGAGTCTAGTGGATCTGTTTAGGTATTTAAGTCGAGGTAAAATAATCGCAAATGATTTTATTTGTCCACTCGGGCTCGTCTTCCATCAGATGGTGACCCCCGGTTTTGTGAGTGAGGAGTTGCCCTTGCGGCAGGTGTTGGACAATCTTCATCAGCGCCGTGCGCTGGATCACGCGATCTCGTTCGCCCCACACAATCAACACAGGGCTGGCGATGGTGGGCAGGCCCGCAAAAATTCTTGCATCCTTTATAATGGATACTGATTTTAAAAAACAGGTCACGGCGTCGGGATTTTTAAAGGGTGCGAAATAATTTTCCACCATCTGCGGCGAGATTCGATGGCGGTAAGCTAGACCGCCCCTCAGCGCTGCCTTAATAAGTGACCGGGAAACCAGCCGCTTGCCTATCAAAGCGAGCTTTTCATGCTGCAGTCGTATAAATGGAACTAGTGTTGGGGTGGCGGCGGGTGAAATGACAACGACCTTTGGAAAGCGCTCGGGCTGCAAAGTTTTTAACCACAAGCAAAGGGCCCCGCCCATAGAGCAACCCACTAAATATCCTTGTTGTATGTCCAAGGAGTCGAAAAAGTCGGTCAAACGCAAGGTTGTTGCATCGAGGTCGTAGTTCGCCAGGGCTGGTTTATCACTTTGCCCAAATCCAAGCAGGTCCACGGCGATGATTCTTTGCGACCCCGAAAAGTGCTGTATTTGATAGCGCCAGCTATAAAAAGAGGATCCTATGCTGTGGATAAAAATCCACGGGATTTGATTTTTGTTCGTTTCGTTGAGGTTGTCGTAATAGGCCAGATGGCCAAAAGTGAAGCTTTTGGTTTGTAAAAACTCAGAAAGTTCTACCTCTGCCGCAAAAACCTGAGCGCGGCGAAGGGTGAATAAAAACAGGGCAAGGAAGCCCAATGCCACTAATAATGGAAGGACGAAGGAACTCATCAGTCAATCTCGGTAAAACGACAAAAAGCCATATGTCCGTTTAAGTAGTAGCGCTTCAGCTGTACTTCGCGTTTGTGTAAGCGAGCTTGATAACCCAGAGTGCACGACTCTGATTCCGGATCAAAGTGCGAACACTGCTCGCAACAATAGATAAGATTTCGCTTGGAAAAATCGAGGGGAGACACGCGATCCAGTTTAATTCCTTTGCGCAACTTTTTAGGCGTAGGATTGATTGACATTTCTATGGGGGCCCTCATCTTAATAGAGTAGGGTATACACTCTTAAGGAGTCGGTGTGAACGACATTGAAAAAATGACACTTAAAGCAAGACAGGCCATGCAAGCCGCTGCGAAAATGGCAGAGGTGCAAATGCATCCTGCGGTTGAGCCCGAGCATTTGTTGTCGATCATTGCAAACGAACCGGGCTCCGCAGTGGTCGACATTCTCGGTCGCATCGATCCGCAAGCACTGGTCACCGTGCAAAAAAATTTAAAAAGTGCATTGGACAGACTGCCTCAAGTCACCGGCAGTTCAAAAGTGTTGGCCAGCCAACGGTTGGTGGAGTTGTTTAAAAAATCCGAAAAGATGGCACAGCAACTGGGCGATCAGTTTATTGGGTTGGAACATTTTTATCTTGCAGCACTGGACCAACGGGTGATGGATCTGCACAAACTGGTTTCAGCAGATCAATTTAAAAAGGAGTTAGAGACGATGCGTGGTGGTGAAAAATTAAATTCGGAAGACGGCGATAATCAATACAACGCTCTCGAAAAATACTCGCGGGATCTCACCCAAATGGCGCAAGAAGGTAAGCTCGATCCAGTGATTGGGCGCGATGAGGAAATTCGTCGCACCATTCAGGTGCTCGCGCGGCGTAAGAAAAACAATCCCGTACTTATCGGAGACCCCGGTGTTGGCAAAACGGCCATCGCCGAAGGACTCGCCATTCGCATCATCAACAAAGATGTGCCAGAGGTGCTCTATGACAAAAGAATTGTCAGCCTCGACATGGGTGCGCTGATTGCCGGTGCGAAATATCGCGGCGAGTTTGAAGAGCGTCTAAAAGCTGTCATTAAGGAAGTCGCCCGAGGTGATGGGCAAATCATTTTATTTATCGACGAATTGCACACTTTGGTTGGCGCGGGCAAAGCCGATGGCGCCATGGATGCTGGCCAACTGTTAAAGCCGGCACTGGCGCGGGGAGAGCTGCGCTGTATCGGCGCCACCACTCTCGATGAGTATCGCCAGTACATCGAAAAAGACAAAGCCCTCGAACGCCGGTTTCAAACTGTGCTGGTGGACGAACCCTCGGTGGAAGATACTATTACCATTCTCCGCGGTCTCAAAAATCAGTACGAAGTGCATCACAGTGTGCGCATCACCGACGACGCAATCATTGCCGCCGCCAAACTTTCCCATCGTTATATTACAAATCGGTTCTTGCCCGACAAAGCCATCGATCTGATCGACGAAGCTGCAAGCAAGCTAAGCATCGAAATCAACAGCGTTCCATCTGAGGTGGATCAACTCAAGCGCAAGATCATGCAATTGCAGATCGAACAAAATGCGGTTCGCGACGATAAGAAAGACAGCAAAAAAGACGACCCGCGTTTGCAAGTGATCGACAGCGAGCTTAAAGAGTTGCAGGGGCGAGTGGCAGTGGTCACGAAACAATGGGAAAAGGAAAAGAGCGAAATTCAATCTCTCAAAGAAACAAAATCCCAGGTCGAAACGGTTAAAAAACAAATCGAAGTTGCCGAGCGTGAAAGTCAGCTAGAGCGGGCAGCGCGCCTCAAATACGGCGAGCTCCCGGCTCTGGAAAAAAAGCTTCTCGAGCTCAACACCGCAGCCGATAATCTCACCGGCGGAAAAAGACTCTTGCGCGAAGAAGTCACCCCCGAGGTCATCGCCGAGATCGTGGCCAAGTGGACCGGAATTCCTGTGGAAAAAATGGTTCAATCCGAAACCGATAAGCTTTTAAAAATAGAAAACTACTTAGCAAAACGTGTTGTGGGGCAAGGGGCCGCGCTCAGCGCGGTGGCGGATGCGGTTCGCCGTTCGCGAGCCGAGATCGGCGATCCCAATCGTCCCATCGGAACGTTTTTATTTTTGGGACCTACGGGTGTGGGTAAGACCGAAACCGTCAAAGCTCTCGCCGAATTTCTTTTCGACTCCGAGGAAAACATCGTTCGTGTCGACATGAGCGAGTACATGGAAAAGCATTCGGTGTCTCGACTCATCGGAGCCCCTCCCGGCTATGTGGGCTACGACGAAGGAGGGCAGCTCACCGAGCAAGTTCGCCGACGCCCTTACAGTGTGGTGTTACTCGACGAAGTCGAAAAGGCGCACCCCGATGTGTTCAATGTCCTGTTGCAAGTTTTTGACGAAGGACATCTCACCGACGGGCAGGGACGCACCGTGGATTTCAAAAACACAGTGATTGTCATGACGTCCAATCTCGCCACCGATGTCAAAGCTCATTTCAAACCGGAGTTTATCAATCGCATCGACGAGATCATTACCTTTAAAGATCTGGGCAAAGACCAGTTGAGCAGTATCGTGAGCATTCAAGTTCAACGCGTGATTAAACGATTGGCTGATAAAAAAATTACCATGGTCGTCAACGACGCAGCTCTCGAGTATTTAGCGAAAAAAGGCTACGATCCCGAGTATGGGGCACGCCCGCTAAAAAGAGCGATTCAGGATCATCTTTTAAACCCGCTTTCTAAGAAGATTTTGTCTGGCGAAGTTCCGGCCGCGTCTCACGTGGAAGTGGGAGCTTCGGATTTGGGACTCAGTTTTGCGATTAAAACGAAGTGATCTTGGTAAGTTAGCAGTGTTGACATAACGAATCACAAAGGTTAGCTTGGCCCCATGTTTTCCGGAATCATAGAGGCCTGTTCGCCCATCGAAGTTGTCGAGCCACGCAGCGACCTCCTCACTCTTTTTGTTCAACGCCCAACTCACTTTGATGACATTCAATTGGGAGATAGCATCGCTACAAATGGTGTGTGTCTCACCGTCGAAGTTGCAACCCCAAAACAACTGCAGTTCACTCTGGGGCAAGAAACTCTTCGCGTGACAGGCTGGACCCAAAAATCACTTCAGGGAGCATTGGTAAACCTCGAGCGTTCCCTTAAATTTGGCGATCGCGTCCATGGACACTTTGTCAGTGGACACGTGGATACCACCGCCGAAGTTTTAGATGTGCAAAAAGGCGAAAGCTGGAATTTGAAATTTTCCAAAAAGAATATCAATTCTAAGATGGTTTGGTCCAAAGGCAGCATTTCAATTCAAGGAGTGAGTCTCACCTTGAACGAAGTCACGGCCACCGAATTTAACGTGTGCCTGATTCCCGAAACCTTACTGCGCACTAACTTAAAAAACCTAAAGCCCGGTGATGTGGTCAATATAGAATACGATACATGGGCCAAGGCATTTGTTCATTTTCAAGAACAGCGAGAGGCCAATTTATGATGGATTCAATTCCCGAAATTATCGACGATCTCCGCAACGGAAAGATGGTCATCCTGATCGACGACGAAGATCGCGAAAACGAAGGCGATCTCATCCTCGCCACCGATTTTGTCACGCCCGATGCCATCAACTTTATGGCTACGCAAGCCCGCGGCCTTATTTGTTTGTCGCTAGAGCCTCATCAAATCGACCGACTCAACATTCCGCTGATGGTGGGCGACGAACGAAATCATTCTCCAAACAAAACGGCGTTCACCGTGAGCATCGAAGCGGCCGAAGGTGTGTCCACTGGAATTTCTGCTTCAGATAGAGCCCACACAATTCGCGTGGCTGCAAATCCACGCTCACGCCCCAACGATGTCATTATGCCCGGACATGTTTTTCCAATTCGCGCCCAACAGGGCGGAGTGCTCAAAAGAGCTGGGCACACCGAAGCTAGTGTGGATCTTGCGAAACTTGCAGGGCTCACTCCGGCAGCGGTGATCTGCGAAGTGATGAAAGCGGATGGCACCATGGCGCGCCTGCCAGATCTTGTTAAGTTTGCAAAAGACCACAACCTTAAAATTGGCACCATCGAAGAGTTGATTCGCTACCGTTTAAATAACGAATCCTACATCGAAGAAGTATCCTCGGGTCCCATGCAAACAAAGTTTGGATTATTCCAAGCCAAAGTTTTTAAAAATCTCCTCGATCATTCACACAATTTTGTTTTACAAAAAGGCGTAATTCGCGAAGATCGACCAACATTGGTGCGCGTGCATGTGGAAAACGTATGGAATGATCTTTTGATTCCCCACGAAGACAGCAACTCAAGCATGCCCTATGAAAAAGCTCTAGAAATGATGAGCGGCGTGGACAGTGCCGTGTTTGTGTATTTGCGCAAAGAGGGCGCGCAGTCGTCGGTGGCGGGCTGGACAGGTAAAGCGGCCAGCTCCATCGATCGAAAAATGGACCCCCGTGAATATGGAATCGGTGCACAAATCCTGCGTCACTTAGGCGTGCGTAAAATAGATCTTCTCGGTAGTTCAGAAAGTGCAAAGGCTGTTGGTCTCAAAGGATTTGGTCTCGAAATTGAAAAAGCAGGTTTTGTATGATCAAAGGGAATCTAGAGACAATTCGCAGCCGAGCCCACGACTACGTGATTGGCATCGTCACCTCGCAGTACAACGAAAATGTCACAGGCAAAATGCGCCTTGGTGCTTTGGAAGTTCTCAATGAGTTCGGAGTTAATATTTTTGATGTGGAAGTTCCGGGGGCGGTTGAAATTCCTCTAGCGGTCAAATGGCTCATTGAAGGAAAAAAGTGCGATGCGGTGATTGCCCTGGGCGCGGTCATTCGCGGCGAGACGTCGCATTTTGATTTTGTTTGTAATTCTGTGGAGCGCGGTTGTTCCGAGCTTCAGCTTCAGCATGGCGTGCCAGTTGCTTTTGGCGTGCTCACCACCGAAGATGGTCACCAGGCCCTGGCTCGGGCCGGCGGAGCTAAAGGCAACAAGGGAAAAGAGTCCGCGTTTGTTGCTTTAGAAATGTTGGCCCTCAAAGAAGAGCTGCTCGGATAGGAGCCCATGGTGCGTTCCCCTAAAGAGTTTGGTAAAAGAAAGCGCGAAGTTTTTTCCATCGTTGGATTGATGCTTCTCTTTATCATTCTTGCCTGGTTTGAGTTTCGTGTTTTTCTCACCAGTAAAGATCTTCCGTTTGAGTACTCTGTTTTCTTTTTTGGACTGGTGAATTTTAACTTAGTCCTCTTGTTGCTGCTATTTTTTCTTATCTTCAGAAATCTATTTAAAGCCTTCATCGAAAAACGGCGAGGTGTGGCCGGAAGCTCGCTGCGCTCACGCCTTGTCATGACCTTTTTTATTTTTTCGTCGGTGCCAACACTTTTAATGTTTTTTGTGTCAGTCATTTATATCAATTCCAGCTTTGA
Organism: Bdellovibrionales bacterium; assembly: GCA_031426555.1. Taxonomy (GTDB): domain Bacteria; phylum Bdellovibrionota; class Bdellovibrionia; order Bdellovibrionales; family JAGQZY01; genus JANPLN01. Next base: position 44,754 of record JANPLN010000002.1, on the reverse strand, counting down.
TAAATGGTTTAGCGAAAAAATGACGGCAGTGATGAAGAGCTCGCTGGAAGTGACAACCCACTTTTATATGGACTCTAAAAAGCGCAACTTTTATGCGGCCCACATGGTGGCGCAAAAGCTGCAGTACGCCCATTCTCGGGACGAAATCCAGTATGTGCTTCGCCAGCAGCAACACATCTACGATCTCGATGCCATTGAGTACTACGAGGATGTTTTAGGCTCTCGCGAAATGGTCATGACCGAGGATCAAAGTGTGCCCGATGTCCCTAGGGCTTCGGTGGAATTTTTAGAAAAAGGCCTCAAACAAAAAAACGAGGCCAGCACGGTTCACGAGTACGTCAAAGGCAACTTGATCCGCGCCATGGTTCCGGTCAAAGGCCGAGAAGGCGCCGTTATTGTTTCCACCTATGTTCCACTGTCTCTCTTACAAAAAATGGACGCCATTGGTTCGGTGTACGAGGATCTCAAAGGGAGCGGTCGAACTCCCATTCAGTATCCGTTAAAATCCATTTACATCATCATTCTCTTGCTGATGACCTTGGTGATTTTGTTCTGCGCCACGTGGTTTGGGTTCTATATGGCTCAACATCTTTCGGGAGCGCTGTCAGAGCTCGGTAAGGCCACACGGCGGATTGCCCAGGGTGACTACCGCCCCGTAAAAATTGATCGCGTGGAAACCGAGGTCCTTGAACTTGCCGAAAATTTTAACTCCATGGCTCAACAACTTCAGGAAACCCTATCTCGCTTGGACGAGCGCAGTCGATATATAGAGGTGGTGCTTTCCAACGTCAGCACGGGTGTGATTTCTTTGGATCCCGATGACAATATCGCCACGATCAATGACCGGGCGGCGGCTTTATTTAAGGTTCAATCCCAGGATTACATCGGCCGAAATCTCAAAGAGGCCCTCGGGGAAAAATACTACCGCGTCTATCGCCAGATGATTTTGAGCATGGGGCAGTACTCGCTGAGCAAAATGACCCGGCAGATTGAAATGGAATTAAACAATCATTCCTTTCCTTGTTTATTTACAATTTCCCGACTCGGTGGTTTTGACAAAAATTTGGGCACTGTTATCGGATTTGATGACCTTACTGATGTTTTTAAATCGCAAAAAATCGAAGCTTGGAAAGAAGTGGCTCGTCGAATCGCCCACGAAATTAAAAATCCACTGACACCAATTAAGTTGTCCGCACAGCGCTTACAAAAAAAGTTTGGCTCCTCCATTAACGACGAAGCATTTAAGGCCTGCACGGACATGATCATTCAACAAACCGACGAGATGAAACGCCTCGTAAATGAATTTTCGGAATACGCACGTATGCCGGTTTTGCAAAAAGAAATCTACGACATGAATGCCCTGGTTCGCAATATTTCGACCTTGTACTCAGATGGCTATAAAAAAGTGTCGTTTGATGTAACATTGGACAACTCACTGGAGCCTTTTTTGTTCGACCAGGATCAAATCAAGCGCGTTCTCATCAACCTCATAGAGAATGCTCTGGTTGCCGTTGAGGACGTGGAGTCCGCCAAAATACAAATTGTAACTAAAGGAGACTCTGCTCGTCAGACCTCGACGCTCACAGTTTCTGATAACGGTCACGGTGTTGCAGATGGCAACTACACAAAGTTGTTTGAGCCGTATTTTAGCACTAAAAAAAGTGGTTCGGGCTTGGGGCTTGCGATTGTCAGTAAAATTGTCGAAGATCACGGTGGAATCATACAGGCTTATGGCAATACGCCACAAGGCCTCTGTATCAAGATGGACTTGCCTTACAAGACGTCGGTAAAGGATCAAAATGTATAATGAGAAATTGGAAGACAAAATTTTAATCATCGATGACGAAAAATCCATCTGCGAAGTGTTGTCAGCAGCTCTGCAAGACGAAGGCTATGTGGTTGAGACGGCCGAAAACGGCGAGCTCGGATTGCAAAAGATTGAGTCTTTTAAACCGGCAGTTGTTTTGCTCGATGTGTGGATGCCCGGTAAATACGATGGGATTGGCGTATTAAAGGTGGCAAAAGAGCGCCAGGTTTTTTGCGACTTTATCGTCATGTCAGGCCATGGCACCATCGAAACCGCGGTTCAAGCCACGCGCCTCGGTGCCTGGGACTTTGTCGAAAAGCCAATCTCGCTGGATAAAATATCCATTCTTATTAAAAACATCATCGCTTTCCAGCGTGAGCGCCAGGAAAAAAAGAATCTTTTAAATCGCCTCCGCGAAAACATCGCCATTGTAGGCAACAGCGAAGAGTCCAAACAGATTAAACAATTAGTAGTGAAAATTGCACCCACCGCCCATTGGTTATTGCTACAAGGTGAAATCGGTACAGGCAAAGAGCTCGTGGCCAACAACATTCACTTTCTGAGCCCGCGCGCCGGCTACTCTTTGATTGATTTAAAATGCAGTCAAATTCCAGCGGATCTGATCGAAGGGGATTTGTTTGGGTACGAAGAAGGTTCCCTTGTTGGCTCCAAAGAAGAGCGCTTTGGAAAAATGGATCTCGCCCATCGCGGAACCTTATTTCTCGACGACGTGGACGCGCTACCAATGCCTGTGCAGGAAAAAATCTACCGTTATCTGCAAACCAGTAAAATCCAACGCCGCGGAGGCAGCAAGAGTATCGAGCTCGACGTGCGCGTGGTTGCTGCCACGGCCAAAAACCTCCAAGCCGAAGTGCAGGCGGGGAGATTTCACCAAGATCTCTACGAGCGTTTAAATTTAATGCCGCTTAAAATTCCTTCGCTTCGCGAACGCCCCAAAGATATCGAAGCGCTGACCCAGTATTTTAGCAGCAAAGTCGCAGCCTCCGGCGGCTATCACTTTAAAACATTCACGGCCCAGGCCATGGAGCTGCTATTAAAATACGAATGGCCCGGCAACGTGCGCGAGCTTAAAAACTTTATCGAGCGTATTTATATCCTAACGCCCGACGACTCTGTGGATATCCACGACATGAAGTTTGCGGGCTTAAAAGCTGGATCGACACCTTCTTACGCCGAGTTCGGAAGCTTCCGCGAAGCGCGTGCTCAATTCGAAAAAGAGTACATTACGACAAAGATCAACGAATACGAGGGCAACATCAGCAAAACCGCCGAGTCCATTGGCCTCGAGCGAAGCTACCTGCACCGCAAAATCAAATCCTTCGGCATGGACGTCGACTAAGTCGTCCTAAACAGCCAGTCATCCTGAGCAAAGCGAAGGACTTCTTACTTCGCGATACTTTGGAAGTAGTCTACATAAGGTTGCAGTTTTTCAATCTCACAACCCCTCCCAAGATCGGCCACATCCACCAGTTTGTATTGAATGTGATCTTTCATTTTTTCCATCAATTGATGGGGATGTGGAAGTTTTTCGACATCAGACGAGGAAATATCCCTGACCAGTGAGCGACCGGTGGAGAAAAATAGAATGTCTCCATCTGGACTCGTATGATAACGGCTTTCCGGATCGAGCTCATTTTGCACCATCAAGTAGCCAATATCCTGGCGCCCCTGTTCGATAATAAATTTTTTGATTTGAAAGGGTTCTACAATGGGCATTTTTTCGCGAACTTGGATAAAATTTAAAACATCCTTCGTATTTTTAATATACTTGTACATGTGGAAAATAGTATCGATCTCATACGTCTCAAACTTCATCTCGTTCACATTCACCTGCTCCATCAACTCCTGCGCTCCCTGTTCGTCCCCAAGCTGCTTCTTAAGGAGTGCCGCAAAAATAATGATAGCTGAATTTTTTGGATCCTTCTCTTGGGCTTTGAGCAATAATTCCAACGCAAAATTCAAATTGGGTTCTTTGTTTTCCCGGCCCGGCAGCAAATTTGCGTTGGCTAATCCACGTAAGAAAAAATCCGAGGCTGAAGGATTGGCTGCGGGTTTTATTGGCGCAGACTTGTCGTACATCCATAAACCGACGGGTGCAAAGGGATCGTCTGTGATTTTTTTACGGAATTCGTTGAGGCTCGGAATTGCGCCTTCGATAAGTTTCGCATAACACTCGTTTCCTAAGGATTCGGCGTCCTGTTCGGATATGGGAGGAGGAACCTGCTGAGTTTCCGTAACGGCAATTATCTGGGCAGGAGGTTGAGAGGCTCGAAGGATAGCCTGCTTTTTTATGAGTGTCGCAGATTTTTTATTTACGGAGACCCCAGGTCTTGGCCATAGCAACCAAGCGAGCACGCCAACACCTATCAAACCCAAAACCAAAAACTTCCGCATAGGGACAGTTTACGGCGAATGGGCCGCAAAGTGAAAAGCGCCCCAGAAATCTAGCATTAAGTCAGACGAAGGGCCTAACTTGCTGCGTGCCAGCGAAAACTCGCTGCCTCCGAGCTATTCGCTGCTGATTTGGCAAAACTTGCCAACGCAAAAAACGATATTTGCCAAATTTTTGTTTCACTTTGCCAACAATCTGGGAATACTAAATCACAAATGAATTGGGGATGGGATGAAGGTTAAACACTTTACAGATTATCGGTCTTACTTGATTGCGCATTTGCAGAACAAAAAGAAAATCCAGCCAAAGTGGACCTTGGGTCGTTGGGCCCAGCAGCTGGAGCTGCGATCGACGTCGTCTATCAGCAAGGTGATATCTGGCGAAAGATTGCCAGGGCGAAAACTGACCGAAAGCCTGATTTCTTACTTTGAATTTAGCGATTCAGAGTCTGAGTACTTTAAAGATCTGATTCGCTTTCATAAAGTAAAAGCAGATCCACGCCTGGCCCTTGCATTGCTCGAGAAGATTGGCAAAGAGAATCCCCATACGACATTAAAAATATTAGATAACGACACTTTTATTATTTTATCCAAGTGGTATGGCTTGGCACTGCGTGAGATGATTCAAACGAACTATTTTGTGTCCGACCCAAAGTGGCTTTCGAAAATTTTTAACTTTAAAGTCCTACCGTCCGAAATCAGCCAGTGTTTAAAAGACCTCGTTCACTGTGGTCTCATCCAGCTGAACTCCGAGGGCGAGTATGAAGTCACTTCGGAGCGCGTTGCCACCGAAAACGAAATCAGCCAAGAAGCCGTAAAAAAGTACCACGAGAACTCCATGGAAATTGCCAAGCAGGCGGTGCGCTTATTTGCCGTTGAGAATCGGGAGTTTCAGGCGTCCACATTTATAATGAGCTCAAAAAATATCCAAGAAGCAAAAAATTTAATCCGCGATTTTCGCAAACGTTTTTGTAAACTTCTCGAAGAAAATTCCGGCAATCAGTTATTTCAAATCCAAATCCAATTTTTCCCTTTAACAAAAGAATTCAACAAAAGGAGCAGCGATGCTTAAGAAGATTATTTTAATAGGACTTTTGCAAACACTGTGCATTCTTGCCCATGCAAAGATAAGTGCCGTCGACGGCGGCGACGTGGGTAACGGCGGCGACGTTGTCGAATGCCCCGGCGGTTATCCCTTCGCGCATAAACTTCTCGACTTCTACGAGGCCGGCATTTTAAATTCAACTTTTGTCATGGATCTCGGCGGTCCCACAGTTTCTGTGGAAAATAAAGTTCAAATGTATCTGGACCGTCTCACCAAGGTTTCGCCGGTGCGTTCATTAAACTACAAAGCAGCGTTTGATAAATTCTTTAGTAATGTACTGTAGCTGCAGGGGCAAGAGTTGCAAGACATCCAAGACTCAGCTCATCTTGTTCTGCCCGTGCAATGCAAAATCAGACAGCTCGCAATTCGACTCCCAGATCAGCGAGTGCCCGGCAAAAAATATCTCATCAACCAAGACATCTGGAACCAGCTGGACAATGACCAGAAGGCCGGATTGATCATGCACGAGATTATCTACGAAGAGGCCACGCAAAATGGCCATCGCAATTCCATCAAAGCTCGCAAGCTCAACGCCTGGATCGCTTCGCAAGAATTCGCAAGTGTCACCACAAAAGAGTTTTCGGACTCCATGCTGAAAGTAAACTTTCCAACGTACGATATGCTGCCGGGATACGATCGTCTTTATCTTTACAAAATTAGTTACTATTCCGATGGCTCCCCAAAAGAGGGATATGTTTCCCATCTCTCTTGGGTTCCTGTGGTTGGTGGTCAACTGCTAGAAATTTCGCCATCAACGTTTGTGCGTTTCCACCCAAATGGATTAGTGAGTCAAATGTCTAAATTTTATGGCGAACCAACCCAACTGTTTCCAAAGGGGTACGACCTGGTTATTAATGGGAATCGCTTTGTGAGCTCTGGCAAAGGAATCCAATCCATGGATTTCTACGAAAATGGAATGGTAAAAAATTTGGATAATATGGATTTAACTAGCCTCACCATAGCTTCGTCCGTTGGCCATCTCAAAATAAACTTTAATCGAGTTCTATTTAATAAGAACGGAACTGTTAAATATGCCACCTTATTCAATCCGATAACAATCAGCAGCCCTTTGAGCCCAGATAAATTGACTTTGAGTTGCTTGGGCTTCGACGCGGGCGCAAGTCTTAACTTGGGCTGCCACACGCAGCCGGCTCGCCTTCGCTACACCGGAGGATACATCGACGTTCAACCTGAAGCTGCTTATGAGCTCCCTACTTCCTCTCAATTCAACCCGAGTTTTAAGACATTTACCGATGGGCTCGTTTCCGAAGCTTACACTAAGAATGTAATAACCTATTCTCAAAACAACCAATCAATCAGTCTCACTGGGCGAGTCAAGTTCGATCAGTCGGGGCGTATCGAAGCTGGTATCGTGACGGCAAATCAGTTCGTCAATTTATTTGGGTTTAATGTCCCTTTAGAGGAAGGATCAGACTTTAGTATTTTCGGGGATATAACGGCCGAAATGGGGATGTACCGCTTTTTGGTTCCACCCCATGATTTTACCTGCATTGCCGATGACTCAGGCGGAAATCTAAGTGTTTGGCCCAATCAAAAGCTCCAGTGGTGTGGTCTTCTCAAGGGTTCTTCCGTTCTTCTATTTGGTAAACAGTACTTTTCTGAGGACTCTCGTAATGATGGTATAGGGTTCTTTTCAGATGGTAATCTGAAAACCGTTTATCTCAATAATCAATCAATTGAGGTTTTGATCCGAGGTCAAAAATACATAGGCTTGGATTTTGTCGAATTACATCCCAACGGTGTGGCACGGGATATCCACTTAGGAGAGGAAAGTACATTCACTTCCCAGTCAGGAAGCCTTGTCACTCTACCTAAGCACGCCAGAGCCCGATTCGACGAAAATGGTTTTCTCATAGAACAGTAAGTAAACGCTCGCCCAATCCTTCTGGATTGGGCAAAGATTTCATGCAAATTATTTCGGACAATGGAGTTAAATCTTCTTGAGATCAGACAGGACATTCTTAGGAATGTACTTTAAAATCGCCTTTTCCCAACCTTCAGGGCCCACCAGGCCTTTGACCATGCTCGAGCTGATTTGCGACATTTCCGCAGGCGGAATCAAATAGATCGTTTCAATCTTGGGCGACATTTCGCGGTTCACTTGATTCATGACCAGTTCGTAATTAAAATCGTTAGCACCTCGAATGCCACGCACCAAATAAGGGATTTTGCTCTCCTCCGCATGCTTCACTAAAAATTTATTATTTATTACAGCGATGGAAACATTGCCGCCAATTTTTAAATCCTTCATGGCCTCTTCAACGTGCTTTTTGCGTTGCTTCACCGAAAACAGATATTTTTTACCAGGATTTTCACCAATGGCCACGGTGAGTTCATCAAATAACTGGGACGCCTGTTTGATCACCCACAAATGCCCAAGTGTTAAAGGATCAAAACTTCCGGCATAAATAGCTCTTTTGCTTTTCATGCCAGCATAGTATAACGGTGACATTCCAGAAGCAACTGAAAGGCTTTTCCATGAAATGGTCACAATCGTTTTTATTCACCATGAAAGAACCCCCTGCCGATGCAGAGATCATCAGTCATCAGCTGTTTATGCGCGCGGGAGTCATAAAAAAAGTCGCACCGGGAATTTTTACCTACAGCCAAACGGGGCTCCGCGCGATTCGTAAACTGGAAAACATCATTCGCGACGAGCTTGCAAAAATTCAGTGCGAAGAGATTTTAATGCCCATGGTGCAACCGCGATCGTTGTGGGATGAGTCGGGTCGTTGGCCCCATATGGGCGAGTTGTTAAAATTTAAAAATAAAAACGACCAAGATTTTTGCTTGGGCGCCACCCACGAAGAAGTGGTGAGCGATTTTGTTCGCAAGGATCTCAAAAGCTATCGCAATTTGCCTGTGAGTCTGTATCAAATTCAAACCAAATACCGCGACGAAATCCGTCCGCGCTTTGGTCTCATGCGCGGCCGCGAATTTATCATGAAAGATGCCTACACCTTCGACGACACTAAAGAAAAAGCCCAAGAGAGCTACGAAAAAATGCGCCAGGCGTATCATAATATTTTTAAGCGCGTGGGCTTTGATTTTCGCGCTGTGGAGGCGGACACTGGCGCCATTGGTGGAAATCAATCCCATGAGTTTCAAGTCCTCTCCGAATCGGGAATGGATAAATTGTTTATCTGCGACAAATGCGATTACGCCTCCAACGAAGAAATCACTCCTGTTGTGGCAGCAAGCCCGGCATCTTCTGGTTCACCTGGCGCTTTAGAAAAATTCGCCACTCCTGGATTAAAAACAATTGCCGATCTCGCAAAAAGTCTTAACACGCCAGAGTCTGAACTGGTAAAAACATTTTTCGTTAAATTCACAAAAGATAATAAACCTAAGTTCTATGCGCTCCTGGTCCCTGGAAATCGCGAAGTGAATTTGATCAAGGTTAAAAAAGTGGTGAATCAAACCGTAGACGCAGAGATGTGCACGGAGGACGAAGTTTTGCAAATCACCAAAGCCCATCCTGGAAGCTGCGGCCCGGTAGGACTCACGTCGGCAGCAGTCGTCTTGGACTCTGCATTGCAATCCAAGATCAATATGGTTGTTGGCGCCAACGAAGATGGTTACCACCTTAAAAACGTAAACCCTGTGCGCGATTTCAAGGTGCACTTCAACGGCGATATTGCTCTCGTTCGCGAAGGTGATAAATGCCCGTCTTGTAGTGGCACATTAAAGGCCGTTCGCGGAAGCGAAGTGGGACATATTTTTTATCTCGGCAAAAAATACTCCGATGCCATGAATATAAATTTCTTAGATCGCGATGGAAAAAGTAAAATTGTCGAAATGGGTTGTTATGGGATCGGCGTCACACGCACGGTGCAGGCGGCCATTGAACAAGCCCACGATGCCGATGGCATGATCTGGCCCGCCGCCATTGCTCCCTACGTGGTGCATGTTTGTTTGCTGGATAAAGATGAAAAAATTCTTTCGGTGCTCAAGCAAATCACTGCGGCTCTCGATGAGGCCAAGATCGACTATTTTATCGACGATCGCGACGAGCGACCCGGCGTAAAATTTAAAGATGCCGACCTTCTGGGTTCACCCCTCCGCTTAACGCTAGGAAAAAAAGGAATTGAGGCAGGGCAAATCGAATTGACTCCGCGGAAGAGCAAAGCCACGCAGAATATTAGTCTGAGCGAAGCGGCCAAGATTGTAGCCTCTACCGCCCGCGGCCTGTTGCAGGAACAGTTGTAATGGCCGACAGAAAAAAAGGCCGGTGGGTCACCGGAATTCATGCAAGTGCCGAGTGCTTCCGCTCTCATCCTGGGCAGATACAAGAAATTTGCTTTCAAGACTTAGCCATTGCAAAAAGTGTCTTTTGGCAGCCTCTGCTGCAAAAATCCCGAGTGAAGCCAATACAAAAATCCATTTCTTTTTTTAAAGAGCTTTCTGAGTTTGGCCATCAAAACGTCGCGGTGTTTACGGCTCATCAGCCGAAAGCGCGCGAGTTTGCTGGCTCGTCCTCTGTGCTTTTCCTCGACGGTGTCGAAGATCCCCACAATCTTGGCGCCATCGTGCGAACGGCATGGCTGATGGGAACTTCCGAAATTTTTATCTCCGAAAAAAATTCCGTCAAAATGACCCCCACTGCCAGCAAAGTGGCTTCCGGCGGCGCCGAGTACGTGCCGGTGTCTGAGACGCATTTTTTGTCAGAGATGAAAGCGCTCAAAGACAAAGGCTACTGGATCTACGGCTTTTCCGAAAAGGCGCAGAAGAACCTTTACGATATCCAATTTCCCGAAAAGGTCGTTTTAGTCTACGGCAGCGAGGAAAAAGGCATTCGCATTCCAGTTCTGAATGAATGTGATGAATTGCTGAGCATTCCGCAGGTTCAGGCGCAGGCGAGTTACAACGTGTCGGTCTCCGTGGCCTTGGGGCTCGCCGAGTTCGAGCGTCAGCAGTTTATGAAAAACAAAAAGCCAAGTTGGACGTAAGCGAGTTCTTAGTATTTTGTCTGAGACCTTTAATTCGTTTGACTTAAAACCCTTAAATCCATTAAAAACCTTCACCTAGAGCTTTAAAAAGCGAGGTTGTGCTGACTTAGCTCAATTGGTAGAGCAACTGATTTGTAATCAGTAGGTTGAGAGTTCGAGTCCCTTAGTCAGCACCATTTTTCTTGTTTTAGATCTTGGAGGGATACCCAAGTGGCCAAAGGGGACAGACTGTAAATCTGTTGGCTTATGCCTTCGAAGGTTCGAATCCTTCTCTCTCCACCATTTTTTTAGTGTTCTCCGCCAGAGAATTCTAAGCATTTGCCTCTAGACATCTAGCGGCATTTTCTTTCTTTGCGTCTTTCAGTTTGCTAAATATCGCATTAAGAAATAAAAATCGGATGCTTAAGTGAATTTGCGGGAGTAGCTCAATTGGCTAGAGTATCAGCCTTCCAAGCTGAGGGTTGCGGGTTCGAGACCCGTCTCCCGCTCCAATCGGCCGATGTGGCTCAGGGGTAGAGCACGCCCTTGGTAAGGGCGAGATCGTGAGTTCGATTCTCACCATCGGCACCAGTAAGGGCCAGCGGTTGGTGATTCGTGCGAGCGAAGATTCATTTTGTGTGAATGAAAGTTTTGAAACAATTAATTAAACGATCCATTGAGGAGGCGAAAACATGTCAAAAGAGAAATTTAATAGGAACAAACCGCATCTAAACATCGGTACTATCGGTCACGTAGATCATGGTAAAACGAGCTTAACTGCGGCCATCACGAAGGTTCTAGCAGAAACTGGTGGAGCCACTGCAATGGCGTATGATCAGATCGATAAAGCTCCAGAAGAGAAAGCCCGTGGGATTACGATCTCCACATCACACGTTGAGTACGAGACAAAAAATCGTCACTACGCTCACGTTGATTGCCCTGGACACGCGGATTATGTAAAAAACATGATCACAGGTGCTGCGCAAATGGATGGCGCCATTCTTGTTGTTTCTGCAGCAGATGGTCCAATGCCACAAACTCGTGAACACATTCTCTTGGCTCGCCAAGTAGGTGTTCCTTCGATGGTTGTGTTCCTTAACAAATGCGACATGGTTGACGATGCAGAACTTCTCGAGCTTGTCGAAGTTGAAGTTCGCGATCTTCTCAATAAATACGAATTCCCTGGCGACGAAATTCCAATCGTTAAAGGTTCTGCTTTGAAAGCTCTCGAAGGCGACAAAGGCGAACTCGGTCACCAAGCAATTCTCAAGCTGATGGAAGCAGTTGATGCTTACATTCCACAGCCGCCACGTGCGCTGGACAAAACATTCCTTATGCCTGTGGAAGACGTTTTCTCGATCTCTGGTCGCGGAACTGTTGTTACTGGACGCGTAGAGCGTGGCAAAGTAAAAGTGGGTGAAGAGATCGAAATCGTAGGTCTTCGTCCAACTGTAAAAACAACTGTTACTGGAATCGAAATGTTCCGTAAACTTCTTGATGAAGGTCTCGCTGGCGACAACTGCGGTTGTTTACTTCGCGGTACTAAAAAAGAAGAAGTTGAGCGCGGACAAGTTCTTGCAGCTCCCGGTACAATTAAGCCACACAAAAAATTCAAATGCGAAGCGTACATTCTTACAAAAGAAGAAGGTGGACGTCACACTCCATTCTTCGGAAACTACCGTCCTCAGTTCTACTTCAGAACAACTGATGTAACTGGCGTTTGCTCTCTCAAAACGGGTGTTGAAATGGTAATGCCTGGCGATCGCGTTGAAATGACAGTTGAATTGATTTCTCCTGTTGCGATGGAAAAAGAACTTCGCTTCGCAATTCGCGAAGGTGGAAGAACTGTCGGTGCAGGCGTTGTTGTCGAGATCGTAGAATAGTAGTTAAGAAGTAAGGCAGGGTGATTCCTGCCTTTTAATTTTTCGTCGATTGTAGGGTAGTGGCTCAATTGGTAGAGTAATCGACTCCAAATCGATCGGTTGGGGGTTCGAGTCCCTCCTACCCTGCCATTTTACAAAGGTGAACATGGAAAAGTCGTACAACAAAATTATCACGGTCAGCTTCATCGTCGCCGCTATTTTAGCTGGTTACGTTGTGAGTGTTCTTATAAAGGTGCTCAGCGCCTGGGGAACGTTTGCAAGAATATCCAACAATGATTTGGTATCCCACGGGGTACCAGTTGCCTTTGGTGCGATTTTCTTTTTTTATATGATTTCAAACATCAAAATCCGCACATGGGCGGGTGAAGTGGCTCTCGAAATCAGTAAAATTGTCTGGCCGTCTGTGAAAGACACCAAGTCGTTGACGATCGTGGTTTGTTTAATTGTTTTGTTGGCTGCACTTATTTTCTGGATGTTCGACATTGTATCCAGCCAACTTATTGAATTTATTTTAGACTTAGAATTTTAATGGGTGATTTGTGAGCGAAAAAAAATGGTACATAGTTAATTGTCAAACGAGCTGCGAGGCTATTGCAAAAACGGCCATACAGGAACGAATTACGTCGAAACAAATGCAAGATTTGTTCGGCGATATTCTCATTCCTGCAGAAAACGTTGTGGAGCTTGTTAAAGGCAAAAAGGCGACACGGGCTAAAAAGTTCTTTCCCGGTTACCTCTTTGTGCAGATGGTTATGAATGAAAAAACATGGCATTTGGTCAAAGACTCCGCGAAGGTCACAGGGTTTATCGGTGGTTCGTCCCCCAAGCCAGTGCCCGACGTCGAGGTTCAGCGAGTGAATCAACAAATGGCTCAAGGGGCTGAAAAGCCTAAGGTTAAAGCATCTTTTTCCATTGGCGACTCAGTGACAGTTGTCGACGGTCCTTTTAGTAACTTCAACGGCACGGTTGAGGAGATTAACGAGGAAAAAGCCAAGGTAAAAGTTTCAGTGAGCATTTTTGGTCGACCTACACCTGTAGAGCTCGATTTTATACAGGTAGATAAAAACTAATAAATATCGAAAAAACCGAGCAAACTGCTTGCTCGAGTTCAATATTTAAATTATATACTGCGGATTCTGCATTTTATAACTTTATACCAAGTCGCAGAACTTGGTTTACGGAGATCTAAGGCCATGGCAAAAAAAGTTACCGGAATGGTCAAACTACAAATTCCTGCTGGTAAAGCAAACCCTGCACCCCCAGTTGGTCCAGCACTGGGTCAACACGGTGTAAACATCATGGAGTTCTGTAAGCAGTTCAATGCTAGAACTCAAAAAGAAGGCGATACTGTGATCCCGGTTGTGATCACAATCTATCAAGATCGTTCTTTTACTTTCATCACAAAAACTCCTCCAACTTCGATTCTTATCAAAAAAGCGACGAAGTTGCAGAGCGGTTCTAAGATGCCACAAAAAGATAAAGTCGCGAAAATCACAATGGCAGAAGTCAAAAAAATCGCCGAATCCAAACTTCCTGATCTCAACTGTTTAACAGTTGAGAGCGCTATTAATCAGGTTGTTGGAACATGCAAAAGCATGGGCGTAGAAGTTATTGGCTGAGGTTGAAAATGAATAAAAGAATGAAATTGGCTAAAAAAGATATTCAAGTAAGCAAAAAATATACAATCGACGAAGCGTTTGAGTTGGTTATTAAAACCGCTACAGCTAAATTCGACGAAACCATTGAAGCTGCTTTCCAGCTCGGTGTTGATGCCAAGCAAGGTGATCAGCAGGTTCGCGGAGCCGTTTCGCTTCCGAATGGTCTTGGAAAAACAGTTCGTGTTATTGTTTTCGCTAAAGGTCCCAAAGAAAAAGAAGCCAAAGACGCTGGCGCTGACTTTGTTGGTTCTGATGATCTCGTTGAAAAAATCAATGGTGGATGGATGGAGTTCGACAAAGCGATTGCGACTCCGGACATGATGGCCACGGTTTCAAAAGTGGCAAAAGTTCTTGGACCTCGTGGTTTGATGCCAAACCCAAAGGTTGGAACAGTAACAATGAATGTTGGCGAAGCTGTTTCCTCTGAGAAAAAAGGAAAGCTTAGCTTTCGTATCGACAAAGCTGGAATCGTACACGCTGGTGTAGGAAAAAAATCAATGGGCCCTCAGAAGCTCAAAGAAAACTTTCTCTCTCTCCTGACAGCGGTTATGAAGGCGAAGCCAGCAACGAGCAAAGGTATTTATCTGCGCAAACTAGCAGTGTCGTCAACCATGGGTCCAGGGATTTCCCTGGATGTAGCTCAGGCACAAAACACTGTTACAGCTGCTCAGCAGTAATTTTTTAGGGTTTATTTTAGTTTTTGTAAAGTTAAGCGCGGTCGATGAAAATAGGTGCCTTGAAAAAGGTTTAAACGAAAGGCCTATCGAGACGGTGAAAAGTTCACCTCCAAAGATCGCTAATTGAAAGGAGGTCGAATGTTGACAACTCGCGCCCAGAAAGATGGAGAAATTGCTTCTTTATCAGAAAAATTGGGCCGTTCTAAAGCAACGTTCGTCGTTGATTACAAAGGGATGAATGTTGAGCAAGTCACATCCTTACGTAAAAGACTAAGCAACCTTAAAAGTGAAATGAAGGTCGTGCGTAACACGCTAGCCATTCGCGCTTTAAAGGATCATCCTGCAAGTGAGAAGGCGATTGCCGACGATCTTTTGGGTATGAATGCTTTTGTTTTTTCGTATGATGACATTATTGCTTCAGCAAAAGCTCTCTCTGAGTTTAGCAAAGAGGTCGAGCACCTTAAGCTAAAATCAGGGGTGATGGGTGAAGAAAAGCTAGATGCAAAAAAAATCATGCAGCTTGCCACTCTTCCATCAAAAGAAGCTCTACGCGCCCAGTTACTCGGTTTACTCAATATGCCAGCTACAAATATGGTGAGAGTGATGAGTGCAGGACCACGTGGTTTCCTCAATGTAATGAACGCATACAAAGATACTAAAGAGACTTAATTAACATATTTTAAATTTTTAAAAAAATTAGTGGAGGCTAAAATGGCTTTAAGTAAAGAAGAAGTAATCGATTTTTTGTCAAACATGAGCGTACTTGAGATCTCTGGTCTTGTAAAAGAGCTAGAAGACAAGTGGGGCGTTTCTGCCGCAGCTCCTGTTGCTGTTGCTGCAGCTGGTGGTGGCGGTGCTGCTGCTCCTACAGAAGAAAAAACTGAGTTCGAAGTTATCCTAAAGGATGCTGGCGCTCAGAAAATTAACGTAATTAAAGAGGTTCGCACTCTAACTGGTCTTGGCTTGAAAGAAGCAAAAGATCTAGTTGAAGGCGCTCCTAAGACCGTTAAGTCTGGCGTAACTAAGGACGAAGCTGCAAAAATGAAAGACCTACTTGAAAAAGCAGGCGGCAAAGTAGAGATTAAGTAACATCTCTCGTCATATCGTAAGTTTTAATTGTTCTAGGGGCGGTTTGTCCCTAGAATTGTCTGTTTGTTAAATCTTAATTAATTTAGAGTCGGCGCTGATCACGCTTTTTGACTCTCTGATGAAGGGGACGGAATGGCCACCACTCCAATCACTGCTTCGAATATTCGTGTTCGTAAGTCTTTTGCAAAAAACAAAGTTGCTATTGAAATTCCAAATTTAATTGAACTTCAAAAGAAGTCTTATGAGAGCTTTCTTTTGAAAGATACAGACGCTGACAAGCGTGAAGGCGATGGCCTGAACGGTGTTTTTAAGTCTGTATTCCCAATTAGCGACTTCAACAACACTGCGAGTTTAGAATTTGTTGGTTACGTTTTAGAACCGGCAAAATATGACGTTGATGAATGTCGTCAGCGTGGAATGACCTTCGCAGCACCAATCAAAGTCACACTTCGACTGATAGTGTTCGATGTTGATGAAAGCTCAGGCGCACGCAGTATTCGCGACGTCAAAGAGCAAGAAGTCTATCTTGGTGAAATACCACTCATGACCCGCAGCGGATCGTTTATTATTAACGGTACCGAGCGCGTTGTAGTCAGTCAGTTGCATCGTTCTCCTGGTATTTTCTTTGACCACGACAATGGTAAAAATAGCACCTCAGGTAAGCTTTTATACTCAGCACGAGTAATTCCTTACCGCGGTTCATGGCTTGATTTTGAATACGATCAAAAAGATCTTATTTATGTGCGCATCGATCGTCGACGCAAATTCCCTGCGACGATTCTTCTCAAAGCGTTGGGTTACACCGACGAACAACTTCTCGAGTATTTTTACGACCTCGACGATGTTCAGTTTACCAAAAAAGGCGACATTTTCCGTGATTTCGATGTTGAAAAGATGTCGGGTCAGAGAGCTCTTTCAGACATCATCGATCCAAAGTCTGGCGAAGTTCTTGTCAAAGCGGGCCGTCGTATTACGCGCGCCATTGTTAAGCGTGTAAAAGAGTTGGGAATCAAAGAAGTCCAACTGCAAAAAGAAGATCTCGTTGGCAAAGTGGTTGCAAAACCCGTTGTCGATGAAAAAACCGGCGAAATCATTGCCGACGTCAATGCAGAGCTCACAACCGACATGGTCACTAAGATGATCGATGCTGGTATCAGACAGATTAAATTGATCTTTTTTGATGGTTTGGCTGTTGGGCCGTTCCTTCGCAACACTCTCCTTATCGATAAAGTAACCAATCAGGAAGAAGCCAAGCTCGAAATTTACAAGCGCCTTCGCCCTGGTGAGCCACCAACAGTTGAGGCTTCGGAAGGCTTTTTCCAAAGATTATTTTTTGATTCTGAAACCTATGATCTCTCTGAGGTGGGTCGTTTAAAGATCAACCATCGATTTAGCATTCCGTTTGAAGAGTGCCCTGTGAGTCACCGCACTTTGACCAACAAAGATATTATGGAAGTGGTTCGCACTCTCATGGATCTCAAAAATGGTAAAGGCGTTGTGGACGATATCGATCACCTTGGAAACCGCCGTGTTCGTTCTGTGGGCGAATTGCTCGAAAACCAGTACCGCATTGGTTTGGTACGTATGGAAAGAGCCATCCGTGAGCGCATGAGCTTACAAGATGTTGAAACCATGATGCCGCACGATTTGATCAATGCGAAACCTGTGAATGCTGTTGTTAAAGAGTTCTTCGGATCTTCGCAACTTTCGCAGTTCATGGATCAAACGAACCCACTTTCTGAAATTACCCACAAACGTCGCTTGTCCGCTCTAGGGCCTGGTGGTTTGACTCGCGACCGCGCTGGCTTTGAAGTTCGCGACGTTCACCCGACGCATTATGGCCGTATCTGTCCTATTGAAACGCCAGAAGGACCAAACATCGGTTTGATTGCGTCTCTTGCGACCTATGCACGTATTAACAATTATGGATTTATCGAAACTCCGTATTTGAAAGTTGATAATAAACACGTTGGAAAAGATGTGGTTTATCTCTCGGCTCTTGAAGAGGGTGGACACCACATTGCTCCTGCGACTCGTGAGAGCGTAAAAATTATCGAAAAAGAGAGCAACACAGTTCGTATCGACGGTGAATACATCAACGTGGCTCCGGATAAGATCTCTCTTATGGATGTCTCGCCAAGCCAGTTGGTTTCAATTGCCGCTTCTTTGATTCCATTCCTCGAGCATGATGATGCGAACCGCGCACTCATGGGCTCGAACATGCAAAGACAGGCTGTACCGCTTTTACGCTCTAAAGCTCCGCTTGTTGGAACTGGCGTAGAAAAACTAGTTGCTCAAGACTCTGGAACGAGCGTTGTTGCAACGAATGATGGAGTTGTTGAAGAAGTGGATGCTTCCCGTGTGGTGGTACGTCGCTTTGGAAAAGGTGTGGAGCTCGGCGCTAACGTCGACATCTACAACCTGACAAAATATCAGCGTACGAATCAAAACACCTGTTTCAACCAAAAACCAATCGTGAAGTCTGGCGATGCGATCAAAAAGGGCGATATTATTGCCGATGGTCCGTCGACAGAGTTTGGTGAGCTAGCGCTAGGACAAAACATCCTGGTCGCGTTCACTCCGTGGATGGGTTACAACTTCGAAGATTCTATTCTTATCTCTGAACGACTTCTTCGCGAAGATACTTACACTTCGATTCATATCGAAGAGTTTGAGTGCGTAGCGCGCGATACAAAACTCGGAAAAGAAGAAATCACTCGCGATATCGCCAACGTCGGCGAAGAAGCACTTAAAGACCTCGACACCAGCGGTATTATCCGTATCGGTGCCGAAGTGCGTCCTGGCCACATTCTCGTTGGTAAAGTAACGCCGAAAGGCGAAACCCAGCTTTCTCCAGAAGAAAAACTCTTAAGAGCGATCTTCGGTGAAAAAGCTGGCGACGTAAAAGATACGTCTCTACGAGTACCAAGTGGTGTTTTCGGAACAGTGATCGATGCTCAAGTGTACAGCCGTGAAGGCTCAGACAAAGATGAGCGTTTACAGTCGATCCTCCAAGAAAAACGCAAAAAAATCGAAAAAGATTTCAAAATCGAGCAGAACGTAATTAAAAACAACACTCTCGAAGAGCTCAAAAAAGTTCTCGTTGGCAAAAAAACCACCGGCGCTCTTTTGAACGAAGATGGAACTCAGAAGCTTCTCGAAAAAGGCCAGCTCATTGCTGCTGACGATCTAGAAACCATTCCATTCGATTTACTTTCCTACATCCCTCTTGAGTCGGAACTTGAGTTCCAAATCTCGAAGGTGATTGATCGCGCTCGCAACCAGTTAGAAGCCGTAAAGTTTGTTTTTGACGAAAAAACAGATCGCCTCAAAAAAGGTGACGAGCTTCCTCCAGGCGTTATTAAGATGGTTAAAGTTTACGTTGCCATCAAACGACGTTTGCAAGTGGGTGATAAGTTTGCCGGACGTCACGGTAACAAGGGTGTTGTTTCTAAGATCCTACCGGTTGAGAGCATGCCTTACTTGGCAGATGGTCGCCCCGTTGACATGGTATTGAATCCACTTGGGGTTCCTTCGCGGATGAACATTGGGCAGATTCTTGAAGTTCACTTAGGTTGGGCGGCAAGAAATCTTGGGCTCCAACTGCAAGATCACATCGAAAACTACAAAGCAGACGCTGCGAAAACGGCGATGAAAAGTGCTTTCGAGAACGACGAAGATATCAGTAAAAAAATCGACAAGGCAGACGATGAGTCTGTAAAACGCATGATCAAGACCATGGCTGATGGAATTCACTTAGCCACTCCAGTCTTCGATGGAGCGCAAGAGAAGGATGTAAAACGTCTTCTCGAAAAAGCAATGGTTCCAACAAGCGGTCAAATGATTCTATTTGACGGTCGCACAGGAGAGAAATTCGAAAATCCTGTTACGGTTGGGGTTATGTACATGCTGAAGCTTCACCATTTGGTTGAAGAAAAGATTCACGCTCGGTCCATCGGACCTTACTCACTTGTTTCCCAGCAGCCGTTGGGTGGTAAGGCGCAGTTCGGTGGTCAGAGATTGGGAGAGATGGAAGTGTGGGCGATCGAAGCCTACGGTGCCGCTTACTCTCTACAAGAGTTCCTCACGGTGAAGTCGGATGACGTTGCTGGAAGAACACGTATGTATGAAAGCATTGTCAAAGGTGAAAACGTCCTAGAGCCAGGACTACCAGAGTCCTTTAACGTTCTCGTTAAAGAACTTCAGAGCTTAGGCTTAAACGTGGAGTTGGTTGAATCTGGATTATTATCCGATTCGGACAACGAAGCTGTGACTGTGGATGACGAGTTTTTAGAGCAATAAGGAGTTACCTTGAAAGATTTATTAAACTTTTTTGACAAACCAAAAGACCCACTATCGTTTGATGCGGTTCGAATCTCTTTGGCATCGCCCGAGATGATTCGTTCGTGGTCACACGGTGAGGTTAAAAAACCAGAGACCATCAACTACCGTACATTTAAGCCGGAGAGAGATGGTTTGTTCTGCGCCAAAATCTTTGGTCCAATCAAAGATTACGAATGCTTATGCGGTAAATACAAACGCATGAAGTATCGCGGTGTTGTGTGTGAAAAGTGCGGAGTGGAAGTCACTCAAAGTAAAGTGCGTCGTGAGCGCATGGGACACATCGAGTTGGCATCTCCCGTAGCGCACATTTGGTTTTTGCGCTCTCTGCCAAGCCGTATTGCAAATATGCTCGATCTATCGCTCAAGGAACTTGAAAAGGTTCTCTACTGCGAAGCTTACATTGTCATCGATCCTATGGAAACCAAGCTCGCAGAAGGCCAAGTTCTTCCTGAAGAGGCTTATCAAAACGCGCTCGATGAATTTGGTCCTAACTTTAAATCTGGAATGGGCGGCGAAGCCATCCGTGAAATTTTACGCAAAGTGGATCCAGAATATCTTTCTCGCAAACTTCGACTTGATCTAAAAGAAGCGAAGTCAGACGCAGCGATTAAAAAACTAGTAAAGCGGCTTAAAGTTGTAGAAGCTTTTAAAGACTCCACCAATAAACCTGAGTGGATGATGTTAGAAGCTCTCCCTGTGATTCCGCCTGATTTACGTCCACTCGTACCACTTGACGGTGGCCGATTTGCGACTTCGGATCTCAACGATCTCTATCGCCGGGTGATCAACAGAAACAACCGCTTAAAGCGCCTCCAAGAATTGAACGCTCCAGACATTATTATCCGCAACGAAAAACGTATGTTGCAAGAAGCGGTCGATGCTCTACTTGATAACGGACGCCGCGGAAAAACTTTTACCGGCCCGAACAAACGTCCACTGCGTTCTTTGAGCGATATGCTCAAGGGAAAACAAGGTCGCTTCCGTCAGAACCTTCTTGGAAAGCGTGTGGATTACTCAGGTCGTTCGGTGATTGTCGTTGGCCCAACTTTGAAGCTGCATCAGTGCGGACTTCCAAAGAAAATGGCTCTCGAGCTTTTCAAACCATTTATTTATAACAAACTCGAAGAAAAAGGTTTCACCTCTACAATCAAGCAAGCCAAAAAGACTGTAGAAATGGAAACTGTGGAAGTATGGGATATTCTTGCCGATGTGGTTAAAGAACATCCGGTACTTCTGAATCGCGCGCCGACATTGCACAGACTTGGTATCCAAGCTTTCGAGCCTGTACTTCACGAAGGAAAAGCCATCCAGCTTCATCCCCTTGTTTGTACAGCCTTTAACGCCGATTTCGATGGAGATCAGATGGCCGTCCACGTACCACTGTCCGTGGAAGCACAGGTGGAAGCTCGGGTTCTGATGATGTCGACAAACAACATCTTAAGCCCAGCAAACGGTAAACCTATTATCAATCCAACTCAGGATATCGTCCTCGGTCTTTACTGGATGACTCGTTTGCGTCCAGGAGCTAAGGGCACAGGCCGAATTTTCTCTGATATTGAAGAAATTTTCTTGGCTTATGATTCAGGTGTGATTGATCTTCAGGCTGCATGTAAAGTGCGAAGAGACGGTAAGATTCGTGAAACAAGCGTAGGACGAGCTATTTTGAGCGCCTATGTTCCTAAAGAAGTTCCTTTCGAAAACTGTAATACAGTGATGACAAAGAAGGAGCTCGCTAAGCTGATGGATACATGCTTCCGTTTAGCTGGGGCAAAAGCCACAGCAATTATGGCTGATAAAATCATGAGCCTTGGTTTTGAGTTTTCGACAAAAGCCGGAATTTCAATTTGCTTGGATGATATGAAGATTCCGGATAGCAAAGTTCAGATGATCAAAGACGCGGAAGACCAAGTTAAAGAGATTCAAGGTCAATACGATGAAGGTCTGATCACTGACGGTGAACGCTACAATAAAGTTGTGGATATTTGGGCACAGTCTGCAGATAAGTTAGCAAAACAAATGTTAGCGGGTCTTGAGAAACAAGAATTTGTCGTTAACGGCGAAAAAGTTATCAGCCCATCTTTCAACTCGATTTTCATCATGGCAGATTCTGGAGCGCGGGGTTCTGCGGCTCAGTTAAGACAGCTTGCTGGTATGCGCGGTCTTATGGCCAAGCCATCGGGTGAAATTATCGAAACACCGATCACGGCAAACTTCCGTGAAGGTCTTTCTGTTCTTCAGTACTTCATTTCGACTCATGGTGCGCGAAAAGGTTTGGCAGATACCGCTCTTAAAACAGCGAACTCTGGATACCTCACTCGTCGTCTCGTTGATGTGGCGCAAGATGTGATCGTTGTCGAGCACGATTGCGGCTCAAAAGACGGTCTCACTGTCGAAACCGTGGTTGAAGGCGGAGAAGTTATTCTTCCAGTAGGCGATCGTGTTCTTGGGCGTATTCCTCTCGAAGATATCGTCGACCCGAATTCCAATCAAATCTTGGTACAAGCTGGCGAAGAGATTGTTGAAGACGATATCGAGAAAATCGATCGCTTAGGCGTCGATAGAGTTGTTATTCGTTCAGCGCTCACATGCAAAACACGTCGCGGAATTTGCGTAAAATGTTACGGCCGCGATTTGGCGCGAGGAAACCTCGTAAACCTTGGAGAAACAGTCGGTATTATTGCTGCACAGTCCATTGGTGAGCCCGGTACACAGCTAACGATGAGAACCTTCCATTTGGGTGGTACAGCTTCTCGTTCAGTGGAAAAATCGATTCACACCACTCGACATGAAGGAACGATTAAGTTCAAAAATGTTGTAGGTGTAGAAAACCGCGACAAGAAGATGACTGTAATGAATCGCAGTGGTGTTATTGCCATCATCGATGACAACGGTCGTGAGCGCGAGACCTTCGCTCTGACTTACGGAACGATTTTGAATTACAAAGAAGGCGAACGCGTCGAAAAAGCGAAGACTCTTGCCGAGTGGGATCCCTATTCAAATCCTATTCTTTCTGACTCCAACGGTTTTGTAAAATACGAGGACATCGAAGAAGGTGTTACGGTTACAGAGCAAGTTGATACAGTGACGGGCTTCTCAACAAAAGTAATTACAGAGAGCAAGGGCGGAACAAAACGTCCAACGGTCTCCATCGTTGACGAAAACGGAAAAACACAAAAGTTTACCGGTCGTGATGCTGAAGTTCGCTATGTAATTCCTGTTGGAGCCCAACTTCTCGTTACGGATGGTCAAGAGATCCATGCTGGTGATGTAGTTGCTAAAATCCACAGAGAAACTAGTAAAACAAAAGATATTACGGGTGGTCTACCGCGTGTGGCTGAACTTTTCGAAGCGCGTAAACCAAAAGAGGCTGCCATCATTTCGGAAATCGATGGTTACGTCACATTTGGTAAAGACGTTAAAGGTAAACAGCGTGTGATTGTAACTCCAGATATTGGCGAACAGCGCGAATATCTCATTCCTAAAGGGAAGCACGTTGCTGTTCGCGAAGGCGAATACGTAAAAGCTGGCGAACCTTTAATGGATGGTCCAACCAATCCGCACGATATTTTAAAAGTATTGGGTGAAAAAGTTCTTGCAGCCTACCTCGTGAACGAAGTTCAAGAGGTCTATCGTCTGCAAGGGGTTGTGATCAACGATAAGCACATCGAAGTGATTGTTCGCCAGATGATGAGAAAAGTATTGGTCCTACAATCGGGCGATACTGAATTCTTGGCTGGAGAGCAAGTTGAGCGCTACGCTTTTGACACAGAGAACGACAAGGTCCTCAAAGAGGGTGGCAAATCGGCCACTTCTGAGCCTCTCTTGTTGGGTATCACAAAAGTTTCCTTGAGCACAGACAGCTGGATTTCAGCCGCCTCGTTCCAGGAGACAACAAAAGTTCTCACAGAAGCAGCGATTAACTCCAAGACGGATAATTTAAGAGGTCTAAAAGAGAACATTATTATGGGTCGACTGATTCCGGCTGGAACGGGTCTATCTGCCTATAAACGCTGGAAAGTAGTTGTGGAAGAGGAAAATACGACCACGCCTGCTCCTGGCTTGACGACACGAACTGTACAAACTTCGCCAGCTCACTAATTGGGGGCCCACTCGTATTGTGGGCTTGACGGAATTAAAATTAGCGGCTATTTTTGCCGCCTTTAGTAAAATGAGGAATTGATGCCAACGATAAATCAGTTAGTACGTAAAGAACGACGTGATAAAAAATACCGAAGTAAGTCTCCAGCTTTAACAAGCTGTCCGCAAAGACGTGGAGTTTGCACTCGGGTTTACACAACGACCCCAAAAAAGCCGAACTCAGCTCTTCGTAAAGTAGCAAAGGTTCGCCTCTCCAATGGTTATGAAGTGATTTCATACATCCCTGGTATTGGTCATAATTTGCAAGAACACAGTGTGGTTTTGATTCGTGGAGGTCGTGTAAAGGATCTTCCCGGTTGTCGTTATCACATCGTTCGCGGTGTTCTTGATACGCAAGGTGTGCAGAACCGACTTCGCGGTCGTTCTAAATACGGAACTAAACGTCCTAAAAAAACGACTTAAGCTTAAATCGGAGAGAATAGATGTCACGTAGAAAAGCGAATTATAAAAGAGAAGTTGTACCAGATCCAGTTTACAACGACGCATTGGTCGCAAAATTTGTAAATCGAGTTATGTATTCTGGCAAAAAAAGCACAGCTCAAGGGATCGTTTACTCGGCCATCGAAGAGCTTAAAGGCAAAGTTGCCAACGAAGAGCCTCTTTCGGTTTTCAAAAAAGCTATCGAAAATTGTAAACCTCAATTGGAAGTTCGGTCCCGCCGTGTCGGTGGAGCCACTTATCAGGTTCCAGTTGATGTTCGTCCGTCGCGCAGAATTGCACTGGCCATTAATTGGTTGGTGGATTATGCTCGCGAGCGCGGCGAAAAAGAAATGTCACTTCGATTATCTGCTGAATTGATGGACGCCTTTAACAATCGTGGAAACGCGATAAAGAAAAAAGAAGACGTTCATCGTATGGCAGAAGCTAACAGAGCTTTCTCGCACTACAATTGGTAGTATAAAAGTATTAATACATGAGTGTAACTGATCCCAAAAAAGTTGAAGACTTAATTTACACTCGTAACATCGGCATCATGGCTCACATCGATGCCGGTAAAACAACCACCACCGAGCGCATCCTTTATTACACCGGTAAAAGCCATAAAATTGGAGAAGTCCACGATGGTAACACTGTTATGGACTGGATGGAACAAGAGCAAGAGCGTGGAATCACCATCACGGCCGCTGCCACCATGTGTGCATGGAAAAACTATCGCATTAACATTATCGATACTCCAGGGCATGTGGACTTCACCATCGAGGTGGAGCGCTCCTTGCGTGTTCTCGACGGTGCTGTGGCTGTATTTGATGCGGTAAATGGAGTGGAATCACAAACCGAAACAGTATGGCGCCAGGCAGATAAATACAAGGTTCCAAGAATTTGTTTTATTAACAAAATGGACCGTGTGGGTGCCGACTTTAACATGAGCCTTGAAACGATTAAAGAACGCCTTATGGCTGTCCCTGCGGCCATCCAAATGCCTATAGGAGCCGAAGATGGCTTTGTTGGTATGGTGGATCTAGTTGCTGAAAAAGCCTTTATCTGGAAGACCGCAGATGGAAAGGGCGAAAATTTTAGCACTGGCGAAATTCCCGGGGAGTTTTTATCCGAGGCGCAAAAAGCGCGCGAAAAACTGATCGAAACCCTTGCCGACTACGACGATGCTCTCGCCGATAAATATCTTTCAGGTGATCCGCTTTCAGAGCAAGATCTCAAATTATCCATTCGTAAAAGTACCTTAGCCTTAAAAATTACGCCTGTTCTTTGCGGCTCTGCTTTTAAAAACAAGGGTGTTCAACCATTGCTAGATGCCGTTGTTGATTATCTTCCGACGCCATTGGATCGAGGAGAAATTTTCGGTAAATCGGCTAAGGACCTCGAAAAGCTTGTTAGTTGCAAAACAGATTTCAAAGAACCAGTGGTGGCGCTGGCATTTAAATTAGCGTCCGACAATTTCGCGGGCTCACTTTGCTACGTCCGGGTGTATTCTGGCATCATCAAAATGGGGGAGTCGTTAACCAATCCTCGAGAGAAAAAGAAAGAGCGCGTTGCGAAAATCGTAAAAATGCACGCCAACAGCCGTACAGAAGTTCAAGAGCTAAAAGCGGGAGATATTGGTGCCATCGTCGGTCTTAAGTTTACGGTGACTGGCGATACCTTGTGCGCGCACGAAAGAGAAGTTGTTCTCGAGTCGATCACCTTCCCTGATCCCGTAATATCGATCGTTGTCGAAGCTAAATCTTCTGGCGATCAAACAAAAATGCTCGAAGGACTGACTCGCTTGGTGAAGGAAGATCCATCCAGCTCTCTCAAAACTGATCCAGAAACGGGTCAGCTGCTCCTCTCAGGAATGGGCGAGTTGCACTTGGAAATTTTAGTGGATCGCCTCAAGCGCGAATTCAACGTTCAAGTGAATACCGGAAGTCCACAGGTCACCTATCGCGAGGCTGTACTGGGTGAAGCCTCTGCCAGAAAGCGCTTCGAGCGCGAGGTTGCTGGGCAGATTCAAACGGGCGAGGTGGAGGTTAAAGTTTCCCCGAACAGTGGCCAAGAAAATAGTATTGAGAATCTTGTAAAGGATGCTGCGCTGCCCGGGGACATCAAGGCTGCCGCCACCGAGGGGGCGCGCGAAGGGCTGGATAGCGGCATTCTGGCTGGGTTTTCCAACATTTCGACAAAGGTTAAAATTGTTGCAATGCCCTTTGATGCCGAACATGGCCACATGACTGCCTATAAAATTGCCGCCTCGCAAGCGGTTCGTGAGGCTCTTCTCACAGCCAAAGCGCAACTTATGGAGCCGATCTTCAAACTCGAAGTCGTTGTCCCTGAGGAGTTTTTGGGTAGTGTTATCGGAGACTTAAACTCTCGCCGCGGAAAAATTTTAAATACGGTTGGCCGTGGACACCTGCAAGTGGTGTCGGCGGATGTGCCACTGGCGGAGCTCTTCGGTTATGCCACGGGTGTGCGTTCCCTCACCCAGGGGCGCGGGACTTTTTCGATGAAATTCCATCAGTACAACGCCGTTAACGACCGTGTTCAGAAAGAAATTCTGACTCACTTAGGGCGAATTTAATCCCTCCAGCGAAGTGCCTTTTTGGAATCAAAAAATTAATTTATTTTTTTTTGACAATAGATTTGTTTTCAGTGCATACTCCCCCTTCTGTAATTTAAAAAGCATTGTTTTATTAAACACTTAGCTTGCTAAACCCCAGAAATAACTGGGAAAATAGGGATGCGCGTATGCAAAGTCAAAAGATTCGAATTCGTTTAAAAGCTTTTGATCATAAACTTCTTGATCAATCGACAAAAGAAATCGTGGATACCGCACGCAGAACAGGTGCAAGAATCGCGGGACCCATCCCGTTACCTACACGAATTAATCGTTACACCGTATTGAGATCTCCTCACGTGGATAAAAAATCCCGTGAGCAGTTTGAAATGAAAACACACAAAAGACTTTTGGATATTTTAGAGCCAACTCAGCAGACAATCGATCAGTTGATGAAACTCGATCTATCGGCTGGGGTCGACGTAGAGATTAAACTCTCTGCAGAATAATCACCGGGCCTAGGAGCCCGCGAGGAGTACTAAATGAGTGAATCACAAGTTGAGCCTCAAGAGTCGAACGAAAGTTCGACCTCAACCGCTGGAGAAATAAAACTCGGTGGGCTATTTGCCCACAAAGTTGGAATGTCTTCAGTGTACAACGAGGATGGACAAATCATTCCAGTAACTGTTCTTAAAGTGGAAGCTTGGAAAGTTACGCAAGTTAAGACGACCGAAACAGACGGGTATAACTCTCTTCAAATCAGTCTTTTTGGAAAAAGAAAAGACAGCACATCAAAAGCTTCGCAAAAACATGCGGAAAAAGCCGGTGGGGAAAAAGGCGTGAAACTTTCGCGCGAAATCCGCATCGATGAAATTCCTGTTGGCGCCGCCGTTGGAAATTCTGTTTCTATCGATTCTTTGCAAAAAGGCGACACAGTAAAAGTCACTGCAAAGTCCAAAGGACGCGGTTTCTCTGGTGCAATGAGACGTTGGAACTTTTCCGGCGGCCCTGCATCTCACGGATCAAAATTCCACCGTCGTCCAGGTTCTGCTGGTACGCGAACTTGGCCTGGTTTTGTAATGGCCGGAAAAAAAGGTCCTGGTCACTACGGCGATGAAATGATCACCGTTCGCAATATTCAAATCGTTGATGTAAATGCAAAAGATGGATTAATCATGGTCAAGGGACCCGTTCCAGGCGCTCGCAATGGCCTCGTTCGAATTTTAAAACAGTGAGTTGATGTATGGCAAAAATTGAAGTTTTAAATTGGGATAAGAAAAAAGTTGGTGAAGTGGAGCTTCCTTCTCAAGTCGTTGAGAGAGAAGTTAAAAAAGAACTTCTTCACGCAATGGTTCGTTGGCAACTCGTAAGTCGTCGTCAAGGAACACACGCCACAAAGACAAAAGGTCTTGTGAGCGGTGGTGGTAAAAAGCCATTCAAACAAAAAGGGACTGGTAATGCTCGTCAGGGATCCATTCGTTCCCCTCTCATGCCAGGTGGCGGTACTGCTTTTGGTCCGCAGCCGAAAGATTACAGCTACACACTTCCGCGTTCTATGAAGATCGCAGGCTTACAAACAGCTCTTTCATATCTTTATGCCGAAAAGAAAATTTTTATCGTTGAAGGCATGAGTTCTAAAGAAGGAAAGTCCAAAGAACTTTCTTCAAGACTTAAAAAATTTGGTCTTGGAAAAGCTCTTTTGATTTCTAAAGATCAAGATGACATGTTTGCAAGAGCTTCTAAAAACTTAAAAAACTATCGCTATAATACAGTGGCAGGTGTGAATGTATACGATCTTTTAAAATACGATGCTGTCGTATTTACGCAAGATTCAATTCCATCTGTTGTTGCAAAGTGTGGAGTTGAATAATGTATCAAATTATTAAAAGACCACTTGTCACAGAAAAAACAAGCGCCTACAGCGATTACAATACATACGTATTCGAAGTTGAAAAAGAGGCCACAAAAGATCAAATTAAATTTGCGATTGAAAAAGCTTTCAGTGTGAAAGTGGCAGCCGTACGCACAGCTTGCTACCGCACTCGCTGGCTCAAACAATCATCTCGATTTGGTCCGCCTCAGTATAAAAAGAAAGCCTTTGTTAAGTTGGCTCAGGGCCAAAAAATTTCCATCTTTGAGGGAGCCTAGTCATGGGAGTAAAAGTTTTTAGACCTACGAGTGCTGGCCGTCGTGGAATGACGGGTTTTGATTTCTCGGAGATCACGACAGATCGTCCAGAAAAATCGCTTACAAAAAGTCTTTCCAAAAAAGCTGCGCGCAACAATTATGGTCAAATCACGATTCGTCATAAAGGCGGCGGACATAAAAGACGTTACCGCCTTATTGATTTCAAACGCTTGAAACTTGAAGTTCCAGGAAAGATCGCAACTATTGAATATGATCCTAACAGAACATGTCGTATCGCTTTGGTGAACTACGCGGACGGCGAAAAAGCTTACATCATCGCACCTGTAGGATTAAAGGTGGGTGATACAGTTCAATCTAGCGATAAAGCCGATATTCTTCCTGGAAACAATCTCCCGTTGAGCGCAATTCCTGTTGGAACAATTATTCACAACGTGGAATTGCGTCCAGGCAAAGGCGGACAGTTGTGCCGTGGTGCTGGAGCCTCTGCAACTCTCGTTGGTCGTATGGGCAAGTTTGCCCAGGTGAAATTGCCTTCTGGCGAAGTTCGCGAAGTTCTAGTGAACTGCCGAGCTTCTATTGGTCAGGTTGGAAACACGGATAACGAAAATATTTATATTGGTAAAGCAGGTCGTAATCGTTGGAAAGGGAAACGTCCTTCCGTTCGCGGTATGTCGATGAACCCAGTTGATCACCCACTCGGTGGTGGTGAAGGGCGCGGCAAAGGACATCATCCTGTAAGTCCATGGGGACAACCTTGTAAGGGCTATAAAACGCGCCATAACAAGGCTACGGACAAGTACATAATTAAAAATAGAAAAGCAAAGTAGAGGTAATGTGTGGCTAGATCACTAAAAAAAGGTCCGTTCGTTGACGACCACTTGGTAAAAAAAGTAGTTAAGGCTTTAGATACAGGCGACAAAAAAGCGATAAAGACATGGTCGCGTCGTTCAACTGTAATGCCTGATATGGTGGGTTTAACCTTCGCCGTACACAACGGTGCGAAGTTTGTTCCGATCTACATTACTGACAACATGATTGGTCATAAACTTGGTGAGTTCGCGCATACTCGTATGTTCCGCGGACACTCAGAAAACAAGGCTAAAGAAGCCGGACCAGCTAAGGCATAGGGTGAATTTATGGAAGTAAAAGCGAGATTAAAATTTGCAAGAGTGAGCGCGCAAAAAGCGCGTATAGTTGCGGACATGGTTCGTGGAAAGTCGATCAACGAAGCAATTCGAATTCTGACTTTCGAACCGCAAAAGTCCGGCAAAATGATCAAAAAACTTGTTGAATCTGCAGTGGCAAACGCTGAGGTAAAACAGGTGATTGACGTGGACAATCTTTACGTAAAAACAATTTACGTAGATGCAGGCCCATTTATTAAAAGATTCATGCCTCGATCGCAAGGACGTGCGACCGAGATTAAAAAGAGAACAAGCCATATCAACGTCGTATTGGACGAGAGGTAATTCGTGGGACAAAAAGTTAATCCAATTGGATTCAGAGTCGGTGTTATAAGAACTTGGGATTCTCGCTGGTATGCGGGTGGTCCTCTGTACGCGACGCAACTTCATGAAGATATTCGACTTCGCAAGTATCTCAAGGCGAAATTGAAACACGCCGGTGTGGCTAAAATCGAAATGGAAAGAGCTGCGAAGAAGCTTAAAATTATCATCTCAACAGCTCGTCCAGGCGTTGTCATTGGTAAAAAAGGCGCTGGTATTGATTCCCTGAAAGAAGAAGTCCAAAGAATGACGACGAACGAAGTTTTCGTAAACATTCAAGAGATTCGCAAACCAGATATGGATTCTCAGCTGGTTGCGGAAAACATTGCTATGCAATTGGAAAAACGCGTCTCTTGGAGACGGGCTATGAAAAAGGCCATCGCCTCTGCTATTCGCAGTGGTGTGCGTGGAATTAAAATTAAAGTTTCTGGTCGACTTGATGGTGCCGAAATCGCACGCACAGAGTGGTACAATGAGAAGAGTGTTCCTCTTCATACACTTCGCGCGGACATCGATTATGGCACAGCTGAGGCACTCACTGCTTACGGCATCATTGGTTTAAAAGTTTGGATCTATAAAGGTGACGTGCTGAGTGCACGTGAAGCTGAGGAGGCAGGCCGTGCTAAGTCCTAAACGCGTAAAGTGGAGAAAACAGCACAAGGGTAAAATGAAAGGGCTCGCATCACGTGCGAACTCTTTGGCCTTTGGTGATTTCGGTTTGAAAGTCATGCAAAACGGATGGTTATCCGCACGCCAACTCGAAGCGGGTCGTATTGCGATCAGCCGTAGTATCAAGCGCGGTGGAAAAGTTTGGATTCGTGTGTATCCACAGAAACCAATCACTGAAAAACCTGCTGAAGTTCGAATGGGTTCCGGTAAAGGAAATCCGGAGTATTGGGTGGCTGTTATTAAGCCGGGAACTATTTTGTTTGAAATTAACGGTGTAACTCGTGAACAGGCTGCAGAAGCTTTCCGCTTAGCTGGGCACAAAATGCCATTTAAAACAAAGTTCATAGCGAGAGAGGTATAAAATGAAGTTTTCTGATGTAAAAGAACTCTCGACTGTTGAAGTAAATAAAAAAATTCGTGAGACCAAAGAGAAAATGTTCGAAGCAAGAATGAAAAACTCTATGGGTCAAATGACAAATCCTGTTTCTATTCGTGGAATGCGAAGAGACATTGCTCGTTTAAAAACTGTATTGACTGCTAAATTAAGAGGAGCTCCATGAGCCAGAAAGATAGCGAAACAAATAATAGAGGTCGTCGTAAAGAAGAAACTGGGACCGTTGTTGCAAATAAAATGCAAAAAACGATCACAGTGATGACTTACCGATCGGTGATGCACCCCAAGTACAAGAAGTTTGTGAAGAAAACGTCTGTGTTTAAAGCGCATGACGAAAAGGGTGAGGCAAAAGTTGGTGACAAAGTTCGCATTTTTGAAGTGAGACCTTTGAGTAAGACAAAACGTTGGAAACTTGCGGAAATCGTTGAAAAAGCGAGCCGGGGTCAGGAGTAATTTATGATTCAGCAACAGAGTCGAATGAAAGTTGCAGATAATTCAGGCGCCAAAGAAGTAATGTGTATTAAAGTTCTTGGCGGATCAAAAAAGCGCTCAGCGGCCGTTGGTGACATCGTCGTTGTATCTGTGAAATCAGCGCTTCCCACTTCAAAAGTAAAAAAAGGTGAAGTTGCAAAAGCTGTGATCGTTAGAACTGTGCAGATGATTCGTCGTGCAGACGGAACATGTATTAAGTTCGACGACAATGCGGCCGTTTTGATTAACGCTGCAAAAGAACCCATTGGAACACGTATTTTTGGACCCGTTGCCCGTGAGCTTCGTGCAAAACAATTTGTGAAGATTGTTTCGTTGGCTCCAGAAGTCCTATAGGTTGGTGAGATATGAAGAATAGATTATATGTAAAATACAGAAGTGAAATTGCACCGGCTCTCAAAAAAGAGCTTGGCTATGAAAACATCATGCAAATTCCTAAGCTCGAGAAGATTGTGATCAATCAGTGTCTTTCGGATGCTGTTCAGAACGCAAAAATTCTCAACACAGCAGCTGAAGAAATTGCTGTGATTGCCGGCCAAAAGCCGTTGATCACTAAAGCCAAAAAGTCGATTTCAAACTTTAAACTTCGTGAAGGTATGCCAATCGGTGTGACTGTAACGCTTCGTAAAGACAAAATGTGGGCATTTTTTGATCGCCTGATCTCTTTGTCTCTACCACGCGTGCGTGACTTTCGTGGTCTTCCTTCTCGTGGATTTGACGGTCGCGGAAATTACAATATGGGTCTTAAAGAACAGACTGTATTTCCTGAGATCAATTACGATAAAGTTGATAAAGCCCGTGGGATGAATATTACGATTTGTACGACAGCTAACAATGATGCTGAGGGGAAAGCGCTACTTGACGCTTTTGGCTTTCCATTTAGAAAGTAAAGGGACGTATATATGGCAAGATTAAGTCACATCGCAAAAAATAAAAAAAGAGAAGCTTCTATCAAGAAGTATCTTGGCTTGCGTAGAGAGTTGCGCGCAAAAATGAAAGATATGGGCCTTCCTCAGGAAGAGCGCGATGCCGCCCGTAGCCGTCTTACCAAACTTCCACGTATGTCGATGGAAAATCGATTCAATACGCGTTGTGAGATTACAGGTAGACCTAAAGCAGTTTTGAAAAAATTTAAAATGAGTCGTCTGGCTTTTAGAGATTTCGCGAACAACGGGATGATCCCGGGCGTAACCAAGGCCAGCTGGTAAATTACAAAATTCGCACCCCAAGTTGGGTCGCGTGAGGAGATGAAATGGATACAGTAGGTGATTTTCTAACAGTGATTAGAAACGGCGTAAAAGCTGGTCACGAAAAAGTAGATGTGCCAAATTCTAAACAGAAAGAGGCCATTGCTGAAGTATTGAAGAAAACGGATTACATCAGTTCTTTCAAAGTTGTGAAAGATGGTAAACAAGGCGTGATGCGCGTTTACTTGAATTACAACAGCGACGGAACTTCAAAAATCAATGGTATCCGTCGCATGAGTCGTCCTGGTCGTCGTTATTACGTAAACGCAGAAAAAATTCCAAACATAAGATCTGGTTATGGGCTTTCAATTATAAGCACGAGCAAGGGTGTTATGAGCGGTGGAGATGCAAAGAAGATCAACGCCGGTGGCGAACTTCTTTGTATCGTTTGGTAGGTGAAATATGTCGAGAATAGGTAAAAACCCAGTAAATTTTGATAGCAAAGTCAACGTCACCATCACTCCTAAAAATGAAGTGGTTGTGAAAGGTGCAAAGACCTCAATGACAGTTCTTATGCGTCCGGAGATCGAAGCTAAAATTGATGCGGGAAAAATTGTTTTAACTCGTAAGAATGACGCAAAAGAGACTAGAGCTCTCCACGGTCTATACAGAGCTCTTTTGAACAACGCTGTAACGGGAGTTACAACGGGTTTCACGAAATCCCTCACCCTGCAAGGTGTTGGTTATCGTGCTTCCATTGCCGGTCAAAAACTTGAGTTGTCTTTAGGTTTCAGTCATCCTGTGATCTATGACATCCCTAAAGGCATCGAAATTAAAGTGGATAAACAAACAACGGTTGTTGTAGCTGGTGCTGATAAAGCTTTGGTTGGACAAGTCGCTGCAATCATTCGCGGTTTTAGACCGCCAGAGCCCTACCTTGGAAAAGGTGTTCGTTACACTGATGAAGTCATCAGACGTAAAGAGGGTAAGTCTGCAGGTAAATAATTAAAGAGGTAGATTATGAGATTAGTTATAAATAAAAAAAATAGTCGTAAGCTAAAAGCACGATCGACAAAAAAAGTGCGTATTCGCAAAAAAATCAAAGGAACGTTGGAGCGTCCACGTCTTTGTATTTTTAAAAGTTTGAGTAACATGTACGCTCAACTTGTTGACGATGTGTCGGGCAAAACCATCGTATCTGTTTCTACTCTTGGCGAAGTTAAGGGTAAATCAGGTAAAGACGCTGCTTTTGAAGTTGGCAAGATGTTGGCAACAAAAGCTAAAGACAAGAAAATCGAAAAAATCGTTTTTGATCGAAGCGGATATATTTATCATGGACGTGTCAAAGCAGTAGCTGATGGTGCGCGTGAGGGTGGATTGAATTTTTAATTCTTAGAGGAGTTATGAATGCAAGAAGTTGCAGAGTTTGAAGAAAAAGTTGTTGCTGTAAGACGCGTTGCCAAAGTTGTAAAAGGTGGACGTCGTTTCTCTTTCGCAGCCCTCGTGGTTGTTGGAAACGGAACAGGCAGTGTAGGGTACGGAACAGGTAAGTCTGGTGAAGTTCCTGAAGCTATCGGCAAAGCATCGCGTGGAGCAAAGAAAAAACTCCGAGATATCACTCTTGTTGAAGGCCGCACAATTGCCCACGAAGTGATTGGCAAGTTTGGTGCAGCGACCGTGATCATGCGACCCGCAGCGCCAGGTACTGGAGTTATCGCTGGTGGAGCTGTTCGCGCGGTTCTTGAGTCGGCAGGTATCAAAGATATATTAACAAAGTGTATTGGTACGCGGAATGCGCACAATGCTGTGAGAGCGACTTTGAACGGATTAGGTCAGCTCCAGGGCAATACACTCATCAATACATTTAAGTAGTAGGACGGGGCCCATGGCGAAAAGTTTTAAAGTTAAATTAATAAAAGGTTTAAGAGGTTGTTCACAAACTCAGCGCGAAACTGTTCGTTGCTTGGGTTTGAATCGTATCAACGCTGAAGTTGTAATGGCTGATAATCCGGCGAATCGTGGTCAGATTATGAAAGTTCAACACCTTGTTGCGGTTGTTGTCCAAAAATAATTTTGTTTTTTTGAATGAGGAGTTTGTATGATTTTAGATAAATTGAAACCATCAGCGGGATCGACTCACTACCGTAAACGCGTAGGCCGCGGTCACGGATCGGGTCTTGGCGGAACAGCTGGAAAAGGTCATAAAGGGCAAAAAGCACGCTCTGGCGGAACTGTTCGACGCGGATTTGAGGGTGGTCAAACTCCTTTAGTTCGTCGTCTTCCAAAGTTTGGTTTTACCAACGTTGCGTTTCGCACATCCTATGAAATTATCAACCTTACGGACCTGACTAAATTTGGAGCAGAAGTGTCTCCAGAGGCTCTTTACAAAAAAGGCGTTATCAAGAAGAATTCTCTTCTCAAAGTACTCGCAAAGGGTACAATCGATAAAGCCGTGACAGTAAAAGCTCATAAGTTTAGCGAAAAAGCTAAACAAGCCATTGAAAAGGCCGGCGGGAAGGTTGAGGTTATTGCACAGTGAGTACTGCTGAGAACATGGTAAACAACAAGGATCTTCAACGACGTTTGCTCTTTACTCTC
This sequence comes from Bdellovibrionales bacterium, assembly GCA_031426555.1. Taxonomy (GTDB): domain Bacteria; phylum Bdellovibrionota; class Bdellovibrionia; order Bdellovibrionales; family JAGQZY01; genus JANPLN01. The sequence continues at coordinate 8,693 of JANPLN010000002.1, read as the reverse complement.
TTCTGTATCGCCGTATTTCGTTTCGGCATTCATATCCCCACACCGGGCGTGAACTCTGAAGCGGTCAAAATGTTTTTCGAAAAACAGGCCGGCGGATTATTTGGTGTTTTTAACACCTTTACTGGCGGCGCACTCAATCAGTTTAGCGTATTAGCTTTGGGCATTATGCCTTACATTTCGAGCTCCATCATTTTCCAACTTTTAAGCTCCATGGTTCCTTACCTTGAAGCGCTTAAAAAAGAAGGTGAGCCAGGGCGGAAAAAAATCCAGCAATTCACTCGCTGGGGCACAATTGTTCTCTGCGTTCTACAATCTTATGGGCTTTCGAACCTATTGATCGGCAAAGAAATCAACGGGCAGTATCTATTTAATCCGCAGGTTGGAGCCATCCCTCTACAACTTATGACAGTAGTAACGCTGACAGCAGGAACTTGTTTTGTAATGTGGTTGGGCGAGCAAATTACAGAGCGCGGCTTGGGCGAAGGCGCCAGCGTCATCATTTTTGCTGGTATTGCTGCAAATATCCCTACGGGTGCTTTCAATCTTTGGAATGCAGTGAGCTCTGGACAAATGAGCGGTTTGCTAGCTCTTTTACTCTTGGCTTTCATGGCTTTTGTTCTCGGCTGCATCATTTATTTTGAAGTTGCACAGAGACGAATTCCGATTCACATGTCACAAAAAGGCGCCAATAGAGCTCCCCAAATGTTGGGCAGCTATCTGCCCTTAAAAGTAAACTTATGCGGTGTTCTTCCGCCAATTTTTGCTTACGCCATTTTAGGATTTCCCGCGACGCTCGCGACATTTTCGCAAGCACCATGGATCCAAGGATTGCAGCAGCAGTTTAGTCAAACAGGCGCACTTTTTAATATTTTCTTTGTGGCTCTTGTGACCTTTTTCTCGTTTTTCTATACAGAATTAATGTATCCACCCAATGAAATGGCCGAAAACCTCAAGAAAGCTGGAAAATTTATTCCTGGCATTCGTGCGGGAAGAAGCACGTCCGAGTACATTCAGTCCGTCATGGAGCGTTTAAATGTGGCGGGCTCTATTTATCTTTGCGTTATTTGTATTTTGCCTACAATCCTTGCGACTCAGGCGGCTGTTCCCTTCTTTTTTGGTGGAACCAGCGTTCTGATTCTTGTGGGCGTATCTTTACAGTTGATCGAAAAAATCAACGCCTACAGATACGAAGCCATGATCAAAACAGCCCAGCGTCCACGTCGAACACGACGGGTGAGCTTTTGAGTCTAGTTCTTTTTGGTCCTCCAGGAGCTGGCAAAGGGACACAGTCCCAGCTCATGCTGGAATCAAAACCGTTTTTACATCTCAGTACAGGTAATTTACTTCGAGAGGCGATTCAGCAGAAATCGCCCCTTGGCGTTGAAGCCCAGTCCTACGTGGACGCGGGAAAACTCGTTCCCGACTCTGTTGTTATCGGTTTGGTTCGTGAATATATTGAAAAGAACAAAACTTCGCGTTTTATTTTTGATGGTTTTCCTAGAACCATCGTTCAAGCCGAAGCTCTGGAAAAGCAAATCGAAGAAATTGGCGCTGTTAAAATACAAAAAGCCTTGTTTTTAGAGGTTCCACAAGGGGACCTCTTACAAAGGCTCACGGGGCGCAGAGTTTGTAAAAATTGCGGGGCCGTTTTCCACGAGTTGAATAATCCTCCTAAAAGCCAGGGTGTTTGCGATAACTGCGGTGGAGAAGTGTACCAGCGTAAAGACGACGCTGCTGAGGCTATCCAGACGCGATTAGAGGCCTACGAAAAATCCACGGCGCCTCTAAAAGAGTATTACATGAAAAAAAGTCTGTTCGTTTCCATCGATGGTCTTGGCTCGTCAAACAGCGTCTTTGGACGCATCCAAACATATCTTTAACTATTTTTAAAATAGTTCTTTTTTTTCGAAAATTATCTGGACTCTGTCCGTACGCCGGTGCTAGATTTGCCGGTCTGTCAATTTATTTTTTGGAGGTCAGGTGAAGGTTCGAGCATCTGTGAAGAAAATTTGCAAGAAGTGTAAAGTGTTGAAGCGACGTGGAACCGTTCGGGTTATCTGTGAAAATCCAAAGCACAAACAAAGGCAAGGTTAGTTATGGCTCGTATATCGGGTATTGATATACCTAAAAACAAAAGAGTAGAGATTTCTCTCACTTACATCTATGGCGTGGGTCGCAAAAGATCCAAAGACATTTGTACAGCGATGGGATTTTCTCCTACAAAAAGAACTCATGAGTTGAACGATGAAGAGATCGCAAAAATTCGCGATATGATTCAAGCTCAATTTAAAATCGAGGGTGATCTTCGTCGAGAAATTTCAATGTCTATCAAGCGCCTTATGGATCTTGGTACTTATCGAGGAACTCGTCATAAAAAAGGACTTCCTGTTCGCGGACAAAGAACGAAGAGTAACGCGCGCACAAGAAAAGGTCCTCGTAAGACAGTGGCTAACAAGAAAAAAGCAGTGATGTGAGGAAGGGTTGAAATATGGCTGAGACTACAGGTGCAAAAACCGGAGCTGGCGCAAACAAGCCAGTTAAAAAGAAAACGAAAAAAAACATTCCTAATGGACGCTGTTACATTCAGGCTGGATTTGGAAATACAATCATTACGATCACAGATGTGATGGGTAACACCATCAGCTGGTCAGCTTCTGGAATGTTGGGTTTCAAAGGAAGCCGTAAAGGAACTCCTTTCGCATCTCAACTTGCAGCGGAAGATGCAGCTAAAAAAGCCATCGAACAAGGGCTCAAAAGCGTAGATGTTTATTTGAAGGGTCCTGGCGCAGGTCGTGAACCTGCAATCCGTGCTCTTGCCAATGCGGGAATTCGCGTAAACTCCATGAGAGATCTTACACCTGTTCCACACAATGGCTGCCGCCCACCGAAGAGAAGAAGAGTTTAATTTTTTTAAAGATCGAACGGAGAAGAGATGCAACAAGAACATTATTATAAATTTTGGAGAGATTTGATCAGTCCTAAAGGCGTAGAGGTTGATTCGGACTCCCTCAGCACGACCTATGGAAAATTCACGATTCGCCCCCTTGAAAGAGGTTACGGAATTACCATTGGAAATTCACTTCGCCGAGTGCTTTTGAGTTCGATGATGGGTTCGTCTGTATCTGCAGTTCGTTTTGATAAAGTTTTGCACGAGTTCTCGACGATTCCAGATGTGATGGAAGATGTGACCGACATTATTTTAAACCTGAAGCAGGTTCGTTTTCGTCAGCACACTCCAGACACCTTGAATTTAAAAATTTCAAAATCAGGTTCTGGAAAAGTCACTGCCGCTGACATTCAGCTGAATGACAAAATTGAAGTTCTAAATCCTGAACAACACATTGCCACTCTCGGCGCCAATTCCAAATTCGAAGCTGACATCACTGTGACTTTTGGTCGCGGTTATGTGCCTTCGGAGGAGCTTGAGCAAGCCAACACAGGCGTTGGAATTGTTCCTGTGGATGCGATCTATTCTCCAATCCGCCGTGTAAATTACAACGTAACTAATGCGCGCGTTGGACAGAAAACAGACTACGATGCTTTGACATTGGAAGTTTGGACGGATGGTTCAATTAAGCCAGAAGAAGCAGTGGCACTTGCCGCTAAAATTATGAAAGAGCAGTTACAAGTTTTTGTAACGTTTGACGAAGCTGTTGAGCCAACAACAGAAAAAGAAGAAAAACGGTCTCCTGTTCTTAACGAGAATCTTTTCCGCTCTGTGGATGACCTTGAGCTTTCTGTTCGCAGTGCCAACTGTTTAAAGAATGCAAACATTCGTTTTATTGGCGAGTTGGTTGTTAAGTCGGAAGCCGAAATGCTGAAGACTAAAAACTTTGGACGTAAATCGTTAAATGAAATTAAAGAAATTCTTGTTGAGATGGGATTAGGTTTAGGCTTGAAAATCGAAGGATGGCCGCCTCCTGGATGGAACCCAAATACTCAAGCCCCAACAAGCACACGTGTAGCGAGTGTTACCCCTGGAAATGATCCGCAATAGTCGGGAGTGAGTTATGAGACATAGAAGAAAAACCAAACATTTTAGTCGTAAGTCCAATCCTCGCAAGGCTCTTTTAAGAGGTCTTGTGTGTTCGCTGGTTGAGTGTGGTCGTATTAAAACCACAATCACAAAAGCCAAAGAGCTTCGTCGCCATGTTGAGAAAGCCATTACCCTAGGTAAGACCGGCAACTTGAATGCGCGTCGTGTTTTGTTGGCGGATTTTCCCAACAAAGCTACTGTAGAGACGATTATGTCAGACTTGGCTGTGCGCTTTAAAGAAAGAGCTGGTGGCTACACTCGCATTCTTAAATTAAGCAATCGTCCAGGGGACTGTGCGCCTCAGGCTTTTATTGAATTTGTTGATTACGATGCAAGCACTTACGCTGAGAAAAAAGTGAAAGTGAAAGTGCGCGGTAAAGATCGCAAACTTGTTACAAAAGAATTGAACCGCAAGGAACTGGTTGCTCACAATACGAAAGTAAATGAGAAAGCGGCTTTTGCGCGTTACAAAAACATCAAGACAATGCAGAAAGAAGCTCGTCGCGTTTTACGTGCGAACAGCTAATCGAAGCCGTTGAAATTAAACTTGATGGAAAAAAATCGAACTTTTAAAGCAGCCCTCATCACCGGAGGGCTTTTTTTTATACTTTTTCTCGCTTGGCTTAAGCTGGATAGAGCGTACACCACAGAAACCGCTCCCACGTCCTTTGAGGTTGTGGGCTTTTTAGAGAAGAACGACTTCAAAGTCTTACCAGGATTGGTTCTTAAAGATTTAAAGCAAACAGAGGTGAACCTGGAGGCTTTAACGAAGGATAAGATTGTTATCCTAAACTTTTGGGCAAGCTGGTGTGAGCCCTGCGCCGAAGAGTTTCCATCCATGGTAAAACTTCTGAACCACTTTCAGGGAAAAATTGTTATTTTAGCGCCGTCGCACGATTCTGCGCTGGAAGACATCGAGACCTTTGCGCAGGCCTTTAGCTTGGATACGGTCCCCGAGCTGCACCTTCTATGGGACAAGGACCACGCAGCCGGTAAGGCCTTTCAGGTGAATAAACTGCCGGAATCCTACATTTTTGGCAAAGATGGGAAGCTTCTGCGCAAAGTGGTGGGCACCCGTGACTGGTTTAACGAAGATGCCAAACTGTTTTTTGAATCCTTAATTGCTAAACCCTAGAAAACTTTCGTTTTTCGATACAGTTCAATAAATAAATGTGCGTTTTCCTGACAGAGCTTTCTTTTTTACACTGGCAAACCCGCTCAGTATGAATGCGAGCGGGGATTTGGTAAAACATTGCGAAAGCCTTCAAAGGAGCCCCGATGTTATTTTTAATCACGGTCTTTACGTTTTTAAGTGGTGCGAACGAGTTAGAAATGATCATCGATGGCGAAACATACCGCTGCGAAAAAGTGCAGTCCAGTGGGACCACGGCCGCAGACTGTGTAGATATGGCCTATAAAGGACCGTTTAACCGCGACCAAGCTATTCAGCTTTGCCAGGGTCAAAGCTCGGTGGCACCCGCAGAATGTGGAATTCAAGCCTATCGTGGTCCTTTTAATACTGACCAAGCCATTGAACTCTGTAAAAAAGCGAGAAGTACGGGACCAAGCCAGTGCGGAATCGACGCCTACAGTGGACCCTTTAACACTAGCCAAGCCATCGAGCTTTGTAAAAACGGTGGGAATTTAGAGCGCTCTGAGTGCGCAAAAAAGGCCTATCAAGGGCCCTACTCATCAGATGAAGCGGTTCAGCTTTGTAAGAGCAATAGTGCTTCCCTGGTGATTCGATCTTTGATGCTATTAGAGAGTTCGCCTGAAATGCGCCAGCGCGTTCAGTTGATTAAATCGCAGATCAAAAAACCTGTTCGCAAAGATATTGCGATATAATTTTTTAATCGAGTGAACATTTTAACTCTCCTTGCAGTTCTCTTGTTTTCCCACGGCGGCACTGGCAGCCGCTGCGCGGATGTGTTCGCTAAAGGCTTATCGTTAAATCAAATAACGCGTGTGAGTTCGCAGGAAGTGCCCTACGAAACGCCCGAGCTTTTTAGGCATGGTGCTGTTTTGGGTGTATCGAAACAGAAACAATTGGCTGAGTATAAAAGCACTTTGCTTTCGCGCGATGGCCTGTATGTTTTTTTAATAGATCGATCGGGCACCATTTCCATCGATCATCACTTGCCGCTTCCCATTGATTACTCGAAGGCCTCGTTTCATGGCACGCACCGGGGCTTGCTGCGCGCTCGCGAGCAGGATTTTTCGCATTTAGGAAAAGCGGAGGTTGTTTTTGCCGGCGAGCTCTTCGTTTTGGGTGCAAAAGTTGTTTGGGTTTCGGATAGCTCTGTCTTTTACTTCGACACTCCCAAGGTGCCGCAAAGACCTAGAGAGACAGTCCGGGACTTTCGAATACGGACAAAAAGGGAAAATGAAAATGCGCGACAAACGGCAAAAACTCGATTGGAGTTCGTACAGAATTTGTTGTTGAGCTGGGGTTGGATCGATGCAACCACAACAGTAAAACAATCTGCGGAGAGTTTGGGTGACGCTGATCATAGCTCGCGTCAGTGGGGGCATATGCAATCCCGCAAGCTGGCTCTTTTTGAAAGAAGCTGTCGGGCTCAACAGCAATGTTGGGATCTATTTTTAAGCTTGCAGAGTCAGGTTCAGCGTCTGGCCGATCTCAACGGGTTAGATCTGTCGAAAGAAAAAGTGCAGCAGCTAGTAAGGTTGGATGCGCAGAAGGCCGTTACGTTAATCCAGTCGCTTTCTACGATTCGCGAGATTGGAGTTGTGGGAGTTTTGAGTCAACAGGTGAATCTTCAAACCGGAGAGCCTAAGCAGACTCTCCAGGATTTAATGGTGGCCCTCGATTGGTATTTGGCAGTTCTTCAGGATAGCAAGTAAGCGCTTATTAAAGAGCCATTGGAGTGGCCCTTTAACTTAGATTTTTAGAATTTAAACTTTTTCAAAAGATCTTTAGCTTTGTCTTTGATTTCGTCTTTGCCCTTGTTTTTGGCTTTCTTTTTTTCTTCGTCGAGTTTTCCTTTTAACGAATTAATGGCGTCTTCCTGATTTTTTAGCGACACACCGTACTTTTTCTCAAACTCGCCCACTTTGGACATAAGCTTTTCTTTTTCGCCTTCAACTTTTTTGTTTACTTCGTTGCGGAGCTTGTCTTTCAGCTCGGCCACTTGTTTGTTGAGCTCTTGCTTGAGGGCCTCTTGCAGCTTTGTACCGATGTTGGAATTGAGATCCAAATCCAAGTTACTCCAAGAACCCTTGGCGCTACCTTGTAAAGACAAGGCACCAAGACTGCCAGAGATATTGGTGAGGATCTCTTTGACCTTCGACGATTTGGCTTCGATGAGATAAGCGATTTTGTCGAAGGTGGCATCGAAATTAAGGGAGACGCCTTCGTCCAATAGCTCTACTTTTAAAACGGAGGAGCCCGTGGCCTCTTTGAATCCAAAAGTTACATCGCTGGATTCTGAGAGCATCATGTCCTTCAGAGGAAAAGCACCAATTTTAATAGTGCCATATTCTTTGGCGTTTTCTGTGCGATGGTCCACAACGGCGTGAATCACCACATCGTACATCTGACTTTTTGGAAATTCTCCAGTGAGTTTGGCTTCCATGGGTTGCGAGATGCTCGATGGAGCGTCGGTGATGTTGAGGACTTCCCCGCCGATGCTGCCAGAAAAACCTTCGGCACTGGCTTTAGAACTCACGTTGGCCTTTTGGATCCAAAGTTTTGGATAGCCCTTGGTAATTCGAAATTTAAAGTCTTTACCGGTTTGTCGCTCGCGGGGAGTGATGGTGGGCTTTTGACGATCTTTTTTGGGCGGTGGCATGTACTCGCGCGCCAGGCGCATATACTTTTCGGCGCGATAGATTTCTTTAGCAAATTGACGTCCAAAAATGCGCATGGCGAGATCTTTTGGGTCTAAAGACGGAATTCCCAGTTTCCCTTCGAGATCTTTTAAGTCTTCATCCACATACTTTTTGATATCAGCATAAAGGTTTTTATAAAGTTTAAGATCGCCCGAGAGTTCGCCGCTGGTGTTCTTGATGGTTTTGTATTTTTCGTCGATCTCTTTATAAATGGCTTCGGCGTCTTTTACGGCAGCGAGAATGGCTTTGGGATCTTTGCCGTCAACCTTAAGGGCTTTCACGCGATCTTCCAGTTTTTTAAGCTCCTCTTTTTGCGGCAGTTTTTCGATGCGCTCTTTCCAAAGTTTCTCTTTGCCTTGCAGTTCGGTTTCCATTTTTTGAATAAATTGTGAGGTCTTAAGATTGCCTTCCATCTCCTTGAGCTTGTCTTTGTAGTTGTCACCCTGGGCAATAGCAGCCAGGTCCCCAAAGATGCTTCCTTCTAAAACTTTGTTAGTCACATCGAGGGCGCTGGATTTCATGCTTTGCACGTTGTCGTCGGAGCTCTTTTTAACGGGCAACACGCGACCGGGGCGCTTGCGAGCTGTATTGATCATGATGTCGGTAACACCGGCTAAGGGAATAACCACTTTACCGCGCAGCAAAGCATCCCAGAGAGCTTTAAACTGAACGGTCCCAATCTGTAAAACATTGTGAGTCGGTATCTCTTTATTGGTGACCTGAATATCTTGAATATCTAAAGAGGCGTTGAAAAAACTTGTGGAAAGAGAGCCAATATTGACTTCGGCGCCATTGGCGTAGGTGCCGC
>JANPLN010000001.1:0-50900 GCA_031426555.1 Bdellovibrionales bacterium | reverse complement strand
TTGATAGAAGAATTCCTAAAATTCCTGTAACAGTCCACACAACAATGGCGGTTTGGCTGGAATTTTGTTTCATATTCTCAAAAATCATATGACTGCATATCTGCGTGGTTTCGTGGGTTCCCGTTCCAAATGCCATACCGGGATCGATAAAAATGGGCATCTTTGCCTGCTCGGGAACCGGCTTCCAGCTCGGCACTACCCAAATGCCGTTCGATGGACCATCTGAAAGACCGTCCGTGAGCGGAAAGGCCACATAGCCTTTTTTCCACTCTTCCAGCCAATCCTTGTGGTCGGCTTTCACCACCGTTACGGAAGCTGTGGGATGGTGGGATTTGATGCGCTCGATCAGCGGCTGAATCGCCACATCAGTGGAGAAGTAAGCAATCAGGCGAAGATCGTCATTCACTTTGACTGCGGGATTAAAACGAATATCGGATTGAACAAACTGAAGGTTTTCACAAACACCCATGGCGCCCCAATGAAAGAGTTGGCCACTGATTTCATCTTCCACCTTGCGATGCAGTTGCGAAATAAAAACTTCGAGGTATTGTTCGGACTGTTTATCGCTCACTTCTTTTTTTGCAGAGCAGCTTTCTTCAGTGATTCTGGCTTTTTACTTGTAACTTGGCTAACACTCGCAATTTTGCGGGTCGCTTTTGAGTTCACAAGTTCTTGTAGGTTCTGCTCGCCTTCCTTCATGAGCTGTTTTGCCTCATTCGAAGGATTCAGTAAAGCCATTTTCTTGGGGGCGCGGGCCGTGGCTAAATCTAGGCGATCGCCCACCATCACCGCTTCGTAATCCAAAACGGGTCTACTTTCTGGATCTTCCATGCGAATCTGTCGCGCAACGCTCAACAAGCCATCGGCATGAATAATTTCGAGCTCCGCCACCTTCACGCGAATGTCACCCACTGAAATATTCTTGAGAGGATCGTGAAACGGTACTCGGCGAAGCACATCGACGATGTGACCTTTTTTGAGTCCCAGATTTTCTCCACCGTTGATAAAGAAGTTTTTAAAAACTTTTTCGTTTTTTGAAAGTTGAATATTCTTTTTCACTTCGATCACGACGGCTTCACCGTCGGCAGCTTGCACCTGCACTTCGAGCACCGAAAACAGTAAAAACAAAATAGGTAGCTGGATTCTTTTCATATGACATCCTTGTTACTCTACCTATCGGCTCAAAATGAGATGATTTTAACTGAACCATGGTCCAGAACCTTTGGTAAGGCATTTGCTTATTTAGATAAAGAGGAACTAGATATGACCCTTAAACTGGCAAGATCACTTATACTTATCTTTGCGTGGCTAACATTTAGTCAGCTGCCTGCCGAATCTGCGTCGAACAGTTGTTTCGGTTTATTCTCTAAATTAAATACGTTTTACGTGCAACATGGAGGATTTGTAACTTTGCGCGATGGAAGCCTTATCGAGGGCAGCATTGCCAACGGCGGTTTACAGCCTCACACTTTTATAGACTATAAACACGCTTCGCTTGCCGCTGTTGTTACAAAAGCACACGCAATCAGACACCTAAAGACTAAAGAGAAAATTGAAATACTCACTGCGCTGGCACACACGACGCTTGTAAACAGAGAATACTCTAACCCTGTTTATTTAGAAACTATGGCGCAAGCCCTACGAACGAATCCAGAGCAAAGAATATCCTTTGGAGAATACATTCGCAATCGAGCCGGAACATGCCGTGAGCATGCGCTCTTTATGCATATTGCACTTCTTGAAGCGGGCGTTCCAAATCAAATGGTCTACGGGAAGTATAAACATTTCAACTTTGATCGGCGTAATAATACCTTTACAAACGTTGCCGAAGATCATGCCTTTGTGGTCGTCGATTGGAATTCAGCAAAATACATTGTTGATAGCTACTTTCACGAAGCCCACGGGCAAAGCCTCGATCATATTATAAAATTTGAAACAATAAATGTGAATTCGCCGCGGGCACCTTGGGCCTATGACCTATGGGCACAAGTTTCGAATAATATCGATCAACTGACAATTCATCTAGAAAGTGTTCACAATTTTCCTGCGTACTTCGTACCGCAAAAATAGCTTTGAAAAAATCTTAGATGCTCACTGGAGGACGTGGACCTGGAGCAGGTCTTCTGTAGTTGATATCGTGTAAATCACTCGGAACTGGAACCTCAATTTCTATTCTAAATATCTGCTCAATTTTTTCAATAAGTCTAGCCATTGTAAACCCCTGTGTCCCGTAGCAAACCATTTTGAGCTCGCCTTCAAAGTCGATGACAGTTGTTTGCAAATCTTTATTGCAGAGGAGTTCCATGCGGGATTTTAGCCCAGGAATTGCAAAAAGGCGAGGATTCTGCTTAGGGTTAGACACATGGACAGACCAAAGGTAATGGTATTTGTCATGTAACTGAATTGCTTCTAAGCACTTTCCCGTCATTTGGATGATAAAACTTTTTTCAACTTTACATTTGCCGTCAAAATCGGATGTATCCAAGCCTTCGGGAACAGGAATTGGACTGTCGATACAAACTCGATTTTCGTCGTAGGGAATGTCTAAGGTGGAAGATACTTCCTTTGTAAGAGACACACGGCGTAGCTTGTTGTTTTCTTTTTCACTGACGATTTCACATGGGAGACTATGTTCTCCATATATTTTCGAACGATCAGCGTTTCGTGGAATCAAGAGGTTAAGCATTTTCGTAAAATGAAACTTCGCATGTTTAGGTAAAGCTTTGATGGGTGCATCTGGATAGTAGTTTTCTACTTGCGCGGAGTCGATGTATTCTGTTGAAGCTCGCCCAGGAGTGTTTAGTGGATTTGCGATACTAAAAAAGATAATAATTTGAAGCAAGAAGTTCATTCGCGACCTCTCTATCAAATTTAAATCATTGCTATGGGAATAGCGATGAGCCCTTTGGGATTTGCGACCTAAGTCTATGGATAGTTAAAACGGAATCCCCATAAGCGTTTTGAAATCGACGATCTCGACCAGTTCCCGATCTGAATAAATCACGTATATTTCATCTTTTTCAATCTCGCTAATAAAGCCTTCTGAGATCACCATCCCATTTTTTTGAGCAGCGCCGAGGATATCGGATAACATTTTCCCTTTCAAATTTTCCATGGGCAAGGTCCAAGTTCCCCTAACATGAAACGGCACCGAAGAAGGCGTGCCAAAATCAACATTCACCGGAATGAAAAAAAGCCTCTCCAGCCCAGTATTTTTCTGCGTGTGTCTCACGTAGAGAGTGGCGATTTCATAAACGGAGTCTTTGGCTTCGCCCCTGATTTCTAACCATGCCTCGTCGAATTCGTAAATCATGGCTTCGCTCAATAGATCCACCGACGCGTGAGTCACTAGTGGCGAAATCAGGAAAATACTCGTGACCAGGGCAATCCCAACCTTAATGTGCAACCATCTAGCCATACCTGCTCCTTGTTCTATTAGCGATCCGTGACACATTAGCGGACTTCTAAAGAATTGCCTATGCACTCTGTAAAATGAATAAACTTGTACAGGAACTAGTCGATTCGCGGTGCAGGAAGGGAATATTTCATTACCTATTTTCATACCCCCCTCTGATCTGTGGAAATATGCGGCCCTCTTTGCTACTTTGCGCTATTCAAAATCTGGAGGTTCGTTTATGAAAGCCATGCTTTCTTTGTTTGTATCTGTTCAGCTACTTTGCTCGTTTTCTCAGGCGTTAACCGTGGTACCCATCGCGGCCGACGATTTAACTCGGGCCGTTTCAGCGCGCAATAACCTCAATCGCGTTCTCTCTGTGGTTAAAGAGCTCAAATCACCCATCAACCGAGCGGCTCATACTTTCGGTATCGACCCCATCCACATCGCTGGAGCCATTGCCGGAGAGCATGCGATCAATGTTTCCCTGAAAGACAGCGCACAAAATTTAGCCGCACGATCTTTTTCTAGCGCTCAGACTTGGGCTCAAATTAACCAAGATCCTAGCACGAATTTGGCCGTTGTTATCTCCCAAGAGAAATATCAAAAGTGTTTTCAAAATTCTCGAGATTATGATCTTTGGCTCTGTATTGTGGACACTTGGAATCGCAGTAACGCCATTAACGTGCTAATGGGTCAAAAAGAGTTTTTTAGACGATTTACCTCTCACTTCTTTAATCCGAATGCATTTATGGATGTTGGAATGACTTTTGGCGTAGGCCAAATGAGTCCCGTACGAGCTCTCATGGTGGATGATCTTGTAGCCAGAGCAGGAAGAGACTCCATCGATTTTTTAAAACACAGTGACGTTTCTCGCATCTATGCAAATGTTCTTGATCCAAATCGTGTCGTTTATTACGTCGCTGCCACTATTTCCTACTCCATCGCCATTTATAAATCAGGGGATTTTGATATTTCGCAAAACCCGGGTCTTACAGCGACTCTCTACAACAACGGAAACGAAAAACTTTTACTTCGCCGAACGCTTCGCGAAAAACGACTACCCGAAACCAACGATCTCGGCAAGTGGGTGAACCAAAACATTGATGCCATTCGCAGCGCAATTGATTAAGTTAAAATGGAGCCGCTTATGACAAAATTACTTTTTCTAGTTCTATCTTTCTCGGGCCCCTTGGCTTTCGCACAAACTTCCACTTGCATTGTGAACTCACAAAATGAGTACCTGGCTCTGGAATCTGTGGTGACCCTGCAAGGAACGGTTAAACTCAATCCAATGTTTTTAATCGAAGACTTAAGTTTTATGACTGAGGAGCAAGAAAGTGTGCAGCTACTTCTAAAGCCAGCACGCCCTGTTCTCCTAGAACAATGGAGTGACACGGCAGACACCTTAGCCTGCGAATCGAAAACAGTGACCATGGTTCTCAATAAGGAACAACGAAAACAGGTCACACCTGCCCTGCTTTCGCCGGATATCAAAGAGGTACAAATCACCGGCACCATTCGCTGGTCGGAGTCCTCGTTAGAACTCGCAGGCAATGCGGTTCTGATGAACATCACAAAAATATCTGTAGAGCCGTAAACTTCTTAGAGCGTTTTGTCGGCGGGAAGTTTTACTGCCACACCTGACTCAAGAGCTTTGCTCTTAATGGCGCTGGCGTTGTGCTGAACCACGCGCTGTTGAAGGCGCGTAAAAATGGGCTCGCGAATTTCAAGCTTGTTATCTTGAAGCACACACTGGCGACCTGTTTTATCGGTAATGTTAATAACGATGGGCGCTTTGAGATTGGCCGTCATCATTGTTGGATCTTCGGGAATCGTAATAATACAGAACGGGCGCAAACCGGTTTTGTTTTCGCTGTTTAATATTTTCATGTCACTTTTGCTTAAACTGAGATCGAAGTTTTCTGCGAAGAGTTCTGGTTCCAAAACTGGAAATGCGATACTCGGCTCATCACAACTTTGTAGCCAGGCAAAAATTTCGTCGCTGGGATCGTCCAGTAAAACAAAACGATCTAGATCAGAAAAACCTAACAAACCCTCTGGAAACGTAAGAACGTCATCTGTAGTGACGGTTATATTCCCAAAACGCGATGTTTGGATCTGCATTTCCCCTCCAAAAAACCTATCGGGCCCCTATGACTCACTTTGTGACCCGTCAATACGGACAACACAAAGCGCCGATCGGTTAATCAAATATTAGTCGCTCCTATGAAAATAATTCAAGACTTTTTTCTAGGCGATGACAGAACCTGACAGATTTACGACGAGCCGCGCCAGGAACTACTATGGACAGTGTCTTAAAGCGATTACAACGAAGGATCCAGGGATTTTAAGACTGCTGGGGGTCTTTCAGCATCTTAGCCACGTCTTTGGCTTTGTCTGAGGACGTCGAAATCGACTGTTTATTCTGTTCTTGGATAGAAAGATAAACTTCTTCTCTATGGATTTTTGTGTCTTTTGGGGCCTCGATACCGAGTCGTACCTGTTTACCCTTGATTTGAACGACGCGAATTTTGATGTGATCGTCGATGGCTATACTTTCGCCAATTTTTCTAGTGAGAACTAACATAAAGCTCCTTCAACATCCTGGTCAAAGCTCGGCTTGCGTAATGATTTACGCTTCTGCCCAGTAAAACATAATAAAAAACCGAATGTCTTAGCTATTATTACTACCTAAGAAAGTCAAGGAGTGTTGTCTTCATCATTTTTCCGGATGTGGCCAACGACGCCTCGAGCTGCGTTTGTGTCTTGCTTAAGTTGTTAACGAGGTCGTACATGTCAACGTCCTCAATTTCAGATTGCACAACTTTAGCGTCCACATTTAATTTTTGTAATGTTTCTAGTCCCGAATTGAGACTGGTCACACGCGAACCCAGCTCCCCTCGAGCCATATTGATTTGCGAAATGGCGTTATCCAGATAATCCAAAGAGTTTTGCACAACATGTTTATCATTCGCACGCAAACCCACTTCCAAATCTCGTAGCGTCTCAAAAACATTGGTCGATACCATCCCCCAATGACCTTCGGAGCTGTTGGCAATGGTTTGCGAGGATGCCGATAAGGGATCCGTGGAGCTTGGCCCGCGTACTTCCACTTGCGTTTTGTCGTCTTGCATAGTTTCTTTTGGCGGAAGCGGCTGGTGCAACTTCTTGCCCATAAACACCACGCTGCCTGGAATATTCATGGTGATGTACGAATCTTTTTCGATTTGCACATCCACCTCGGAATCGTCGCCAAAATAAGTTCCCGTCATATCAAATGGTGTCGTCATGCTCTTGTAACCGCCAAACAAAAAGCGATCGCCAAACTTGCGATTTCCGATGTTTACCATTTGTTCGTAAATCTGTTTTACTTCAGCAGCGACGATCGAGCGCGACTCTGCACCGTTTGCCGCATCATCTGCTTGATCGATGGCAAGTTCCTTGGCGCGAATGAGCATTTCGCTCGCTTGCGAGAGCGATTGCTCGGAGTATTCGATAAATTCTTTCGCGGAAAGAATATTTCGTTTGTACTGTTCGAACCCTTGCATCTCAGTTTTCTTCTCGAGAACTCGAACGGCTCCGAGTGGATCGTCTGACGGTTTGTTGATGCGTTTTTGCGTGGCGGCCTGATGCTGAAAAGTCATCAGTTCGCTGCGATTCTTATTAATCGCATTCAAAGACTGGTTGTAGTTCATTTTATCAGCAACGCGCATTAATATCTCCGAATATTGATGACTGTATCAAGCATCTCATCCGCGGTTCTAATGATTCGAGCCGAGGCATCAAACTGTTTCTGCCATTCGATCATGCTGGCAATCTCTTCGTCGATGTTGACGCCACTGTAACTTTCGCGAAGGTTTTCAAGTTGGTTCACGACACCCTCTTGCGTTGCAACCATTCCATTGATGTTTTGCGTGCGTAAGCCAAGCTCTGCAACCATTCCATTGTAGTATTCATCGATGGACGTGGCACCATCCAGCATAGATTTACTGTGCTGAACATCACTAATCATATTGGCAATTCTGTTATCTCCCGGACTGTTGGGATCAGCTCCCGCAACGATTCGTCCCACATCACCCAATATGGTCGGGTTGATTTTAATTGTGCCCGACGCTCCATCTTGACTTCCGACGTGAGCAAAGAAATCTTCGCCTCGTTGATTATAAGCGTTGTGTCCTTGTCGATGGAGATCGTTCACGCGGTTGGCGATCTCGAACGAAAGCATATCGATCTTGCGTCCAAACTCGGTCACATCGCCATCGCGCACCGACAGCAAACCACCGAGTTTTCCACCTCTGATTCGATCGGTAAGTACCATCGGCTCTGCATACTCGTTGTGGTAGTACATAATATCAAAATCACCTTCGGCTTTATTCTCACGCCCAGGCGTTGACACGGCTTCAAGCTTTCGCGCTTCGTTGCCCACAACCAAAATGGCATCATCTGCCGTGCTAATGGTGACTGTGGAATCTTTGCCCTCGGCCCATTTAATATCAATCAGCTCACCGAGGTTTTTTAACAAAGCATCTCGACGATCGCGTTCGTCGTTTGCAAAACCCCCACCGATTTCTACTTTTTGCACTTGCATATTGAGCGATGCGATTTCTTGCGTCACTGAGTTGATTTCGTTCACTTGAACTTGTGCCTGTCCGTTGGCTTCCTTGCGAATATCGGCAAGCTGTTCACCCACGCGGTTAAAATCGCGAACTAAAAGATCCGCGCTTTCTTTCACCGCAATTCGTTTTGGCATACTTTCTGGATTTGTGGAAAGCTCGCGAAAAGAATTAAAGAATTTACCGATGGAGCTATTCAAGCCATCCACCTGTTGTTCGTTGTAAACTTGCTCGAGGCGCATCAGCGCCACGTTCTGCCCGTTTAAAAAACCGAGTTGTGATTTTTCTCCAGCCAATTGTTTTTCGAGATACGGGTTGTTGACACGCTGAACGGTGACGGCGCGGGCGCCCGTACCGATGCGCATTTTTCCGGCTCCATTGGGAAAGTTACTAAAGGTTTCGACTTGCTGCCGACTGTAGCCTTCGGTATTTTTGTTTGCAATGTTATGCGAAACCGTTTGCAGTGCCGCCTGACTGTTCATCATGGCTCTCTGCCCCACATTCATGGAGGTTCCGATTCTTGCCGACATCCTGTCCTTCCGCGAAGTCCCTCTTGGACTCCATTGCACTTACAATCTTGGACTACACTTCTTTGCTTACAAGGCGCCCCGAAGTCTCCTTCGATTTTTCACTGCGCTTACCCTTTTTTTCATAGGTCGATTTTTTATTCAGCGTTTCGGTAAACGCCTGCATGGCTCCCGTGATGTGTGACAACGCCGATCGTGCTAGCTGATCGTTTTGCTTATTTATTCTCGATGTTCTTTCGATGAGTAAATTAAGCACCGTTCGAAAGCGCAACAGTTTTGCTTTTTTTACGCCGTCGTAGGCGGATGCAATATCTAACAAGCGCGGCGTTTGCGCTGGCAGTGAAAATTGAGTTTGCATCTCACCAGCCACAGTCATCCACTTGGCTTCGAGTTCGTTTATTTTTTTTAACAAGAGCTCTTTTTTTTCATTGAGCCCTGGAAGCAAATGCAAATCTGCGCTCAGCAAAATTGCTTTTTCCGTACGAACCGTCTCAAAGAGCAAACGGTACACTCTCACCAATTGGTGAAGGTTTTTTATAAGTTCAAGAAAGAGTTGTTCTTTCATTCACCGAGCTCCTAAGAGGGAAGAAGTAAATGTTCGTTAACAAGTTTATCGGCCACAGCTTCGGCGTCCACCTTGTAGTCGCCCGATTCAATCATTTTTTGCAACCGGGCGATTTTCGCCTCGTCGACAGTGTCTTGTGAGGCAATTTCTTTGGCTTTATTAATTTGCCGAGCTTGCGAAGAAACATTAATCTTCGTCGCGTCCATCATTTCGGCGGCCGAAGTGGTGGGCGACTTGCCTTTTCTGATCGAAGGATCCTTGGCAAAATCTTGGATACTACGATCGTTCATTAAACCTTGCGCGGATTTGTTATTTACTTTCACCACATCCTCCTTGATGACATCTCTATTATTGTATCATAGTGAGACAAAAAAGATCCACTAACCCGACCGGTCGAGAGTCTATTTTTCTTCTTTTTTGGGTGGAACTGGACTCGACACATATCGACTGTGCTGACTTGGAATTATCTTTTCCTTCAATTCCTTGTAAATCATGTCAGCAAGGCCGTTCCCGCCGCTCTCTACCCACTTTTCTGCATACTGAGTATAGAGTTCGTCTTTGTATATTTTCTCGGCCATTGAGGGTTTTGTAACGCTGCTGTGGTCCACCGTTTTTTTCATGGCGTTCATCATCTCTTCAAGAAACTGCTGCTCGTACATTTTCGCTGCTTTGTGCAGTTGCTGGTCGAGAGTTGGTGGTGTGTGTTGTGGTTTGTTTATGTTTTTAATATTCATAAAAAAACAGGGGGTCAGAGTCAGACACGCATCCATGCGCATTTAGCCTTATAAAAAAGTTACGATCCATCCTTGGTTCAATAACCTGTCCCAGCTACTCTTCTGCTCAAGAGAAACCATCCTTGGTTTACCTCTAACTCCTCTTCTCCCCCCCCGAGGGCCTAAGCCCCAAATTCAAGTCTAAAGCTAATTGTATCAATTCGATACACTTTTCATAAAATTTCCAGCTCTCCTTGTAAAGCCCCAGAAGCTTTGATGTTTTGCAAAATCACAATCAGGTCTTTTGGAGAGACGCCCATTTGATTCAAACTTTGGACGAGCTCCCCAACGCTCACGGATTCCGGCAAAAGCTTCACCGCATCTTTCTTATTAATGGCCGGCATAACAGCGACGGTCGATGCCGGCGCACGCATGTTGGCGGGACTTTCTGGTGTTGGCAAAGCGGGCGTAAACTCTGGTGGAGGTGCGGCTGGTGCATCCGTTGCAACGGCTGGTACCACCGGAGCTGGCTCGGGTTTTCCCACCTTCACATTGATATCACCGTGGCTAATGGCCACCGTACTAATTCGAACGTTCTCCCCGATAATCACCGTACCCGTTTTTTCGTTCACTACCACTTTCGCTTTTTGATCGGGCTCCACATTTAGCGACTCGATGGTGGCTAACAGCTCCACGCCTTTGCCTTCGTAGGAAAAGGGCACCACAATATCCACCGTAGCAGGATCGATCGCCGTGGCGTATTTTCCACCCAGATCCATGTTTACGGTTTGCGCCACTCGCACGGCCGTAGTGATATCTGGATTGTGCAACGTCAGACGATACATTTTTCGACTGGTAAAATTTTCTGCCTGCACGTCTTTTTCGATAATCGCTCCGCCCGACATTAATCCCACTGTGGAGTGCACGGCTTTGCCGGAAGATCTCCCCACGGAGACTGCGCCCTGAGCGACCGCATAGACATTTTGATCGGATGCGCGCAAAGGCGACTGAACGAGGGTTCCACCTTCGAGGCTTGAGGCATCCCCGATGGAGTTGATGGTCACATCCATTTTGTTACCGGCGCGAGCAAAAGGTGGCAGGGTGGCAGTAATTAAAACGGCGGCGACGTTTTTTTTGGCAACGTCGGTGTCTTCGACTTTTACGCCGAGCTTATCAAGCATGCGCACCATACTTTTGTTAGTGAATTCGCTCTTGCTGTCACCTGTTCCCTTCAGACCAACCACAAGACCGTAACCGATGAGCTGGTTGTCGCGAACGCCGCGCACGTTGGCGATGTCTTTCAGGCGAATCGCTTGAGCTGTTGAAGAAAACAAAAGGACTAGGAAAAAAATGCGTATTATATAAATCATAATTCCTCACTCTTTTTGTCGCTGATAATATCAAATACCGGGTCGATGAGGGATTCGGCACTCATGCCCTTTTCGTTGTATTCTTCGGCGCGCACCACGCCCGCGACAAGCAACTTATACTCGCGCTTGCCAATCATAAATGGCTGTTCGCCACGAACGCGATAATTTCCGTCTTTTTGGATTTCCATAATTCGTGTAGAAACGGTGCGGATCGGAAATTCTTTATTTTTAGAAAGACCTTTAATGTCTTGCTCTTCGTCATCGATTTTTTTGAGGGCGCGCTCTTGATCTTTCAAAAGCTGCTCAGGAGTGGGTCCCACCGCCTCCACGGGCTCGTCGCCATCAAGACCAACCCACGAAGCCAGTCCCCGGGTGTCTACCTTTTCGGCCTCTTTTTGCTCTTGGTACTCGGGAGTCATTTGTTTTTTTATTTCGTCTTGTTTTAATTTAATATCCTGTTTTTGTTCGTTAAGAATTTCGGAGAGAAGTTTTGCAATCACAGTGACCTTGGTTTGAATTTGCTCCTTGGGGTAACCCTCTAACTTGATTTCGAGCAAGTCTCCAAGCAAGCGTTGATTGTTATTAGCAAAAAGAAACGACGATTGACCGCGCGACACCCACAATGATCCGCTTTGTTCATAAAGCATGGACTCCTCTTCCAGTGAAAGTCGCGTCTTCCGTTGATTTTCGGGAAGGGGATTTTTAGGCTGCGACGCCACTGGGGTCAAATCATCGTGGCGACGAAAAAAGTCCATGAAAGACGCGCAACCCGTCAACAACGCCGACATCAATATCATCGTTAGCCAAAACTTCATTCAAACCTCACTCGTGATTCAGCAACTATTTCTGCAATAATTTGTTTTTGTGTTTTTGTGACCCGAATTGGAATGCGATCACCAATTTTTCCACTCTTTTGCGCAATGCCAGTCATTTCAACCAGAATCACACCCTTTTTTACTACGACAGCTACGGGCTCACCGATGCGAACCACTTGCTTGTCCGTGAGATCTTCGAGAGTCAGCACATGTGCTTCGTTGAGCGAGCGCTTGAGCTCTTTACCTGCAAGATCGTTGGTGGTTGCAAAAAGATGATGTTCGTTTGTAACATTGCGCGTGACGACTTCGAAGTCAGCCGAGGTGGGCACGACCCCTTTGACCATAGCTTTTTTTAATACCATCACCGGTTGCTGCACGCGCACCCAACCTTGCAGCACCAGGGGGTTTAAAAATTGATCGTCAAAGTAAACTCGCACCATGGCGGCACCGCGGGTGTCGCGCAGGTCTTCTTGTAATTCCCAGTGAGAAAAGGTTTTTGGCACTTGGCCGCGCAGGAGGTTTAAATTTGAAACCTGATAGACGCAGCCCACACACAAAGACTGCAGGCGAGCCTGCAATTCTTTTTGCACCCGTTCCAGGGAAAATTCTTTTTGTTTCTTCGTTTTATCTTGTCGCGAAAAGACCAATTGAATTTCGCAGTCGCACTCTTGCTCGAAGGGTCCAAGCTCTCGACGCACCGTTTTTATCAGCTCAATTTTGGACATCTTTTTGTATTCAAGGGGCGTCAGGCTAAGAACGATTTTTTCCACGGCCGACTTTGTAGAATCTCGCAAGCCGTAAACCTCGGCCACGTCGCTAAGATACACGACTCTCTGCTCGGGCAACTGCGGATCGAGAGAAACCAAAACACTGGGTTTCTCTAATGCCGTTGCTAAATTAAGAAGAAACAAAAAAATGAAAAACATCAGCGCCTATCTTAAATGAGTTAATGCCTGTAACATTTGGTCACTGGCTTGAATCACCTTGGAATTTGTTTCGTAAGCTCGCTGCGTAGTGATCATATTGACCATTTCTTCTACGATGTTCACGTTACTGCTTTCCAGTTCGCGTTGCCCGAGGGCCCCGTAATGGCCTTGATTGGGATTACCAACCACAGGATCACCACTGGCTGGTGTGGCTAAAAATAAATTCCCACCCACAGCTTTTAATCCCGTTGGGTTTACAAATGTCGCCAATTCAATTTGCCCGATGACCTGCGGCACCTGAGAGCCGGTTGTTAAAACTGACACTTCCCCTTCGGGACTAATAGTGACATCGCTGGCGTCTGCCGGAATGGCGATCTCGGGCTGAAGGACGTTGCCGTTAAAATCCACGATGCGTCCGTCGGCGGATCTGTGCAACTCCCCATTTCGCGTGTAGGCGATGGTGCCGTCGGATTTTTGCATTTGTAAAAATCCTTTGCCGTTTATGGCCACATCCAAATCGCGATTGGTGATTTGCAATGAACCCAATGAAAAGTCTTTTTGTGTAGCAGCCGTTTTTACACCCAAGCCCACTTGTACGCCCGTTGGCGAAACCGCGTTGAGTCCGGTGGCTGTGCCTGGCTCTTTGATGTTTTGATAGAGAAGATCTTCAAACTCGGCTCGCGTCTTTTTAAAACCCGTAGTGCCGGTGTTTGCTATGTTGTTGGCAATGGTGTCCATGTTGGTCTGTTGCGCTTGCATCCCCGTGGCGGCTGTGTGCAATGACTTAATCATAGTATCCCCTTCTCTCTTCCGTTACTGGCTATTTCAATCTGGTTACATCGTTAACTAGTTTACCGTTCATTTGATCGTAGGCTTGAATGGCTTTTTGTGTACTTTCAAAAATTCGACTGGTTTTAATCATGTCTGTCATTTCGCTCACTAAATTCACATTACTTTTTTCCACAGAACCTTGATGCAATTTAAATTTTGTGGCCTGAACCACCGGACTGTTGATGGTTTCGCGAAGTCGATAGAAGGAGTTTCCCTCTTTTTGAAAAACATCTTTGTCTTCAGCGGTAACAAGGGAAAGTTTTCCTGTGAATTGATCGCCAATTTTTAAATGTCCTTGATTGGAAACAGAAAAGTTAGGTTCATTGCCGATGCGCACGTAACGACTTGGAAGCGGCTGCTCGGGCCGTTGCTCTTGCATCAACACAGGGTAGCCTTGTTTGGTCACGAGTTCGCCCAGCTGATTTAAGGTAAAGCCACCGTTGCGAGTCCAGCGAACGCCGTTGGGAGTGAGAACTTCGAAAAAGGCATCGCCTTCGATGGCCACGTCCAGGGGATTGTTTGAAACAATCAGCGACCCCTGAGTAAAGCTGGTCGATGTTCCCGCAGAATCCACATAGCTTTTGTCCCCGCCATTGATAGGATAAAAACTATCAATAGAATCCGGGATCTTAGTGGACCCGACGGCCTCTTCTTGTTTTTCGTAACTGGTTAAGTACTCGCGAAAGATTTGCTCATCTCGCTTAAAGGCTGGCGTGTCCGCGTTGGCGATATTATTAGCGATGGTGTCCATCTTATCCGATTGGGCCATGGCTCCACTGACTGCTGTGTAAATACCTTTCATACTCATACACTGAAGTGATGAGCAAAGCGTGTGCCGACTCGACCAACGTCCTAACTTTTTGCGAGTTCGATTTAGTTCGTTATAGTTAGCGTCGGGGCACAACATGCCACGGACCTTTGTCACGATTCCATGTCGTCCCTCTGACGCAAAGACAATTCTCTGACGTATACTCTGTTAATGTCACAGATCATGTATCTCCTGTTTTCTCTTGTCTGTTCTCTCGTCTTTGCGGCCCCAAACCCAAAAGCCGCGGCACCGGTTGTCGCCAATGGCGAGTTGCTAGCGGAGCCGATGGAATCTTCGTCTGTCGGAGTCGTGGAAGCCTCTCCCATCTTTGATATACCAATGACATACAATCACCGCGTGCAGTTTTGGATTCGCCACTTTCAAACCAGTGGTCGCAAGGACTTTCAAAAATGGCTGGCGCGCTCCACTCGCTATTCGCCTTTTATTTTAAAAGAGCTCGAACGCTCAGGAATGCCCAAAGACATTATTTACACAGCCATGGTCGAAAGCGGTTTTGCTCCAGCGGTGCAAAGCCCAGCAGCGGCTGTGGGCATTTGGCAATTTATCAAACCCACGGCCGAGAGATACGGTTTGAAGGTCAACTGGTGGCTCGATGAACGCCGAAATTACGTAAAAAGCACAGCGGCTGCTATTAAGTATAAAAAAAATCTCTACGAAATGTTTGGCTCTTGGTATTTGGTGTCCGCTAGCTACAACTGCGGTGAAAATAGAGTTACTGGTTTAATTAAAAAATACGGGACCAATAACTTTTGGGAGCTTGTGCAATTGCAAGTTCTGCCAAAAGAGACTGCCGATTATGTTCCTAAAATCTTAGCGGCCACCATGATTGCCAAAGCCCCTGGCCTGTATGGCTTTCGCGATATCGAATACCTCGTTCCCTATGAATTCGACATGGCATCGGTTCCCGGCGGCACAGATCTATATAATTTGGCGCAGTACTTGGGTGTGAACGCCAATTATCTGAAAGAACTTAATCCAGACCTGGTGCACGGATTTATCCCACCCACGGTGGCGTCGCATACAATCAAAGTGCCTAAGGGTTCTTCAAAGCTGGTCGCCCAGTTTGGTGAGCGGATTACGCGCTAAACCAGACCTATTTTCGGACTGTTTTTATTCATTCGGTGCTTAATATCACTGGCTATTTTGCCGATAAATCAGCATGAAAAAACTCATTTTTTTCACACTCCTCATTTTTTTCTATAAAACTTCATTTGCCGAGGTCACTGATGTTCACTGGGAGGCCGTGGTAGGCCTCGAGGATGAGTACGTCAAAGACACCGCTGATAAAAAATGGTGTCGTCAGGTTGAAAAAGATTTTCATGCGCATATAAAGTCCGTCAACTCGAAGCGTCGTCTACGGCACTGAGTGAATCCGCGGCCTGTCTGAAGTCGACAAGTCCAACACCTCGCTGCCAGGAGCTGAATCAAAAAAAACTGCTCAGCCTGACACAAAATCGCGCTTTGTTGAAAAAATTAGTAAGCGAAATTGCAAGAGACTGGGTGCGAAGAGAATCCAAAACAAATGAAGGTCTGATCCAACGCTGTTTTTTGGGGCGGTCGACCCAGGTGCAGTTTGATAGAAACATCCGGATCCTAAAGCCATTGATCACACCGGCGGAAACATGCCAACCCATGCATCAAAAATGGCTGAGCGAACTTGATCAGACCATTGCAGATAAATTAAATGGCACAGTTGCTGTTTCGACACTGAATCCCAAAGAAGTGGAGCAACTCAAAGCGTTTCTTGCATCTCCATTGAAGCGAATGATCGATACCAATTCCGTTTACGAGGTTGAGCCTCCCAGTGGGGAATTACAAAAACAGCTGGCGCTCACGACAGAAAAAATGGCCAAGGGCGTAAAACAGTTGGGCGACAAAATCAAAGGCTACAAAGATTCTGAATTTCACAAACTTTTTATTTTCGCCAATCAATTTGAACAGTTTGCTGCTAGCAAACCAGAGGGTGAGCAGGCACGTGCCCTTGAATGTCAAAAGCGATTTTGCGACGGCATGGATGCACGTTGCGCCTCGCAACTTTTAGGACTTGCTGCCGACTTCTCTGCCATCATTCCGTTGATTGAGGCTACAAAAATGGGTCAAATTATGGCCGCCGAAGTCGCAAGAGTTATGACAAAAGAAGAAGCCACAGAACAGCGCACTGAAACTGTGAACAACGCAGTTTTGGGATTAGCAGAGTTGGCAGGAGGAGGTCTGGCTACCAAGCTCGTTCCTGCAATTGGAAAAGGTATTCGTGCGATGGCGGGAAACGTGGCAACTCGCGTGAAGTCGGTGCAAGAATCCATTGCCAGCACACTGTCGAGTGGTCTTCGTCAAAAGGCGACGACATACTTGCGTGGGAATGCTCGTGCCAATCGCGAAGCGACAAGTTTATTTAATCGAATAAATCTACTGGCCAGTTCAAAACCAGGTCATGTTTCAGAAGAACTGATGGCACGGATGCAAACATCTGTTTCAAAAGTACTTGGTGATATTTACTCAACCAATAATTTACGTTTTTTAAAAGAATACGATCAGATGCTCAATGAAATTTCTAAAGTCCCAAAAGGCTCAAAAGAATATAATGAGCTTATCTCTCGATTAGAGCTGCGAACTCGTGCTTTAGAGGCGATCTATAAAAATACGAGCCCTGGATCTTTTGAGGCACGAGTCCATGAGGCGATTCAAAAATCTGATATTCCTAAGGACATTGCTCGCGATGTTGAACATTGTTTTGTTACGGGCTCATCATCACAAAGCTCTTTTCGTTTTCTTGATCTATTATTCGCACGCGCTTCCGCAACTCTTCGGCCTGACAAATTTTGTGACATTCCCATTGCGAAAATTCTTAAAGAGCAGGATCCAAATGGTTGGGTAACGCTTCCCAATGGTGATAAGCAAAGATTTCTTATAGAAAAGTGGGACTGCGATGATTGTGGTACAGAAAAGGTGCCGGCGTGGGTGCATGTTTTGCGCGCTAATGATAAAGAAGATTTAGCTCAAGTGACTCATTGTCCAGGCTGCGGCAACCCGAAAGAAACGCATGAAAAGTATTATGGTGCCTGGGAAAAAGATGGACGTGGTCAAATCTCAAACGCGACGAGCGAAGACATTGTCAAAGCTGGACCCGGAAAAGACAAAGCAAAAAAAGCGGCCGAAAGCAAAGAACATCATTGCGGATTTTGTGGCACGGTCATGGATGTGGGGAGTGCGGAATGTAAAAGCTGTGGAGCCGGAGATATTGCAGATCTGGCAGACACATCCACAAGGGGTCAAGGTGCAGCACCTCATACTCCCCGGTCTAAGCCGTCGCCGGCCGAACGTTCCGGAAATGGTCGCAATGCCTCACGGCGAGACGAGCCCGATTCTGAAGCTACGAAAGCCACAGGATCTTCAGAGGTGGCAAGTGGTAACAAAGGAATTTTGATTGCGGGAGGCGCTGCTGTTGCGACAGCAGCGGGCGCTGGCGGTTACTATTTGCTCAAGTCGGAAGATGTATCGGCGACGGTCTCTAGCATGAATTGGAATCATAAAATCACGCTCGAGCGCAACACGATCGTATCCAAAAGTGATTGGCGGAGTAGCATTCCAGGGGGCGCATTTGATGTTGGGGGCTGCTATTCCAAATTTAGCCATAATGATCAGGTGGCTTGCGGTTCAGAATCCTATACAATTTCGGGAAGTTGTTCGTCGAGCAGTTCAAATGGCATCACGACTGAGACCTGTTCGCCTGATACCACTGGAACTCGCACCGTCTATTGCGATGATCCTATCTATCGCGATTGGTGTAGTTATAAAATCTACCAATGGGTTTACGTCACAGATCGATCCACCTCAGGTGCTGCGCCAACAAATAGTGGTGCCTTGCCATGGCCTGAACTTTCGGCAAGAGGCACTGATGAAAGAACGTTTCGAACAAGTTCTTACAGCGTCGAGTTTGAGTTTGATGCTTTTGGTAAGCCGAGGAGGAGTTCTATCAGTCCCAACAGTGAAGCCGATTTTAGAGATTGGAAAATTGGAACCCAAGCTACAGGTACTTTTCGACGTGCCACAGGAATTGGCAATTTAAAAAAGAAGTAGCCAACCCTCGTTGAGCGTTATGCTCATTCGTCAAAGCTTGCAGCGCAATTTGGCGAGCGGATCGCACGCTAAGTTAGTTCCTTGACCGTTTTATTTTGGTTCGATCTAATGAACCAAAATAAACGGAGATTCTATGAAAATATTTTTCCTGTCTGTATTTGTAGCTATTTGCCAAAACGCAATCGCAGGTGACTTTAAGTTACAAGAGGGTGCAAGATTCAACCCGTCTCGCGTTGCTTCAGCACCCGTGTCGGTGGCTTACTTTTGATGAAAACTTTTAAGATTTACTGCCGTAGCGGTAGTACGCTGGTTTCATTTCCAAGCAATCAATGCCGCCATAACGCTCAGCGCGTGCCGTAGCGGACGTGGAAAATCCGCGAAAACCAATTGCGCGGGGCATCCCCCCTAGGTAGTTGGTTCCTTTTTGGATATACCTTTACGCAACTCAAAGGGGGAGTTTCATGAAATCACTATTTATTGTATTCGCTGCTATTTTGGTTTTCGCTCAAAGTTCAATGGGCTTGTCTTTACCTAAAACGGCTAAAGTTATCTTGGCTCTCGATCAACCGGCTGTGGTTGTGGAGCTACCGACTGTGGATTTTTCGATGGCAACCATCGAACATGACTCCATCGTGACATTTAAACAAACAGGCACGATCACCGTAGGGGGCGTAACTTACAAAATGGATCCAGTTGCCTTCGTGACAACGACGGATGATTCAAAAGGTTTAACGTTAGAGAATCTGAAGATGATTCGCTACCGCTTGTACTCTGATGAAATGAAAGCTGTGGTAGGTGATATTGTTGTAGTTTTAAAAACCGGCGCGGTTGTTATGAATAAAGACTCAAAAGGCCTCGTCACTGAGTGGTACTAAGCCCTATTTCGGTAGAGCAAAGTAATTGAGATATTTATAATGCGGAACAGGGGCTTGAACTTTATAAAGCCCCTTTTTTGTATCTAAAGCGTGCATCTGATAATTGCGATCCTTGAAGAAACGAAAAATCTCCTCGCCGCTTGTTCCCGTATCCAATAAGCACGGCTCGTTGAGTTCGATGCAAATCCGTGGGCGCTGGGTTTCGATCAACTTTTGTGCTCCCTGCAACACCTTAAACTCGTACCCCTCAACATCGATCTTTATAAAATCAACGGTGGTCAGTTGGTTTTGCTCGCAAAATTCATCCAGTGTTACAACTTGGCGCTTAATTTTTTCTCCCGAAAACAGATCGCGATGGGCCATGCGGCCCCAACCACTTTCTTCGGACGGTGGAATTAAAAACTCGGTGTCTCCCGCTTTGTCGGCAACACACAGCTCTTGCAAAAACATCAATGAAAAATTGTTTAACTCACGGTTTTTTTGATAGGCCAAAATATTCTGCGGAAGCGGCTCAAAGGAATACACCTTGGACTGCGGAGACATTTGTTTTACTAAAAAACTAAAGTATCCAATGTTGGCGCCCACATCCAAAAACAATTTGCTGGATTTTGCCATTTCTTTAAAAACCATTTCGGTTTCTGGCTCGTGACAGCGTTTGATAAACATCACCGATTGCATGCGATCTTGTAAATCCAATTGCAAACGAAAGCCGGTGAGCATTTTTTGTATTTGTGACGAGGACTTTTTAGAAAGAACTTTTAATAATTTTTGCCCGAGGTAATTTTTTCCGCGAAAGTTTGGCAGTAGCGTATAAGTTTTTAAAAAATCCATGGTTCCCATCATCACGTCCTATGTACATCACGAATCGACGCTTGATCCGTGGGATAAATCACCAGCTCTTGAATATTCACATGCGCTGGTCTTTGCAAACTCCACACAACCGTCTCTGCGATGTCTTTTGCGGTCAAGGGCTGCATGTTTTTGTAAACCTG
Organism: Bdellovibrionales bacterium; assembly: GCA_031426555.1. GTDB lineage: Bacteria > Bdellovibrionota > Bdellovibrionia > Bdellovibrionales > JAGQZY01 > JANPLN01. The sequence goes on along the minus strand of JANPLN010000001.1, from coordinate 30,370 downwards.
TTTGGCTTTTTCTTTATCTTGAAAGCGCACTTCCGAAAATTCAGTTTCCACCATGCCAGGTTCGATGTTGGTCACGCGAATGCCAGTTCCCAAAAGATCCATGCGCAGGCATTCCGAAATAGCCCGCACCGAAAACTTGGTGGCACAGTAAACCGCGCCTCCCGGATAACTCCAACGCCCCGCCACCGACCCGATGTTGACCACGTGTCCTTGTTTTTGAGTGACCATGGCAGGCAAAATTTGACGGGTTACATACAGCAGACCGCGAATATTTGTATCAATCATTTCATCCCAGTCTTCGATTTTACCTTTGTGAAGTGGGTCTGTGCCTTTTGCCAATCCCGCGTTGTTCAAAAGCACATTCACATTTCCGAGACTATTTTGATTTTTAGAAAACCAATCGTCCACTTGCTTTCGATCGCTCACATCAAAACAGGCGATGTGCACTTGGCATTTTGCGGAGAGTTCGTCTCGCAGTTTCTCCAGTCGCTCGCGCCGGCGACCATTAAGTATCAAAGCTTTTGAATAGGGAGCGAGCTGCCTTGCGGTCTCTAAACCAATACCGGAAGTTGCACCGGTGATAAACGCTGTCATTAGGCTCATGTTTGAACTCCCCAAATGGTCAATCTCCAAAAACGAGATGCTGCACAAGGCTCTCGACAACTTTTTGATAAAAAAGTTCATCCTGGTGATTAAAACGCGCCAGACTTGGCGAATCAATATCTAATACAGCCACCAACTGGCCTTTTTGCACAATCGGAACAACCAGCTCCGAGCGCGAATTCGAATCACAAACAATATGTCCCGGGAATTCATCCACATTTTCGATACGAAGTGTTTTGCGTTGGAGCGCCGACGTTCCGCAAACGCCTTTCCCGAGCTCAATTTGTGTGCATGCAGGCTTCCCCTGAAAAGGACCCAAAACCAATTTGGCTCCGTCGTAAAGGTAAAACCCCAACCAGTTTACATTATCGGAATGGGCCATTAAAAACGCACTCACGTTGGCAAGGCTGCCCATAAGGTTTTGTTTTTCGCAATAGGCGGGAATATCGGAAAGGGGATCTTGAGAGGCTATGAACATGGGATTAAGTTACAACTTACTTGGTTCCTTTTCAAGAATAAGGTAGCTTGGAGACCATGCAAGAGCGATTCAACGAGGTCGAAGATCGAATCAAAAAGGCCTGCGAACGGAGTGGCCGTCGTCGCGGCGACGTTCAACTTTTGCTCGCCTCCAAAAAAGTGAGCGCGGAACGCCTCCTAACGATTCCGAAAGGCCACTTCCTCCTCGGCGAAAACACCGTGCAGGAACTGGTCGGCAAACAAAAGAATCTGGAAAACACGCCGTTTCGGTGGCATTTTATCGGCCACCTGCAAACAAACAAGGTCAAAGATCTTATTGGCCGCTGCGAGCTGATCCACAGTGTGGATCGCCTCTCCCTGGCTCAAGAAATCTCTAAAAGAGCTCAACAAAAAAATACGCCCACAGATGTGCTCATCGAAGTGAATACATCTGGAGAATCACAAAAATCGGGCTGTGCCACCGAAAACGTTTTTGATCTTTGCCGCGCCATCTCGCAAATGAGCCATATCAGCGTGAAGGGCCTAATGACGGTGCCACAAAATTCACCCGTCGAAGAGGAGGTTCGAAACAACTTCCGCGTTTTAAAACAACTTTTTTTAGAGCTCAAAAAACAAAATATTCCCAACGTGGAAATGCGCGAGCTGTCCATGGGCATGTCCAACGACTTTGAATGGGCCATCGAAGAAGGCTCCACCCTGGTCCGTATTGGATCGTTGATTTTTGGTGAAAGACCCGTTGGATGAATATTCATAAAATCTACGGCTTCCAGTTTTTTTGGATCTTCGCCGTGGTTCTTCCCATTCTGTATCCGTACTATACTTCGCTTGGCATTAGCACCCACGAGTTTTTTCAACTGCAAGCCGTCTTCGGCCTCACAGCCGCTCTCTTCGAAATCCCCACCGGTTATTTAAGTGATCGGTTCGGGCGTAAAAAAAGTTTGTGCCTGGGCGCTTTTATATCGGGACTTTCCTACTGGATACTGACTCAAGCCACAGGCTTTTGGGGAATTTTGGCTCACGAATTTTCCTTGGGCCTGGCTCTAAGTTTTATTTCCGGCACCGACGTTGCCATTCTTTTTGAATCTCTTCCCCTCCACTATTCCCGGGATCTTTCGTCGCGGATTCTCAGTCACAACCAGATGGCGTCAGCCCTCGGCGAATTTAGCGCGGCCCTCATTTGCTCCGCCCTTATCACTTTTATTTCCTACAAAGAACTGATCGCCATTCAGGCGGTTCTTGCGTGGCTTCCTCTTCTTGTGGCACTCACCTTGCGCGAACCGCAAAAGCATCAGCCCACACATCTGGATATTAAAAAAATAAAAAAACTGTGGCGACAATTGTTGCACGAACATTCGTTTCTACGATTGCTCAGTTTTAATTTTGTGGTTTGGCTTCTCGCCACCTACATCGCCGTTTGGATTGTGCAGCGGTATTGGCAAGAGCAGCACATTCCGCTGGTGTGGTTTGGCGTCCTTTGGGCTTCGTGCAATCTAACGATTGGTCTTACCGGCCTTTTTTCAAGGTCCTTAGAAAAATCCCTGGGCATGGGAAAGTCCTTGCTGTTGGTTGCAATCCTTTGCACCGGCGCTTACTTTTTAATGTCGCTCGTTGGCGGCACCATTGGCGTACTTTGCGGTTTCCTCATTTACATTGCGCGCGGCCTTAACAATGTGATCTCGCGCGACTTACTCAACCAAACCATGGATCCAGCCTTGCGCGCCACCGCCAATTCTATTCTTAATTTTCTTTTTCGTTTTGCCTTCGCAATTTTAGGACCGGCCGTAGGCTATTCCATCGATCAGTGGGGACTGAATTCAACACTTCTCGCCCTGAGCGGCTTCTTTTTATTATGTCTTATTTTCATCACCGCTCCACTTCTGCGACGTTTGACTTCCTCGCACGACTGGGAGAATGTTATATCTAATGATTAAAAATATATCTTTTAAAGATACCTTCATTGTTGTTCTACTTTGCACGGTCATAGCAATATTTTTCTACGGCTTGGGATCCGCTTTTGTTCCTCTCACTTTCGCCTGGTTTTTAGCTTACGCCGCCATTCCTTTAGTTAAAAAAATTGAACGACGAGGACTGAACCGTTCGCAGTCGTCGCTTGTAGTGCTGGCTATCGTCTTTGTGAGTTTGGTTTTACTCGGACTCTTAATCATTCCACCGCTTTTTTCAGATCTCCATGCCGCCGTTCTCGCGTTGCCGAAAAACCTGAGCGTATCCCTCGAAAAGTTGGATACTTTTTTTTCCAATTACGGCTATCATGTGCCGTACAACAAACAAATGCTGATTGATTTTGCCAGTCAGTATTCAGAAAAAATTTCTGGCAATCTTATAAACTCCGTCGGTGAGTTTTTAAAAAATTCTTTAGTCAACGCCGCTTCAGTAATTGTTATTTGGCTGAATATTTTTTTAGTTCCACTCTTTTTTGTTTATGTAATTAACGATTATGAAAGACTCATTGATTTTATTGAAAGCTTAGTACCCCTTTCATGGCGGCCACAGCTTGATAGTTTCATCGTGGAGTCCAATCGAATTTTGAGTGGTTATATTCGTGGTCAGCTTTTGGTCTGCGCTATTCTCAGCGTGCTGTACAGTTTGGCGTTACTCATCGTGGGTGTGAAGTTTGCTATCATTCTTGGTGTGATTACTGGCTTTTTAAGTATTATTCCCTACGTGGGATTTAGCATAGGCCTTGTCGGCGCTCTCATCACGGCCTTGGCGGACTTTGACGGTCTGTCCCCATTGGTTGGTATTTTGATCGCTTTTGGAATTGTACAAGTGCTTGAAAGCTTCGTAATCACCCCCGGCATTGTCGGTAACAGTGTAGGCCTGTCGTCGTTCGAGGCCATCATTGCGTTGATCGTCTTTGGAAACTTGCTGGGGTTTTTAGGGTTGTTTTTGGCAATTCCTGTTGGCGCGATTACAAAACTGTTGCTTAAAAAGCTTCTCGCGGAATACAAAAATACGTCATTCTATCGGATCAATTAAAAAAGGTGACCATCATTCAGATGCAAAGAGGCTCGCATGCTTCCACATTGCTCTTTTGTGAGTTGTGCCGATTGATTGGTAATGTAGGCGGCCATCAAGTTTTGCTCGCTGGAAAGATGTCGTAAGTCACCCAGCATGTGCCCCAGCTCATGAGCCAAGATTTCATATTCAGGATTTCGTATTTTTTGGTAGTCAGCACTGCGGCTGTGACTAGAGATAAACAAATACTTACTGCCCGGAGCCCAACCGGCACTGCCGTTATACTGTGTTGCCTCAACTAAAAAAAGAAGGGGTGTTTTAAATTGCTTGTAAAACTCATTGGCAACTCCAATGGAGTCATAGTCCATGGCGAGAGTTCCCAAATAAATCACCTTCTGCGGATCTTCAACCAATGAAATCTGGCATTGGGATAAAATGACATTAGCGCGATCAAGCATAGCTCTCGTGTCATCTTCAGTCCACGAAGACTTCGATTCCATCACTATGGCCATTTGTAAGAACATCCACGAGTCTGTATTTGCAGATGCGTTGCAAACGAAGGCAGCCACCAAACTCGTTATCTGAACTATTTTTTTGAAAACCCCAAAAGAACGCTTCCCCATGCCCAATGGTTTAGCAACCGAAGCTAAAGAGATCAATCAAAAATACCAGCGCAGCTCTGCAAAGCCCGTTGAAGTCGGTTGAAGTCGACCAAATAACGTATCGTCGGGGCCACTGTAAAATTCACCCCCCAGAACTCCTTTAAAACTATCCGTGAAGGCGTAGGTGATCTTTGGGCGCACTAGGGAGTTCCAACCCTCAAGCCAACTCACCACCGCCACCTCGAGCTCCAGAGTGTCGTTGTACATTTTATAACTGGGCCGAATTGATATTCCACTTTGATTTTTTGCAATTTGGTTGGAGTTGATCGCTCCTTGCTCCGCCAGCGACTGCAGGGGGCCAAGTGCTAAAGAATCCAAAGACTGGTAATCGATGACGTGTTTAAAAAGATACTGAACATTTAAATTAAAATTTTCCACAAGTGTGCGGTCTATGCCAACAACGGCGTAGACTTGAGAGTTCTGAACAAAAGGATTATCGCCATCGTTATCGTCGGTTTTGGTATACGCCACTTCGCCGCGAATTCCGTACTCGCCAATATTGGTGGCAAAATCAGCCCCGTACATTTCGATATCGCCATAATCAAAGGCAATCAGCACTCCGGCGGCATCGACTCGAATAAAACGTAAATCTGGAAGTTTATTGCTCCCCTTAAAATAACTGAGCGAGGCATCTACAGAACCACCAGAGCGATCGATCTTAAATGCCATTTGCTCCTGCTTCTCCTGCGGAGTTTGGTCAATGATGCGAACCCCGGTCAGGGGAGGAATGGGGTAGATCGGCGAACGCCACTCCGGCACCCACAGTGCGGAGAACCGATAGCCCTGCCAATTATACGTCGTCTGTAATTGAAAAGTTCCAGTTCGTTGATCCTCGTCGTCAGTCATTAAGAGTTTATAATTTCGCACGGTAAAAACGTCCGTCGGATTGATCTTATCGGCCCGTCCCCAAACGGTAATGGCTCTGCCCATTTTGAAATCAAAGTCTCCCACAGATTTTTCAACATAAAACTCTCTTAAATCCAAACGAGAGTACTCTTCGCGTGAAAGATTTTGTGCCTGCACAAACCCGTCGGCGTAAAATTTAAATCCATAGAATTCTTGCGGACGCAGTGTCAGCCACGCCGAGCCGCCAGTGTAGCCGCGCTCGTCAGTATAACTTTTGTCGCGATTCCAGTAGGACGCTCGTAACGAGCCGGTGATTCCTAATCGATCCACCAGACTCTCGGACTGTGCAAAACTCGTCGCGAAACACGCTTGCGATAAAAAAAGCAAAGCGAGGAAAAATTGATTACTGCTTTTCCAACGAGCGCGTCGTAAAGACATCATCACCGACTCCTTGATTGGCTCGAAAGTTTTTAAATTCCAGAATGGTCTTGTGCCCTGTTTGCATATTTTCTGCCTCTAAAACCATGGGCTGCCATTTGTTGCTGGCTGCATCCACTTTTTCGACTTTGCGAGCACTGATTTTTTTGAGGAGCTGATTATTAAGATCGTACATCTCGCCACGAACAGCGATAAAGCTTTCTTTGTCGATCCATCCCAAACGTTTGGAGTAGCCTGTGCTGTCTGATGCGGCCGGTGTTTTTGGCGTCGACTCCACGACCCAACAATCCTTGCCGTCGACTTTTTCTTCTTTCAGAATTTTATGGTTCCATTGCTCTACTTTATGCCCAATAACATCACCGTACGAAAAATCAGTGCCCACAAATGAGTCTTTTTTATTGTTCGAGACTAGTCGACGTACTTTTTTGAGAGCTGGTAGATAAATCCACATGTCGTCATCGCCCTTGGAGTGCTCGATAAAAAGCGTTTTTGTTCCTTTAACATCTGATGGCGATAAAAATGTAACCAGTCGCATATTGTCTGTGGTGCCCTTGATCAACTTCGTCTGACCCGTGGTTTCTCTTCGCCGCTCCTGCCCGGAGGCATTGATTAAACGAAATGTCGAATCAGAAAGCGAATCCACCACTTTACTTGCAACAAAGTTTTTTTGCGAAATTTGCTCCGCCGTCAGGTCCTTTGCGGCAGCTGATTGCAAGCCCATCCCTAACAAACACAAACCCATCATCATTGTCTTATTTAGTTTCATTGCTTAACTCCTTTTTTTTCGAAAATAAATTTTGGTCGTAATGTAAATATAAGCGCTGGAAATAATGTCAGTGCTGTCACTGAACTCACAAGCATCGCAAGAGCGATTAAAAAGCCCATCCAAATATGAATCATAAAGCCCCAGGAAAGCATCAACAAACCAAACCCACCGGCCACCGCGGTGGATACAAAAATGGCAGCCTTACCTGCAGACTTAAAAGACTTTTCGATGGCAAGAGCTTCATCGTCCGTATTTCGCAATTCTTCACGCATGCGATAACTCATATAAATGCCATAGTCTGCACCGATGCCAACGGCCATGGCAGACACCAGAGCCGTAGCAATTTGCAAAGGAATACCTAGAAGCCCCATGATACCAAAGTTTACAAAAACAGCTGCAATGAGCGGAACCAGAATTAAAGCCCCAGCCAGCATCGAACGAAATACCAAAGCCGACACTAAAAAGACGGCGCCCATGATCTGTAAAATGTTTAAGATTTTTTCACGAATCATAATTTGGTTGAGTGCAACACCACCTAAGCTTCCACCCCCCACCGAGATTTCCACACCCGAGGGCTTGTGCGCATTTGCATAGAGCAAAAGTCTTGAAGATAATTTTTCCAGGTAAGCAGAACTGTCGGATTTCGTAAACAACGTGACCACGGCATTTTGGTAGTTGTAGTCCACGTAGCTATCAAAATCCCCCGGCTCTCCCGAGTTCGAGTAGAGCAATAAATACTGCGCCACTAAGTCTTGGCTTTCTGGAAGTTTATAAAACTCAGGCTTGTCGGCGTTCATCGACTGATTCATCTTTTTTAAAAAATCCACCATGGAAAGAGTTTTTCCCACCAAATTGTCTTTTTCGGCCTCCGTTTGAAGGTCCTGCATGAGCGCCAGCACCTCCGGTCGCTTGATGGTGTCTTCTTGTTCGCCCTTGATCAGGATATAAAATAAATTAGTACCGGCCATCTTGAGGTTGAGGGCATCGTCAGCTTGGCGCTGCTCAATTTTTCCGTAGAAATAACCTTTTTGTGAATTATCAATTTTAAGCCAGTAGCCGCCTAACGATAAAATGGCTACGAGTAACCCCACCGTCCAAAAAACGGTTTTTCTTCGATACATAGAAAGTTGATAAAAGAAGCCTGTGAGGCGATCCCAAAAACTTTCCTCCTGCTCACGGCGAATCTCCTTCTCGCCCGGCGCCGGCAATAGGACTCGCAATGCGGGAATAAACGTCATTTCTAAAATCAGAGCACTTAAAACTCCAGCACCCGAAAATATACCAAAAGTGCGAATAGATTTAATTTCAAAGATCATGAGCGAAAAAAAGCCAAGAGCCGCCACGGTACAGGCCACGATCATCACCGGTCCCACTTTACTGAGCGATTGTAACACAGCCTCCTCGCTCATTTTTTGGGGAGATAACTCTGACTGCCTTTTTTTCACAATGGCGAATTCTTCGTAGTAACGTTTAAGAATCTGCACCGCATGACCCGCCGCTATGGCGAGAATTAAAATGGGCGTGGACGAATTAAAAACATCAAACGGCTCACCCATCAGTCCCAAAAACCCCATGGCCCACACAACTGCAAGCAACGCGGTCACCAAAGGCAAAACTAAGGCCTGCACAGTGCGAAAGGCTTCGTAGTGAATCAGCCCGATCATAATCAATGCCAAAGGAAATAAAAAAGCCATGCGTCCAGAATACTGCTCGAGAAGAGCTAAAAAAATTGTGAGTCCCGCCACGTGAATGTCAACAGTGTCATCCTTCAAAGGGTTTACGATTTCGTTGACGATGTTTTGAATTTCTTGAAAACCTCCCTCAGACTTTTTAAACTCTGCCACAATTTGGGTGGTTCGCTGATCCTTCGAGATAAGTAAATTGGTAAACACAGGATTTTTTTGCACGGCCAACTTCAGTGCCTCCAGCTCCTCAGGAGTTTGTGGCACTCGCTCCATTAACGGTCGCACTTCCATTCCCTCTTCGGAGCCCGTGATATTTTTCGATTTACGAGCTGACAGGCTGGAAATATTACTCTTGATCACCACTGGTGATTTCTGCAGTTCGGATGTTATTTTTTGCACCTTTTCTAAAACTTTAGTTTGGTAGATGTCTCCTGTTTTGGGCGACACTCCAATAACCACGGTAAATTTATTTCCGAAGACTTTTTCGATGAGATTACCCGTAGCAATATAAGGATGAGTTTGCGGAAGTGTGCTATCGGGATCGATGATGACCTTGAGCGATTTTAATTGAGACAAAAAGAAAGCTGTCATCAAAAAGGTAAAAAAGAGTACTGTTTTCCGATAGTTAATGATGGTAGCTATATAAGTACGCATTGTCTTCTCCTTAAGAATCGATTATGCTCGTTGTGCGCATATGTAATCAGTGATAACATCTTGATGTGATCAGTGTCAACATAACAATTTTGGAGATTCATTTTGAAACATAAAAAGTGGACAGACGGCTATCACCACGGTGATTTAAAATCGAGTTTGATCGATTCCGCTTTGCGTTTACTTAAAACCAAAGGTCCAGAAAATTTATCTTTACGCGAATTGGCCCGCGAGGCTGGAGTGAGCCAGGCGGCCCCCTATCGTCACTTCAAAGATAAAAAAGAACTTATCGCGGCCATCATTGAGCAAGGTTTTGAAAAAAAATTTCAGTACATGTACGCCGCCATCGAAAGCCTTAAGGACGATCCCCAAGAAATGTATTATGCCTGCGGCCTTGCCTACTTTCGTATGGGGCTCAAACATCCACAGCATTTCAAATTAATGACGAGTTCCGAAGTGATTCCTGGGCCCGAGTATCCTGGACTCCTTGAAAAAGCGAGCAGCACATTTATTCTGCTTCGAGAAATGGTTAAGTACTGTCAAAACAAAGGTATCGTGGGTGCTGGTGACCCTTATCATAAAGCCATGAACTGCTGGTGCGTGGTGAATGGATATACAGCTCTGTACGCCGAGGGCCGCTTAGGTTTTGTTGGCGTTACCGCTGAAAATGCCGAACACGGCTTACGGGCTCTTCTCTCGCAATATCTCATGGGCCAGGCACAGCCTTTGGAGTCAAAAAACTTTAAACTTTTCGAAACTCCAGACTCCAAAATGATGAAGGAGATGATGCTCGATCGCGATCATCCCGAAGTTGATGCTCTATTTGCCAGTCTTCCTTAAAACGTCATTGCTGTTAGTTTTAAGACAAAAATTGTCATCCCCCCATCTCGGTCGCAAAAATACCGTCGGAATTTCAGTAGGTTGAGCGACGTTGATGGAGGCAACTTTTGGTACAAATCTTGATAACACTTTGTTGGGATTCAAACGGACCGTTGCAGGAGTTCAAAAATGAAAGTTCTCACATTTCTTATGATTTTATTCATTTTGACCAATGGATCGTCCAGCGAGGCTTTAGAACCCATTCCTCCGCAAACCAGCGCCTGCCCTTCGTCAGAATTATTTTCGGATATTACCTATGAAGGTCTGCGTGCAAAGCTTGATAAAACTTTGAGCGAAAAAAATAAATCCCTGATCTTTTTAGACTTTCGCGGTTTACAGGCACAGATCGATGTGTTGGCAAATCATTTGGTGTCCGAAGATAATTTAACCTCCAAAGAAGCCGCCGTGATTTTGAAAAAAACAGTTGTGCACTTAGAACAACTGGAAGTGTTACTTAACAAAGCTAAGGAATCTGCACGGTTGATCAAGGAGGACCACGTGGTGCCTCTCGCTACCCTGACTTCTCTCAAGGCCGAAGCAGATGCTTGCAACCTTATCCCTTCACCTTACACCGATATTTTTAAATCTCTTTCCAAACTGAACATTGAGCTCAATGAAATCTTAATGCTCTCTCCACAAAAAATTCTCGCGCAAAAAGAAAAGGCTAAGAATATGCTGAGCCGCCTTGATTCCAATCAAGAAATCTCGAGTGTGTCCAATCAAACGATTGCCGAAAACTTCAATTTCATGCAGAGACTCGTGCAAAATATTACGCAAACCTTCGACTTCGACACCCGCCTCCTGCAGGTTGCCAACCATTAAAAGCACCCGTCATCCTGAGCAAAGTGAAGGATCTCGGTATCGATACTTTTAAAGAACTGAGCTGATTAGCTTTTTTGTATATTCGTTTTGCGGGTTGTTATAGACAGCTTCAACGGTTCCCTGTTCGACGATCTGGCCTTGGTTCATCACTATGACTTCATCTGCTACAAAGCGTATCACCGATAAATCGTGCGAAATAAAAATATAGGTCAGGCCGAACTCGTCTTTGAGATCGAGAAGTAGATTTAAGATTTGGGCTTGGACAGATACATCAAGTGCCGAAACCGACTCATCACAGACAATAAACTCAGGCTTCACTGCCAAAGCACGAGCGATGCAAATACGCTGGCGCTGACCGCCTGAAAACTCATGGGGATAGCGCTTGAGGTGCTCTGGGAGCAATCCAACTTTTTGCATCAAAATTTCTGCTTGCGCCCAGCACTCGCTGTCCGACGAATAAATTTGATGGACGCGCATGGGCTCGGTGATAGCTCTGCCGATGGTCATTCGCGGATTGAGGGACGAGTAAGGATCTTGAAAAACAATTTGAATTTTTTGGCGGATTTTCCGCAGAGTTTCGCCTTCAAGCTGACGCAAATCTTGATCGCGATAGAGGATTTCGCCGTGCGTGGGCTCGATCAGTCGCAAGAGCGAGCGACCCAACGTGGTTTTTCCACAGCCCGATTCACCAACGAGTCCTAAGATGCGCCCTTTGTGTAAGGTAAAGCTCACGTCATCAACCGCCTTCACCCATTCTTTGGTGCGCTTAAAAAAAGATGTTTTCACTGGAAAATGTTTGCTCAGATGTTTCACTTTTAAAATTGCGGTATTGGCATCGCTAGGCGTGGAACTTGGAACTTTTAAACCGAGGCTTTTCATATCAAACGATTTTTCTTTTCCCCCGGCATCCACAAAATCACTCACCGTGGGAAGTCTTCGAGCCTTAGGATGCATCTGTGGTCGACAGTTAAGGAGCCCCTTGGTGTAAGGATGCTGTGGCGACAAAAAAATCTCTTCGGTTTTTGCCTTTTCAACACACACACCTTTGCGCAAAATACTCACCTCGTCCGCCATTTTACGAACGATGGACAGATCGTGCGTGATAAATAACATCGACATTCCCAAATCTGACTGCAGCTTTTGCAACAGATCGAGAATTTGTTTTTGAATAGTCACATCAAGAGCTGTGGTGGGCTCGTCGGCAATGAGCAACTGCGGCTCGCAGGCAATGGCCATGGCGATCATCACCCGTTGCCGTTGACCACCGCTGAGTTCGTGGGGATAGGAGTTCATTTTAAGCGTTGGATTTGGCAATCCCACCTGGTTCAGTAGCTCCACCGCTTTACCTTGGGCTTCGCGCGCCGACATTTTTTTATGCAGCCGCAAGCCTTCCATCAACTGAAAGCCCACGCGAAAGACGGGATTGAGGCTGGTCATGGGTTCCTGAAAGATCATGGATATTTTTTGCCCGCGGATGGTGCGCATTTCTTTTTCGGGCAGTTCTAAAATGTTTTTTTCCTCAAAGATAATCTTGCCACCAATTTGGACGTGCGAGCCCGAAAGCAAACGCATTATACTTAAGCTCGTCACGCTCTTGCCAGAGCCCGACTCTCCAACCAAGGCTACAACTTTGCCCTTAGGGATTTCGAGATCCAGATTTTGCACGGCGGAATTCAGACCCATTTGGTTTTGAAAATGAATATTCAGTTTTTGGATGGACAGCACCGATGACATCTCTTTACTTAAGCATAGTTATTTTTTGATAGCAATGGTCAGCCCCTCAGATGTTGGGAGCAGGCAGCTGAAAAATCGCGGGTCGGCCAAAAGTCGCTGGTTAAAATCGTGCATAGACTTACGCAGTTCATTTTTTTGCGGATCGGGTTCTTCGGCATACACTTGACCAAACAGGAACGTATTGTCGCCGACAATGAGGCCTCCCGCTGAAACGTGCTCGAGGGCCCAGTCTAGATATGTAGGATACGCCTTTTTGTTGGCGTCGATAAAAATAAGATCGAAAGTTTTATCATCGAAGGACTGTAGAATCTTCACCGCATCGCCCAGCAGAAAAGTCACGCGCGGGTCACGCACCAAGGACTTCGCCATGGCATGATGAGCTTCGTCTCTCTCAAGCGTGCAGATCGAACCCTTGGACGGTAGCGCTTCGAGCATCCACTGGGTGGAGTACCCGTACTGCGTGCCGATCTCGAGGATATTTTTGACCTTAAAACTTTGAATCAAAAACTGTAAAATATGTCCCTCACCCGAGCCGATATTAATTCCCCATTTTTTATCTTGCACCAACTGTTCGCCAATTTTTTTAAGCGCGGGAGACAACTCGCCCTTCAGGGACTGAATATAATTTGCAATAAGATCATCGGTCTGGCCATCGGAACGTCGCATGACGAACACTATAGACTCTGCAAATAGCGCTGTCCACGGCTGATTTTTTTGGCTACTCTCATCGAATGTCGCTATTTTTCTTTCGACGCATCATCAGCGCCCTGATCACGTTTTTAAGCGTGATCATAATTATTTTCTGTTTGTTCTATGTGGTCGGCGGAGATCCGGCCGCCATTTTAGCTGGTAAAAACGCGAGCGCCGAATCCCTCGCCCAAACTCGCCACGAATTGGGCCTGGATCAATCACTGCCACTTCAATTAGCCGACTATTTAAGAAATTCCGTGACGTTGGATTGGGGACTCAGTTGGGCCACAAAACAAAAAGTCAGCAGCATGATGTTTTCGAGCATTGGCGCCTCGTTAAGTTTAACCGTTCCGGCATTCATCATTTCCGTGCTGCTTGCTCTCGTTTTTGCATTTGTTGCTGCCTCTAAAAAATCATATTGGGATCAAACAATCTATTTATTTTGCACCCTCTTAATGAGTTTTAGTTTTGTGGTGTTTATCCTGGTGGCACAACAATGGCTGGCATTTCAATGGAATCTGTTTCCCGTTTACGGATGGGATCCTAGCTGGACGGCACGCTGGTCCTACATTGCTCTCCCATGTTTTATTTACGTCGTAGCAACACTTGCGCCCAAGGTTTTTATTTTTCGAGCAGCCCTCTTTAATGAGTTACAACAGGATTATGTTCGCACGGCCTACGCCAAAGGACTCTCCCCACTTTCGATATTTGGAGTGCATGTATTTAAAAATGCCTCCATCCCTATTTTGACTCTTGTGACGTCGCAAGTGCCTTCGCTGATTACCGGGTCTCTTTTGCTAGAAACTTATTTTGGAATTCCAGGAGTTGGTCACCTTCTTCTAAAAGCCATTCAAGAAAGTGATCTTCCGGTGATTCAAGCCATCACTGTTCTGGGCACAGCACTTTACATTTTTTTTAATCTTGTGAATGATCTCGTAGCTTTCTTACTGAACCCGCGACTGGAGTGGTTGTGAGCATTCAAACAAAACCACTTTCTTTTTGGTTACCCCTAACGGTTTTGATGGTTTACGTACTGATCACCGTGGGCTGCCTGTCGGGCTTACTTGCTTCGCGTTTCGAAATCACACACAACGAGCTTTCATTTCAACCGCCATCAGCTCACCATTGGCTGGGCACTGACCTTTTCGGTCGCTCGGTCTTAGAAAGATCCATGCAGGCAACAAAAAACGCTGTGCTCATCGGAGTCTGCTCCACCGCCATTGCTCTTTTCATTGCTATGCTTCTTGGCTCCATCGCCGGATTTTTCGGTGGCTGGATCGACGACGTGGTGGTTTGGTTTTACACCACGCTGGATTCGATCCCATACATTCTATTGCTTGCCGCTTTCGCCTTTGCTTTGGGCCAAGGGTTGATCAATGTGTTTTTAGCACTGGGCCTCACCTCGTGGACCACCCTCTGCAAAATCATCCGCGCCGAAACCATGAAAATCAAAAAAATGGATTATATTTTAGCGGCTCAAGCCCAAGGACAAACAACATTTAAAATTCTGTGGCAAGAAATCATGCCGAATATCTCCCACCTCATTATTGTTCAGGCAGGACTCATTTTTATTTCGGTGGTAAAAATCGAAGTGGTCTTAAGCTTTCTCGGATTGGGGGTCGCCCCAGGGACACCATCGTGGGGCCTGATGATCTACGACGCCAAAGACGAACTCACCCGCAACATCTGGTGGGGCTTCACCGCCGCCACCGTGCTCATGTTCGGTTTGATCCTCGCAAGCCAACTCACTTTAGAAAACTTGCGAAATGCAAACGATCGCTAGTTGGCCACGCAGCGAACCGCGCTCACGCTGTGGGGGTGGTGGTAGCCGATGTCGCCATTGCGCCCCACGGGAGCGTCACCATGAACTCCAAATTCCGTTGAAGAAGACCAAAAATAATCGTTAGAAAATCCAGGCAGAACTTCTTTACCGTCAACTGTTTTATTAAAAGCAACTCTCCCGTAGTCCGTCAGATAATTTCGCAGACGTTTAAATTCTTCGAGTGTTGGTAAGCGTGCGCCAATTTTCTTGCAAGCCTTATAAGCATCATTTTGATTCATCGAGGTTGAAACAACACTGCCCCAAATCAAGCCCTGAGAGTCTCGATAGGCTTCGCCTAATTTTGGATGAGACGTATCGCGAACAAATACCTCCCCTGTACTTCCCCTCGGGTAAGCAACAATTCGTTGTTCGTCTCCCGCATATTGATCTGCTTTAACGCTTTCGTCAGTCTGTGTTACTTCAGCAATATCTCTTTTTGAGGTTTGGCAGCCAATTAAAAGAACCATGGCACTTAAACTCAGAATACTTTTTATTTTCATATAAACTCCTTATTCATAGCAAATTATACTACTGAAGCTCTTGTTTGCAAACGTGTCCTGGACCTACGGTCAACGTTTAATTTGCTAAATAGAATAGGTTGTTTACAGATTTCAGTAAAAGTGTTTACCTTTTTCTAAGGATTCACCTTTAATAGCTGTTGCACCACTTTTTTCATGTGGTCCACGTCGAAGGGTTTTTTGATGTACTCATCGGCGCCCACTTCGAAGCCGCGCTTTACGTCCAGCTCGCTGGTTTTTCCAGATACAAAAATCAAGGGGATGGATTTAAGTTCTTCATGTTCTTTGAGGAGTTTCGCAAGTTCGTAACCGTTGATCCATGGCAATCCGATGTCGAGAATGATTAAATCAATGGGGGAATCATCGAGGACCGATGACAGCTGTGTTCCATCGGCTGCGGTCTTTACGTTGTAGCCTTCGCCCTCGAAAAGACGCTTCATTGCAGAGCGCATGGTTTCATCGTCTTCGATGATTAAAATACATTTGTTTTCTTTTTTGTTTTTAAGTTTGCGAAACTCATCGAGGCTGACGATGCTTTCGCTGAGCAAGCGCTCTTTTGTGATCTTTTCGATTTTATCTACGAGAATTTTTGTATCAAAGGATTTTTTTTTCACACTAGTGTCCTTGCATTTCTAGCCAGCGTTCACTATCCATAGCTGCCATGCAGCCCGTACCCGACGCGGTGATCGCCTGACGATACATGTCGTCCGCCACATCTCCAGCAGCAAACACACCCTCTACCGACGTGTATGTTGTGCCTGGTTTTGTTGTTAAGTAACCCACTTCATTCATTTCAAGCTGTCCTTTAAATAAATCTGTATTGGGCTTGTGGCCA
Organism: Bdellovibrionales bacterium; assembly: GCA_031426555.1. Classification (GTDB taxonomy): domain Bacteria; phylum Bdellovibrionota; class Bdellovibrionia; order Bdellovibrionales; family JAGQZY01; genus JANPLN01. The sequence continues at coordinate 13,966 of JANPLN010000001.1, read as the reverse complement.
ATGGCGATAAAGACTCCTTGAATCTTTTTCTCATACACTTCGTTTTTTTCGAGATTTTTAATTTTAACCGACTCTACAACTTTGTCGCCCATAATATCTTCGATGGCTGAGTTCCATAGGACTTCGATCTTTGGATTTTTTAATGCTTTGTCCACCATGATTTTTGAAGCGCGAAAACTATCGCGTCTGTGCACGATATAAACTTTGCTCGCAAAACGTGTAAGAAACGTAGCTTCTTCCATGGCCGTGTCTCCGCCACCAACAATAACTACTTCTTGATTGCGGAAAAATGCTCCATCACACGTCGCACAGGCAGAAACTCCACGACCCAAAAATTTCCTTTCGGATTCCAAACCTAGATATTTTGCACTGGCGCCCGTCGAAATAATCACCGCACGCGATTGAAAGAGCTCATCGCCCACCCACATTTTAAATGGTCGCGCAGAAAAATCCACTTTCGTCACATTGCGCGAAAGAAAGCGCGTACCAAAACGCTCTGCTTGTTTTTTAATAACATCCATAAGTTCAGGCCCCATGATTCCATGTTCAAAGCCTGGCCAGTTTTCAACTTCGGTGGTTGTCATCAGCTGACCGCCCACTTCTTCGCCCTCAATCATAAAAGGTTTTAGGAGCGCGCGCGCATTGTAAATAGCAGCCGTTAAACCAGCGGGCCCAGAACCAATAATAATCACATTTTCTACCTGACTCATTTTTCACCTCGAAGTGGGAAACGTTAACACAACCTAAGTGCGCGGTCGACCTTCCCAGTGCCATGACGCCTGGGGATTTTGCGTCCATTCAATGAATAATCTGGCCACCAATTCAGCACTGTCAATGGACCCCTTTTGTCCAATTCTTGCCTGCGCCTGGGTCGGCAGCATATCCGTGCTCATATAGCCTGGGCTAAACAGCCGAACATCCTTGCGAACCTCTCCCTGCAAAGAACTTATGCAGCCCATGAGTCCGTGTTTAGCAGCGGCATAACTCGCTGCACCCGGGTCCGGTTGGCTTTCGGCAATGGCCGATCCAACCACAACGAACTGCTCAACCGAGGGTAGACCGAGGCAAAAATGCAGCACCCGAAGGGGGCTTAATAAGCTTACTTGGAGGGCCCAAAGGTGGTCTTTCCAGTCCTTTTCGGCAAAGTCCCCGTAAGGACCGCCTCCGGCCACATAAAAAACTTTAGTGGGTGCAAAGTGGCTAAGGCTTTTTAAGAGATCTTCCGTTTGCTGCGGGACAGACAAATCAAAAACGAAGGTTTGCACACCCTCCGCAACAAATTCACGCCGTGAGGACCCGGCCACCACATCGTTGGGAAAATTCTGGCGCCATTGCTCTAGAATTTCCTTCCCCAGGCCTCGTCGCGCCCCAATTATAAAAATATTTTCTTTTTTCATGTGCCTGTTCCTAAGTTACACTCTTCTCATGAAACTCACCTTGCCTCAACTGAACAAATCCTTGGAAGGATCGCCCTCCGAGACCGTGTTTCAAACTTTACGTAAACATGACATTCCCGTGGCGTCTTCGTGCTTGGGCGATGGCGTGTGCGGGAAGTGCCGAATAACGGTGGCGGAAGGTATCGAAAACGTGAGCGCCATTGCGCCGTTAGAACAAAAACTCATCGATAAGTATTTTCTCGCTCCCCATCAGCGCATCAGTTGCCAGTGCTACCCGCTGGGCGATCTCACTGTCACGTCCACTTACTGGTAGGTTAGTAAATAGTCGCTTCTTCGAAGCTCCCTTCGGAAATACTGGCCCTGATCTTGCGATAAGGCCCTCCACAAGGAGGCTTTATGGCTTTAAAAATAAAATATAGTATCTGTACGTGGTTTATCCTGGTTTTAGGATTGGTGTCCTGCTCTCAGGACACATCGGACACCTATCAACCGGCTCCGGTGGCCGGACAAAACGTTGGCGCGCTGGATTCACAACGAAAAATGCAATGGGCGCAAGATATTCGCCAATTGGAGTTGGGAGGCGAGCTAGCCATTGATATGCTTCGCCAGCAGGATTTCAAAGCAAATCCCATCACCGTGCGCGTACAGTCCTGGTGTCGAACTGAAACTGCTTCTGGCGATCTCTACAGCGATGTTTATTTTCAGAATCGCTTTTCCATTCCCGTTTTAAATGTTTTAGCTCCTCAGTCATTATTATCCCTCAGCAAAAATCCTTTAAACTGTCGATTGGTACTCACCATCGTCGATGCGTTTTCGTCCCAGGCCATCTATCCTCTAGATAACATCACAATTAAAAATTCTGCAGACTTCAACAATATCCCAGCGTTTCAAGACTCATCAGCACCATTGCTGTTTGAAAACCTAAAAACGCAGGCGGCTCCAAGCGGTGAACGCCAGCATCTTTTGTGCGAGGACTTTCAAAAAATCGCAAACAGTGCGACGACGTGGGAGGACGTGATGAACTCCAGTTCCACAGATATGTCGACGTGGCAAAAAGCCACACAACTCTGCCGAATTTTTGTCAAAGATGGCGATACTGTTTCTTTATCTCCCCGCTTTCAGTTGGCATTTCAACCGAAAGAATTACTGATTCGCCCCGAGCTCCATCAATTTTCTGGAGCGTCTGTAGAACTCGCCCCACGACATGTGATCACTCTGCGTGTGAGCAATCCTAACAACTTTGGGGTTAAAGTGAGAGCGAAAGACTTATTGGAAAATCGCATGGCCTTTGTACCCGTGTATTCGGGGTTGGGACCCGTTGGCTATATTGGCAACCAGCGAGATTTCCCCCTAACGTGGTCTTTGCAAAGCACGCCGTATCTTGTTTCTTCGACCGATAACGAGTGGGTTCTTGAACTTCCGGCGAACCAAGAAATTGTGGTGGAAGGAGTTTTTCAAGGGAGCCTCCACTGTGACACCGAAATTTTACGCCGCCCGAATATAACGACTTCGCCATTTCAAGTTCATCCCGACTTCGTTGGCATTCAGTATCTATTTAATTTTAAAATTCAGTTTCAAACTCTGCTCGTTGATGATCAATGGCAGACAACAAATCTTCTGCAAGGCGCTCTCTCGAATCAAGTCGATGGCTCCCGCCCTCATTGGAATTTGTTTTATGATCAAGTACGCGCAAAGTTTGGTCGCTATTTTAAAAATCCGGCACAGACCACCGCCGACTTTATCAACACCGTGCGCACGGATGTCACCTATGACCGCTGCGTTGTGCGATAAAATTAAAATTCTTTACGCAATTTAAACGAAAAAATACTTTGGCCCTTTTTTAAAAAAAGGGCTTCAAAGGCAGTTACAAAGTTTTCACCGGCGACAAAAGAATGGTGAAGATCTTCGGTGTAATGAGTGATGGTAAGTTGCGATTCCGCAGCGTTGCGCGCGGCAAATAAAAAGTAACCGTAGTGATCTGTTTTGAATTCGAATTCGCCACCGGTTTTTAAAATTATCTCTAATTCACGAAAAAAAGCCTTGTTGAGCAAACGATTTTTTTGCTGCCTTCGCTTGGGCCATGGATCTGGAAAGTGCACGATCACTTTTTCCACTTCTTTCGGGGCAAAGTATTCACTCAGTTTTCGCGCATCGGCTTTGATCATGCGCGCGCAAACGGCTTCAAAATCTCGTGCGCGCTCTATACTTTGAACAAGCGTCTTGTACTTGATTTCAAATCCTAAAAACGCCACATCGCCACGGGTTTTTGCGTACTCCGCAAAATGAAATCCATTTCCAGTGCCGATCTCCACATGCACTGCGTTTGAAGCACTGGGAAGTTTTTGCGCCCACTGACCGCGGTTCTCTCTGGCAATTTCTTCGGAAAAAACCCAGTCATCTTGCAGTTCCATACGTCGGATGTAGGGATTGATAAAATAAGGAGGTCGTGCGCCGAACTTTGACCTGATTAATGACTCGTCGAGTTGCATACCTCCGAGGTATCAAATTCTTACATCATCAGCAAGCAGAAGTTGACCAAAGACCTCGATATATTCAACTTGGGAACTTAATCTAAGCTCTTTTTAGAAATCTCTCAAAAGCCTCAGACAGTCCTCGCTTCGCTGCGGAACTCGTTTTTGAAAGATTTCTAAAAAGAGCTTAGATTAAGTTCAAGCGATAGCACCGAAACCTTTGGAGCAACTTATGAAACTTGCATGTCTTTTTCTCTTCATTTTTTCTGCGAACGTGGCGTTGGGGATTCCGGCGGAGGGGCACAAGATAATGGTGGCGGCGCCTACGCAACTGGTGATTCCTGTGGCGCAGAAGATTTCGAAAATGGGGGGCAACGTTGTTGATGTGGCTGTTGCGGTGGAGCTGACGCTTTCGGTGACGAGTCCTTACTTTGCGTCCTTAGGTGGTGGTGGTTTTGCCATGGTTCGCATGAACAATGCCGATCCTGTTGCTGTTGATTTTCGCGAAACGGCGCCCATTCTTACGCATCCTGGTTTTTACAAGGATCGTCCCGAAAAAGCTTCGATCACTGGGCCTCTGGCGGTGGCTACGCCGGGAATTCCCCTCGGTTTGTGGGAGATACATCAGAAATATGGAAAGCTAAAATGGAAACAGCTTTTCGAAGAACCTGTTCGTTTTGCCGAGCAGGGCTTTCCCGTGAGTGGAGATTGGGTGCGCGACACCGAAGAAACTAAAAATGATTTTAATACGTCTGGGAAAAAATATTTCTTTAAAAATGGTCAATCCTATAAACCCGGCGAAATTCTTCGGCAGCCGCAATTGGCAAAGGCTTTAAAAAAACTGCGCGATGAAGGGATCAAAGCCTTTTACGGCGGCGATATAGGAAAAGATATTGTGGCGACGCTTAAAAAACCAGGTGGCGTCATAGCTATTCAAGATCTGCAGAATTACAAAGTGCGCTGGCTCACGCCCATCAAAAAAGAGTTTATGGGACACTCGGTGTATATGATGCCACCACCCTCCAGCAGTGGTGTTTTGACTTCGGGAATTTTGGGTTTGATTGAAAAAACCGAAATGGCAAAGAAAGCTCCCGCTTCGGCAGAGGAATCACATTTGCTCGCGGAAATTTTTAAATTTGTTTTTCGTGGACGCAGTCTTTTGGGCGATCCTGACTTTAACAAAAATCCTGTGACCGAGCTCACAAGCGACACCTACATCAAGAACTTGGCAAAACAAATCAACTCAAAAAAGAGGGTGCACTTAAAGCCTTTAACCGACGAGCTCCTTGGCAAAGAGAGCACCGAGACCACTAATTTTACTGTGATGGATGCCGATGGCAACACCGTGGTAATGACCATCACTCTCAACGGCACCTATGGTTCTGCCATGGTCAGTGAGAAATATGGTATCGCGCTCAATAACGAAATGGACGATTTTACCACCATCAGCGACAAACCGAATATGTACGGACTCATCCAAGGAAAAGCCAACGATGTGCGCGCCGGGAAGCGCCCGCTCAGCTCCATGAGTCCTACCATCGTGACAAAAAATAATAAAACAGTCGTAGGCGTGGGCGGTGCCGGTGGGCCGCGCATTATTACCGGCGTGTTTCAATCGTGGTACCGGGTTGTGGCTAATGGATACAATATGGATCGCGCGATTCAAACACCGCGCATTCACCACCAGTTTTTGCCAGATACATTGTTTATCGATGAATTCCAGTTTTCTTACGATTCCCAAAAAGCTTTAGAAAAAATGGGACACAAAACGCAGGTGTCGTGGACCACAAAAGTAAACGGCATTCATTTGCGCGACGACGGAATTTTAGAGGGCGCCTACGATTCCCGCTCCGAAGGCAGCGCGGGCGGGATTTAAGGGTCTACGACCTTCGTAAGTTCCCGTAATTTTTTGCAAGCCAGCTGATTGAGGTGCCGGTGGCATTGGTCGGCGTAGTAATCGCGTTGAGCAAAGTAACTCCACTCCTTATGATTCTTGAGAGTCTTATCGCGGAACGTATCGGTGATTTGTTTTGTAGAGAACGAAAGTAATTTAATCTCGGGCGAAATCCACAGCGGTTTATCGAGAGGCTGCAAACGCGAGTTTGGATTTGGCCCTCCTTCTTCTTCATCACTTCCCGTATATAAATCCCCCTCCACCACAAATAGCATTCGAGCTGATCGTACTTGCGATGGCAAAACTTTTCGCCCCATGGTGTACTGCACCCGCAGATCCAGTGTTCTTGGGCTCTCCAGCGGATATCGCAGGAAAGGTTCGCGAAAGGCCTCTAGCAAACAAAGGATTGTCCACCCCAGCAATTCCTCGCGGCCCGTGGCGCTTTCTTCGAAGATGCGCAAAAGTTTGCCGAAGCGGTCCACTCGTATGCGCAGATGCACGTCGCCAGCAATTCGTGCTAGGGAGTGCTCTGGTCTATAACTTAAAAACAAACGGATCTGTTTCCATAAAATTGGTAACTCGCGATCGTCGCGCAGAGATTTTTCGAGATTCACTTGCACGCCATTAGCTGCGATCTCCACATCGCCCAATTCGTGCGCAAGCTCTTGATTCTCTGTGTGTTGTTTTGCCAGGTTTGACCAATCGGTTCGAAAAGCCTCTTCAAGGTTATTTGCCCATTTCGATGACCGTTTTTGCATCGGCTGATTTTTAACCGACTGATTTTTAACTGACTGATCTTTAACCGACTGATTTTTCTTCGACGATTTATATTTCGTTTTCGAGGAGCTTCCCGCGGGCGCTTTCGCAGGGCTGGTTATGGCGTGCCACTCCATGCGAAAGGGTTTGGTGACTGTTGGTATTTAAAAATATATTCAGCTTGGTCGCAAAAATTGACGTGCGAGTCTGACGACTTAACTATTTGTCGTTAAAGCCTACCAAAACAGTCCAGTAATCCAGAGCATTCACGGGTATGGCGGTTGTAACGTTGAAGTTGGTTTTTTGCAAAAACTCTTCCATGGGAAAGTCGGGGTGGAATCCTAAATGTTTTGCGAGGGGTTGAATGGCCGCCTCAGCTCGACGAATCAGTGGATTTTTATTTTGAAAATGATTGATAAAAATGATGGTTCCGTCGGGTTTGCAAACCCTGCGGATTTCGTCCACCAGTTTGGCCACGTCGGGCACCACCGATGCTAAGTACATGGCGACCACTTTATCAAAAGAGTTGTCTCGAAACGTCATGTTCTGCGCGTCCATAATCAAAAGCTCTTCCACCGCCGTGACGTTTTCTTCTTTTGCCTTGGCCCGCGCTTGCGCCAGCATCGGTTCCGACAGATCAATGCCAACCACTTTGACATGATTGGGATAGAGCGGCAGGGACAACCCTGTGCCCACACCAACCTCGAGAATTCTTTCGCCCGGGCGACAGTGTAAATGCTCGATGGCTGTGCTTCGGCCGGGATGAAAGACCTTACCGAAAATTAAATCATAGTACTTGGCGTAGCTGCGATAGGCTTTTTCCACCGTTTCTGTGGTGACAACTTTTTTACTCACACGCGTCTCCCTTTTAACCATTGAAGGGCCTTGAGCTTGCGTTCGTTCAGGCCAAAATGAGTTCCCGGAAATTCAGTATAAATTGTTTTAACCTTTTTTTGTTTCAGCACTTCGCGGATCTTCCGCGCTCCAAAGTACAAACAAAAGTCATCGTACTCACCCACCTCAAGATAAACTATTTTTTTGCTTAACTGGGAAGCTCTTTGTTTTAAAAAATAAATGGGATCTTTTTGTTTCCATTGCGCCCAAATCGAGGTGTTCACATCGCCGCTGCTGAAATCGATTGGGAACTGAAGTTTTTTGTTCGTCCCCATTTTGGAATAGCATCCCGTCATAGCCAGAGCGTTTATGATTTGAAAAAAGTTTTTCTTTTTTTGCAGCTCTCCGCTCTGCAGTGCTTTTTGCACCTGAGAGACATTCGAGAGAGATTTTAAATGCGGAGCTAACTTATAAAAATCTGGCAGCAGGGACGTTGAAAAATCAGCATCAGGCGCAATGGCGATGGCGGTTTGAAAGGAACTTTTTGGCAAACTCACATGGTGAAGGGCTCCGTACCCGCCGCTCGATGCGCCCATCACAATCCACGGAGTTTTGCGCTCTTGGGGAAACACAGTTTTTATCAGCGGAACGAGCTCGTGTTGGAGATGATCACTGTGACGACCGAATAAATCACTGTTGATAAACTGGCCGCCACCCCAAGCCGTCATCCCATCAACAAACACGTGCAAAGCGCTGGGAACCTTTCCTCGGCGGGTTAAATTCATCAGTTGCTGCGGAAAATTTTCTTCCAGCGTCTTTTGATGAAAGCTCTGTGTGCCATTGCCAAAATAGCCAGACAGATGAAACACCACCATGGTTGGCTTTTGTTTGCGCGACTGCAACACGTAATGGTGTTTGCGAGGCGACTCCTGCAAAAGATTGGTGGCCAGCACCTGGCTTTCCACCTGCAGGTTGAAAAGGACAAAGTCGGCGGCGACGGTGGGCAGTGCGAGTTGATAAAGACTGTATTTCACAGCTCGAGAATAATGGAATCAGCGTAAAGGTGTCAGCCAAATGCATGGAGTCATATCTTGGAATGTGGCTCTGCACGAAGTATAAGCAGCCTGGTGATTCCACCACGGGGGAAAATATGAGTGCACTTTCTAAGGTTCCAGAGCTCAGTCTTGCAGCCTATACGCAAGGATCAAACACCGATAAAACGCGTTTCATCGACCAACTTTACCGGGGGCTCAAGGATTACGGTTTTATTGTTCTCGTGGATCATCCGTTAACAGATTCGCTTTTACAAAAAGCCTATAACCTCAGCGAAGAATTTTTTGCTCTCCCGCGATCGTCCAAGGAAGCCTACGCCCTTCGCGACAACGGCTTTCAGCGCGGCTACACACCCTTTGGGCAAGAGCACGCCAAGGACAGCCCGGTCGCCGATCTGAAAGAGTTTTGGCATGTAGGGCGAAACCTCGCAGAGAATCACCGCTACAATACTCAGTATCCAAAAAATATTTGGCCCAGTGAAGTCCCACAATTTGGCGCTGTGTTTTCCGAAATCTACACAGCTCTTGAAATGTGCGGAGATACTCTTTTAGAGGCGTTAACGCTTCCGCTGGAACTTGAAAAAGCTTTCTTTAAAAAAATGACGGTGGATGGAAACTCGATTTTGCGTTTATTGCATTACCCGCCTCTTCCGCCAGATCGCGACCCGCGCTCCATTCGCGCGGCGGCCCACGAAGACATCAACCTGATTACGCTTTTAGTTTCCGCCTCGGCCTCTGGACTAGAGCTTATGGATCGCGATGGAACATGGCTAGCGATTGAATCCAAACCCAACGCGATCATCGTCGATTCGGGAGACATGTTGGCGCGAATCACCAACAACGTGATTCCGTCCACCACTCACAGAGTCGTCAATCCCCCGGACGCCAAGAGCAGTCGGTACTCGATGCCATTTTTTATGCATCCACATCCCGAGGCCATGCTGTCTTGCCTTCCTGCGTGTGTGGGAAGTGGTGCAAAGTATCCAGATATTTTAGCCGAGGATTTTTTGAAACAACGTTTGCGCGAGATAGGCCTTTTGAAATAGCCTTTAAGAATGCACTTAGCATTTTTTCAAGGCTTTCTACTTATTGCCTATATGTTTCATCAAACGGAGTCGTGGGATCATCGCGCCCTCGCGCTTTATTCCATTTTTGTTGTCGGCGCATTTTTAGTTTTTAAACGCCATCGCAACCTTGTTTTTGGCCTGGCTGCCCTGCCAATTTTATACAAATACACCGTGATGTTTCCAAACCTGGCCAATCATTCGAATCTGTCATTTTTTCTTTTTTTACTGCTAACTATCTGTAGCTTTTATGAACTTAAAAGTACAAAAAGCGATTCCCTCACTCCGCTGATTAAAACCTTGCGGCTTTTTGCCTTGATCACTTATTTTTTCGCAGCTTTTCATAAATTAAATATGGACTTTTTTAATCCCGAAGTGAGCTGCGCCAACGACAAAATGGGAGAATATTTAGATCTTTTGCCAAATTTTTTAAGCTCATCCAAGGTTTACCTCCGACGACTTCTACCACTTATTGGGTTTTTTACCGAAGCTATAATTCCGCTTTTTTTATTTGTTCCGCGCTTACGTTATTTTGGCGTGCTGTTTCAGTGCGGATTGCATTTTTTGCTGGCGCCGCTTGGTTTTATTGATTTTTCAAGCTTGGCTTTGGTGCTCAGTTGGAGTTTTGTGAACCCACAAGCTTCGGCCCACGAAGTTTCGTTGGAAAAACAATTACAAACCCTTGGCTGGAGCTGTGTGGCTCTCGTCGTGGGATTAGGTTTGTTTCGCTGGCACCCACAAAACGAAGAGTATAGTTTTTTTGAAGGTATCGCCTTTACCGCTATTTTTGCCCCTTTTGTTTTGAAAACAATTTTACCAAAACTGGATTTAGCACAAATCTCTCTGCCACGCCCTCTGCTTTTGAAATTGGCGACTCTGCTATTGTTTGTCTATGGATTTTCGAACTACCTTGGCTTGCGCACAGCGGGCACGTTTTCGATGTTTAGCAATATTCAAACCGAAGGCCCCACCTCCAACCATCTTTTGCTTTACTCGAATCCGTTTAAAATTTTTTCCTATCAAGAGGACCTTGTAGAAATTGTCAGCGTGAGCGAAAACATTCGCGGTTTTTACCGAAAAATGCCCCAGCCCGGGCAGGTGATTCCGCGCGTGGAGTTTTCGCGAATGCTCGATATTGTGCGGGACGAGGGGCGCCAGAACGCAGCCCTCGAAATCATTTACAAGGGTCAAACGCGAACCACCCAAAACGCAGTCAGTGACCCTAATTTTTATCTACCAGCGTCTGCTTGGCAAAAAAAACTTTTCAAATTCCGCGCGGTCCTCAAAAAGGGGCCACAAATCTGCGCTTGGTGATTTTCTCGTTAAATATCGGCGCCTTGCGAGGTCATTTCTAGTTAAATAGTGACGTTTTTGGCTGAGCCCGAGCTGCGAAATACAAACGGTACATTGCAGATACATTGACTCGTGGCCTTTCCTTTGCAAATGCTAACTGCAATCAAGGAGTCAGCACATGTTCAAAGTATTTAAAGCACTCACAATCACCTGGCTATTCGCCACTGTATGTATGGCAAGTGACCATATTGATGGCGCAGCAACCATCGAAGACGGCCAAGCTGATTTGACGGATCTCTACGCTTTTAAAACACCAAATAAAGCGGACAGCCTCACGGTGATTTTGAATATGTATCCCGGCGTCGCGCCTACTGGCCATTACTCAAGCAAAGTGAGCTACGACCTTTTCCTCCGATTGGCCGAGATCAATAAAGCTCCTATGAAACCAGGTTTTAAAACCTATGTGGCGGGCGAATTGAATCTCAATTGTAAATTTAAAGATCCTCGACACCACACCCGCGTTGGGAACTCGGATTCTGCAGGAGTGACCTGTATCCTTAACAAAGACGGCGCAAAGATAAGCGCGGTCACTGGACATGTGGGAGATATTTTAGAAAATGAAACCCTGAAACTATCTGCCGGCCCCAGAGCAGATTCATTTTTTATATCGGCGCAAACTTTTTTGGGTGTAACCAATCGTAAAAAATTTGAATCTCAATCTCCGGGCTCGGGCAGTAACGCCATGGAAACAATCAATGTGATGAGCATTGCAGTAGAACTCAATCTTAAAAGCCTCGGCTTGCAAAGTGAACTGTTAGCCTTAGGAGCTCAGAGCTACACCGAGCGCGGTGGAGTTTACGAAACCTTGGATCGCGTGGGTCGCCCCGAGATTACAAATCTCAGCTTGCACGACTTTTCCGGGGATAATCCCCTCAAACGAGATTACAATAAGCTAATTCCCTTTGAGAGTCCGTCCATTATGAACCCAAAATTCAAACAAAGACTCGTGGAGAACATATCAGCTTACGACGCCCTTGACGCCTCACTGTCTTGGACCGCAGAAGGTTTGGATGTTTTGACGGATGTTTTAATAGATGATTTTTTAGTGATCAACCTAGACTCCAACTGTTTAGATTTTGGAAATCAATATCTCAACATCGAAAAAGAACTTCTAATGGGATTAGAAGTTAAAAGTTGTGGTGGTCGAAAATTAACCGACGATATTATGGCGACCCTTTACGCCCTGTACATGGACGGCTATCAGGCCGATCTTTTAAGTTTTGAAACAGGTGTTACTTCCCCTTATCAAGGTGATTCAGCAAAAAGCTTAAAGTCTGTTTTTCCGTACCTGGATCAGTCCGACAAAACATCCTGGAAGCAATGGCTGTTATTTGAAGCCGCAAAGATGATGCAAGAGTAAAGACTCTTGACGTCAGAGACATAGGCCGAGTTCACAGACCCCCTTGGGCTTCAGACAAAAGTTTAGATTTAATGACTATTTAATCATGAATCATTTAATCAACGATAGACTATGCCCTAGGAGGAAATTTTATGTTTAAAACAATTTTTTTAGTGTGTTTATTGATGGTTTCTTTGTCTGCACAAGCTGAGCTCGCCTGCACAGAGCAATTTGGCAGAGGCATGAAACAATACGTTGAAGGGGACACTGTAAGGCAAGATGTAACCGCAGATGAAATTAAACTGTTGAATGCCGTTGTGTCTGATTATAAGAGATGCTGCAAAGGCAAAGCAGGATGTTATAATCAATCATCCGTCGACGCGTATGCGATTCCAAAAACTATATTTAGCACAGCGCCCTCAAGAGGAGTGGCACGAAAAACCATTACTTGCGAAGAAGTAGCTCCTGGAATATCCGTACAATGTGGGGGAGCTACCTACTTACATGAAACGAAAGGTGTTTTGTCTTGTGAAACGCAGAAACGCTTAAAACAAGCGACACCTGTAGACGATCAAGGTATGGGCCTTGAATCCGGAGCTGTGAATTAAAAAAAAGACTCGTCGAGAACCTATCAGCCTGATACGGTCTCGACGCCCTCTGTCTATTTGTCACGGGTCACGTGTTTTGAAGCCGTTACGAGGAAGTATTAATTACAAATGAGCTATTCTCGCGCTAAATTCTAGGATATTTAGCTCCCTAAGTAAGCAAAATTACATATAACTAAGGAGTTAATATGAAATTTATTTTCGCGATTGGAATTATTTTCGCAGGATCAACTAGTATGGCAGCTGCTCCACTTTTAAATGGTCAATACAGTTGTGAAGATGGTGGGACTTTGGAGCTTGAGTTTATTGAGGATGGAGTTTACTACGCTTCGCTTAATTACGATAATGGCGATTCGTCTGTATTAGATAAAATTGATTTTGCAGGTTCGTCGTCTCAAGGCACAATGTATCCCGACGATGAGGGAACAGTAGGTGTCGCAATTGTTAATGGGGCTACCGGAACAAGTGTTACTCTGCAGTTTGACAGCTCTGATAAATTGAATTGTAAGCACAAAACACTGTCTTCCATAGTGGAAGAGATCTAAAGATCTAAAAATTCATCTTGAAGTAGAACCATATCCGCAAGCACGGCCCACGTCATGGCTTCGACCACAGGTACGGCTCGCGGTACGATGCAGGGATCATGGCGGCCGCGTTTGGCCACATCTAGAATGCTTGATGTCGGCTTAAAGGCCGTGCGAAACACGATGGATTCCCCGGTGGAAATACCACCGCGAATGCCGCCATAAGGCGATGTGCGCTCGGCAGCGTGAACGATTGTACCTTTTTGCCGACTCATCGCAAAGCCGTCTCCAAACTCAAAACCGCAGGTGGCACCGATGCTCATCATGGCGGAGGCCAAGACATTTTTGAGCTTATAAAAGACCGGTTCGCCCAAGCTTGCTGGAACTCCCTCGACCCACAATTCCACCACTCCGCCGTAGCTTTCGCCATTTTTTTTTGCGTCCAATAAAATATCAGCAATAGCGAAGCGTTTTGTTGGAAATCGGGCGGTATAATTATCTGTCGCTTGAGTTTGCGTGAGCCAGTCCGAGCGGAGTTGTTGCAGCTCGTGCTCGTTAAGTTCCATTTCGCCAATGGATTTTACAAAGCCCATAACCTTTAAATCTGGATACTGTTGCAAAAGAAATTTCTTGGCAATGGCTCCGGCAATCACCCGAGAGAGGGTTTCGCGCCCCGA